>JBGTBJ010000102.1:0-88644 GCA_041749395.1 Pirellulaceae bacterium
CTTAAAAGAAGGTGTGAATGATCGTCGCTTCCTTGTCATGGTTCTTCCTTGGTAGACCGAATTGGCTTCGCCTCAACAGCATACCGGAGAAAACGCGATTTTCTATCTTAAGCTGTGGTCCTAAAATTGGGGTCCACTTCAACCCTTACAATTTTATTGACGGAAAAGTGTTCTCTTGAATTCTGCCGCTGGAATGACGCCCTTATTAGAACTCCTCGATGTTAGCGTAATTCGAGGCGGTAACCGTATTCTGGATCGATTGTGTTTGCAGATTCCCAGTGGTCGGCATACCGCGGTACTGGGGCCCAATGGCGCTGGCAAAACTTCGTTACTCAATCTTCTGTTGCGCAAATTCTATCCATCTGTCGAGGATGATGGTCAGCAAGGCGAAGTTAAGATAATGGGCATCAGCGATTGGGAAGTCGTGTTGCTCCATCGACAGATGGGCGTGGTTACTTCGATGCTCGATCATTCCTTTTCCGTGGGACGCACAGGGCGGATGTTGGCGTCGGAAGCCGTTGCCAGCGGGATTACAGCTACCGAGTTGGCAGAGTTCGGAGTGGAGATGACACCCGACGTTATTCGGCAAGTTCAGGAGTCGCTGCAAAGAGTGGAGGCATCCCACTTGATTGATCGTCGCGTGTCAACCTTGTCGACCGGAGAAAGAAGGCGAGTATTGATTGCACGTGCATTGATTCACCAGCCGCAGATATTGGTGTTGGATGAACCAACCACCGGGCTTGATATCGCTGCGAGACATCATTTTCTCATGATGTTGCGTCAAATAGCCCAGTCAAAAGAAATCACACTCGTGATTGTCACGCACCACGTCGAAGAGATTATCCCTGAGGTGGAGCATGTGGTCCTCTTGGATCATGGACGAATCACATTTGACGGGGCAAAGGAATCGGCGCTGGAGGCTGTGCGACTTTCGAAAATGTACCAGCTACCGATCGTGGTTGACCGCTGCTCCGATGGTACCTACGTTGCGAAGATTGAGAGTCGAGCTTCGTAGGCTGTTAGAGCTTAATGTCGACCCAAACCATGCGATGATCCGAGACATCCATCAGGGATGCACCCAATTCGCCCGGCAGAGGCCAGAAAACGCCACTCGCTGTGGTTTGTACGTTGGAGCTGGGCAAACAGTAGTCAACACGCAAATTGCCGACGCTTGATTCTGCGAATTGCGAGGTATCGAGAGCTGGATCACCACGGTGCTCGATGTTCTTGCCAGCGAGTGTCCGCGCGGCGAGCACCGCACCGCGGCTCTTGGGTTGTGGATCGGTCACACGTGGATGCTGTAATAGACTGCGAATCGCATCCGCATACCCGGAACCATCGGTTGGGTCGGAATTAAGATCGCCCAGCAACACGAATGGCACAGTCGCATCGAGGCCTCCTCGAAGGCCGGCATCATCGACCAGTGTGTGCGCCGCATCACCACCGGATAGGTAATCTACCCAAAGACGAATTTCATCGTGATTGCGACACCCATTTCGTTTTTCTGGACCATCGAAGGCGGGAGGTGTGGGGTGGCTGGCCAAAATATGAAGCTCTTTTCCCGCTACATCAATGGGCACATCCCAGTGGCTCTTCGATGAGAGACGCAATGCTTGCCAAGCTGGATCGCTGTAGTAGGGCTTTCCTGTTTCAGGAACGATAGGTTGTTTGGCATCAGTTAGCTGGGACCAGCGGAACTTCTGAAAGGAGCGAATCTTGTTCGTTTGGATAGGAAATCGACTGAGCACGACCATGCCGTATTGCCCTTCATAACGACCGAATCCCCAGTTGTCGTCGAGTCCGTTCAGTTTGCCATCGCTGCCTAGATCGATACCCGAATTGACACCCGTGTTCACAGGTCCTGCATAAAAGTACGGATAATCGAGGGCCTGCGTTGTTTCGTTCTGGAGTGTGACTTGGTCATGTGCCAAATAGATTTTGCGAAAGGCTTCGACCGCGCGATGATCGGCCTCGTAGTCTATTTCGTTAACGAGCAAAATGTCGGGACGAATGATTTGAATCAGTGCGGCTAGCTGCTTTGCTTGCTTGCTTTCCCCCGCTTCCAATTCCGCCGCTAAGACGCCCGCCGCGTCGCGATAGAGAGAGCCGTTAACCGTGGCTACGCGCAATTTAGATTCTTGCGCAACGGCAGTGGATTTCAGGCTCACAATGCCAAAGAAAAACAAGGTACAAAAAGCAAGGTGGCCAATGGCATGAGATCGCGAACGGTGGTTCATAGAAGTTTAATCTAGGTGGATGAATCAATGAATGTGGGGAGGTCTCGCCTGGTCTTCCATTTCGCGTATGTAGGCACGAAGGCGTTCGAGTTCGTCAGCGGTGCCTTTGAGTTTCAGCATATTACCAACTCGTTTCAGTAGCTCAATCTTGTTGACCGGCTTGCTGAGGAAGTCGTCGGTGCCTGCATTGACGGCTCGCTCGATATCGCCCAATTCATTCAACGCCGTCACCATCAAAACCATGATGCGGCTTGTCTCGGGGTTCTCCTTAAGCTTTTTGCAGACCTCGAATCCGCTGAGCTTGGGCATCATGACATCAAGCAAAATTAAATCGGGTTGAAAACTGGCCACTTTGTCGAGCGTATCACTTCCGTCGACAGCCGTTTCCACTTCGCATTCCACCGCCGCCAAATAGGCTTCCAAAAGTTCGCGGTTTGCGGCATTGTCGTCCGCGATTAAAATGCGGTCGGTATCGGACATGCGAATTCTCGACAAGGAAGTAGGAAGCGCGTGAGTTTGTAAAGCTTAATTCTAGGCAATCCCTTTTGATTTGTCGCCCGGCAATCGCCAGATGATCCAGGCGAGCAAGAGCATTGCCAAAAACAAAGACGCCGCATTGAGACTTGTTACGATATTCGAAGCCCAGGCATTCTCGAACATGCCCTGCCAACGGGGATGAAATAGTACCGCATGCGTTGATAAATAGTTGACAAGCGGAAGTCCAAGCAGCCCGATTAGAGACAATCTGTATCCCCATGCGACCCGCGGCCACGCGCCCGAATTCCAAAGAATCCCCGCGATGGGTGCTAGGAGAAGAAGTCCGTCGTATGCATGTTTGTACAGACAGACAAGTGTCGTGACGAGAGCCAGGGAGGTTACGAGTCCTGTGAGTTGGGTTGCATCCAAGCCTGCACGGCGTCCTGCACCTCGCCAGAGTACAGGTGCAACGGGCAACCAAATGGCGATCATAACCAGCAAGTGGGTCCAATCGTTGGGCTGACTGCGGGTCCATTTGGCGATCATGCCCAACAGGTCTAAGCGGGTCCATGAGACTGCGGGTCTTTCCCAATTTTGGTCGCGATGAAAATCCTGACTATGCAACATGGATTGCAATACGCTGTGGGTTTTTTCGCTCCATGATCCGTGCGGTTCTTCGACGATGGTCAGAATGAGCGGAGCAACCCCCAGCAGCACAGCCAATACGGTACCAACGGCAACCGTTTTAAAACGCTGCATGGCAAGGAGAATCAAACCCAAGGGAATCGCGTAGGTTGGTTTGATCGATGTATAGGCTAGCGCAAGTCCTGCCCAATAGGGTGACTGCAGCGAATAGGCGAAGGTTAAGAAGGTGGCTAGGATGATTTCAAGTGTAAAATAGCCCGAGTAAAGCGTTGCATGTCCGGGGCGTGAATAGACAGCGAATAACACAAGCAACGCAGTGGTGGGGAAGACCCAGTTACCCAGTTGAAGAATGAGTTTTGAGCGGTCGATATCTTTCGCGATCAAACGCGCACATCCCCACAGAAGCGCCACCATCATGCAAAAGTAGATCGCTTCGGCAACATGCAGCGGAAGAATCGCGAGCGGCGCATGGGAAAGAAATACTAGTGGTGAATACAACGGTACCTGTCGCATCACAGGATACGATTGGGCGTACTGGCTGGAATACGGGTTATCACCTTGAAGCCAGGCTAGCGACGGAAAATAGACACCATTGTGAAAGTCGCAAAATCCCAGGTTGTGCTCATCAAAGGGGCCCGGCATTTGATAATTGTTAACAATGCGAATCGCCGTTAGCACAATGGCGACCAGCGTCAACGAGCGGGCGATCCACAGGAGCGTTCTCGAGGGGCGCGTTGGAACTGCACTGGAGGGCGAACGAAGCGCAGTGTTGTCCTCAAGGAATTCCTGGACCATAACGTCAGCCGATAAGTTCAGCGTAAGGCAGTCATATCGATTAACCGCGCTGCGTGTTTGGTTTGGCAGGAATACTAGGCAGGATTGGCACGTCCATACCGCCACTACCGACTCTCAAACCTAACACGCGCAGACCAATGTTTCGAACTGGGGTGGGGAGTTGAACTTTGGGTGGCAAGGTGCGCACAAGCAATATGATAGCAATCGTTCTGCCGACGGAAGAGAGTGCGAAGAGTGTTAGATAGGCATTATGTGTTGCTCCGTAGTACGAAAGAATACCGGCACCGATTAACGATCCGAGGCACCATGCGGCGGTGTTGCCAAAGTTGTAAATGGTGAGCATGCGGGTTCGTTTTCGAATCGGCAATGTTTCGAAGAAGAGCAGAAAGAAGCCGAGTTCATAAGCGGCCCATAAAGTACCGCTAATACACTGTACGAGAACAAGCCAAAGGAAGTGTTGCGAGAAGACCCATAGCATTGCGATCGGAGCAATTCCGACTCCGCCAATCCACAGCAACCAGCCTGCCCCCTGCGTTCTTGCGACCCGTGCCCAAAATGAAAACGCAATGACCTTGGCTGCGAAAGCCACTCCGATAAGAGCAGCGAATTCGGCGTAGGTGTAATGCAATTCTTCCAGCATGAATGGAGCGAAGAAGGGTCCTGATATTTGAACCATTCCCTGCATGGCAACGAGATAGACGAGCAACCGTCGGCCCGTGCGAGGCAGAAATGTTATCGATGCTGGACTCCCAGAGCCCTGTATGGATTGTCTTGTTTTTGCTTGGGTCACCGCATCGACTGTTGAGTCGCGATCTAGCAGCGAGTGGTGTCGTGAAAGGCAAGCAACCGATACCAGTCGGAACGTAGCAGCGATGGAAAACAAGATCGCAAACGCGGTTAGTTCTGAGTTGGAGCCGTGTGACCATTGCAAAAATAGACCTCCGCTTAAGAAAGCGACGAGGGTCATGAGTTGGCTGGTGCGCGTTCGGCTGGCGAAATATTTAGCGCGCAAGCGTGCCGGAACAATGGTTTGCATCCAAGTGTTCCAGGCAGGGCCCGTTGCCAGACCGGCTGCCCAATAGATCGAAGCGATAGCGAGCATGGCTGGTAAGGTGATCGTACCCGCCAAACCGGCAATTGCTAGCGGAACGAACGCTAAGCCTTGAATCGTTGCGCAAACCAAGACCCACCGTTTTTCCGATCCGATCCACTTTACGGCGCGAAGCGACACGAGCTGTAACAATCCGCCGGAGAGCATGGGCAGGCTGGAGATCAATCCTGCGGCAACTTCACCTAAACCAATCGCCAAAGCGAATGCGCCGAAATAGGTTTCCCCCATCCCCACCATAATTCCAAATGCGGCCCCGTCGCCGGTGCTGGCGCGGAGATTGGATCGGGTGTTTCCGGTCATACGAGAGGTCGCAAATACGGACTTCGGAGCCAACATAGAAAGCAATAACCATTGACTGCATTTTCGCAGTCATCAAGGAGTACGATCGGCCAGGCTCAATCAAAGATAAAATTGGAGTTTTCCGCAAGCACAGCTTTTGTGTTTAATTTGGAAACCAAGAATCGCCGGTCAGAATAGGGTTCACCTGGAACGCCCTAGCCCGACTGGCAAGGGAACGGAAAAGAACCCTGAATGACCCCAGCGGGTTCGCATGTATACTGGAGGCAGGTTGTAAATTTCGAGCAGGAAACTTGCGGATTTTCGAGCGAAAATTCCAAAGTGCGGGGTCTCCATGGTCGAAAGGTAGCGCTGGAGAGAGGGAAAGTGAAAGCAGCATCTTTCCACGGAGATTAGCCCAGGTAAACTCGCGTAAGTGTTCCAACATTGAAAGAGAGAAAACGGAGAGCAGGTGTGAGTGAGCGAAGATTGTTCTCTGCCTTTGGCATAGAACTGGAGTACATGATTGTGGACTCCAAACGACTGAGCGTTCGTCCGATTGCCGATCGACTGTTAGTGGACCGGGAGGGCGAACCGGTTTCGGACCTCGAGTTCGGCGCGATTGCCTGGTCGAACGAATTGATCAATCATGTCGTCGAGTTCAAGACGAATGGACCCGCGTTGGAATTATTCCCGCTGGTGCTAGAATTTCAAAAGAACATTACTGCCGCGAACAAGCGGTTGGTTGCGTTTGGTGCGAAACTGATGCCTACCGCTATGCACCCGTGGATGAATCCCGCGCGTGAAAAGCAACTTTGGTTCGGGGAGTCGCGAGAGATATACGATGCATTGGATGATGTCTTTGATTGTTCAGGCCACGGTTGGTCCAATGTGCAAAGCATGCATTTGAATCTACCCTTTCAGGGTGACGATGAATTTGGCAAGTTGCATGCTGCCGTGCGACTGCTCTTACCTTTGCTTCCTGCCATAGCCGCCAGTTCGCCACTATTCGATAGTAAACGTGCTGATCATTTGGACGCGAGACTGCATTTTTACGAGCATAATTGCGATCGCATTCCTTCGATAACCGCAGGGATTATTCCGGAGGCTGTCTTCAAAATTTCCGAGTACCAAGAATCAATTTTGGCGCCGATGTTCAAGGACCTTGCAGCCGTTGATGGGGAGGGCTTGCTACAAAGTGAATTCATCAATTCGCGTGGCGCCATACCCAGATTTGATCGCAGCAGTTTGGAGATCCGTTTGATCGATGTGCAAGAATGTGTGAGAGCGGACCTGGCAATAGCAGCCTTGGTGATAGACGTCTTGCGATTGCTGGTGGGAGAAACATTTACAACCACAGTTCAACAGCAGTCTCTATCGAGTGATTCTTTGCGAACGCTGCTGCATTCCACGATACAATTGGGCGAACGGGCGGTGATTGAGGATAGTGATTACCTAGCTCACTTCGGAATGGGAACTGGTAATGGGTGCTGCACAGCGCAGGATGTTTGGCAGTACCTACTGGATCAGACGAAGCAGCGATCCGACCCGTCAGCGAGTGCGATGTTGGGCGAGCTTCGATCGACGGCCGAACAAATTGTGAATGCAGGCACGCTGGCATCACGGATTGTGAAAGCATGCGGCGAAGATTATTCGCCTGCGAATCTGAAGAGCGTTTACATGCGACTCTGTGAATGCTTGGCTGAAAATGAGCTCTTTTGCCCCTAGGTACAAGTTACATCTAGCCTGGCCTTATTAGCATTCTAGTCTGGTGTTCGCTGCAGCATTTTCAATGCGCAGTGTGAACCCCAGCCTTCGCGAATTGCCAAATGGATGTAGAGCATAGCCATAGGTTCCAAGTAGCGAGCGTGTTTGAGTGGCCCGCTGTCGACCGGGTCCATCTGCAGATCCTCGATCAAGCGTCGTACTACCACTTTGGATTCTAAATTGTCTCCGCAATAAAACATTGTCGCGCGATGGCCGTTGTAAAGGGGATTCATCATGGTGGCTACACTGGCGGTATTGAACGCTTTAACGACATGAGCACCTGTGGCCCAGCGAGCGATTTGTTCGGCCGCAGAATCGTTAAAACCCATTTCGAGTCCGTCGAAGGATGCATTAAGCGGGTTCGAGCAATCGATCAAAATTTTCCCAGCCCAATTACCCGCCTGTTTGATAGTCGCTTCGATCCCTCCATAGGGCATCGCGAGAATCACTACGGAACAGGAACGCGCAGCGTGTCCAGGTTCCGATGCGCTGATCAGCGTTGGGTAGTTTGCAATCCATTGCGTGAGACGAGCGGAGTCTGGGTTGCGACTCCCGTAATGAATGGGGTGCCCCACTTCGGCGAGGCGGGCACCTAGAGTCCGGCCAACGCTTCCGGTTCCCAATATGGCGATTTCAAGCATGGCGGGTTTCTCCTGACAAGATGCATTTAAAGTAGTACGGGCTTTATATGCCCTACAACCCGTCTATATCGACCGGGACTTCCGCCAACAAACATCAGATTGGCTAGTTTGACTCCACTTCCGCACTTTGGGCAAGCTAACCAATCGGTACGGAGCAGTGCAAACTATCGCTCATCGTGTTAAACTTCTATGTAAGGCAGAAAATGGCGGGACATCATAAGTCGGCAGAGGGAATGCCTTTTATTCGGTATATCCTTGATAATTCGCTCTTGCTTGTTACAGGTTCGCTGGCGGCATTGTTCTGGGCCAATTACGCGGATAGCCAAGATAGCGATAGTTACCTGCAATTTGTCAACTTTGATTTATTTTCATTTTTTGGCAGTGCCGCATCGCTGGAGCACGCAGGCGGACACCATGGATTCACCATCCATTTCCTGATCAATGACATTTGCATGGCATTGTTCTTTGCAATTGCTGGCAAGGAAGTATGGGAGTCATTATTACCAGGTGGTGCGCTGTCAAACCCGCGGAAAGCGCTCACGCCCTTATTGGCGACCATTGGCGGAGTGTTGGGGCCAGCAATTATTTTTATTGTCGGAACTTTAGTCACAGGTACCAATGGGACGCTTGGTCGAGGCTGGGCAATCCCATGCGCGACAGATATCGCTTTTAGTTATCTGATTGCCAGAATGATTTTCGGTGCGGGGCACCCCGCCATCGCTTTCCTGCTCTTGCTGGCTATTGCGGACGACGCAGCCGGTTTGATTATTTTGGCCCTATTTTATCCACAAGCGCCAGTGGAGCCAGCATGGTTCCTGTTGACTCTGGCGTCGATGATTCTTGCCATGGTCATGCGTCGTCGGTGGAGACTGCACAGTCACTGGTGGTACATTGCTATTCCCGGTGTCCTATGTTGGATGTCGTTCTATTTTGCCAATGTCCATCCGGCGTTGGGCTTGATCCCGATCATTCCGCTCCTCCCACACGCTCATACGGATTTAGGAATTTTTGCTCGCAATGAGCTGAAGCGGCATGACACATTGAACGAATTCGAAGCGTGTTGGAAGAACCCAGTCGAGCTGATGTTGGGAATGTTTGGATTGGTAAACGCAGGCGTCGTGCTCAGTAGTATCGGCACAGGTACCTATCTGGTATTGGCTGGGCTATTACTCGGCAAGCCATTTGGCGTGCTATTCATGACCTGGTTTGCCGAACGCGTATTGCGTTTAGAAAAGCCAGCGGGAATGGACTATCGTCATGTTGCGACAGTGGGCATGGTTGCGGGTATTGGGTTCACGGTGGCACTATTTGTGTCGATTGCTGCCTTTACGGATCCCGGCAAAGTTCAGGACTCAGTAAAAATGGGGGCATTGTTAAGTTTCGCAGCCGCCCCGCTCGCCTTAATCATGGGTAGACTGTTCAATATTCGTCCGGTTACCGCCGAGAATAAGGTTCCGTCTACAGCTACAGCTACAGCTAAAGCGACAGCTAAAGCTAAAGCGCACCACGTTTGAGAGATTCGATGAACGATCAGCCTCAGGATTCCGATACGCCGTTTCCAAATGAAGGATTGTCTTCCATGGCATTCCCCTTCGAGGGCGTGCCGCCGGAGGCGCTTGGAGATGACGAACGGGGACGTCCGCAACCTGCTGATGAACCGTTGACGCATGTTCGTTCGGAAGATCTTTTGGACTTGATGCGACAGTCGATTTTGAGATTGGAAACGGATAATACTTCTCGTGGTGATTTGAAGATACTCAACCGGACGTTGCGCGAGCTCCGCTATGCATTTAAAGTTTTTCAGCCATACCGACGCCGCCGCAAAGTAACCATCTTTGGATCGGCCCGATTGGGAAAGGAGCACCCAGCGTTCCAGTCAGCGGTTGAGTTGGGTCGCGCCATGGCGTCGCATGGCTGGATGGTAATCACGGGTGCTGGTGGCGGGATCATGGAAGCGGGACATCTGGGCGCGGGCCTGGAGTCCTCCATGGGGCTCAATATCATGTTGCCCTTCGAGCAAAGAGCCAATCCAGTGATCGATGGTGATCCGAAATTGGTGACCATGAAATATTTCTTCACTCGCAAATTGATGTTCGTCAAGGAATGTTCGGCAGTCGCTTGTTTACCGGGTGGCTTTGGTACGCTGGACGAAGCCATGGAGACTTTAACTCTATTGCAAACAGGTAAACAAACGATGTTGCCTGTCGTTTTTCTCGATCCCCCGGGTGGCAGTTACTATCGCGAATTGAGCCACTTTATCGATCGCGAATTGCTAGAAGGTGGCATGATCAGTGCCGAAGACGTTCGCCTCTACCGAGTGACCGATTCCGTCGAAACGGCTGTTAAAGAAATGATCGGTTTCTATCGAGTCTTTCACAGCATGAGATACGTTCGCAATAACCTTGTTTTGCGTCTCAATAAACAACTGAGCGAAGAAGTTCTAGAAGAGGTCAACACGCGATTTGCCGACATCCTTATCGAGGGTTCATTCACTCAAGTTGGTGCATTTCCCGAAGAGCAGGATGAGAGCGAGTTAGCAGATCTACCTCGTCTTGTCGCGCATTTTGATCGACGCAACTTGGGCAGACTCCGCACGCTAATCGACTATATCAACTGTCCATCCGCAGGCGAAGATCCTGAGTTTCGCTGCAAAGAATGATAGTCGCATAGTCGCCTTTCGCTCCGCGAAAGTAGCGAATAAGGCAGCTATAATCAGACGCTACTTTCGCGGAGCGAAAGGCGACTATGGGAAAGGCGACTATTCATCGCGACAACGTTTTCTTTGCGTGGGCCAAGGCAAAAGTTTTGGTTTGCTTTACGCAGCGGTGCGTCAGAATGGCCATGATCAACATGGCAAGCATGATGCAGGCTTGAATGTAAGTGGGTCCCACCCAAACAAGATCAGAGGCGCGTAAGGCTTGCGGTAGATGCGCAAGACCAAGCAAAATCCAAAATCCAATCAACGAAATCGTAGTGGAAATCCATAGAACCACGATCGATAACCGAAATAGCGCCGCACCTATTAGCAGGAAATATCCGCCAATCCAGATGCTCATCACACTATCTGCAAAATAGAGGATGCTGGAGAATAAGAGGCCATCCAATGCTGCAATTGCCGCTGGTAGCCATCCTGGGAACCATGGTCGATGCAAGGCAACAAGCACTAGCGCCGATGTGGAAAACCAGACCAGGAACACCGTGGTGAGTTGCCAATGAAGTCCACGATTGGAAAGCGAATTGGCCGTTGCATCGGCAAAGTTTGCGGTCGTATAAGCCCACAAATGCAAGCAATAGCAGACAATCAGGCAGACTAATTTGAGTAGCCCGAACTGAAACTCGCCTCGGTATTGGGCCCAGCGAAGCGAAATCCGCCAGAGCGAGTCGAGTTTGCTGTTTTCAACACTTGCCACAAATACTCTCGAACCCCAAATTCTGCGTTCATCACTGCCGTAAGATCACCAGCAAATTGTTTGATCTGTGCTAAAGAGTTTACGGAACGACAACCATATTGGCAACGCTGTCGAAAATTACAATGGTTGCCATCTACTCAGCATCACGGTACTCGTGCTCGCTCGTTCCCACCATATCGCTTATGGTCGAGATTTCAGTTATAGCATCGCGCTTATATAGAGTACGAGTACCGTTGCACTGAGTACGAGTAGGAACGTTTTTTGTTAGCGAATTGTGTCGCTGAGGGTTTTCGCAGTCTCTGCGGGGAAGGGCCCTCCCCGGGCTTTAGCGCCCGACCCTCCCGCTCGCCGCAGACGGCGACTCGGGAGGGTGTATTGGCGCAGACGGCGACTCGGGAGGGTGTATTGGCGCAGACGGCGACTCGGGAGGGTGTATTGGCGCAGACGGCGACTCGGGAGGGTGTGCTACGGTTTGCGTACGACTTTTTGAATGACGATGGGGTCAACGGGAACATGTTCGTGTGAGATGCCTCGTGGACGAGTCGCAACTGCCTTGATCTTGTCGACAACGTCTTGGCCAGCAATCACTTTTCCAAAGACAGCATAGCCCCAGCCATCGCCGCTGTTTGCTGCATCCAGCTCTGGATTGTCTCCAACGTTGATGAAGAATTGGCTAGCTGCGGAATGGGGGTCGGCCGTTCTGGCCATGGCGATCGTGTAGCGCGAATTGGAGAGGCCGTTTTTTGATTCATTCGGGATTGGAGCTTTGGTTTGCTTTTCTTCTAACTTGGCATCGAAGCCACCTCCTTGGATCATGAAATCGGCGATGACACGGTGGAAGATGGTTCCGTCATAGTGGCCCGATTTTGCATAGTCGAGAAAGTTCGCGACCGTTTTAGGCGCTTTTTCACTATCGAGTTCCAATTCAATAGTCCCGACCGAAGTGATCACGTCCACTTTGATGATTTCTGCATTCGCAGCGAGAGGGAATAGTCCTAGTGCCAATGCACAAAGAGTAATTCTCGTCTGAGTATGTAATCGCGACATTGCCGATGGCCTCCGTGATGGGAATTCGAGCTTACTGTCGAACATTGTTGAAGGTATCTGCAGCTAAGGCAAGAGAAGCTGGGTTGATACGACTCAAAGGGGCGAGCCTTGCTTTAGAAGCGACTTTGACGGCTGATCAAATATTCGGTGAGCGCGCGGTCGAAGGGAAGGCTGGTATCCAGTGGGACATAATCCACTCGCATTCGATTACAGCGATCCTTGAAACCCTCGCGAAATGCCTCGAGTTCACGTAGATAGTCATCTCGCATCCCGGTGGCATCGACGGGAACGCTTATGCCTGTCTCAGGATCCTCGAATTCAACTGGACCTTCAAAGGGAAAATTCACTTCGGCTTCATCAAGAATATGAAACAAGATCACGTCATGGCCCGAGTGCCGAAGTCGTGCAAGGGCTGCGTAGATTGGTTCGGGTTCGCCGAGCAAATCGGTAAAAAGCATTACGAGACTGCGGTGATTTAACATCGCCGCGACCGTTGCGAGGCACCCTGGCAAATCGGTCTCGCCGGCGGGTTGCAATCGAGCCAGCTGAGCCAGGCAATCAGCAGAATGACCACGCCTCGAACGAGCCGGTAGCCTGGCCTGGACTTTATCAGAAAAAGTTAGTAGCCCTACCGGGTCTTGCTGTAAGGTCATGAGATAGCAGAGTGACGCAGCGAGGCAGACTGAGTACTCGAACTTCGTGACTTCCTGTCGATGCGTGTAGCCCATCGACTCGGACAGATCCATGACCAAGTAACCAGTGAGATTGGTTTCCGCCTCGAAGCGTTTGACGTAATACTTATCAGTTTTTGCGTAGGCTAGCCAATCGATGGTTTTGGGATCGTCTCCATGGCTATAGCGACGATGCTCGCTGAACTGGACCGAAAAACCATGATAGGGACTAGCGTGTAATCCCTGCAGGAAACCTCGCACCACCATTTTCGCGCGCAAGTCCAATCGCTTAATTTGATTGATGACTTGCGGCGATAGTGGAGATGCGTTGGACAAGTGAATCGATCCTTCAATTCGCAAAAAGTTGTTGTTTCAAAAACGTATATGCGATGGCTTGCATAAAGGCCGATTGGCGATTGTTTGCTGCACCGCCATGCCCACCCTCAATGTTTTCATAGTAGAGCACACTGTGGCCTTGGGCTTCCATTTTGGCCATCATCTTCCTCGCATGTCCTGGGTGAACTCGATCGTCGCGTGTGGAGGTCGTGAACAGGACTGTGGGGTACTTTTGATTCTCGCGAACATTGTGATAGGGCGAGAATCCTTGGATGTACGACCATTGCTCAGGAATATCAGGGTTGCCATATTCGGCCATCCAAGATGCTCCAGCAAGCAATTTGTTGTATCGCTGCATATCTAGCAATGGCACTTGGCAAACGGCCGCTTTGAATAAACTTGGATAGAGGGTGACCATATTGCCCACCAGCAACCCACCATTCGATCCGCCTTGAATTGCCAGCTTTTCTGGACAAGTTACCTTCCTGGCATACAGATCTTCCGCAACGGCTGCAAAGTCTTCGTAAGCACGCAAGCGATTCTCCTTCAGAGCAGCCTGATGCCAGCGCGGACCGTATTCGCCACCACCGCGGATGTTGGCGACTACGTAAGCGCCACCCTGGGTAATCCAGGCGCGGCCCACCGCGGGGCTGTAGCTGGGCTGCAGAGAAATTTCGAAACCACCGTAGCCATACAGCAATGTGGGATGATTGGCATCGAGGGGCAAATCTTTCGACGCGACCATGAAGTAGGGAACGCGAGTTCCGTCTTTGCTAGTGGCAAAGTGTTGCGTAATGGCATAGCCAGTAGCATCAAAAAATGCAGGCAACGCCTTGAGTGGAATGGGGTCGCTACCGATCGTACCTATTGCCAACGTGGTGGGATTCAAGTAATCGGTGGTGGTCATAAAGTAGTCATTAGATTCGTCGCTATCTACGGCCGATACGTTGACGGTGCCAAAGCGGGGAGCTCCCTGGAGAGGTTCTCGTTTCCAACCTTTAACTGTGGGCTGAAGGACGTAGATGCGGTTTTTCACATCTTCAAGCACATTGATATAGACGTAATCTTTCGTAAATCCGAAACTCGCCAGTGCAGTCGTGTCGGTAGGTTCAAAGATGACTTGTAGATTCCGATCGCCTGCGAGGAATTCATCAAACTGGGCAATGAGTAAAGAACCAGCTGCATAAGTCTTGCTGCCCACGTTCCAAGGTTCGCGCAATTCAATAGCCAAGTAATCATGAAATACTGATTTGTTGGCGCTGTTGGGTACGTCGATCTTGATTAGCTTGGATTGTCCTTCCAACAGAAAAAGTTCATCGTTGTAGAAGGCAATGTTGCGACTGACGAAGTTGCGTTCAAAGCCAGGCGAGTCATCATGCATCGCCGAGATCGACATATCCTGTGGCGTTCCTTCGTAGACAACTTGAGCCGATTCGATAGGTGTGCCTCGTTTCCAAATCTTGGCAATCCGAGGATAGCCCGATTCGGTCATAGTGCCAGCACCGAAATCGGTCATTACAAAGACAGTATTCTCGTCGATCCAACTCATGCCACCCTTGGCTTCGGGACGAAAAAATCCATCGGCTACAAATTGACGAGTCTCTAGATCAAATTCGCGTGTCACATTCGCGTCGGCGCCGCCTCGCGAGATACTCACTAGCGCTCGCTTGTAATCGGGGCGCAGGAGACTGGCACCTTTCCAGACCCAGTTCTCATTTTCTGCTGTACCGAGTGCGTCTAAATCGAGCAACACTTCCCACTCGGGATTGTCCGTCTTATAAGACTCCAGCGTGGTGCGGCGCCAAAGGCCGCGCTCGTTCTTCTTGTCACGCCAAAAGTTGTAGTAATAATCGCCCTGTTTACGGACCAAGGGAATGCGCGCATCAGAATCAAGGATCGCTAACAGGTCTTCGCGTAGCGTTTCAAAAGCCGGATCCGCTTCCAATTGGGCTTGCGAAACAGCATTCTTGGACTTCACCCAATCGATCGCTTTGTCACCTGTTACATCTTCGAGCCACTGAAACGGATCCACTATGGCATCCAATATTACATCGCCAGGATTTTTAGCAGTGCTATCTTGCTGTGCCATCGATGAGGGTACCATCCACTGGAATCCGAGAGTAAGAACCAAGAAAAACAGAGTTGCTCGATAATGCCAATTCACAGCCAATTCCTCATAACGGGTGTCGTAATGCATTGTGCTATCGATGCTAGCAGCGCTGACGGGTCGTCTCAAGCTGTAACGCGATGAAGGGGCCACAAAACAATGATCTGGCAAAATGCCGTGAAAATTAGCATTTTTTTAAAACCAAAACGGTGTCGCATAAATCGTCGTCCCATTGGCGTGGTTCATCGATTTGATAATCGAAGTCATGGACGCCAGCCACTTGAAATTCGGGAACTTGCGCAAGCATCGATTCGACTTGCGCGAGTGTATAGAGTCGCATCGAATAGTCGGTTCGGCAGCGGATAGTTTTTTCGCCGGTGCGGGCTAAGAGTGAAATCCGAATTTGCTCGCGACGCTTGCGTCGATTGAAGTCCGTGACGCGCAGAGTAATAGAGACGCTCGTTTTGCCGTGCTTGGCTCTCCAGCGCTCCGTGCATTCTTCCTCAGCATCGAGCGGAATAATATGAAATCCTAAGATATAGATCCCGCCTGGTCGCAAGGATCCTGCGACCGAACGCAGATGTTGAACGGCGTCCTCTTCCGTCAGCAGATGCCGAAAAGTATTAAACGTGCAGAAGGCAGCATCAACGAGCGACGAGGTTTGGAAGTGGATCATGTCCTCCAGTAACAACTCGGCGTTCAGCCCGCGACGCTGAAGTTTACGACGCAAATAGTCGATCGACTTTTTGTTGAGATCGAGTCCGACTACGTCATAACCGAGCGACGCCATCCCCACCACTAATCGTCCGCTTCCGCAACCCGGTTCATACACACGATAGATGTCGCGATCGGAATAACGTGTAAAGGCTTGTTGAAAGAACTCCAACTCGGCTGGAGTTTCATCTCGAAAAGCCAGATCAAAATACTGTGGATAGTCGTACCAATCACCGGCCGTGCTTTTTGCAACGCTCATGCTGCAACAATATGGCTAAGGTGAAGCTCCGCATGACGGCAATGTAATCGCACAGCATCGTCGGGTGCGAGCTTTCCGAAGATCGGATGTGGATCAAGTTGCTTGGTGGATTGGAGGCGAGAGATCGACGATTCGAGGTGCGCCAATCCTTCGCTATCCGTTACATCGGCTGGGTACATCGACTTGGTGGCCCAGTGCGGCACCTTGAATCCAGGTTTCATCGGACGTGACAAAAAGTAGTTCCTAGAAATCCGTCCGGCGATACGAAGCATGAAAGGAGTCTTCATCTCGGAACCGTCAAGCATCACGTCCATGGTTCGCGCGAGATGATCACAGATTTCCCCGGCGGACCATTTGCCGAGTGTCTGATGAGGTTGGCTTACCATCGCTCGGGCATCATTAAGAATTTGAGCAAGGGTATCAAAGTGGAGGTCGCGACGCTGGTTTAGGGGCATGATACAAGTTAGAGAAGAAGCAATCGTAACTAAAAAAATTGTCGCAAATAGTCGCAAATAGTCGCCTTTCGCTCCGCGAAAGTAGCGAAAACAGCATTGAAAACCGACGCTACTTTCGCGGAGCGAAAGGCGACTATACTATCTAGCGATCTAGTCGTAGCAGTTGTCGGACGGGGCGTCTGAGTATTAAACCAAGATGCTCTCGCATTTCCAATAAGTCTTGTTGATACGCTGGATCCGTTGCCAAATTGCGTTGCTCGCTGGGATCGGACAATAGATCGTAGAGCTCTTCCTGAGGTCGATTGCGATAAGGACTATTGGGTGAGAAGAGATTGGCAAACCGTCTGCCAATGGATGGGCGAGACGCTTGTGGCACGAAATTGCAAATGTACTTAAATCGTCTATCGCGGATAGAGCACCCTGGAAAGCCGTCGACTTGCGGCACATCTTCCACGCAGGAAGAGACCAAATCACGGTGTTCGTAGGTTTCATTTCTCAACAGACTGGCAAACGAGAGTCCGTCAATTTCGCTTGGTGGCGTTCCGCCAGCGAGTTCCACCAGGGTCGGAAGAATGTCGATTGAGCTGACCATCGCGTCACAGCGACTGCCCGGACGAACATGGTTTTTCCAGAGTGCGACTAGTGGGACTCGCACTCCCGCGTCATACAAATTCCCTTGAGCATAGGGGAGGGGCGCGCCCTGCGTTGACGTGTAAAGAAACAACGTTTGTTCTGCGGGCAAAGCGGCTTGTGTCGCGTCTATCGTGATCCCTAATCGGCCATCCATAGCGGTCACCCGCGATGCATAATCGGCCTGTGCGATCCGCAATAAATCGTCATCGGGCCAATGCTGGGCTAAGTCGAGTTCATTGGGAGCGTAGGACTCTCGTGGGAGCTCAGAATTCGTCAGGGTCGAGTCATTAATGACCACAAAGAGTGGACGGTGATCTTTGGCTACTGCATCGCGGAGCCAGTTAGAAAGATCGAACTTAGCAACCGTTTCGGCGATGATCTCAAAAGGAAACTGCTGGGAGTCGACTTGGGGTTCTGCGCCGATCATTACCAAGCGGTAACCCATCGCTTTTAAATGGGACGACAAGGAACGTGGATGTAAAGGCGCGGCGTTTGTGTTGGATTCGAGACCATGAACGAGCTCCGTCGGCATGGTCCCAGTGTGAAGGCTCCATTGGCTTGACTGGCGATTCGCTGATGATGAAAAGGCATGGGTGTAGGTCGTTCCCGTTTGCGACAGTCGCAATAGATTCGGAGTTCGAATTCGCGTTGCTGGATTGTAGACAGGCGAATCGAGATAGCCGTGGCCATCGCTGATGAACATCACGATATGGGGTTGGCCCGCAGGTGTCGGTGTGACGTCCGCGGCACTGGTTGAGCGTGGTGCGATCCAGAGCACCAACAACATAGAAACCAAGCCAGGGGCGATAACGCGTAGACAACGAATGATATCATTCGCGTAACTCGCCCCCTTCCATGCGTGAACGCAGCCAGGCATGAGCGAGAATGGTGGGTGAGGCATCGGAGTCCTAGTCGTTCGAATCAATGTCACTTACGGGGCTCGATTTAGGCATAATCATAACCAGAATGAAACTTGGTCGACACCCGCGCCCTGGGGATCTAACCTAGCCACTGGCGAGTTGCCCACTGCGCGGCATTAAACACCTGTGAATCTCGGAGCATTTGTAATGGCGGAAAGTAGAAATTGGCGGATCTCGCCACGATTTTGGCGAATAACGACCGGAATTTGTCTGGCAGCCTGTCTTGTTCCTGTACAAAGCAGAACGTGTTGGTCGGACGAGCCCTACGAATTGGGACCCGATTCGATGCAGCATGAGGGCGTGCCCATTGGTGCCGTGACCAAACACCGCTGGGAGCAAAGCTCGATTTTTCCGGGTACCCAACGCGATTACTGGGTTTACGTTCCCGCGAAATACGACGCTAGCAAACCCGCCTGCGTCATGGTGTTCCAGGATGGTGGCGGATATGTCAGTCGTGATGGTGCCTGGCGGGTACCCAATGTTTTCGACAATCTGATTCATCGTGGTGAGATGCCCATCACGATTGGAGTCTTCATCAACCCAGGCGTTGTTCCAGCGACCAGTCCAGAGACTATTGAACGATTCAATCGGAGCTTTGAGTACGATGCGATGAGCGACCGCTACGCAAACTTTCTGAGCAATGAAATACTGCCGGCGATCGCAAAGGATTTTAATATAAGCGCCGCTCCCAGTGACCGAGCGATTTGTGGTGCCAGCAGCGGTGCGATTGCGGCATTCGCGGTAGCCTGGCATCGCCCCGACCAATTTCGACGCGTGCTCAGCACGATTGGAACCTATGTCGGTCTCCGCGGTGGTGACTTATTTCCAACCTTGATTCGCAAGACGGAACCGAAACCGATTCGCGTTTTCCTCCAAGATGGATCCAATGATTTGAACATCTACGGCGGAGATTGGTGGATGGCGAATCAAGATATGTTGTCGGCATTGACGTGGGCGGGATACGACGTGCATCACACTTGGGGCGAGGGTGGTCACAATAGCAAACAGGGTGGCGCTATCTTGCCCGATGCGCTGCGTTGGCTGTGGCGAGATTACCCACAGCCCATCGAGGCAAAGATGAGCGAACAGCATGAGTTGGCAAATCTGCTGATTCCGGGAGAAGAGTGGGAATTGGTTAGTGAAGGACATCGTTTTACCGAAGGACCTGCGGTTGCGCCGGATGGAACTGTCTACTTCACCGATGTTCCCACAGGCGAAATTTGGAGAGTCAAGGCAGGCCAATTAAGCGATGGACAGCATGCCGAGCTCTTCGCAAAAGATGCCCCAGGGGCGAGCGGTTTAGAATGCGATGCCGAGGGTCAACTTTATTGCTGCCAAATTTCCCAAGGGACCGTGGTTCGTTTCCAAGCGGATGGCTCGCGAGAGCCTATCGCTTCGGATATTGGATGCAATGATTTGGTTGTCGTATCGCACGGGATCTATACAACAGATCCAAGAGACAAATGCGTGTGGTATGTTCCGCTGGAGAGCAAGCCAGGTCAACCAAGAAAAGTCCCAGGGACACCTCGCAAAGTGGCCGAAGGGATTGCCGGACCGAACGGCATCGGAGTGACTCCCGATCAATCCTATTTATGTGTAGTGGATGCACAAGGTCGCTACATTTGGTCGTTTCAGATTGGTGACAACGGTGATCTCGCGTATGGGCAGCCCTATTGGTACGTTCACGATCCGTTAGAGACAATGCGAACGGGGGGAGATGGGGTCGCGGCAGCTTCGGACGGATGGCTTTATTTAGCAACCGATATGGGAATCCAGGTATTCGATCAACCGGGTCGTTGTCATGCCATTATTCCCAAGCCGTTGGCTGATCGTCCCCTCTCAAATGTTGTCTTTGCCGGAGAGGAGATGCATATGATGGTGGTAACATCGGGCGACAAGGTTTTTCGTCGCAAGACCAACATTGCAGGGGTAGCACCCTGGCAATCGCCCATCAAGCCTGAGAAGCCGAGGTTGTAATCCATTGTGTTTGGTTGGTTTCGTTCAGCTCGGCGTCGACGATGGATTGACGCCGAGATGCCGCATCATTGGACAGAAATCCTACGTGAAAACGTTTGGCAATACATGCGTTTGCCACGAGCACAACGAGCCAAATTGGATGCTTGGGTGCGCGTGTTCGTTGCGGAAAGACACTGGGAAGGATGCGATGGACTGAGCATCGATGACCGTATCCGTGTGACTATTGCTGGCCAAGCTGGGCTCGCTGTTCTGGGACACGACGATTGGTACTTTGACCGTACGCCCAGCATCCTTGTGTACCCGGCCGAATACACGGTCCGCGATGTAGCGCGTCCCGCCGGGGGTGGCCTAACCCTCGTTGGCGATGAGGACCGCTCGGGTGAGGCCTGGTACCGGGGTCCCGTGGTGTTATCGTTTCCTGATTGCTTAGCCGGTGGTCAAAGCGCGCATGGTGGACGCAATTTAGTCATTCACGAGTTCGCACACCAGCTCGATATGATTGGCGATCCATCGGCGGACGGTAAACCACCAATGCCCGACAAGCAGACAGACGAATTGTGGGATGAAGTCATGCCCGCGGAACTGGCGCTGCTGCGACGAGAGTGTGCCAGTGGCGTGCACCGGTTGCTGGATTGTTACGGCGCAACCAATCCAGCAGAATTCTTTGCTGTTGCCAGTGAGACTTTCTTTCAACGCCCTTCAGCGATGCATCAGCATAAGGAAAAACTCTACCAGACGCTGCGTGCATTCTATCGAGTGGACCCGGAACAGTGGCTATAAAAAACGCCTCAGGTCTCGCAGGAAACCTGAGGCGTTTCGAAGTTATTGATTAAGTAGGCCGAGCTACTTTACTCTTGTCCGCTGCCGAACATGCTGTCCAGGGCTTCGGAAGACTGCTTGGCTTGCTCGCTCGCTTCACTCGTGCCGCTCTGTGGAGCATCGGACAAGAGTGGGAAGCTGGATTCAAGTGTTTGCTCAGGTTGAGTCGACATATCTTCCAAAGCTTCACGGCGGTAGTTGACTTCCGATTCTTGGAAAATTCGGAAGCCGGTACCGGCGGGGATCAAGTGACCAAGGATGACGTTTTCCTTCAAACCAACCAAGCGGTCGACCTTGCCAGCGAGAGCTGCTTCGGTGAGCACCTTGGTTGTTTCTTGGAACGATGCAGCGCTGATGAAGCTACTGGATTGAACCGAGGCTTTGGTAATACCGAGGAGCTGCGTACTGGCCGTGGCACTACGAGGTTTTTTACCCTTGGCAGGTGCCGCGTTCACTGCTTCGACCTTGGCATTGGCTTGTTCCAATGCTTCCTTCGGAACGATCGTGGAGACTTCGTATTCGGTATCACCCTTATCCGAAATCTTCAGGCACTTGGCTAGCTCTTGGTTGGCGCGTCGGAATTCGAAGCGGTCCATGACCAAGCCGGGCAACATGTTGGTATCGCCAGCGCTTTCGATCTTCACCTTACGCAACATGCGAGCGATGATGATTTCGCAGTGCTTATCGTTGATTTCCACTCGTTGCGAACGGTACACCTGTTGAATTTCGTGCAGCAGATATTGCTGCACGGCTTCTTCGCCCGAGACACGCAAGATGTCGTGGGGCACGAGGGGACCGTCGACCAGCGCCTGGCCTGCTTTAACAACGTCCTTGCTGTGAACCAAGAATCGTTTTCCGTGAGGCACAAGGTGCTCGCGTTCGATACCCGATTCGCTCTTCACAATGATCGTTCGTTTGCCGCGCTTCTTTTCGCCAAGGATTTCGACGATACCATCGATTTCGGCGATCACTGCCGGATCCTTTGGCTTGCGTGCTTCGAAGATTTCCGTGATTCGTGGTAGACCACCCGTGATATCGTGGACACCGCCCGACTCGCGAGGCATTTCAGCGAGGATGGTACCCGGTTGAATTTGGGTTCCTTCCTTAACATTGATAATGGCCCGTTCGGGAAGATATTGCACGTCGACAGGTCGGCCTTCGTGATCTTCGATAACGATTTGCGGGTGCAAGTCGCCCTTATGTTCGATGATCGTAGTCCGGATATTACCGCTGGGCTCGCGCTCCAGCTTCATCGTTTCGCCTTCCACGACATCTTCGAAGCGAACTTTACCAGCGACTTCAGTGAGAATTGGAATGGAGTAGGGGTTCCATTCGCAAAGAACGGAGCCAGCCTTCACTTCTTCATTCTCTTCCACCATCAGCATCGCACCGGTGGGAACTTCATAGCTTTCGATTTCTCGACCGCGAGCATCCACCAGCGAGATTTCGCCGTTTCGCGTCAGCACGATGGCTCGGCCTTCTTCGTTCTTCACGGCGCGCATGCGAGTGAGTCGAACGATACCGCCCTTCTTGGCTTTGATATCGGACTCTTCTACTTGCTTGCTGACCGAACCACCGATGTGGAAGGTACGCATCGTCAATTGTGTACCCGGTTCGCCGATGGACTGTGCGGCAATAATACCGACGGCCATGCCTTCTTCAACCAGCGAGCCGGTGGACATATCCATGCCGTAGCAATTGCGGCAAACACCCAAAGGCGCATCGCAGGTCATCGGACTACGAACTTGGATTTTCTCCAAGCCCATTTCTTCGATCTTACGAGCCGTTTCTGGGGTGACCATTTCGTTCTCGCGAACGATCACTTCGTCGGTAATCGGATTGACGATGTTCTGTCGACTGACACGACCATTGATCGAATCGGCCAAGCGAACTTCCACCTTTTCACCGCGATAAATGACTCCCTTGGTAATACCTTGAGTCGTTCCGCAATCGTCCATGGTGATCACAACGTTTTGTGCCACGTCGGCCAACTTACGGGTCAAGTAACCGGAGTCGGCTGTCTTCAATGCCGTATCGGCAAGACCCTTACGAGCACCGTGAGTCGAACTGAAGTATTCGAGCACCGACAAGCCCTCGCGGAAGTTCGCCTTGATCGGCGTTTCGATGATTTCACCCGTAGGTTTCGCCATCAAACCACGCATACCGGCCAACTGTCGAATCTGTTCGATACCCCCTCGAGCACCCGAGTGAGCCATCAAGTACACGGGATTCACGTACCAGCCACCGGGCCGGAAATCGTGTTCCATGGCCTTCATCATGTCGGTCGTAATCGCTTCACGAGCACGAGTCCATTCGTCGAGCACTTGCTCATAGCGTTCGCTGCCCGTGATCATCCCGCGATCAAACGCCTTCTTATGCTTCATGACCGTTTTTTCGGCTTCCGCAATGTACTTGGCTTTGGTCTCAGGAGTCAGCAAGTCGTCCGTGGCGAATGACAAACCCGATCGGGTTGATTCGCGGAAGCCAAGTTGCATCATATCGTCGAGCAAATTGATCGTCGCTTTACGACCCAATCGCTGATAGCAATCGCTAATCACGCTGGCCAAGTCGGCAGATCGCATTCCATAGTTATAGAAGTCCATTCCCTTGGGAAGCATCATGTTGAAGCGGATACGACCAGGCGAGGTGCTGATAATTGCACCCAACTTTGTCGAGCTGTCTTCAACCTTCAGGCGTCGCGTTGGGGGGAGACGGACTTTGATCCGAGCATGAAGGTCCACGACACCTTGATTGAAGGCGAGGTCGGCTTCTTCCAAGCTTGAGAAAATCATCCCCTGCCCTTTGCGATCAGGCAGATCGATGGTGATGTAGTAGCAACCCATCACCACGTCTTGCGACGGGCTCATGATCGGCTTGCCGTTGGAGGGCGCGAACACATTGTTCGTGCTCATCATCAACGTATGGGCTTCGACTTGAGCTTCGATCGAAAGAGGCAAGTGAACTGCCATCTGGTCACCGTCGAAGTCAGCGTTGAATCCCTTGCACACGAGTGGATGCAAGTGAATCGCATTGCCTTCGACCAAAGTCGGCTCAAACGCTTGAATACCCATTCGGTGCAACGTCGGAGCACGGTTCAGGAGCACGGGGTGATTGGTGATGACTTGTTCGAGAATATCCCAAACTTCCTCGTCCTTTCGCTCCAGCATCTTCTTGGCCGACTTGATCGTATCGGCGTGACCGAGTTCTTTTAGTCGACGAATGATGAAGGGCTGATAGAGTTCCAGGGCGATCTTTTTGGGTAGACCGCATTGATGCAAGCGGAGTCGAGGCCCCACCACGATGACGGAGCGAGCCGAATAATCGACTCGTTTACCGAGCAAGTTTTCACGGAAACGACCTTGCTTGCCTTTGATCATATCGGTCAAAGACTTGAGCGGTCGGTTAGAGGATCCAAGCACCGGACGTTTGCAGCGATTGTTGTCAAACAGCGCGTCAACCGATTGCTGTAACATTCGCTTTTCGTTGCGAATAATTACTTCGGGCGCGTTCAAATCGACGAGCTTACGCAAACGATTGTTGCGGTTAATGATACGCCGATAGAGGTCGTTCAAATCGCTGGTGGCAAAGTTACCACTATCGAGCAGCACCAAAGGACGCAGATCGGGAGGAATCACGGGGATCACATCGAGCACCATCCATTCCGGACGGTTTTCGCTATCGCGGATGCTCTCTACAATCTTCAGCCGATTGATTAGATCCTTCTTCTTTTGCTTGCTGCCCGTCTCGTGCAAATCGGTACGCAATTTCTCGGAGAGAGAAACGAGTTCCAATCGCATCAGCAATTTGCGAACTGCTTCGGCACCCATATCGGCTTCGAACGAACCTTCGCCGTATTGAGCGCGTGCAGCGCGGTATTCTTCTTCGGTCAGCAGCTGCTGAACTTCCAAGTCGGTCGTGCCTGGTTCAACCACGACATAGTCTTGGAAATAGATCACTTTTTCCAAGGAGGAAGTCTTCATGTCGAGCAAGTTACCCAAGCGGCTGGGCATTGCTTTGAAGAACCAAATGTGCACCACGGGAGCGGCCAATTCGATATGGCCCATGCGTTTGCGGCGGACGCGGCTGTGAGTCACTTTCACACCGCAGCGATCGCAAATCATTCCCTTGTATTTCATGCCACGGTACTTACCGCAAGCGCATTCCCAGTCCTTCTCTGGACCAAAGATTCGTTCGCAGAACAGACCATCTTTTTCGGGACGATAGGTACGGTAGTTGATCGTCTCAGGCTTCTTGACTTCACCAAAAGACCAACTCTTGATGTCCTGAGGCCGGGCCAAGGAAATCTTGACCGAAGCGTAATCATTAATACGGTCGTAGGTTGTTGATTCGCCGACTGACATAGCGATAACTCCTGATCGGGAAACCAGAGATGCGGGTTCTGGAATACCGTGTTTAGTAAGGGGTTTGGGCGACAAAACTCGGAAGACTCCAAGAGGACCAATCGCACGAGCAAATCATACGTTGATCCTAAGCTTGGGTTTCACATTGGCTCAGGAACCGAGGGGCGCGAATCGCTCGCGCCCCGCAGTGGACTGAGACTTAGACCGGGCGACCTAGACCGGGCGTTTTTCCAGTTGCATGTTGAGTGCAAGACCACGGATCTCGTTTGTGAGCACATCAAAGCTAGCAGGTGTTCCAGCTTCCAAGGTGTTCTCTCCCTTGACCATCGATTCGTAGATCTTTGTTCGGCCTTCGACATCGTCGCTCTTGACCGTCAACAGTTCTTGCAAGATGTAAGCGGCACCATAGGCTTCGAGAGCCCACACTTCCATTTCCCCGAAGCGTTGTCCGCCGAAGCGAGCCTTGCCCCCGAGTGGTTGTTGAGTGATCAACGAGTAAGGGCCGGTGCTGCGAGCATGGACCTTGTCGTCGACCAAGTGGTGTAGCTTCAACATGTAGATGTACCCGACCGTGGTCTCTTGTTCCATCGGCATACCGGTCCGTCCATCGATCAAGCGAATCTTGCCGTGGCGTGGTAATCCCGCGTCGGCCAATGCTTGATTGATATCGGCCTCGGTGGCTCCGTCGAAGACTGGCGTGACTGCTTGAAAACCAAGCTTAGCGCCGGCCCAACCGAGGTGAGTCTCCAAAATTTGACCAACGTTCATACGGCTGGGAACGCCGAGTGGGTTGAGCATGATTTGCAGGGGCGTACCATCGGGCAAGAAGGGCATGTCCTCGACCGGCATGATCTTGGCAATAACCCCCTTGTTTCCGTGGCGACCGGCCATCTTATCGCCCACGCTGATGACTCGCTTGGTCGCGATATAGACCTTGACCATTTGCAACACGCCGCTGCGCAGTTCGTCACCACGCTTCATGCTGTTCAACTTGCGATCGCGATCATCAATCGCTCGCTCAACATTGGGCCATTGTTGCTTATAAATGGTTTCAACGGCCGCACGAACGTCGTCCTTCTTGCACTGATCCAGCAGCAATTCGAAGCGGAAATTGCTGGCTCGTTCTGCGACATACTTTGGATCCTGACCATCGGCCATCGGTGATCCATCGGTGTCCTTGAATTTGAAGCCAGCAGTCTCCTGCATGTCGGAAATCATAGCCGTAAATGTGCTCGTGATCTCCTCATTGCCATCGGTCTCAGATTTCTTCAGCTCTTTCTCAAACGTCTTTCGCTCTTCTTCGGACAAGCTCATCCGTCGCGAGAATTTCTGCGTATCAATCACGATCCCTTCAATCCCCGAGGGGACTTCCAGTGAGTCGTTCTTAACATCTTCACCAGCACGTCCGAAAATTGCGTGCAACAATTTCTCTTCGGGCGTCAGCTCAGTCTTGCTCTTGGGGCTGACCTTGCCAACCAAGATATCGCCAGGTCGCACGTAGGTACCAACCTGTACGATCCCGCTGTCATCGAGATTGCGCAATGCTTTCTCAGAAACGTTGGGAATATCTCGAGTGAATTCCTCGCGACCCAGTTTCGTCTCGCGAATCTCGACATCGAAATCTTCGATGTGGATCGACGTGTAGGTGTCGTTACGCACCAGTTCTTCGCTGATGATGATCGCATCTTCGTAGTTGTAACCATCGAACGACATGAAGCCGACCAAGACGTTGCGGCCAAGTGCCAATTCGCCTTGATGCGTCGCCGCGCCATCGGCGATGACTTGACCTTCTTCAACCAAATCGCCCACTTTAATAATGGGCTTTTGGTTCAAGCACGTGCGCTCGTTAAGGCCTTGATACTTCTTGAGGAAGTAGTGATCGCTGCCCACTTCGATACGACCAGCATCCGCATAGGTGACTTTACCTTCGCGTCGAGCGCGAACCACCATGGCGCTATTGCGAGCCACTTCCAATTCCATACCCGTCGCCACGATTGGTGGTTCTGTTACTAGCAACGGCACAGCTTGTCGTTGCATGTTAGAACCCATGAGTGCGCGGTTGGCATCGTCATGCTCCAAGAACGGAATCAAACCGGCAGACACGCCGACCATTTGGCTCGGCGCGACGTCCATATATTCCACTTCACCGGGCTGAACAATCTCAAAGTCGCTGCGGAAACGAGCGATCATATTGGGACCGGCTACCAGGGCCCCATCGACCACTTCCGTATCGGCAGGAGCCACATAGGATTCGTTTTCCTCATCGGCACGCAACCAAACCACTTCGTCGGAGACCTTGCCTTCTTTGATCTTGCGATACGGCGTCACCAAAAAGCCATAATCATCCACTGACGAATAAATCGCCAACGAACTGATCAAGCCGATGTTCGTACCTTCAGGCGTCTCGATCGGGCAAATACGGCCATAGTGCGAAATGTGAACGTCACGCACTTCGAAGCCTGCACGTTTTCGATTCAAACCACCTGGACCCAGAGCTGACAAACGTCGCTCGTGAGTCAATTGAGATAGCGGGTTCGTTTGGTCAACCACCTGAGAAAGCTCACCACGACCGAAGAAATAATCGATCGCAGCCGACACGCTCTTGGGGTTAATCAACGACCGCGGGGTCATGTCTTCAGCGTCTTTGAGGCTCATGCGCTCTTGGACGGTTCGTCGCAGCTTAAGGAATCCCTTACGCAATTCTTCGCTGGCCAATTCGTCAATGGTTCGCAAACGACGATTACCCAAGTGATCGATGTCATCGATCTCAGCACCGGAATCCGGATCAAACAAATTGATCAAGTACTTGATGCACGCGATCATGTCTTCCGGACGAAGAGTCATTTCCTCTTCTTCAACCTTCAAGTTCAACTTGCGATTGATGCGGAAGCGTCCCACTTTGCCCAAGCGATAGCGATTGGCGTCGTAGAATTTCTCAGTGAAGAGGGTCTTTGCTTTCTCCAATTGAGGCGGATTACCGGGTCGCAAGCGTTGATAGATTCGCAGCAGAGCTTCTTCATGGCTGCTGGTGTTATCTTCAGCCAACGAATTGAAGATCAACGGAACCTTGGGCGCATCCATCACTTGGACTTTTGTTACGCCGCTGGTGCAAATCGTTTCGGCAACGTTTTTGCTGATCTTATGCCCGGCTTCGATGATGATTTCACCCGCGCGATCGCTGCCGCTGGGATAGATCACATCGTCGACGGCAATCTTGCCTTCGACTTTGGCGGCTGAACGACCATCAGAAATGGTGGCTTCAGACGTTTCATAGAACGCGGAAAGCAGGTCTGCGTCGGTCGAATACTTCGGATCCATGGCGCGAAGCAGGGTCATTGCGCTGAATTTACCGCTTTGGTCAATTCGAACGGTCAACGAGTCCTTTTTGGTGACATTGATCTCGATCCACGATCCCCGTTCAGGGATGACGCGGCAGGAGGGGAGCTTGCGATCGCTAGTCCCTTCTTGCTCGAGAACGAAGTCGATACCAGGGCTACGGTGTAGTTGGGACACCACAACGCGCTCTGCGCCGTTGATGATAAATTCACCACCGCCCATCATAATGGGAAGATCGCCGAGATAGACCTCTTCTTCAAGAGGCTGATCTCGCTGCAGGCGCAACCAGACGCGCAACGGGCGTCCGTAGCTTAGCCGCAGCTGACGACACTCTTCGGGAGTGTATCGGGGTTTACCCAATTCATAGCGGATGTATTCGAGCGTGACGTTGCCGTCATAGCTCTGAATCGGGAAAATTTCCCGCAAGACTCCTTCGAGTCCCTTATCGCTTCGCTTAGTTGATTCGGAATCTTCCTGCAAGAAAGCGGCGTAGGACACCGTTTGCAGCGCAGTAAGATCCGGCAACTTGAACTTGCCTAAGCCAGTTCCGAAGTGACGACGAGTAGTAGGTTCAAGGCGACGCTTAGTGGTTGTAGCCATTCGCGAAAACGCTCCATCTAAATCGGGAGGGTCAATGCGTCCAAATAATCAAGCCATGTCGAACGCGCAAGCTGAGCGCAGGGGCCACCGGCGGGTGCAGCAGAAGACGGCAGGCTACCGCTGTGAGAGTGCACAAGCAGAAAAAGCCGGTTAAAGACGGAGGTCAGCAGATCGCGTCGAATGGCGGATAAACGCACTCGGTAACTGTAACAAAAATTCTCTTGGCCGGTAAGCCCAGCTTCGAACGAATTGGCATAAATGATGCAGCACAGCCCTCCGTGACCGCTCAGCACCGGCAAATCACGACAATCGCGAGAAACAAACCGCAACAATTGTCGCATAATATCTCTAGAACAAGAGGGACGCGGACATTGTCCACGCAACTCTTTGATGACAAAGCCCCATAGACTGCAGGCGGATCCAACCAGCCCACAAACTAGATAACAGCAACAGTAAACCAAATAAGGTGTCTTCACGCAAGTCCACGCGGGGGAGGAACGCTAGTCCCTACACCGGGTGGTGCAGCGACCAAAATCAAAAACCGACCGGACCTGCAAAGGCAAGTGCCAGTCAGCCGTTGTTTCCAGACTGTCGCAATGATTCAATATCCTTGCGACAGCACCCTCGCGAGTTATTCTTGAAGTGCTTACTTCAGTTCGACCGCGCCACCAGCTTCTTCGATTTCGGCCTTGAACTTGGCCGCATCCTCTTTGCTGACTGCTTCTTTGATCTTGGCGGGAACGCCTTCGACCAACTTCTTGGCATCCATCAGCGAAGCGCCGGTGATGTTCTTGACAACCTTCACGACATTCAGCTTGTTTGCACCGAACGACGTCAAGACGACATCGAATTCAGTTTGCTCAACAGGTGCAGCGGCGGCACCGCCGTCGCTTGGAGCGGCCATCATGACAGCGCCACCGGAAGCTGGCTCAATGCCGTGGACTTCCTTGAGGTAATCGCTCAGCTCTTTGGCTTGCTTAAGGGTAAGTTGGGCAATCTTATCACCCAAATCTTTAGATACGTCGCTAAATTCGACGGTTGCTGCTTCAGACATTTCAGACGCCCTTTCGGAAAAAACTATCGGATGAACGGATGTGGCATGCTTACAGTGGAGCTTCTGGCTCTCCGTCAGCTACCGGTGTCAACCTCCCTCGCGACGATTCGCACGCCTAACAAACGATGCGACGTGTGACCGAGCGAGGTGTTAGCAATACATTCCACCCCAACGCGGCGGTGGAAATATCTCTTGGAACCGTTGATTAGCGAACAACGCTGTTCGAAAACCACCGTATCCTGGTTACTCTATCCTGGTTACTCTTCGTCGCCAGCTTTCTGTTCGATCTGGCTGGCCAGTTTCGCTCCGGGACCAAGCAAGGCGGCCGAAAGCTGAGCTCCCGGACCCAAGATTTGACCCAGCAGCAACGAAATTTGTTCTTCGCGAGTCGGCCACTTGCTGACTTCGGCAAGTTTCGCAGCGGTCAGACGTTCACCGTCCAGTACGCCACCTTCGGCCTTGAACTTCGCGAATTTAGCCGCATCTTTGTCGAGCGATACAACCTCTTTAACAAGCGACACAAAATCGCTTGAGCCCCAGCAAATTGCTAGGGTACCGGCAGCACCTTCAAACATCGGATAGAGGCTTGTTCCCTCGGTGGCTCGTCTCGCCAGCGAGTTCTTAATCAGCATCAAATTGATGCCTTTTTGGCTTAGTGCACCGCGCAATTCATTCGTTGAATTGGCATCGAGTCCAACATAGCTAACCAGCACAGCATCAGTGATGCCGTCTAGTCGCTTCTTGATATCTCGACTGACTAGATCTTTTACGTATTTACTCATGGCTCTATGCAACTACCCGCACGCTGGGGCTCATCGTTCCGCAAATCGCCACACCCTTAACATAGGTGCCTCTGACGGCTGGCGGCTTGAGGCCGACGACATAATTCAGAAACGACTGGACGTTATCGACAAGCTTTGTTGCGTCAAAGCTCATTTTGCCTACGACAGCGTGAACGTTGCCACCCTTGTCGTTGCGAAACTCGACCTTACCCGCTTTGTATTCCGAGACGACTCGACCTACGTCGGGTGAAACGGTTCCAGCACGAGGGCTTGGCATCAAACCACGTGGACCGAGCACACGACCCAAAGGGCCAACGATCCCCATCATGTCGGGAGCGGCAACACAGACGTCGAAGTCGGTCCAGCCGTCACGAATTTTCTTTGCCAGATCTTCTTGGCCGACTTCGTCAGCACCCGCGTCCAGAGCTGCCTTAACGGCATCTCCCTTGGCGAACACGATGACTCGCTGCGTGCGGCCGATGCCGTGAGGCAGAATTACACTGCCTCGGACAATCTGGTCCGCTTGTGCCGGGTCAATACCCAGACGCACATGCACTTCCACTGTCTGGTCAAATTTTGTCGTATTAAACTGCTTCAGTGCGGCAACTGCGTCCGTTAGCGGAATTGCGTCCGCAGGTCGCTTGGCAACCATCGCCTTGTAGCGTTTCGTTTGTTTCTTTCCCATACCTTGTTCGATACTCGCTTCGGGGTGGTTCTGCGAGGCTCACCTGCCACGCCCACGGCGTAGCACCGATACCTCTCCCACTGCGGCCGACCGAAAAATCAGGCCATTTGACTCGCTCATCCACTACAGTTTGTCTTGCGACACCCCGTAGCGGCAACAGACAATTTTAACTCTAGCCTTCGACAACCAATCCCATGCTTCGGGCGGTTCCCTCGATCATTCGCGTTGCTTGCTGAAGATCGCGAGCATTTAAGTCGGCCATCTTCTTTTGAGCAATTTCTTGACACTGGGCTATGGTGACTGTCCCAACTTTTGTCTTGTTAGGAACACCAGACCCTCGGGCAATGCCGGCGGCATGCTTGAGCAAAGCGGCTGCGGGAGGGCTCTTCGTGATGAATTCAAAACTGCGGTCATTGTAAACAGTTACAACCACAGGAATCGGCGTGCCGTTATACTCGCGTGTTCGCTCGTTGAACTGCGAAACAAACTGACCGAGATTGACGCCGTATTTACCGAGCGAAGTTCCAACAGGAGGCGCAGGCGTTGCCGCACCACCAGGGACCTGGAACCTTGCTTGTCCTACTACTTGCTTAGCCATGTACTACCGAAACCTCTCGCAGCGGTCGATGACGGCTTCCATCTGTTTTCGGCTATGGTGCCGTGGACAAATGTATGCCTGCCGCATGCGAAGCGAGGAGTGAACCAAGTTGAAGCGGGCGAATTTAGCGAGTTCCTTATCGGCTCGCTAGAGCTGTTTGCAAAAATTATTCGATGCTATCGGTTTAGGTTCGCGCGAAATCGACAGGCGGGGGGCGAGGGCGTGAAAGGAGGGGCGGGAAATTTGTGTTGTAGTTGTCGCGTGCGAGTACCGTTTTGCTGGCTGCGAGCGGGAACAGGAGCGGATTTGCGAACACGAGCGGGAGCGGGAACGGGAGCACGAGCAGGAGCAGGAGCAGGAGCAGGAGCAGGAGCACGAGCACGAGCACGAGCACGAGCACGAGCACGAGCGGGTGCGGGGGCGGGAGCGGGAGCGGGAGTCACGAGTACTAGGGGGAGGAGTTGTTACTTGGGGGGAGGAGTTGTTGCGGTGGGTTGGGAGCGGGATGCTTTGTTGGTAGACTTCGGCGGCCGAGGGAAATTCATTGGAGTGGATGTTGAAATGGTTGGAATGATGTGTCGGGGGGTACGCGGTGCCACGACAGTTGAGCACAACGAGCGGGAGGCCATTCTGCGTGGTACTCGCCAGATGTTGGCGCTGATGATTCGGCGTAACGGGATTGTTGCCGACGATGTCTGCAGCATCATTTTTACTGTGACGAAGGATATTGATGCGGAGTTTCCTGCCCTGGCTGCCAGGCAATTAGGATGGTTAGGTGTTCCGTTATTGTGCGGCTACGAAATCTCGGTGGAAGGATCGTTGCCCCGTTGTATTCGAGTTCTCATTCACTGGAACACCACAAAGTCGGCCGCGGAAGTTCAGCATGTTTATATGCATGATGCGGTTCGGTTGCGGCCGGATTTGACGAAGCTGCCTCCTGCTGACTTGGACGAACTGGAACGGTGGATTGCCCAGCAAATGGGAAGCGAAGCGGAGGGATGAAGGTTGTTTTTAAAACCGATGCCGAGCTGAGCGCGTTGCATGCGTTGGCTGTCGTTGCTCGATCCCAGTCGTGCATCGATGCCAAGCTCGAATCGTTGCTGACGCCGGCTGCCTCGGTGGTGAATGAGCGGCTGGAATTGGCGGAGCTCGATGTTTCTGTTTTTTGGCAAAGCCTGTTGCGAGTTGTGGGGAACAACGATGCAGCAAAAGTGGAGGCAGCATTGCTCCGCGCTGGATGTTCTGAGCTTGGTTTGGAATCGTTGATGCCTGCAATCTTGGGTCGCTTGGGTGATGCAAGAATGGCGGTGCGAGAGCGATTTCCCAAACTGAAGGAACAGTTGCCACTCAGGTCGGGACCACTGCGAGATTTATGGGACGCAACGGGGCCGGGGTTACTGCGAGAGATCGGTCGCAGGACCATTGAAAAGCTCGTTCCTGCCAAAACGAACTTGTTGCTGGTCCAACCGGTTCGTGGTGGAGATGGTGATTTGCAGGATGGCAAGGATTGTGTTTGGATGGAGGCGATGTTGACGCATCCTGAGCCCTCGATCCCTGAGACGCTGCGCGTGGCTTGGTTGGTGGCCCGCAAGGGGATGGATCATGAATCAGCCAACCGTTGGGTTGAAGCCGATCGCTTGCCACGGGCGGCCGCACTGGCATTGTTACCTATCGTGTTGTCTGCGGGCGAAGAGTTAGGAATTTGTCGTGAAAGCGACGAGGCCATTCGTTTGACAGCGAGAATTTGGCATGTGGGCCATGACGTCGACGCTTTGCTGCGGTGGTGGTCGCAAATGCGGCAGGGCGAGCTGCCACTTCCTGTAGCCATTCGTGCTTTGGATAAAATGCTCGGCTAATAAAGGAGACTCATCGTGCGTAATTTTCGTCAGCGTTCTTTCGCGTCTGCGGCTTGGCTCCCCACGTTGTCCTGGAACTATTTGCTGGGACGCGTGATGCATGTTCGCAATTGGTGGGATCGAATCGACGAGCATCTCATTGTCGGTGCCTATCCGTTCGCTCGTGATGTTCCCGCGTTGTATCAACTGGGAGTTCGCGCGGTGGTCAACACTTGTGAAGAGTACGCCGGCCCCGACAAGAAGTATCGTGAGTTGGGAATCGAGCATTTGCGAATTCCGACTACCGATTTTATGCATCCGCTTTTGGCCACGGTGCAACAAGGGGTGGAGTTTATCGAGATGCACGCAGCGCAAGGCCATATCGTGTATGTGCATTGCAAAGCGGGCCGAGCACGATCAGCAACTGTGGCGCTTTGCTGGTTGGTTAAGTATCGAAATTATACTCCGCAAGACGCTCAGGCATTGCTGTTAAGAAAACGTCCTCATGTGAACCCCCATCTGACACAGCGATCTGTGGTACAACAATTCATCGCTCAACTGGAGAAGCGTTCTTAGCCAATCAGTCCTCGTCAGAGGAACAAGGAGTTTTCGCGTGCTGGACATCGCATATACCGAGGAAACCCTGAACCTTTTGCGACTCTCCTTAGTGCCGGGGGTCGGTCCAAGGACCATTACTTCGCTCTTAGATTGCTTCCATTCTGCGACGAGTGTTTTGTCGGCAAGCCGAGAAAAGCTGCGCGAAGTGCCTGGGCTGGGCCCCAAAATGTGCGCAGTTATTCGCGCGGCAAAATCCCAGATCGATTTGCATCCCGTGTTGCAGTGGTGCCAAGAGAATCACGTGCGCATTGTGTCCAGCGGCGATGCCGGCTATCCCGCGTCCTGGGCATCTCTACCCGATGCGCCAGCGGTCATCTATGTTCGTGGAGAGATTTTGCCATCGGACAGCCTAGCAATTGCGATTGTTGGATCGCGGCATGCGACGCAGTATGGAATTCGCGAGGCGGGGCGGATATCCCGCGATCTGGCTCGCGCGGGCGTCACGATTATTAGCGGAATGGCGCGAGGTATCGACGCTGCAGCACACCGTGGCGCTCTGGAAGTTGGGGGGCGAACCATCGCCATTCTCGGTGGAGGCATGGCGCATATATATCCTCCCGAACATGTGGGTCTATCCAAGGAGATATCCGACGCTGGTGCGCTGGTTACCGAATTTCCTCCACAAGCGCAGCCACGCGGGCCGATGTTTCCTCAACGCAATCGTCTGATTAGCGGTTTGTCCTTAGGAGTTCTGGTGATCGAAGCGGCAGATCGCAGTGGTTCCATTATCACCGCACGCCATGCGGGTGAGCAGGGACGTGAAGTATTTGCTTTGCCTGGACCCACGACCAGTCGCGTTTCGCGAGGTTGTCATCAGCTAATTCGGGATGGGGCCCAACTGGTAACGTCGGCGGATCATATCCTTGAAGCCTTGGGGCCGACCTTTGCCACAATTACTACCGAAGATGGACATCAGTTGAGGCAGCCAGGGGAATTGTTGCTCAATGATCAAGAACGTTTAGTGCTAGAATCGATTCATGAAGAAGCGACCTCGATCGATCATGTCACCCGTTGTAGCGGACTTTCCATTCAGCGTGTATTGTCGACAATTAGCGTGCTCGAAATGAGGCATCTGGTTCGCCGACTGAGCGGCCAGTTTGTTGCGCGTATTTGAAGCCACCTCCAGGATTCACCCTTTGTCCACTTCGCCAGACGCCAACGAACCACTGGATGTCGATGCGATCCTAGGCGCGAAAGGGCGCATTGCGCGTCGGCTGAAGCAGTATGAAGAACGACCTCAGCAACTAGAAATGGCGCGGGCTGTCGCACATGCGCTCAAGAACAATCGGCACTTGATTGCCGAAGCTGGCACGGGAACAGGCAAAAGTTTCGCCTATCTCGTACCAGCTATTCTGCATTCGACCAGCGACCAAGGGGCGATGGAGGCTGGGCAGGCCAACTCGGCAACAGGCAAATCAGCAACAGGCAACTCAGCAAAAGCATCCGATGAAGAGACGGAAACCAACAAGTCTAAAAAACGCATCGTCGTTTCTACTCATACCATCGCCCTGCAAGAACAATTGATTTCCAAAGATTTGCCTATTCTGAATGCGGTGATTCCGCGGGAATTTACCGCAGTCCTGGTGAAGGGGCGATCGAATTATGTGTCGCTTCGTCGCTTGCAGAACGCTGTGGCAAAAGCGACGTCATTGCTGGCGAGTGACGAGCAATATCGTCAACTGCGTATCATCGATGAATGGTCGAACAAGACCACTGACGGAAGCCGTAGTTCATTACCGATGGTGCCAGACACTGCAGTATGGGACGAAGTGCAAAGCGATACGGCCAATTGCATGGGTCGCAAGTGTCCGCACCATAAAGATTGCTTCTATTTCAAAGCGAGACGACGCGCGGCGAATGCCGACATCTTGGTGGTGAATCATGCCTTGTTCTTCAGCGATCTGGCCCTGCGAGCCCAAGAGGCCAGTGTGCTCCCTGATTATCACGCGGCGATTCTAGATGAATGTCATACGATGGAAAGTGTTGCAGGTGACCATCTGGGCATTCGCCTCAGTAGCACGCAAGTCGACTACGCGCTCAACAAACTCTACAACGATCGAACGCAGCGCGGTCTACTCGTTTCGCATGATCTGACCAAGTTGCAGCGTGAAGTCGATTTTTGCCGCGGAGCGGCTGCTGAGTTCTTTGCGGATCTGCTTGATTGGTGGGAAGAATCGGGCAAGAAAAATGGTCGTGTACCGCAACCCAATATTGTGACCAACAATCTGAGCGAATCACTTGAACAGCTGTCGCGTGGCTTGGCGGCTTTTGCATCGTCACAAAACGTGGAAACCATTCGGCTGGACTTTACTGCTTCGGCTGATCGTACATTGGCAATCGCGGGCGAAGTTAGACGCTGGGTAACGCAGGAAGTAGCCGCTTCAGTCTATTGGTTGGAGCGAGCCGGGACGCGCAGGGGAATTGATCGAGTGACACTTGCCGCTGCACCTATTGATGTGGGATCGGTGTTGCGGGAACAATTATTCGGTGCGGTCAAGAGTGTCATCATGACGAGCGCGACGCTGGCGGTGGGTCGACAGCAGAACTTCGATTTCTTTCGCGGACGTATTGGTCTGACAGGTGGCGACGCCGTTCGCGTGGGTAGTCCCTTTGATTACAAGCGACAAGCAAAGTTGATTGTGATTAATGGTTTGCCTGATCCATCAACGCAACGAGTTGAGTACGAACAAGCGATTGTCCAACCCATCTGTCGACACCTAGCGGCGACGGACGGACATGCTTTTGTACTATTTACCAGTTATGATTTGTTGCGTCGGATAGCGATGGCGTTGACACCGTGGCTCACTGCCCAGCAAATGTCACTCTATTCGCAGGCGGGTGATCAGAGTCGCACGCAAATTTTGGAAGCCTTTCGTCGTCAACCGCGAGGCGTGTTGCTCGGCACCGACAGCTTTTGGCAGGGGGTCGATGTGCCTGGTGATGCGTTGCAAAACGTCATCATTACGAAACTCCCCTTTGCAGTACCTGACCATCCCTTACTAGAAGCTCGGCTGGAAGCGATCCGAACCAGTGGCGGGAATCCCTTTCGCGACTACCAATTGCCAGAAGCGGTCATTAAGCTTCGGCAGGGTTTCGGAAGACTCATTCGCACCGCCACCGATACCGGACGTGTTGTGATTCTCGATCCACGTATCAAGTCCAAGTATTACGGGCGAACCTTTATCGAGTCACTCCCTGATTGTGAGTTAATCGAAGAGCGTGCTCGATAAACGATACAACAGGCGTGCCCCATTTTCACGTTCTTGTTGCACAAGCAGATGCTTTGCTTGTGCAACAGAAGATTGTGTCTGCGACGGAAATTAGTGGCCGAGGGAATCGGCTAATTGCGACGCGTCATAAATGGCTCTCAGCGCTTCGCGAATGCCGATTCCGGCAACCGCTACAGCGCGACCCTGTTTGTCGCTGTAAAGGTAATCAGCGGTGAGACTTTGGATGTTTCCATCGAAGATCAGCCCCACCAGCTCTCCCTTGCGATTGACTACAGGACTGCCGCTGTTACCACCGATGATGTCGGCAGTACAAACAAAGTTTAGATCCGCTTTCATGGCTGCGGAGTCTTTACTCTTGAGCCAACTTTGGGGCAATTCGTAGTCCCCTTCGTTGCCATGGGCATCAGCATGTTCGAAAGCGCCAACGAAGTCGGTGGTCGCTGCGACTTGAGAGCCATCTTGTTCGTAGCCACTGACTACACCGAAAGCCAAACGCAAGGTAAATGTTGCATCGGGGTAGTTTCCGGTTCCTTCTACGGCGACTGTTGCAGCGGTGATTTTAGCATAGGCTTGGCGAAGTTGTTCGCTGAGTTGTTCACTCTTTTCACGGTTCTGTCGGTAGTGGGGCTCCATTGTCTTGGCCAACGCGATGAGCGGGTCTTTGGAGCTGTCGATGGCTGCAACGCCTCCATCGGCCAGTTTCTTACGGACGCTGGGGTCTGCTAGTTTTGTTGTAGAGACGAGTTCGGTTGCCAAGGCCTCGGGGCTTTTCCCTTGCAAAACTTCAGCGACCAGAGAATCATCACCACCGCGATGTTCGACCAAGCGAGCTAGTTCATCGGCCAACTTGACTCTTTCCAAGTCATCGTAAATTGGCGCTTCGCTCAAGAGGTCTTGCAGCAACGATTCGCGTCCTGCATCGCCGTATTCTCTCAGGCGATCCGCATTGGGCTTTGCGTCTTCGACTGACATTAAGTGCAATGTCTCGGCGATTTCATAGAACCGCGAGCGAAGGGTAGTGACGTCGCCCAACATTTGACGTTGTTCTTCTTGAAGCTTGGCCACTGTATCCCAAGCCGAGGCCATGTCTTTCAGTTTTGGATCGGCGTTGATCGCCTTAAGCAGTTCTGTTTCTCGACGTGCTTTTTCAGCCATGATGGCGGGATCTTGTAAACCGGCAATCATTCCTGTGTAGGCTTTACGAGAGTTTTGAATACCAAACAATTCGTCTCGAGCTCGGCGTTTCTGTTCTGCACCTTCCAAGCCGAATTGTTGCATAAGGACTTCTTTTCGGCGCAGCAGATCCAACGTGTGAGGGAGGCGATAATCTCGCAAGTACTTAAGGGCCGCAACGGTAAAAATACGTTGCGTCCGACCGGGGTTACCGGAAACGAAAATCAGGTCGCCCGATTTTGCAGGAGTGTCAGCCCAGGCCAAGAAATTATCGATCTTGGCGGGCTTGCCATTTTCGTAAACGCGAACGATGGTCGCATCCAGATTGTAGCGAGGGTATTCAAAGTTATCGGCATCGCCGCCAAAGAAGGCAGCCTTTGTTTCTGGTGCCCATACGAGACGTACATCGGTATATTTTTTGTACTGATAAAGGTGATATTTTGCACCGCCATAGAGTGTCACAACGTCGCTTCGCAGCCCCGAATCATCCAAAGCTTGCTTTTCAATTTCGGCAATACGACCACGCCGCGCCTTGGTTGCTTCTTCGGTCGACATCTGCTCTGTCACTGACGCGGATACTTGATCCGTTACATCTTTGATAGCTACCAGTTGATTCAATTCGAGGTCCGGAGCTTGCAATTCTTCACCAGTGGATTTGGCCAAGTAACCATCTTCCATGATGTTGCGTTCGGGAGTGCTTAACTTGTAAAGCGTATCCGAAGCCACATGGTGATTGGTAAGTACCAAACCATCGCTGGAAACAAACGATCCGGAGCCACCGGAATTGAATCGCACCGATGAGAGCCGCAAGTGATCGACCCAAGCGTCGTCAGGCTCAAACTGGTGGCGCTCTTTGAGAAGTTCACGAGGCAGATCGGTAAACAACCACATCCCTTCATCGCCAATGGCGAATCTAGGCAGGGGAACCGTTCCGAGGCAGGCAATTGCCGCAACGGCCAATAATGGACACCATTTCATCGATATCGTACTCCGGCAATAAAGGGTTTTGCGGTAGGCAAGCGTGACAGTCATCATCGCCGATAACGGAGCTGAGTCCAAGCAGGCTAGAGGGTCATTCGGGGAGGTGATCGACTTTCGATTGCGGACGCATCATAATGACCGATATTGCGGCCAGGATTACAGTGCCCTTTGTTTTCGCTAATCAGTCCTTTGGGAGCCTCTACATGTCCCTGCGAGATTTTCGACGCTCATTGCTCGCTGCTGCGGTCGCCGCGGTTCTCGGAGTGACAATTGCAATTCCTCCAAATACTGCAGTGGCTGAGGATTGGCCCCAGTTTTTGGGTGCGAATCGCGATGGTGTCTCTAAGGAGACGGGGCTGTTGGACGGATTTTCTGCCAACGGTCCCGATGTGGTTTGGCGCGTTCCCGGTGGTGTGGGAATGTCAGCCGTTGTTGTTGCGGATGGTGACGCGATCACCACCTGGAACGACCAAGGGCGCCAATGGCTCGTCGCATTAGATGCCAAGACAGGAAAACCTCGTTGGAAAACCCCTCTCGGCGAAATCTATGAGAATGCTATGGGGAATGGGCCGCGGGCCACGCCGGCCATTAGTGATGGAATGGTCTTCGCCTATACAGGAGAAGGAATTCTATGCGCTGTAGAGCAAGAATCGGGAAAAATGAAGTGGCAGCGCAATGCAGTAGCCGATTTTGAGGGGCAGCCGTCAGAGTATGGGATGTCCGCCTCGCCACTTGTTTACAACGGACGCGTGATCGTTCATGTCGGAGGACGCAAAGGAGCAGTCGCCGCCTTTGATGCCGCTTCAGGCACGCCGCTGTGGGGCGTTGGGACGGGGCCTGCGGGATATTCGTCACCGACGCTGATGAAGATCGGGGGAGAAGAGCAAGTCGTCAGCATCACGGGAGAGCAAGTTCTTGGTATCGAACCCAATCTGGGTACCATGCTGTGGTCCTACTCATTTCCCACGGACTATGCATGTAATACGGCGACCCCGATTGATGTAGATGGTAAGGTGTTTGTGTCGGCTGGCGAAAATCATGGTTGTGCTTTGATCGATGTGGTGAAGCAAGGCAGCAAGTTCTTAGCCAAAGAGTTGTGGTCTTCGATTGAAACCAAAAGCGTCATGCGAAATGAATGGCAAACATCGGTCGTTGTCGATGGATACTTATACGGATTTGATAACGTGGGTGCCGCCGGCCCAGTGACTCATCTCGCTTGCATCGATATTAAAACCGGAAAACCTGTGTGGCAAGAAAAGCGTTTTGGTAAGGGCAATCTAGTGGTTGCCGATGGAAAACTGTGGATCACCACGATGGCAGGCGAGTTGGTATTGGTCAAAGTATCACCGACAGGGTATCAAGAGCTGGGTCGCGCCGAAATGTTTGGCAAAACGCGTCAAACAATTTCAATTGCGAATGGGCGAGGCTACGTGCGCGACGACGCTGAGGTGCTGTGCATGCAATTGGCAGTTGCAAATCCATGAGTACAACGCCGCCCGATCTAGAAGAGGATGCAGAGTTGCCATCGAAGCGAAGGCAAGGACAAGCAGATAAGTTGCGCCTGGGCTTTTGGTTGTTGATTACAGGTGTCCTCGCAGTTGTGATCGCTGTAGCTTTTAGTGCGATGCAACATCCCAGCCATGTCGATGAGGGACCGCCGATCCCAATCATTGGCCTACCCTCAACCCCACCTGAATTCGAATCCCCATTCAGCGAACAAGTGGCGACTTTGGTTGCTTCGAAAAACCCTGGGTACTTGGGGCCGCAGGTCTGTGCAGAGTGCCATAAGGACAAATACGAGACTGCTTCAGCCACCAATCATTTTCGCGCATGCAGGCTGGTAACAGCCGAAGAAATGCCCGCTGGCTTTGACGGAGAAAAAGGGGTGTTTCAGTCCGCCTATCCTGGTCTGCGATTTGAAATGCGGCGCCAAGCGGATCGTTTTTATATGCACACGGTGCAAGGCGTTGATAGCACCGCTAGCGATCTTAAGTCAAGTATTGATTTGATACTCGGTTCGGGTGGGAAATTTGATGATGTCTTATTGAGCTGGCGCGACAACGGATCGATGTTCGAATTGCCCATGGCTTGGCTTTATCCAAGTCAAGAATGGGCCGCGAGTCATTTTGATCCGAACAGTGGTGGCGATCACTCGCGACCCCTCACCGTTCGCTGCTTGGAATGTCATAACACGTGGATCAATCATGTCGTTGGTACCCCCAACGCCTATGAACGGGAAGGAATGATCTTGGGAGTTACGTGTGAATCGTGCCATGGACCCGCACAGGAGCACGTTGCCTACTATCGCGAACATCCGAATGACAAACTTGCAGCGGAGAGTAGTCGAACGAATAACATTAGCGCCCCAATTCTGCATCCCGGCAAATTGGACCGCGAAGCGCTGATTGCCGTTTGTAGCCAATGTCATAGCAACGCAATGAAACGACGCGGGCCTGCTTTTAGTCACAGGCCTGACCAACCGTTGGATGAATCATTCGGCCAATTAATCACAACCCATCACGAAGATGACCACGTCGCCAATCAGACAAAATTCATGCGAGAAAGTGTCTGTTTTCAGCGTGACGAATCCATGACTTGTATCACCTGTCATGATCCTCACAATCAGTCGAATGCAAAAAAAGTTGGCTCACTGGCATGTTATCAATGCCATACGCAATCGGCTTGCTCTGACCAGCCCAATCTACCCGCTGCATTGCAAGATCGTTGCGTTGAATGTCACATGCCACCGTTTATCAAGATCAATGTCAATTTCCAAACGGAAAACGATAATTTTGTCACTCCCATTCGAAGGTGGCAGCATCGAATCGCTGTCTACCCCGAGGCGAGAAAAGAGCTATTGAGAGATTGGTATCGCGAGCAAGGTGATGATGAAAACCTAGCATTGGCCGCAACGCTGACGGATGAACTGGTAAAGTTCTACTTAGATCAATTAAAGGAATGTACTCAAGAGTATCGTTATGTCGGTGCGATTGCAGCTGGTCGCGAAGCGTTGCGAGTGGATGATCGTCCTGAAGTTCGCGATGCCCTTCAGTCGGCAATTGGAAGGCAAACCGAGTTGGAGTCGCAGCGAGCGACTGCAAATCAGTTGCTGTCTCAACAACGTTTCCCGCAGGTCATTCCCGTGCTGCAAATGATCCTCGATAAGAAACCTGATGACGCAACTGCGCATGGTCGCCTAGGAACTGCGTTTGCGTCGATTGGACAAATGGGCAAAGCCGAAGAGCATTGGCGGAAGGTCGTTGAGTGTGACCCGAATGATGCCTATGGGATGGGAATGCTTGCCTGGACGGCTATGGGTAAACGTGATTGGGAGGCAGCAAAAGGGCTATACGAAGAAGCGAATGCGATTGAGCCCTATGAGGCTAAGATTCAATATCATTTAGGAATTGCCCACGCATCAACGAATGAGCTGGAGGAGGCGATTGTTTGCTTTCGCAAGGCGCTGGAGATTGAGCCGTATCATCAGGGTGCTCTACCGGCCATTATTAGTGTACTGCGACAATTGGGGCGATCATCGGAAGCGATTGTGTACGCGCAGACGACGGTTGGAATTACCGGGGGCCGCGACATTGACTCGCTTATGGTTTTGGCTGAAACGTTAGCCGAAGCGGATGACAGGGAGGCCGCAAAGATTTTCGCTACCAGCGCGCTACGTATAGCCTTGCAAGTTGATCCCGCCTTGGCGGCAAGGATTCAAACGCGGCTCCAAGATTACGATGCAAAATAGTCGCCTTTCGCTCCGATAGTCGCCTTTCGCTCCGCGAAATTAGGGGTTTTATTTTCCTTCTTGTCGGAGATTTAGTAGGAGAACTTGACGCTACTTTCGCGGAGCGAAAGGCGACTATGGGCGGCAAGACTCGCAATAGGGTACACTTATGGGAAGTATGCCCAACGTTTGTCGATGGGTTTCACTGTCATTCTGATGGAGTGCAGACGATGAATCCACGAAATCGCCGCAGTTTTTTAAACGATGTCGGTCGAGGCATGTTGGCTGCCGGATTGGGGACGGCACTCGCGTCCGAGCTTGGTTTCTCAAATGCTTTTGCGGACTCCGAAAGCGATGCCATCGACTGTGGTGAATATACGCGACTGGTTGAACTGATGCGTAATACTCCCGCCGACCAACTTCAGCCAGTATTGGCTGCAATGCTGAAACATCAACAGACTGATTTGCGCCAGCTGACCGCAGCAGGCGCGTTAGCCAATGCCGTAACTTTCGGTGGCTGTGATTACGTTGGTTTTCACACGGCCATGGCTTTATTGCCGGCGCTGGCGATGAGCGAGCAATTGGAGGCAGCGCGTCGGCCCTTGCCGGTGCTCAAGGTTCTCTATCGCAATGCTTTGCAGATTCAAGAGGTGGGTGGCGCTTCCCACACGGTCTTGCGCGCGATGGACATGGCAGCGGGTGAAGAACATGCCCAAGAGGCCGAGGTGGGGCTGGAAATTCAACAGGCTTGTCGAGAACGAAAGGTTGAGGAGGGGGAAAAACTGCTGGCTAGTCTCGGAGCAAACCCGATTGATTCATTCAATGCTTTGCAGCCTGCAATCCAAGATGACCTCAATGTGCATCGATTTGTGTTTGCCCATCGGACGTATGGGCTGATCGGATTGTTGGGAGACCAATATGCACATTCGCTGCTACGTCAATGTGTGCGATTGTGTGCTGACCATGAGAGAATGCGAGTGGAATCTCAACAAGGGGACTCGCCGATTCGCGCGGCGCTGCCAAGACTTTTGGACCAGTACGGTCTTGTCGGACGCTCTTTTGGCAAGCGGGATCCTGGCGATGCTGAAATTAACGCACTTTGCAATGCGATCTATAATAATGCGGGAGAGGGTGCCGCAGAAATTGTTGCTGGTGCACTTGTCGATGGGATTGATCCAGAGTGCATTGGTGAAGCGCTGTCGCTCGCCTCGAATCAGTATGTGCTACGCCAGCGTGCCGAGAATTGGCGCACGCATGGGGATGCTGCTGGTGTTCATTCAACGGATGCGACAAATGCTTGGCGGAATATGCTGCGTAGTGCGGCGCCCCATTATGTTGCGTCGGGATTGATTGTGGCTGCCTATCACGTAGGCGTTCAATCACCACCCTTCCCTGCACCCGAAGTTCCTCTAGAAGAACATCTGGAGCAATTAAAGAAAACTGATGCGACTTCTCTATTGCTGGAAGCGGAGGATGCGATTCGCGGTAACGATCAGTATCGTGCTGCCGCCGCTATTCACGCGTATGGGGAACAAGGATTTAATGAAGAACCGGTGTTCGCGTTAATGCTGAAGTATGCCGTGAGCGAAGATGGCCGGTTGCATGGCGAGAAATACTATCACACCGTAAAGGAAGAGTTTTCGACCATTCGTCCGGCATTTCGCTGGCGACAATTGGTCGGACTGGCGCGTGTGACCGCCAGTGGTTTTGGCTACAACCGGGAAGACAAGGCCGGGTATCGGGCTGCGGGTTACGACCAAGCATGCGACCTGCTCGGTATCGATTCTTGAGATTTTTGATAGTCGCCTGGCAGAATCCAATTCTGCCAGGGTTTATCGGACGAGTACTAACGCTGACGACGTATTCGCCACGATTGCACAACAATAGTGCCGGCTAGTTTGTCGCCAAATCGTTGGTGATTTCGTGACATGAGAATACTGAGTGCGGCTGGAATGGCGCCGAACAGCAATGGATTGACTTCCAGAACTCGCATGACTGTGCGAATAAGTGTCTGACGCCATGTGCATCGCGAACCGTCGAATTGTAACACTACTATGCCTGTTAGTAGTTTTCCAGGCGTTCGCGATATAAGACCCTCGAAACCGAGGAAATACGCAAAGTACGCTGTGACCAGTGCCAAGACCTGGACCATCGGCTGATCGTCACTGACTGACTTTGCTGCCAAAATACTGATCACGATGGCAACAAGGTTATCAAGAATTCCGGCAATGTGCCGTGGTAAAACAGAGCCCACAGAAGAGACGGCCGGTTCAACAGCCACTATTGCAGCTTCGCTCGGAATGACCGCATTTGGCATGTCAGTAGGGGAAGTGGGCGGGTGCGAAATGTAGGGATTGTTGTCGTTCATTCCGGGTTCACGAATTACCTTTTAAGAAGGATATAAGTACGCTTCATGACGATTGTTTGAGACGGAGTTTCACCAAAGTTCCTGTTCAATGTTCGGCCAAGTGCACCATTGCTGCTTCAAGGTCGAGATCTTTTCCCTGAATAATGCTTTCACGATCGCGTTGGACCAAAATATCCGGTTGGGTGCCAAGGCCTTCAATCATACGACCGTGGGGAGAATACACTCGCGAGATACAAAACTGAATTCGTGCGCCACAATTCGAGAGGGTCGCCACAACGACTGGTTCACCTGTTCCGCCATTCGTCGCTCGACCCACAAATGTCGTGTTGGGTCGAATATCTTGCAAAAAGGCGCACAGATTATCGGTGGAACTAAAACATCGTTCGTTAATTAGCACCACCAATCGTCCAGAAAATGGCTCGCCATCAAAGTGCGAAAAGCCTTGCCACGTCCGAGGCTTGGCCGCATGGCGCACTGCAAAAGTACTCTCTTCCAGGTCTCGATATGCGGCGAGCGAACGAATCAGTTTTGAATCGCGTCTCTCCGTTTCATAGTAGATAAAGTTGCCCGGTACAAGATGTTGGGCAACATAGATTGACAATAGGTCAAATCCGCCACCATTGTCACGTAGATCGAGGATGATTCCTGAAGACTCGTTTGCGGTGGCAAAAGCGTTGTCGATTTCTGATTTGGCGCCACTTAGGGCTTTGTCCCGTTCGACGTCTGTCGTGGCGGAGGAAAATGCTTCGCTGTTCCATGCGAACGATGGAATTCGGATATAGGTGATGCCGTGGTCAAGTGATTTATGTGTGCAAAATCGTTCCTGTTGACGATATCTAAAATCAATGCGTCCGAGCTCGCAATCCAGCGTAGCACGAATGATCACTCCCGATGGCTTTTCGAAGGTAAGTTCAACCTGGGAGGCATCCGACCAATGGATCCTATCGACAGCGAGGACTCGACGCGCTGATTCAGTTGACGCAGAGGTTTGCGAAATTCGAGATGACAATAGTTCTTCTACAGCATTTCCGTTGACTTTAATGAGGCGATCACCAAATTCAATACCAGGGTTTTCGATAAGCCAATTGAGATTGGAAACGATCACCTCATTTCCGACCAGCATGAAGCCTACGGGCCAGCAATACGGAAGCGGTTCGGTTTTCGTATCGAAAAAGACTTCGGAGTGACCATCTTTGAGTGCGGCTGCAAATTCTCTCAGCAAGTGAGCGAATTGCTGGGGAGTCGTGTCAGTGGTGATTTTTTCGAGCAGTTCATTTCGCGACTTGGAGACGTCGACCCCTTGGTGAGTGCGTTTTTGATCGATGTATGCCCAGGCCTCGACTACCACGTCATGATACTGACGCAAATCGTCTCGCATTTCCGCAGTCGATAAGATGGATGGGTTCGATTCAAAGAGAGGCTGTTCCGGGGCTGATCTGTTGCAACCCAGGAGCCCACAAGTTGCCATAGCAACACAGGTTAGCTGAACCAAAGTGTATTTCATCCGAGCGCACCGTTGACTGCCAATCGCTACGATTGGCTCTCCACCATATCGCGCGCATGATAGCTGCTGCGAACGAAGGGTCCGGAGGCGACTTCCTTGAATCCCATATTCCGCGCGGCAACGGCTAGTTCATCGAATTCATCCGGTGGAATATACCGAACAACGGGCAGGTACTTTTCCCCCGGCTGCAGGTATTGACCTAGGGTAAGAAAATCAACTTGATATTCCACTAGATCGGCCAGGGCGTCGATGACTTCATCTCTGGTTTCCCCCAGACCCAGCATAAGTCCACTTTTAGTTTTCGTTTCCGGTTGTAATTCTTTGACACGGCGCAAAAGTTCCAGCGTCCAGGCATAATCGCTTTTGGGGCCACGGACGCGGCGATAAAGGCGTGGCACGGTTTCCATGTTGTGATTGAATACTTCTGGCTTGGCGCTCATCACAATTTCCAATGCATCGCGACATTGAACGAAATCGGGCGTCAGGACTTCGATAGTCGCACCGGTACGTTCTCGAACAGCTTCTATGCATCGTCGATAGTGAGCGGCACCACCATCGGCAAGATCATCGCGCGTGACGCTAGTGATCACGACATGCTTCAGGCCTAACCGTGCGGAGGCCTCCGCCAATCGTTCAGGTTCATCTGCTTCGGGTGGTGCAGGAGGACGGCCACGGCTGACCGCGCAAAAACCGCAGGGTCGAGTGCAGATATTGCCAAGAATCATAAACGTGGCTGTCAGTTGGCTATAACATTCCATCCGATTCGGGCATTTGGCGTTGTCACATACCGTTTCCAAGCGAAGCTCGTCAAGCAAACCTTCAGTAAAATGATTAGCGTTTCCCTTTGGAATTGGCCGTTTTAGCCAACGAGGCAAGCGTCCACTGCCACTGGTTTCCGCATTGGCCGGCATTTCAGGAACAGAGACAACGGGCAAGCGAAATGCCATCGACGAAACCTCGAGACAGGGTGGATATGGGACGCTACGCACTATCCACCATAGTCAATCGCTGCAATAAAAGTCAGTCCTGGTAGGCGATTTGCCTTGGGCCACTTATCAGCTATTGGCCAACGGGTTGGATAAACCAACCGCTAGACCGGGTCTTGAGGGGTTTCACCTCGGGTAGGGGCTCACCCGTCAACAGGCTCACGCCCCACCCGCTACGCCGCCCGATAAACGTATTGGCCCCCTCGGTTTCGTACCACTGGCGTAGCACAGGAATCGAGGATTCAGATTTCATTCGGGCTAGTGCAACCGCTGACATGCCTCGCACTGTTTCCGATTCGGCCGGGGTGGAACCTGCGTCGCTCAATCGAGACTCTAGCATTCCAACGATTTCAGCGTCAGGATTCCCCTCTTGCAAGTACCCCAGGGCCCAGATCGCGGCCGTACGGGGCACTTGATTGAAGGGTGCGGTTTTGGGGACGAAAGTTTTGAAGTGTTCGGTCGCCAGAGTGTGGCGAAGTACACCGACGGCTTCGATCAAGTGCGTAAGCATTTCAGACTTTCGGCCAGGAAGCTGACCAGAGGAGAGAAACTCACTCGTCGCAAGCATCGCCTCATAAATGACTTCGACTTGAGAAGGGTCAGCCAGAGTCTTCAGTCCCCAACTTGCGCAAACATAGACTTCGGGTCGTTCGTGATCGAGTAAAGCAAGCAAGCGTGGGCCGATTTGAAGTTGTTTCAATTCCGTCAGAATAAGAATGACTTGCTCCAGTGCCCGCCAATCCTCTTTTTGAAGGAGTGCCTCGGTCAACTCGATGGTTCGTGTTCGCAAAGCAGTATCGGCACAATGAGTCAGTAGTACGCGTCGAGCTTCGTAACGTACCGCCGGGACAGAATCATTCAGCATTGTTGCAAGTAGATCAACTGCTGTGAGCGAAGGATCTGTTCGCAGCGCTTGGACCGTGATCAATCGAATATTGGCGTCCCTGTTTAAGGCAGTGGTGACTGATCTCGCCACGAGCTTGGCAGGATCCTTATCCAACAGTTGACGCATGGCAGCGGCAGCAACTGTAGGCTCTGGTCGAACAGCATAAGCATCCAGCAATTCAATCACTTCTGGCGAGTTCAATTGCGACAACAATTGCACTCCTACAAGGCCATCCAATGCTGCGTTAGCCGAAACACCCGCCATAAGTTGTTTCGACCAAGCCAACAGATTTTCGGATGGCAATTGCGACAACGCCTCTGCCGCCGATATGCGAATGCTGCCTTGTGCGACGGGTGAAAGCGCGATTTGCGAGAGTGGTTCAATGGACCGAACCTCTTTGACGGCTGCCAAGGAGACAATGGCTGTGCGTTTCAACATCGAGTTCGCAGCGGTGGAGTCGAGGCGTTTCAGCCAAACCTCGCGAGCAGGTGCGTAGTCCCAATCTGCCAAGGCGTTTTCCACTGCAATAGTCAAACTTTGCGGCCCGATGGCAGCATGTTTAGCCAATGACTCAGCGTACTCGCGGGCTCCGATCGTAATCAACGCGCGGGCAGCCGCAGTGCGAGTGACAGGATGTTCGTTTTCGGTTTCGAGTACCTGCAATAATAATTCACTCATCGTTTCCAGCTTCGGCATCCCACGACGAAAAGCCTGTGAGATCGAATCGGCCGCTTCGCGTCGCAAGTCAGATTCAGAATGCTGCAATGCTGGAATCCAAGAAACCATCAGCTCCTCAGGCCAAAACAATTCACTCGGCTTTAGCTCGATCTTCGGATCAGTCAGATGGTGCCATTCCATGCTGGGGTCGGGATTAGGTTTTTCAGTGCTAACGTCCTGAGCCGTGCTGCTTGATAAAACTAGCAAAGAAAAGAGACAGGCAAGTCGGAGCATTATTCGGGCCTCGTCAATCGCTGCACACGCAAACGCATAATCAAGAACAACACGATCACAGCAAATGCCGAGATCCACCACACGAACGGGATCAGATGATAGGTACGGAAGCCAGGAACATTGAATACCGATAGTGCTGCAGCCATGGGATTAATTCGCAAGGCATTTTGCACGGTTTCAAATCCAAAGGGTGCATCACGTGCAAGCCAGATCATCATGGTTCCACCAAATACTGCGAGCACCGCGATATAGGCGGCCGTCGTAGCAGCCGCGGTCCGACGAAACCAGCTACCGATGGTAGCGCTAATCATCAGAGCCACGAGACCAGCGCACAGCAAACATACAAACGCATAAACCACTTGTACCCACAGCGTTGGTTGAATGTAGATCATCACCAAATAACCAGGCAATGTTGCGCCCAGCAGCAAGAGCATGGTCCAAAGCACGCTCAACAACTTCCCACGAACAATTCGGCCACCACTCAAGGGTGTGGCACGGAGAAGTGGCCATGCTCCATTTTCTTGTTCGCTACTGATCAGTCCCGCAGCCAAACTGGGCATGAAAATAATCATCAACAAAACCTGGAGCAATACTAAAGGACCGCCAACCTCTTCCAGCTCCCAACGAACGGCACCCGTGGTTACCGAGAAGGAGAGAAACAAAGACAGGATTGCGCAGATTCCCACCAAACGCAGCATCCAATGGGAACGTCCAAAGCGTCGCGAACGGAATTCCTTGATCATCACGGGATTGGTCCAGTTGCTAATTCCTTTACTGCGACGGCGAGGATCCACCACGAAGAAGACTCGTCGCGCTGCACGCACACCGAGACCTGAATCGTCCGTGATCGTTCCCTGGCTCCGTGCGCGATCCAACAGATGATGCTGCAATCGCGAAATGGTAATTACCACAAACGCGCATGTACTGATTACAGCTGCCAGCAAGTATCGAACAACCGCGCTAGTACCCTGCCACATATTTGTGGAACCAATATCGCCGTGTCCCACGACCTCCATGACGGCAGGAATCGGAGACAAGCAACGAATCCAAGCGGATACAACGGGAATGACTCCCCCGCCGTCTTGGAAAAAAAAGTAGGGTGCTAGCGAAAAGACCGCAAGAAACAGGACGCAACCATAAGTAACTCGCACGGCGGCATCTGCCGTGCTGGTTAGACTGCTGACAAATAATCCAAGCGTCGCATACTGCACCGTAACGACCAATAACAGGCCATAAAGCACGAGTAGTTGTTGTGTGAGTGAAATCCCGCCCATTGCATAACAGGCAGCGGCAGGGGGCATCGTGATGACTAGCAGCAGTGCAGTAAACCCTAAGACTCCCAGCAATTTCCCAAAATAGATCGCGCGGGCCGACAGAGGAGAATTGAGCAGGAGGGCTAATGTTCCTTTGCGGCGTTCCATCACGATTGACGTGGCAGGAAAAACAGGCGATAGCAAAACTGCCGCCGCCAAGAGGCCATAAGCAAACAAGCGGAAGAGTTGTTGTGCGCTCGAGCCGGTCAAATCCACTCGCGAATCGCTTGGCCAACGGAGGACCAGCAAACCAGTAAAACAGAGGGCCATCATCAATTGGATAGTCAGTGCTTTACGCGTTCGCAGAATGGCGATTAGTTCTCGCTTGATAACAGGTATCACTTCAGGCAGCTCCCTATTTATGTGCTTGTGGTGAGTGCCGGGCGTGATGGCTCATTCTGGCGAATGACCGAGAGGAAGGCGTCTTCTAAGTCGGACTGCAATTCGCGGAATTGCGAAACCCTCACGCCTGCTTGAATCAATGCCACCAGTAGATCGCTTAATTGAGAATCGTTGCGTGTCGTTTCGAAACGAATGACCGACTCTGCCTTCGATGCAGAGATCGGTTCATTGGACTCAAGCAATCTAGCGAGCGTTTTCTCTGCGTCAGAGGAAACGGTCCCTGTAGGAAGTTGCACTTCGATCGTGCGACGTTGACTAAGATCCTTCATGATTTGTTCTAAGGAGCCCGATGCGCGGAGCCGACCGTGCGTCACGATGGCCACTTGATCGCAAATGCGAGACAGTTCTGGCAAAATGTGGCTGGTCACGATCAAAGTTTTCCCACTCGCCGCCAAGCGAAGCAGGAGCTCACGCATTTCGATCCGCGCTTGGGGATCGAGGCCATTTGCAGGCTCGTCGAAAATGAGCACCTCGGGATCATGAAGAAGGGTGCGGGCAATACCGACGCGTTGCTGCATGCCGTGGCTTAGGCTTTCGACATATCGATCTTGCATATAACCGCTATTCGTAATCTCTAAGACCTCTGCGATGCGGCGAATGCGGTCATTACGTCGCAAACCAAATGCCGCACCAAAGAAGTCAAGATATTCGCGAACTCGCATATTGTCATAAGATCCGAAACCATCGGGCATGTAACCGACGAGCCGCTTGATTTGCGCTGATTCACGTGCGCAATCGGCGCCAGCTATTTTTGCCCAGCCGCTGGTCGGTTTCGCCAGTCCCACCAGGATCTTGATCGTGGTGGTCTTCCCTGCTCCGTTGGGTCCTATGAAGCCTAATATTTGCCCCCGATATACCGAGAGTGAAAGGCCTTCCAGCGCGACGAATTCGCCATAACGTTTGCCGAGATTCGAAATCTCAACGACCGGTTTTTCTGTAGTCATTCTGCGGTCCCCTCACCGATCGCTAACGTTTTTCCTTTAACATCCAATCGCGTCGAGCGAATGGACCACGCACTGTTTGACATGGTCTTCTCTTTCACTTCTATGGACAATTCGCTAATCTCGAATTCGATTACCACTCCACCACTCGCGTCTACGCTGAGCCCCTTGTCGGCACTCAATTCGACTGTCAGCATTCCAGTAGGGTTGGATCGTTGGAAAATCTCCGTCGATTCATCACCTGAGATTGCCCAGATGGTCAGCGACCGAGACGGGATATTGCAATCGATATGCAATTCGGCCGACTCTGCCCGCATTGGCAATACGGAGTCGGGCAACTGAAAACGTAAGCGAGTCGTCGATGCCTGGGCGTTGGGGTAGGACCAAGAATGCAACTTGTTGTTGAAAATAGTCGACTGACCAAGGGCGCTGCGTATGGCATTGGCGACAATCAGCGAGCCGGGAACTACCACCGGAGTATCGGGCGGAGTTCGCTCCAATTCAAGCGGCACAACCAGTAGTTTGGCACCCATTTTTTGAACCGAGTCGGGCCAAGTCAAAACATCTTCGGACCCGTTGATCCAAGCAACGAACGTTGGCACCATCGATAGCGAATCGCGATAATTGCTATGCCAGGCTGCGACAACCTCCTGCCGACGTCGTTGTTCGTCGTCGAGCAACGCATCATTAAAGAACTGACCTTCGCTGAGCAAATCCTTAGCGGATGATTGGAAATCGCCGGACGGAGACAAGTTGGCCGCCAGTGGAGATGCAAACGGAAATACGATCACTCCATCGTTGGGTCCACGTTGTTCTGCATCACTTGCGGAGGCGTTAAATTCCCCAGCATCCAGGTGGCCGCTCAGGCCATCGGGCCCCAGTTGGGCGGCCGCACGAACGGGCGACTTGAGCGACGAACCACGATACGCCAAAGCTACTTGAATGCCTGGCGGAAATTCGGTCCCTTGCCACTGCCAACGATCAAAGTCGAGCCATTCCATGGTTCGAATTCGACCGTCAAGTGAAGTGAACTCAGGGATGATGCGAGTTCCTTGCTCGGTGGCAATGGTCGCGGCCGCCTGATCGGGTTGGTAATAAGCGATAGAGGCAGCGGAAGCGAAATCACCTGACTGCGGCGAAACATCGACCACTTGAATACTGGAAGCGGTTGTTGGAACCGTTTGATGGCTCGACCATCCAGAGCCAACGATGACCAATGTCGCAATCAAGCCCATGGCAACCGTCATCCAAGCGAGATGTTCTAGTCGATGCTTATAGCCGAGGACCAAGCCAAGCACCGCAATACCACTGCAAAATGCTCCTAGAACCGTGAAGATAAAGCTGCGTTCCGGCGCTTCATAGCCGATCCGGTCGGTCGCGTATTCCGCGCGAACATCTTCAGGCAAAGTGGCAGGAAAGGGTGGCGAGATGAAGCGAGCGGCAAGATCTCGCATCGGATCTAACGCAATAAAGTCGGTGTAATAGCGAGGGTCCGAATACGCAGCATCTTCGGGTCCGCGCCGCCGCATCCAACCGTGACCATCAAGGGTCGTTACCAAAATCTCCCCATGGCCATAGGGGATAAAAAACGCAGCAGGCCAACCATCGATTTCATAAACGACCTCTGCGTTCTCGACATACATGCGAATAAAATCAACAGGACTCTCTCGTTCAACCAAAAAGCTTCCCGTGTCGTCAATCGCATTGAAGACATCCATGCGGAAGGAGTTGAGTGGAACTTGATCAACAATATGAGCTTGAAATGCCGAACCGAGTAAGCTTCGCACTGTATCTGGGGAAGTGTGATTGAGTTGAATCCAAAGGCGCCCTCCCTCAGAGATCCACTGACGCAAACTCGCCTCAGCGGCACTATCTTCTGAAATGCGATCACCCGCAATGATGACATGATCGATTGCATTCCATCCTTCGACAGTGGAAGGGAGCAATCGGTCAGTTATCAAGCTCATGGTCCGTGTGAGGGAACGGGACTCACGCAATGCAATGGCTGCCTCGTAGGCTTCATCAAGTGTCTTGTTGTCGTTTGAATCATCCAGACTGCCGCGATCAGCCAGATAGGCCATCGCGTTGGGCTCATAGATCTGTGCTAGAATCGATGCATTGCTGACACCTTCTTCCGTACCTGCTTCGCTGGTGCCGAGAATTTCCCAAAGCTGCCCCGGTTCTGCATCGCTCGGCAAATAAATAGGGATCCAACTCATCCGCGTTGTTCCAGCCGGTACCCATACTTGTCGCGAAAACCGCAGCTCTGGATTGTCTTTGAAGTAAACCGTACCAGGAACGAATTGGTCTTCGCTGGTTGCATTGCGAACCATGATGCGAACGGCACCCCACCTTCCCGGTGCCAATGCACGCAATCCAATCGGCGCACCCATACTCAAGATATCGAGCCCTTCCGCAGCCTTGATTGGCTGCGAGGCAATGGAACCGAGAGTCACAAACGCGAGAAATATCGGCAACCCTAATCGCTGCAACATGAGTGTCCGGTCATTTGCGGGAGGGATGATATGAGCTGGGATAGCGACAGCATACCGCCGCGCGAGTGCCGACACAAACAGGCAATGGAATTCAAAGGACCATATTAATCCACTAGAGGGTTTGATTCTCCCGGTAAGGCTGCGGGCCTTGCCTGGTTTGATTTTATTCCGCCAAGGAAACAGCGATGATTTCCTTATCGTTGCGGATAAATGCAGTGCGGTTGGCGTAGGCTGGATGGCTCCAAACCACGGCGCGACCAAAGCACTCGCCCGTTGGTTCGATCACATGCGCGCGGCTGATCTCTTGGTACCCTGCACTGTTCAGTTCTGCAATGATCAGGTCACCCACTTCGCTGAACAGGAGAAAGCGATCAGAATCGGCGATATGAGTGACAAAGGCAGTTCCATGGCTAATGCGACGTGTTTCCCCAGTGCGAGTCGGTTCAAATGTCTCCCAGTATCGATCACCGTTTTCTCCGTTGGCTGCTATGAAAGATCCCGCGCCACAATCGGATCCATACAGGACACCGTTGTGAAAGATGGGAGTGCTGTTAGCGCAGTAGAGAGAGTTTTTGGGAGTGCCCGACCATAATTCTTCTGCACCGGGTTTATCGGTCGACAGCTTCAGCATGATCGACTTGTTACCAATCCCACTCGCATACAGCATGTTTTGATATTTCTGGGGTCGGGCGATCGACATTTCATAAGAGGGTTGAAACGGAACTCGCCAATAGACGCTGCCATCCTGGGGATTCAGGCTTTCGATCGCCTCGGCGTGCCAAATGATCAACTGACGTGTACCTCCGGCTTCGATGATTGACGGAGGGCAATAGCCAACGGCGTTAGCGCTGACCCCCTTCCACAATTCTTCGCCAGTCTTTTTGTTAAAGGCAACCACTGTTTGATTTTCGCCTCCCACCATACAAATCACAGCATCTCCATCGACGAGCGGATGCGCCGAAAATCCCCAAATAGGTACCGCTGCGTTGTAATCTCGTTTGAAACTTCGTTCCCAGCGCACTTCGCCGGTCGCCGTATCAAGGCACTTCAGATCGCCTTCACTGCCCAGTGAATAAACTGAATCACCATCGACTGTCGGTGTGCAGCGTGGACCTGCTGGATAGGAAATGCTGTAGGGGCAATCGTAACTGTGTTCCCAGAGCTTTTCGCCAGTCGCTTGATCAAAGCAATGGATTCGCTCGCGGCCGTCAAGTGTCGCGCGTTGTCCAGGATTATTGAATTCGTCGCCCGACTTTTTTTCGTAATCGAAAACGAAAACTCGTCCGTCGGCAACGCTGGGGCCCGCATAGCCACCTGCTATGGACGACCGCCATAGTATTTTCGGACCATTTTCAGGGAACTTCCCAATGAGTCCCGATTCACGATACTCTCCATCTCGGGACGGGCCCATCCATTGCGGCCAATCATCGGCGCATAGTGTCGAGCAGTGAGTCGCGAATGGACTCATGATCACTAGCAGGACGAGCGACAGATGGTAACGCATGATCGATTCTCCTGAAGGAAGTATGTAGCAACACGAATGTATCGCTAGAACATCATGGCAGAGCTATTGTCTGCCGGGAACTGGTTGAGTTGTGGGGAACACAGAATGCGACGACTACTATTCATGCGGCATGCAAAAAGCGATTGGACGGAGCCGGGGCAGGCTGATATTGATCGAGGGTTGAATTCTCGCGGTCTGCGTGATGCACCGCGCATGGCGCGATGGATAGAGTCTCAGGGGATTGTACCGCAGTTGATATTGGCATCCACGGCCACTCGAGTCCGTCAGACGGTGGATCTCCTCTATTCTTCGCAATTCATTGCAGATGGAAAGTGGGATCCGTTGTTATTGTTTCGAGCAGACCTATACCTGGCAGCTCCAGAAACAATTTTGCGGGCAATCTGTGCTGACGGTGGCGACAGTGATTCCATTTTGATCGTAGCCCACAATCCGGGTTTAGAATGTCTCGTGAGCCAACTTGCCGGCGAGTCCTATCCGTTTCCGACCGCTGCTATTGCTGTCTTTCAATTGGCTGACAATCATTGCTGGAGGGACCCCCTTCATGCTGGCCATGTAAAGCTCGAACACTTTGCCCGCCCCAAGGCGATCGATGATTGAATCAGTATTGCCTGTTGCTGCCCCAACCATGACATGGGGCTGGCCGACTGCGATTTGCGGTTTTGTCATGCTCGAGCTGCTTGGCCATTTTGCCCTCTATTTGGTGCTTTATAATCGCATCAATGCGACGGGTTTGCCTCGCTCTGTGATCAAAGTTTTCAAGTTTCTTTTTCTGGGTGCATGTTTGCTCCTGCCGGTGCTGGTTTTCGCTGCGATGTCGCCGCACCTTGCATCGTTGTGGAATGGCCAACTTGGGTTTGACGAGGTCCCGATGTGGATTCGTCTTTATAGTATTCTTCCCCTGCTTACGATCATTCTCTTTGGTCCGAATTGGCTGATTTCGCGACCCTCCTTGCACTCGGAAGCAATGACCGTTCCCGTGGTGGCCAAGCGGGTGAATGTGCAGCAGGCAACAGGCGAGTCCTTAGCGCGGACGCGGAAGTGTCGTGTCCATGCGCGGCTACCCTTCAACCAACTGTTTGAGCTGCAAATCGAGCAGAAGGAGATTTCGGTCGAAGGATTACCGCTGGCGATGGATGGTTTCAAGATTGCCCACTTGTCCGACATACATTTGACGGGCCATGTATCACCTCGCTTTTATCAATACGCTATTGAGCAAGCAAATGAATGGGCTCCCGACGTGGTCGCCATGACCGGAGATATCGTCGACAAGCAAGTATGCATTCCTTGGTTGGATGAGTGCTTTGCGAAGGCCATTGCGAGGCATGGTTGCTATTTTGTGCTCGGCAATCACGATTTGCGAGTCAAGCAACCGCAGCAGATTCGCGATCGCTTGAGCAACCTAGGTTGGATCGATTTGGGGGGCCGAGTTCAACCGCTCCCCAGCGTACATCCTCAACTGGAAATGATCGGCAACGAATCCCCTTGGTTTGATAAACCTTCATTGGACCCGCCGACCAGCGATGCCCCCAAGACAAGGATCCTGTTGAGCCATTCGCCCGATCAGATTCAGTGGGCGCGGCGACACAATATTATGTTCATGATGGCTGGGCACACCCATGGCGGCCAAGGACGGCTCCCTTGGATCGGACCGGTCCTATCGCCGAGTTACTATGGCAGTCGCTATGCGTCGGGCACATTCTATTTACATCCAACAACGATGCATGTGACCCGCGGGCTGAGTGGAGTGCACTTGATGAGAATTGCTTGTCCACCCGAGTTGGCATTAATCACCCTGCGATGCATCTAGTCGGATGCATCACTGAATACATCAAAGTGAAAATGTTATCGTGCGAACATGCGACTGAACTGCAATCACCAGCGTCCAGTCGACCAATCGGATAGAACAATACGTCTTGCGTCCGTGCTGAGGCCGTAGTCCATATCGGGTTGATTGAGTTCTAGAAAGACGGTGTGTTGATTGCGGCTGGCATCGGAGTACATCACTGGTGCACGAGTGACCTTTAGGACACTTGTTGGACCTCCGTTCCAGTCGATCGTGTATACGCCCGTGTCGAGTGACGGGCGTGCCTTCATGCCATACTGGGAAGTCATCAGCTCGACGAGTCGCGTCGGGTCACCTGTGAAACCGTGCACGCACACACGTTGCAAGCGCTGATCGTGGCGGAAATAGTAGGTGATGGTGCCCGCGAGGTCGTCTGTCTTAGTCCCCGTAACAATGGGCACACGCAATCCTTCCAACCGCAAGTCGGATAGGACAGTTGTGATACGCGTAAAGTGCGTATTCACCCAATTCGGTGTGATATCAAATCGCAAAATGTCGCGGAAATCGTTGATCGGTCCGCCCGCCACCGATTGTAATTCCGTGTAGGCGAATTTGTCTAAGTCACGAGAGCCAATCTTGCGATCCCACAGTTGCTCGGTGTCATAATGAGCGTTGAAGGCACCGCTCGATGAAACCGAACTGGCATCCGATGGCGAAACGATACCGGAGACTGTTCCCGTAAAGGAACGCCCAATGTCGGTTTCTGTGGCTACATAGGGACCACCGACAGCACTGGCAATCAGCCCTGCGGTTGCGAAGCGGCGCAACATGACGGCACTCGACATGTTCGAGTAATGGGGGGAGGGAAGATGACCGGACGATATCCGCACATCTCTGTTAACCATCGACCATCGTGAGCACCCTACTTGGCCCCGTTTCCCGATCGCGTTACCTTCGTTTTTCTCATTCCAACCCCTACGCTGTCCGACTCATACTAGCGCCGACCCCTAACACCCGATCCTCTTGCTGATGGATACGCCTGCGCATTCGTTTCAATCGAACCCAGACTCACTCGAGTCGCTGCGTTGGCTATTGTCGACCGACGGGCAATTGGAGCTTGCTGACGTCGCCGCACGAATGCCACTGCAACCATCAGAAGTGATTCGTATTCGCCAGCGATTGGGTGTATCGAGGGCGACGCAGGTTTTTGAACTAGCGCCACAGCTCGATGCTGCAGCGGTCAAGTTGGGTGTGGCTGGCTGTCTGGCGACTGATCGCGGATTGCAACAAGCCACCGATCATTGGATTGCCAATTACAAAAGTTCTCGCTTTCCTATGGGGTCTGTGATATACGACATCTGTTGCGGAGTTGGTGGAGACGCGATGGCGCTGGCCGCGCGCGGCACGTTGTTCGGCATCGATCAAGATCCAGCCATGTGTTTGCTGGCCGCGCATAACGTAAAGAAGGCTGGGCATGACCAGGCGACGTTTGTCAGCAATGCGGCTGAGACATTGGAGTTGCCCCAAAATGCATGGGTGCATCTGGATCCAGATCGTCGCAGCGATAGGGGGCGGGCCTCGGCGCCTGACAATTGTTCGCCAGCAATTGCAGCCATCGATCGTCTGCTGTGCGGGGCGGCAGGTGCTGCTATCAAGTTGGCCCCGGCGGCCGAAGTGCCCGATCACTGGCTTAACAATAGGTGTGAACGAGAATGGATCAGCCGAGGAGGAGTTTGTCGCCAACAGGTTGTTTGGTTTCAGCCTCAGATAGAATCAAGGATGATCTCTGCCACGCGCGTCTTGGCAACGGGGCAAGTAAGCACTCTGCAGTGTCGCGAAGATGACGATTATTCCTCAGCTGTGGATTCTGTAGTTGAGCCCGCGGAGTGGCTGTTCGATTGGGACCCGGCAGTCCGCGCATCTGGATTGAGTGAGTACTTGGGTGCTGCTCTGTCGGCTCACTCTCTTGGTGGTCCGGCTGGCTTTTTTACCTCTGCGGAACTGCCGTCGGGAGAAGCTTCGTGGAAGCACCTATTTGCCGCTTTCCGAGTCTTGTGGCATGGTCCGCTGGATGAAAAACAGATTCGGCGAAAGGTGCAATCTCTGCAGGCAACGGCGCTAGAAATCAAGGTTCGCGGTGTCGACGTTTCGCCAGAAAATTTGCGTAAACGTTTACTACCATCCCGTTCCACCCAACAGCTGCATCCCAATGGCCAGTCCCTGACCTTGCTCATCGGTCGCGGAGCGTCAAATCAGCCTGGTCGCAGCCAACCCATCTTTGCGGCACTGGCAGAACGCATGGCGTCGGCCGAGGGTGTATGATATTCGGCAACGAACCCCATGATTTACCAACAACCCTTGACCTGCGGAGAATTTCGGATGTGGAAAATGCTCAGTATGAATAACCTCGTGTCTCACCTGGCAATCGCTTGTTGTTTGTCGATGCCCCTCTTCCCCGCATTGGCACGCGGCGATGACGGAGAAGAAGGAGTCTATATCGAAGTTAAGGATGCACCGATCGATTATCAATTTCAGGGCGAGTATGTCGGCAAAGCGGGTGAAGAATCCAAGCGTCATGGGGCACAAATAATTGCTCTGGGAGAAGGAAAATTTCATCTGGTGGGATACCCGGGCGGATTGCCTGGCGACGGATGGGACCCAGCCGGTGAAAAGATGGAACTCGATGGCCAGTTGGAAGGAGATGAGTTGGTCTTCAAGGGCGATGGCTTCAGTGTGAAGGTCAACAAGCAAGGAACGCTCATTCCCATTTCGACGGAAGATGGAGTTCAACGCGGTGAATTGAATCGAATTGAACGAACCAGTCCCACGTTGGGACAAGCACCTGCCAGTGGCGCGACCGTCTTGTTTGATGGCACGTCAGCCGAGAAATTTAACAATGGGAAGATCGTTCAGGGTGATTTGCTGTTGGCCGATTGTGAAAGCAAAGATAAGTTTGGCGATCATCAACTGCACCTTGAATTTCGGACTCCCTTCAAGCCCTTGGGACGTGGACAAGGACGCGGTAACAGTGGTGTCTATATGCAAGGACGCTACGAGTTGCAAGTGCTTGATTCGTTTGGACTCTCGGGCGAGAACAACGAATGTGGAGGGATTTACCAGATTGGCAAACCAAAAGTGAATATGTGTTTTCCACCGTTGCAGTGGCAGACCTATGACATTGATTTCACGGCGGCTCGTTATGACGATGCAGGAAAGAAGGTTAAGAACGCGCGGGTCACGATTCGCCACAATGGCGTTGTGATTCATGACAATTTAGAGCTTCCCAAACATACTCCTGGGAAGTACGAAGAGTCCGACTCGCCAGGTCCTATCTACTTGCAAGGACACGGAAACCCAGTGGTTTATCGCAACATCTGGATCGTCAGCAAGCAATAGATTTTGTATGGTGTGGCAATCGGTGTATTAATCACTCGGTTCCGGCGAGGAATCGAGTGGTTCAAAAAGGTCGAGTTGCTCTGGTGGCTGTAGTAGATCGGGCCCTTGATTTTGCACGTAGTTCAGCCGTTTAGAGACTGGCTTAACCTGCAAGATATCCTCTTCGGCTGGAGACATCAGCTGGCGCACGGCTTCAGCGTTCTTCATGCCTGGATCGAGCCACGTATCGATATCTTCGTCGGCTAGGATCACAGGCATTCGATCATGAATTCGGCTGGCAAAGGAGTTAGCCGAAGTCGTGAGAATCGTGCATGTTAGCAGCGGGTGATCATTTGGTGACACTCGTTTGTTCTGTTCCCAGAGCCCCGCGAATGCCAGAAGCCGTCCATCCTGGCGTGAAAATTCATACGGCTGCTTGCCCTCGCTGGTGGCTAGCCATTCGTAATATCCATCCGCCGGGATGACGCACCGTCGCGATTTCATGGCCGCGCGAAAGGCAGGTTTCTCGATCGCCGTTTCGGAGCGAGCGTTGATCATGTTGTTGCCAATGCCGGCCGATTCGGCCCACGAAGGAACTAGTCCCCAGCGAAAGAGCGACATTTGTCGCGACGCGCCCACAGCGGGTCGCAACACACAGTAGATGGACTGCGTTGGGGCAATGTTATAACGGGGCGCAAAGTCAGACAAAAACGAACCGTCGACGCCAGGCAGAAACTGCTGTGCAATCGAACTTGCCGAACTGCGTAAGTTAAATCTTCCACACATCAGAACTCATGATCAATTTCAATGAGTAGTAAAACAATGAGTAGTAAACGTAATAGACCATCAAGATTGTCATCGCGACAACATCGACCATCATTCTACTTGCTCAAGATGTTCGGTACTCGACGAACGGTCGCCGGATTCGAGAGATGGTAGTTTTTTTAATTCTACTGGCGAGTTTTGTCTCCTTCTGAATTTGCGAGTGGGTATGCCCATGATTGCGAGGCCGGTTATCGTCAGCAGTGATCCGACAACTAGAGTTTTGGTGAGAGGTTCTTTGAACCACCAAACGCCAGCAATGGCCGCGAGTGCCGCCTGTGTCGCATTGAGTAAATTGACTGCTACGACCGGAATGGATCGGAGGGAGAAAGAGAGCAAGAAGAAGGCGGCCATATTGAAGGTACCTGCCAAGCTCATCATCAGCCACTGACTCGGCGATGTAGCCAAGATTTCCGCCGTTCCCATACGGGCAATTGCGATAGGAGTTAACCAGGCGAGGCCCGCGATTCCGGAGATCATCATGGCTAACGGGACGGTAAGACCCTCGCGCAGCGACTTTCGCATGGCGGTACCAAAAAGAGAATAAACGGCGCCCGATAACAGCGTCGCTGCAATACCAAATGCCACCATTTGGGGGCTAGTTCCCGTCGCTAAGGAGACATCATTGCTCCCTAGAGAAAGGGTGGTCGCGGCCGCTATTAACACGATAATTGCGAGGGTCGTTCGTCGTCCGACCGGTTCACCAAGGATCCACTTTCCACACACCGCTCCACCGATAATCATGGCACCGAGGTTCAAAGGAACGGCAAGCGCGAGTCCAATAATGCCCAGGGAGACCTGAAACATCAGATTTCCGAACAACTGACCCAAACTAACTGCAACAACCAGGAACGGAAATGGTCGCCAGGAGGTGGCGAGGGGTTGTCCTTTGAGTCGCATCCACACCAACAACGGAGCACAGGCCAGAATGGTAGGGACGGATTTGAATGCGGCGACCAAGATTGCATCGGTTTGCGTGGACGCCTTGAGGGCCACGTTGGCTGCCGCATATCCTACAGCAGCAGCCAAACCGCAGGCGGCTCCGGCTGCTGGTCCCAGGGGGGTGGCATGGCGAACGCTTTTTTCCTGGGTCATGCCGATTCGTTTCTAAGATGGGTGTTCGCCGCGTTGGATACGAGAAGTTTGTACTATGACTCGATTGTTCTCGGGAACTCAATGGGACCGACCACCAAGATGCGAGCGCTGCCAAGCATTGGAGGCTGATTGTCGCTGCCCGCCCCCTCCGCCAGAATATGCTGCTCCGGAGACTCGGACCGCCAGAGTGACCACGGAGCGGCGTAAAGGGCAAAAATGGGTCACTGTAATTCAAGGATTATTGGCGACGGAAAATAACCTCGTTGAACTGCTTTCCGCACTGAAGACACACTGTGGTGCGGGTGGAACAATTCAGGACAATTCTGTGGAGATCCAAGGGGATCAAGTCGAAAAAGTGCGTAAGTTTCTTGCCGATCGCGGCTATCGCGTTCGGTAACCTCCCTGGGAACAATAAACGATGGCAGCCGAGAGATCCCGCTACCAAGAGCGGATTATCAAGAATTACTATCGCAACATCGACTCCATCGCTTATCAAAAAGCAACGGAGTGTGTTACTGAATTGTATTTGACCGAAGGCAAGAAAAGAGAGCAAGTTTGGAAACGGCTCATTGGTCACTTTGAAAAGCTGGAAATACCAGCAGATCAAATTGCCCATTTGCGCGAACAGGACAATCCGGAGATGATTGTCCAAGCATTGAAGAAATTTGCTTAACTGAAGTGGCCATTGTGGAAAGCAATGACCCTGCCGCTACTTGCCTTTTGCTTCTTCTCTGGTGCGATACATCTCACGCCAGGGAAGCTGGATACCACCATCGATCGTCAGCGTGCTGCCGGTGATGTATTCGCTCGCCGGGTCACACAGGAAGGAGACACCCCGGCCAATTTCTTCAGGGCGTCCGAGCCGTCCCCAAGGCAGCATTGAACCTTGTTCGCGCAGTGTCTCTTCCGAGAAGAACTTTCGCTCGCCGGGGGTGTCGATCCAGCCCGGGTGAACAATATTGACGCGAATACGGTACTCTGACAATTCTACCGCTGCGGTTCGAGCCATCTGATCGATTGCAGCTTTCGCCATGTTGTAGGCCATCGCGCCAGGAATAGCCAACACAGCATGGGGAGAGCTGATGATGACAATATTGCCTCCTGTTCCTTGGGAAATCATTCTCAAAGAGGCGAGGCGGGTGAGATAAAATGCACCCCACATGCTGACATCGATGGTCTTACGAAATTCGTTAAGATCCGACTCGTAAAACAGATGGCGGTCACTATAGACGGCGTTGGAAACGACAATGTCGATCCCCCCCAGCCCGTCAATGGTTTGATCGATAATGCCTTCGGCTTCGCTTTGAACACCCATATCGGCGGCTAGAGTGATCGCTTTCACACCGAATTGTGAGCAAACGCTTTGGACCTCGTCTGCCTCGTCGGGGTGGCTGCGATAATTGATGGCGACATCCGCGCCGGCCTTGGCTAATTCAATTGCAATGCCACGCCCGATGCCGCGCGACGCGCCAGTGATCAGTGCTTTTTTGCCGTCAAGCGTACCCATTTTCGTGTATTGCTCCGTCCGAAGGTCTGTGATTTCAATGACTGATTCGGCGGAGTATACACACTTTTCACTAGATTTAGGACTCGGGATCAAAACTCCTGCTTTCATGAGCCCGACAGTCTAGCCCTCAACCTCTACCTCTTCGGCTGCTGCCGTTTGAATTAACTGTTTGCGAATCCCAATCGCTTCCATCAGATAGAATGCACCAAGCCCGATGCAGCACATCGCCACAAGCATCCACTTATCTACCGCGAAACCCGTTCCTACCAACGTGAACAACCCTGCCAACATTCCCATACCGAAAAGTGCAAATTTGAATATGATCTGATTGAGCATTCGTTGTTTTGCGCTAGCCGCAATCGCTGTGCGAGCGGATGAATTGGCAAGTTCTCGCATGGCGGCCATATTGCTCGTACGTTCCGGTGCTTGGCTACGAGGAATATAGGGTGAATCAGGCGCAGGCTGAGGCGGCAATGCCGGTTGCACTACTGCGGCGGTTTCAGCGGCCGTTGCAGTGGGGGATTGATCTTGCGATCCTTTGGATGCTTCAGCAACACGTGTCGGTTCGACAACATGCGTTTTCGGCTCCGACAAAAACTTTGTTGTTTCACTCGTTCCCTGAACCCGTTTGAGCAAACGGTTCATGTAGGCTTCGATGGAATCCTCGTCTTCGTTCGCTTCCTCTTTTTGATTTGGTACGGCAACAGCCTGGGGCTGCCCAGATCCGGAGGATCTTCCTGCAGGATCCGCTGGCTTTTCGATGTTCAATGAATTGTCTACTACCGAACTCGCAGCCAGTGAATTTGTTTCACTAGTATCGCGAAGGGGCAAGAACTCGGTCTTGTCCCCGCCAACTTCCTCATCCTCATCTGCTTTTAATGAAAGTCCGAAGCTGGCCAATATTTCTGCCGCCGAACGCGGCCCGCGGATTACTTCTTGATCCGAGAGGGCTTCCTCGGATTGACCAGGTTCGTCATTCTTCGAGTAGCTCGCGGAGGGATCGTATTGATAGGTCGAACCGTCGACATAGTCCTCCATTGTGTTATCGACTTCTGGAATACTCGCGTCGCTTGCTTCGTTCTCGACAATAACCTCTGAGTCGTCCCGCATTCCCTGGAGCAGATCACCGCTTGGGGAAAAATGGAAGGGCTGGTCCGGTTGATAGGTCATGTCCATCGGCGAATCATAGGACTCATCCAAAATCTCAGAATCGCCAGGCTCTGCAGCCGATTCCAAGAGCTCCTCGTCCTTTGCCGTATCGTGATCACCATCGTCAAGCAATGGATTGTGTAAAAATCCAGAAAGCTGTACGCGATTCCGAACAGGCAAATCACCTTTCTCCAGTGAATCTAAATTCGGAGCTACTTCTTGCAAGTGTCCTTCGAGAGAAGAACTCGTGGTCTCTGGCTCGTCAGCCCAGTCCAATTCGTGGACTTCAGCACTATACATTTCCGCGTTAAAAGGCTTGGGTGATAACGATTCCGCACTAAACTGCGAATCGCTTATTGCCTCGATTCCTTCAGCCGCGTCAGAGGTAATCAATGCATCGGCGGGAACATCGTCAGTAAAATCCGTAGGCGTATAGAAGTCGCTCAATGCCATTCGACGATCATCAGCCGACTCGCCATGCTCGCTGCTCGCGGGCACAACTCTCGAAGGCATCGATTGCGCTTCGATAGCACGAGTCAATGCGTCGCTGGCAGAGCGGTTGATTCGATCCAACGCTTCATCGGATTCATCCAATCGTAAACGCAGCGATTCGAATTCTTGTTGAATCTGCTGTTGTTGGCTTTCGATGTCGTCAATCAATCTCGCGATTCGATCATCGCCATTTTGAAGAAGTCGTTGCGTATCGACGTATTGCTCGGAGGTCGCAAACTTCTGGTTCTCTTGCTGCAAGTTGGCGAGTGACGACCTGAGCTGTTGAACCAAAGCGCTCAGTCCATGATTGTTCTGGCGGGTCTCTTCGAGCTGGCTATTGGTATCAGCGATTTTTTTAGAATTAACAAAGAGACTCTCGCGCAGCTCGTCGTATTTTGCATCGCAGTCAGTCCGATTCGATTCGCACGTATCACTGAGTCGCCGAATCAAACTCTCGAGATGGTCTGCATTGGCGGCCGCTTCTAACTGGTCTGCCCGATTGGCGGATGCCTCTTGGCGAATTAGTCGCGATTCACTTTGAACATCGGAGATCGCCAATTGCAATTGGTCGAGACGCTCGCGGACGACTTCGACAGTATCTAACTGATTATTGAGTGCAATAGTCGTATCGGATTGGTGCTGCAGCAATCGATCTTCAACACCCGGAATGGCTGTTCCCGAAAGTGATGATATCTGCCCAGCGAGTTCAGCCAATTGAACACTCAGCGATTGGACTGCATCTTCCGCTTGGCGCGCTCGACGTTCGGCGGACTCTTGAACTACCAACAGCTGTTCGATCTGTTCTCGACTGTGTTGTTCGCGCTGGCGAAATCGCTCCATTTGCCTGCGACTACGTTCTTGCCAACGTCGCTCATTGGCCAGTAACGCTCGATGCTGATCGACCAGCGCCGCGGCTCGCTCGTCGGGACTTGAGCCAGGTGACCTTCGCAGTTGTGCCAATCTGTCAAGCTCGGCGGATTCATCCAGTGCGATCGGTTCGCTAGTAACGTCTTCATCCGACGGGAGGTTCGGCGCTGGTTGCAAAACGAGGGTAGTTGCGGCAGCTGGCTCGGCCGACGGTGGCGCCGCAGCAACCACTTCATTCGCCATGGCTTCTGCCGTTTCTACGAACGATAGCCTACGACGGGGCACAATCCTGTCAGCGATCTTGTCTGCGATTCTGTCAGCGATCTTGTCAGCGGCTGCCGTCGGCTTTGATGCATTTGGTGAAACGAGAGCGGCCGAGGTGACTACTGGAAGCGGAGTTACTTCGGCAGTCGCAGCGCCTGGAGCAGCCGAGGTTTGCGCAGAGACCAGTTCGAATACGTAAGCGCCCAATTGCAAACAATCGCCGACACTTAGCGTTGCCTCCATGACCGCTCGCCCATTGATTGAAATGGGCGCACCGCAGGCGCGAAGAATAACTCGATCAAATTCACGAATCAGAACGGCGTGCAACGGGCGCAGTGACGGATCTTCGAGTCGTACTGAGCATTCTGGTCCAGATCCCAGGGTGTAGCGGGGACCCACCAACCGCAAGCGTCGACGAGGTAATCCAGGTCGCGAAACGCGAAACTCGACGGCCACATCGACGGCTTCGCCCTTCGCGGGCGCTACTTTGGTTTCTAGGGTTGTCACCGGTGAACATCCTTTTCGCGGCGAGGCATTGGTATCGCTTTCTGGGACAGTTTTTCCGCCAAAAGAAGTAGGCGGGGCCCTGAGGCAGAAACACACCACTTCTGATACTTCGGATAATGCGGACTTTCACGTTGAGCAAATCTGGTCGGAAGATTCAGCTCTTAGGGGGAAATTGGGAAAACAGAGCCTATTCAAAATGAAAACAATTTTGAAAAATTGCACGGAATTACAAACTGTCTCATGAAGATGACGTAAAATTTTGCTGACACTCCCCTGTGGGCTAAATTCATAAGTTGTTTCTGGGTAACGACTTGCGCTTTGGAAAAAGACGCATGCTTACGCCCCCCTTGACAATGGAACCACTCGGCCCCTGCGGACGTACTATAGTTGGCTGCGTTTTCACCTATCGAAGTTGCTCTTGAGCGGCGATGGCGGGTGATAGGGTGGGAACGCGTGGTCGGGAACTGGGGCCGAAGGATTTTCGTCAAACTGCGAGCCGCACATAGCTTCGCTTGCGCGGGTTCGTCATTAGATAACGAGGAATACATCATGGGACGCAAAGACGCGCTGGGAAAACTGCGAGACGTGTTAGTTAGTCGCAGAGATGCATTGCGAAAGGCGATGGCTGGTGACTTGAGCTTGCTGCAAGAATTGCGAGATCAGGGGCCCGGCGATGTCCTCGACGCAGCCGTGGATACTGCTCAAGACGAGTTAAACAGTCAACTGCTCGAAGTGGAGAGTCGTGAGCTCACCCACATTGAAGAGGCGATTGAGAGACTGAATGAGGGTACATTTGGCTTATGTGAAGATTGTGAAAAGCCGATCCCTTTGAGTCGCTTGCAAGCACTTCCTTACGCGACCGAATGCATTGATTGCAAAAGAAAGAGTGAAAAGGACGGTAATGTCGGCGGTTTGCCCACGTGGAATCGAGTGTTCGATAACGCAGAAGTCGATCAGCTGTAACCCGGGGCATGACAGTCCACTTTTTCCCGTTGGGATTAATCGCCGCAGAGAGACCTCTGCGGCGTTTTTTTTGATTGTTCCGAATGATCTGTCGACGGCTACCGGACCATTTCCCAACAAAGCAACACGGCATGAAATGCCGATCTTCTGATATACGGGCGGGCCTAAGGATGGGGTTGAATCCGCAATTGCCGATTTTTTGCTGTTCGATGCCATTCTGCACAGGTGCCATATGTCTATACGCCCATCGTATCTACGAAACTGGGTTTGGTTGGTAGTCGGCTTTGGCACCACCCTGGTTCAGACTTTGGGACTGATGCAGCCAACCGTAGTTTCAGCACAAGAGATTCCCGCACCACGCTTGGCGGCAATTACTAGCGTTGACCGGAACGAAGCGTATGAGGAACTCGCAGCGGAAGTTGCCAGCTTGGAACGCGTTTCGTTAGTTGTCAAAAAAGTGACGAAGCTTGTACGTCCGAGTGTTGTTCATATAGAGGCCAGCAAGCGTGAACGGACCGCTGGTCGCACCGAGTCTTTCGAGGAAGCAGGATCCGGCGTCGTAGTGGATCATGAAGGATCTCGCTGGGTCATCACCAACCGCCACGTCATTTCAGGCGCGTCGGCGCAAGAAATTTCGATGAGGCTAGCCGACGGCCGCGTGCTGAATCCAACTCGTGTACTCGCCGATCCCAGTACCGACGTAGCCATCTTGAAAATTGACGATCGCGAGGCTGTGCCTGCGCGTATCGGAGATAGCGACGGAGTGGAAGCAGGCGATTTTGTACTCGCCTTCGGCAGTCCCTTTGGCTTAAGTCACTCGGTGACCTTTGGGATCATCAGCGCCAAAGGGCGACGGGATTTGACGCTCGGCAACGAGGATATCGAACTGCAAGATTTCTTTCAAACCGACGCGGCCATCAATCCAGGTAATAGTGGTGGACCATTACTGAATCTGCGCGGCGAACTCATTGGTTTAAACACGGCCATTGCGAGCAGCAGTGGTGGAAGCGAGGGAATCGGCTTTGCCATTCCAATCAATATGGTGAACCAAGTTGTTGATCAATTGATACGTTATGGGCAAGTGCGCCGCGCTTATCTGGGTGTTAGTCTCGATCCTAACTTTGATGCCTCTGCTGCCGCCCGGTTGGGCATTGGGCAAGTTGGTGGTGCCTTAGTGAAAACAGTTCGGCCTGGATCGCCAGCGCTGAAAGCGGGTATCGCGGTGGGAGACGTGATTACTGAGTTCAATGGACTCGTTATCGACAATGACGACCATCTGGTGACGCGAGTTGGCTTGACGGCAATTGGCAGTGAAGTGCCGGTTGTGATCTATCGTGGTGGACGCGCTTATCAAACGACAGTGCAAGTTGTTGGGCTCGATAACTAGCATTTTAGTCGTCCACTAAGAGGATCGATTCGTCCTGTTCGACTAACCGCTTGTGTTTCCAGCTGCCCTTGAGAAATCGAGCGGTCATCAACACTGACAGCAGCCACACCCATCCCATGATGACGAACCACCAGTACATCAACCCATCCTGTTTGGGTTCCAGCCACAGGCCTATTCCCAGTGCAAGTAAAGAACCTGTCGATGTAGCGCCCAGTACGTACCAAGTATCTCCGGCACCTCGCAGGACGCCTCCCAAGATCAGTTGGGCGCTATCAAAGATGACGTAGGCGGCTACAAAGCGAAGCAGAATGATTGCCGTGTCGATAGCTTCGTCGGTGGCGTCTCCAGCAAGTGCACCATCGGGTACTCCTTCGCTTCCCGCAGGTTTGGCGAATCGATAAAGCGACATCAGCCAATTGGGTGCACCAAGATAAATCGCCGCCCAGGCGCATGAATAAATCATCCCGATTGCTAGCGATGTGAGTGCGGCTCGCATCGCAATCGATGGTCCCGATCGGGTTAAGTGTTGACCCACGAGCACAGATGCAGCGATCGAAACTCCCATTAATGGGACAAACGCGATCATATTAAAGTTGATCGCCATGGTGGTAGCCTGCAGTGGCATGCTACCGAGCTGGCCTATTTGCAAAACGATAAATGTGAACGCGCCTGCTTCGGTCAGATACTGCAGCCCCGCTGGCAGACCGTAAAACAATAATCGCTTCGCCAATTTCCCGTTCCATACGCATCCTGCGGCAATATGGTAGTGCTCACGGATGGAAGGTTTCCAAAGGAGTAAAGCGTAGGCAAAGGCTTTAAACCAAAAACTCAGCACACTTGCTACGGCAGCCCCTGCGATGCCCATCGAGGGAATCGGACCCAGTCCAAAAATGAAGGGTATATCCAGAACTAGATTGAGCACGGCCGCTGCGATATTGATCCACATGACGGCCATCGCGCGATGCGTTCCACTAAAAAAACCGCTGAGTGCGGCCTCAATGATCCCACCTAGGGCGCCTAGTAATAGCACCCGGAAATAGATCGTTTCGAGATCAAGTAGTTCATTCGCTTGTCCTGTCCAAATAAACAACTCGCGCGCATAGACGCCTGCCAGGAACAAGAACGGTACAGTGGTTAAGCTTAAGAAGATGGATTGCCACAATAGCTTGCCAACCTGTTGCGGCCGACCAGCACCGACATACTGGGCCACAAATGCACCGGTCATGGAGGCAATGCCAAGGGGCAAACAGATGAGTGTCCAGAATAAATTTCCTCCTGCCATAGAGGCGCTCATCGATGCGCCATCCAATCGCAAGAGCAAAGTTCGATCGGCGAACAATACTGCGGACAAACATCCCGTGCTGATCATTAACGGCACGGCAACTCGAAGTACTTCCCCAATGCCCCCTGGACCACGCGGCCATGCTGGGTAAAGCGGAGTTGTTGGTTCCGAGGGGACAGCTGAACTCGGCACGATTTCCTTACTGGCAATACCGAGAGTCATCGACGCAGCACATCGAGTGCACCCGCGGCAGCGATCGCACCCATCACGAGACCGCCAAGGTGCGCCAAGTTGGCAACATCGTTGCCCAATGGACCCACGGAGGTCATGGAGATAATAACCATCCCCAGAATCAACGCGACATTCAATGGGGGTATTCGAAACGGAATGGTTGGTTCAAGCATGGGGCGCAGCCACAGGAACGAAAAGAGCGCCAAAGCACCTCCCGAAGCGCCGATCACATGAGGTGATCCACCAAATTGAATTGGACCATAGGCCTGAGCAAGAATCCCCAACACTCCTCCCAGAATAAAGAGGGCAATGAAGAGTCGTGGACCAAAGATCGATTCGACCACACGGCCAAAAAAGAAGACGAATAAGCAGTTGAATGCTAGGTGCAGCATTCCCCCGTGCAAAAAGATAGGAGTGATTAACCGCCAAGCTTGACCCTTCATGACGGCCCACATTGGGCCCGCATCTTCAGGAGCAGCCATAGGTAGCAAGGTCAGAGAATCATAAATACGCATCGAAATGGGTAAGGGTTCGTCAGCCGAAACTTCCATCAATCGCGGTCGTTCACCGAAGCTGGTCAACAAAGAGGTCACCACGCAGATGGCAATGATTCCTATTGTTGCGCGGGTTGCCATGCCGCCAGCCGCTCCTGCACCTGGAATACCCGGGACTGCCTTGGGTTTGAAGGATTGCTGAAGTCGTAATTTTTCGCGGTTTTCTTTTTCCTTCTGGCGACGCAGTGCTTCTGCTTGTCGATCTACTTTGAATTTTGCATCGTCGGGCGACAGTCGAAAAGCAGCCAGTTGTTGTTTGGCTTGATCGAGTTGGTCTTCATTCTTGGCCCACAGTTCGAATTGTCCTGTTGTCGATTGCTCAACAACAGTGAGAATCCCTTCGGTGAATAGATAATCGGCAAACCTTCCGGCATGCTCTTCGGTCAGGTCTCCTCCAATTTTACGCATGGGTTGTCACTCCGGTACTGCATAGCGAAGTCGCTCTGCCGTTTCCACCATTCGATAGTAATCAGCCCGTTTAAGTTGGCTGGCTGCCGCCTCGTCGATCACGATGATCGCGTTGGGATGTAACTGCAGGGCGGATGCTGTAACAGAAGCAGTGAGGGGGCCCTCAATGGTTGCCGCAATCGCTTCAGCTTTGCTAGAACCTGTCGCCAAGAGCAAACAACATCGGGCTTCTAGGATCGTGCCGACTCCCATTGTAACCGCCAAACGTGGCACCGAATTTTCGTCGCCAAAAAAACGCGCGTTGTCCAGAATGGTTTCTGTAGTCAAATGCTTGACGCGTGTGCGACTGGCCAACGAAGAACCAGGTTCATTGAAAGCAATATGTCCGTCGCGACCAATCCCTAGTAATTGCAAATCAATGCCGCCGGCTAAGGCAATGGCTTGTTCGTAGGCATCGCAGGCAGCCGTGAGGTCATCCGCCATTCCATCGGGAATCTGCCAATTGTCGGTCGACAAATTGACGTGATCAAACAGCTGTTCACACATAAACCGATGGTAACTCTCGGCGTGACTGGGTGGCAAACCGACATATTCATCAAGATTGAAGGTGCGTACTGAGGAAAAATCGAGCCGACCCTCTCGGTGCCAGCGAATTAAATGCTCGTAGCAGCGGATCGGTGTTCCGCCAGTCGCCAGCCCCAAAACGGCGTCGGGACGTTGGCGAATCGTTGCTGCGATCCATCGCGCAGCCATGTTGGCGGCAGTTTCTGCATCCGCTTCGATGATGACTCGCATTCGATCCGCCTCCCCATACCCAACAATGAATTCAGAACTGCCTGGGACGGTAGATTAGCAGCCAAGCCAAACATCGCCAATGGACTCGACTTTTAGGTCAGCACAAGTTCATCGTTGCTGAATTCTGGATCAGCGACTTGTTCGGCTGTATCCCATCGGTCGTCACGCTGGATAAAGTTCTGGCCAACCATGCGCATCGCGAGTGTAAAGAGTGAGGGGACGAAAATGAGCGTAAAGAGTGTGCTCATTAGAAGCCCTCCCAGCACCACGCTTCCCAGGCCGCGATAGAGCTCGCTGCCTGCGCCGGGGAACAGCACCAATGGCAACAAACCCAACACGGTAGTTCCGGTTGTCATGAAAATCGGGCGGATACGGGTCCGTACACTCTCCAGCACAGCACTCTTGGAATCCACATGCTCCTCGCGCATTAACACGAGCGATTGATGGACAATCAATATGGCATTGTTGACAACCGTTCCGATCAGAATGACAAACCCAAGCATCGTCAACACGTCCAAAGTCTGAGTCGTTCCTGTGGTCCAACTTAAGTACAGTGACAGCGCCCGCAGCCCTAGAATTCCACCCACAGCGCCCAGTGGAACGCTGAGAATGATGACGAGCGGGTAAACCCAAGATTCAAAGAGGGCCGCCATTAACAAATAAGTGATCAGCACGGCTAACACCACGTTCCAAACCAATGCGCTCAAAGTGGCGCGCAATTTGTCTGCGGTACCACTCAATTCGATGCGATAGCCGCCTGTTAGTGCATCGCCAGTTTGAAGTGGGTCGATGATCTTCGTTTGAATCAGTTCTAATGCTGTTTCTAATGCCATGGTTTCTGGAGGGGAGACTTCAATCGTGATCGCACGTTGACGCTCGCGGTGATTAATCTGTTCGGGACCGCTGGAAAGACTCGTTTCAGCAACACTCATCAATGGGACGAGTCGCCCGTCGGAAGTCGCAATCGGTAGAGAATCAAGGCTCTGTGTTTGCTGACGCGTGGCTGCATCGCCCATAATCGTCAGGTCGATTTTATCCCCTTCATGGTAATAATCGGATGCATAAGCACCATCGACTAGTGCATTGACCGTATAGCCCAACGATGTAGCATCAATGCCCATGGCCTCGTTTTGCAATATCCTTGGCCGAATATGGAACTCCGGGTTAGCCAAATCGAGGCTTGGTACAGGGCGAACCTGGGCATTGGGTATAATCCCGACCGCTTGTCCCAAGATTTGTCCCCCCAATTCCACCAGTCTTTCAAGCTCGGGACCGGTAATCTCAATATCAATCGTTCGACCTGCCGTTAAGCCCTGCTCAAACAAGCTTGATTGCTTGGCAACCACAAACGTTCCAGGCAATTGGCTGCGCACGGATTGAATCAAAGGAATCAATTTGGCCGATTGCGTGGGATCGACGGAACGGACTCCCATAAACACTTGCCTTCCTCTCGCCACATAAAAGAAATCCTTGATCAATGGATACTCCATTGCATCGACATCTACTTTTTCAGGGTCCACATCCCAGAAAGGGACCAACGTACCTTCGGCTGCCTCTCCCAAGGTCATCAATTCATCGAGATTGTAGCCTGGAGGGGGCAGCAAAATTCCGAAAACCAAATTGCGATTTCCCGATGGTAGATACTCGGTCTTTGGCCAGAGAAAATACGAAAGTGCTCCAGCGACAAATGTCAGGCCTAGAACTACGGCAAGCTGGCGTAGCAACGCACCTTGGATCCATCGATTGGTTCCCACAATCAATGAAACAAAACGATCGCCCCAGGAGTGCATGATGCGCACGACGCTATTCTGAGAGTCGGCCAATTTTTGGCGCTGCTCAGCCTGCTTGCTGTGGGGCTTCAGCAGTCGAGCGGTGAAAGTGGGGATCAAGGTGACCGAGACGATCAGCGACAGTGCTACAGCAGAACTGATGGCCAACGCAATATCGCGAAACAACTGCCCAGCTTCGTCTTGAACAAAAAGGACTGGCAAAAAGACTGCCAAAGTGGTTAAGGTCGATGCTACTACCGCTCCCCAAACTTCCTTCGTTCCTTGCACTGCCGCACGGAGTGGTGACTGACCTCTATCGTAGTGTTGGAAAATATTCTCCAGTACCACTACCGCATTATCGACCAGCATGCCTACTGCGAACGCCATACCGGCCAGGCTGATTACGTTGAGCGATCGCCCTAAGAGATTTAGGCACAAGAATGTTCCAATGATACTGACGGGGATCGCTAATCCCACGACCAAAGCGCCTCGCGCGAACCAAAAACCTGCGCCAATGATGATGGCTAGTGTGAGCACGAAAAACCAAACAGAGACAGTCGCTGCAGCGATTGCTGTGATCCCAATCAGCGGGGCGACTACTAGTGTTCGCCAACCGAGGTGGAGGAACACCATCAAGACCATCATGGTAAGTGCACTACCGATGATAATATTTTCGTTAACGAGGTTGACTGAACTATAGATGTACTCGGTTTCGTCGTAGACCTGAGTGAGCTCCAGTCCCTTCTGCGCTAAGAGATCGCTATTGAGTTCTGTGACGGCCTCTCTCAATCCGTCCATCACTTCCAATACATTGGCGCCCGTTTCACGAATGGCATTGACGGCAATGTTGGACTCGCCAAAGCGGCGAACCACTCCCGTTGCCTTTTTGAATCCCAATTGTACTTCCGCAACATCGCGTACATACACCGGATGATCATCGCGAACTGCCAGTAGCTGGTCTGATACTTGTTCTGGTGAGCGATATTGGTTGAGAGTGCGTACGACATAGCGTCGTTTTCCTTCCCAGAAGTCACCCCCTGAGGTGTCTTTATTCTGACCGTTGAGGACGCGGCGAACGTCTTCCATCGTCAATCCACGAGATGCCAAACGAATGGGGTCGATGATGACCTGTAGTTCTTGCTCGCGGCCACCTAAAACGTTTGCGTTGGAGACACCCTGCACGCGTTCTAATCTCGCTTCAATGTAGTCCTCAGCGAAACGTTGAAGCTTGGGGACTTCGATGCTCGGAGGGAGGATCTCCTTTACGACTTCATGGATTTCTGCCAGTTTTCTGAGCCGATGGACGGTCAAACCGGGTGAATCGACATTGATCGCCTTGTTTATTTCTGCGGAAATTTCTGGATGCTGAGCAGCGAATTGGCGAATGTCCTCGGGTTTCGGTGCGAGCGGGCTGAGGATGAACCAGGCAATGGGTGAGTCGGACGAACTGCTGGTTGAAATTACCGGCTCATCCGCGTCTTGTGGATATTCTCGAACTTGCTGCAAGCGAGAATTTACCTTCAGCAACGATTCTTCCATGTCCGCGCCGACAAAAAACTCCATGGTGATGCGTCCCATCGAATCCATCGACTCGCTGGTCAATTTGGTCACCCCTTCGACGCTCTTCAGTTGCTCCTCTTGCTCTTGAATGATCTCTCGCTCGACTTCCTGTGGACTGGCGCCGGGCCAAGCAGTCTCGATACTTATCGTCGGAATCTGAACTTCTGGGGTCAATTGCATCGGCATGCGCCAGAGCGCAATTCCACCGAACAAGACCAATAGGAGCGCGCCAACGGATACTTTGATCGGATTAGCGACGAACAATTGAATGAGGTTCATAGGGGAGACAGTCAATTCTGTTTGTTGTCGATGATGATTACTTCTGCATCAGGGCGAAGCCGCTCATTGCCTCGAGTAACAACGAGATCGCCGTTTTTCAAATCACCTGTTACTAGAAATCGGTTGGACGATCCAAAAACAATTTCCACAGGGACGACTAAGGCTTTTTGGTCCACGACCTTATATACGGTTTTTCTTGCCCCATTGATGACCACTGCATCTTTGGAGACTGTCGTTCCACTGGTCGCTTTTCCACTGGGCAAATGGACCCGAGCCAGCATCCCGGGACGTATCAAGTTGACTGCGTCATCCACGTCATTTGCGACTCGTACTTTGACAGGGAAAGTTCGGGCGCGGAGATCTGCATCGGGTACTACTCGAGACAATGTACCGGTGATAGCGCGCCCAGGAAAAGCATTAATTGTGACCAAGACTTTTGTTTCTAAAGTGAGGAACGGCAAGGCTTGCTCCGGAACAGCGACTTCAATTTCAACTTCGCTGATATCGATTACTTCGGCAACAGGATCCCCTTGGCGTACCCAGGCTCCCTTTTCAGTGAACTCACGCACGACGTAGCCATCGAAAGGAGATCGCAATGTATACTTGGCCTCTCGATCCGTGAGCAAATTGACGACCTGCTGTTGAACATCCCGCTTGGCCTCGGCTTGCTTAATCTGTTCAACACGCGTTCCTTCCTTCAGCAACGCAAGTGCCGATTCAGCTTCCAGGCGACGTTGTTCAGCGCTATCAAAGATGGACCTGGCTGAATCGAGCTCTTCAACCGACAGCGCGCCAGCTGATCCGCTCAATCGCGCGAGTCTTTCGAATTTTGACTTCGCAAATGATTCGATGGCTTTTGCGGATGCCAATTGAGCCTCAGCCTGCGCCAATTCTTCGGGCCTGGCACCGTTTTGCATTTCTTCCAGTTCGGCGATTCGTACGTCCAGTTCCGCCTTGGCACCTACAATCTCGATTCTGATTGTGTTGGGTAGGAGTGTGGCTAATGTCTCGCCATCGGCTACTCTTTGGCCTGCGTCGACCTCGAATGTACTTACACGTCCATCCACGGCGCTGCCGATCGTCGATCGGCGCACAGGCATCACCGTGCCGACCAATTCAATGGTCGGCACAACGTCTTCTTCTTGCAAGACGGCATCGACTTCGACCGTCGATGGCCCTTGGGCGATTGCAGGCGAACGGATGAAAAAAAGGCACAAAACCAGTATCGGGGCGGCCAGTGCGCAACCCCCTCGTCCTTTATTCATGTACCCCTGCCAAGCCAGAACCATGGTATCCACTCTTTCTTCCACTTTGTAAATGCTTGTCGGTCGATTTGACCACTAAGACATCTTAGTCAAACTTGGTCGTTTCATCACTTCCGCCTGGAGATATTCAACGCTAGAAATTCCACGTGTTAGACTAATGATTCGTTGCCAATATTCTTTTGTCCGATTTTTTGCGGCCTCATGATGAACAAGTCATTTATTTACCGACGCTTCATGCATTTCCTAACCTTCAGTGCGATTTTCTTCGCTAGTGTGGCTGTATACAGCCCCCTGATTGCTGTTGATGAGACGCTCGTCTCGGTCGCCGATAGCCCCGTGAGCGACCTGGAGAGCGATATTGAGGCTGCGCTCGTCCGAGCAGGTGCCAATCGAGCGGAGTTAGCCAAAGCCTTAGATGTATTAACAGGGGAAGAACGCGACAGTTTGCTGTTTTTGATTCGCTACATGCCCAGTGACGACTTACAGCAACTGACTGGTGATTTTTTGATTGAGCACGTGCAGCTTGCCCACCATGTAATAGCAGAGGTTTCATGGGGTGCACAAATACCCCGGGATGTTTTTCTTAATGATCTGTTGCCCTATGCCAACACCACCGAGAAACGCGAGCCCTGGCGACGTCGGTTGTACGATCGATTTATCGAGAAAGCAAAGCAAGCTAAGTCTCCAGGCGAAGCGGCAGCCATTCTCAACAGCATTGTGTTTCCTGAGTTGCAAGTTCGCTATTCCACTAAACGACAGCGTGCTGATCAAAGCCCTAGTCAATCAATGGAATCGGGACTCGCTTCTTGCAGCGGTCTGTCGATCTTGCTGATCGATGCATGTCGAGCTGTTGGCGTACCCGCCCGCTTTGTCGGTACCCCACTCTGGGCGGATGAAAGTGGCAATCATTCGTGGATTGAAGTTTGGGACGATGGCTGGCATTTTACGGGTGCAGCAGAACCCAATGGGAGCCAATTGGATGCAGCCTGGTTCACGGGGCGCGCGTCTCAGGCACTTGCTGAGGACCCCATGAAAGCGATTTATGCAGTCAGCTATCGGAAAACCCCCATTCATTTTCCCTTGGTCTGGGCTCCATCAAAAACCGATGTCTATGCGGTCAATGTTACCGATCGATATACACGCGTGCGTCGCACAACTCCTGAGGGCCAAGTGTTGCTTCGTATCCGCGCGACGAATAGTCAGTCGAACGAACGAGTTTCAATTCCTTTTCAAATACTCGATGCAGCGAAACAGCCACTCGCATCGGGTCAAACAAAAGATGAACGTTTCGACTCCAATGACCATGCGGAAGTAATCGTTCCAAAGGAAGCGACTCTCCTTCTGCGCGCTGGACAGCCTGAATCAACGCTCGCGGATGTTACATTGCTCAATGCGACGGAAGGCCAACTGATTGATATTCGGATTCCTTAGTGATTGGCTGCAGAACTTGGTGGACAAGTACTGCTAGACATAACTATTTTACGGCGCAATTATTGTATGGGATGATTGAACAGATACCACCAAACGGATTCATGAAGGTAGGTACCGTCCTCGCGTTTGGCCGCAGATCTGCCGGGCACAACTACGGTATGGGCGCGGTTAACATCATTGTTCACGTCACAGTCGGTGATTAATTGCCTGGTGTTTTGAAAAGGAGTGGGCTGCTGATCGACATTGACGATCTCACCGTATTTTGGCAACTGTAACATTTGCCAGGATCGATCGTAATGATGAGCGGTCCATCCCATATCCAAGACATGGGTAAACCCGAAGAAGCGATTGCTAGGTGTCGCCGATGGGAAGGCTTGCCACGATTCCGTGTTATCGCGAGGACCTGAGAACATCACGACTCGATCAACACGTTGTTCTTTGGCAAATCGAGCAGCGGTGGTTGAGCCATGTGAAATGCCACTGAGAATGACTTTGTCCCAAACAAGATCCGACTGATCTTCATTCAAGAACTGTCCCCAATTTCCAGCGGGATTTTCAGTGTTGAGCCATTTTACGAATTGCAATGCGCGCTCTTTGATTCCATCGGGCTTGGGAATGTCGACTGCGGGGCTATGATCTTCTCCCGTTGCCGCTTCCCAGCGAATACGGCCGATGCTCGTTCCGTCATTTAGTTGTTGCTTGGATAGCCCCGAATACCAACGGTTCGCATAGTGGACTTGGATTGCATGGAGTCCATAATCGGCAAGGCGATCAAACAGTTCGGGATTATGGTCCATTAGCCAGATGACTATCTTTCCTTGTGGAGGGCGACGCGTATCAACGGTGGCGTGTTGCACATCGAGTACTTTGCCGCTGGAGTTTGTGAATAGAAATTCGATTTCAGGATGTTCCTTTGCACGTGGATCGGTTTCGCTTGCACGTTTTGCCAAGTCGAACCGATCTTGTTTGGGAACGGAGACGTGATGTTGTTGTATCCAAGGTGCGAGTTTTTCAAACCAGAGGGCGGCGTGAGCTTGTAGTCCTTTGCTGTTCAGATGGACGCCTTGGCCATTGCTATCTCGCCACTCGCTCTTCAATGAATCGCTATCGGGACCTGCCAACGCGATGTTATCTACCCACAGAGACGCTTGCGCGGCGCGAATGTCGGGCGACGATTCATCCCCCGGAATATGGTAGCTCGCCTGAGCCACAAACCAGGGAACGTTCCAGCCGAGCTCGGTTCGAGATGCCCGGATAATGAATTCGAGATATTCGCGATAGAGCGCGCCGGGCAGCGTTCTGGAAGCATCGGACTGATTGGCATCGCTTTCACCTTGATGCCACAGGACAGCTCGAAAGCCTTGAGGACCCAATGACTTCATTCGCTGTATCAGCATCGCATACGCGCGGCCATCGCTTTCCCATTGCCCGTTATCCAAAGCTCGGACGCGAGATTCGATGGTTGGTGGATTGGGAAACGTTCGTCCTTGCGGCAGCCATTCACGAACACTTGTGGCACCGATTCCACAGGCCAGGAACCCTACAGGAACATCAAAATGTTGTACAAGTGAGTCGCCAAGCGGTGGCATGAAGCTACCGCCATTTCCTTCGGCACCTGGCTGTGGATCGTGGGCGATACGCCAGGATTGTCCATCGAACGATGACACTCGCGCTGTGTTAACGGTCTGTCGTTCCTCACCGTAGTTGGCCGAATTAGATTGGCCCGCAACAACATAGACATCACCGACACCGACTTGAGCGACTTCGTGTAGGGCGATTACTTGGTCAGCAAGAGACGCTCTAAGTTGAACGCGATACCAACCGCCAGCAGGGACTGGCAATTGAGCTTGAAACGTTGCGTCATTCCATTTCGGTGTAAGGGGCGTCCATGCTGGCGCATTGGTGCCGGAGAGAACTCGCGCTTCCAGCAGGAGATCTTCTTTAGCATCCACATTGTCGGCAGCACCGCGAATGAAAATTGCGCCGTCGGTCAAAGAAGATCTTTGGAAAACTTGATTTTCGATTGGCTCTAACCATCGAACTTCGCCGCTTTGGACAAGCGACGGAGCTGCGTAGATTAGAGCAACACCACAAAGAATCATTCGGATCATTGCGTACTCGATATTGGATCAGTTCTATGCCAATAAGTCTTTAACCAGATGGCCATGAACATCGGTTAAACGGAAGTCACGACCGGCCCAGCGGTAAGTAAACTTCTCGTGATCGAAACCCATGAGGTGTAACAAGGTCGCATGAAGGTCATGCACATGAACTCGATTTTCAACGGCTTTGAAACCGAATTCATCTGTGGCGCCATGCACATAGCCGCCGCGAACGCCGCCTCCTGCAAGCCACATGGAAAAGCCCCAGTGATTGTGATCGCGTCCGTTAACTTTACCAGCATTGGAGCCTTCTTTTGGTAATTCGACCGTTGGTGTGCGGCCAAATTCTCCTCCCCAAATGACCAGTGTATCTTCGAAAAGTCCGCGTTCTTTGAGATCTGTCAACAATGCAGAGATCGCCTGATCGGTATCCTTCGCCAATTTGCGGTGATTGACTTCGATATCATCGTGGTTGTCCCACGGTTGCCCTGCCCCGTGCCAGACCTGCACGAAGCGGACACCGCGTTCGAGCAATCGTCGGGCGATGAGCAACTGTCTCGCTTGCGTACCGGGTCCGTAGGCGTCCAATGTCGTTTGAGATTCGCGCGAGACATCAAAGGCTTCAGCCGCTTCGGACTGCATTCGATAGGCGAGTTCGAACGATTGGATGCGAGACTCTAGTTGTGGATCCTCGTCGCGGGCATCTTGGTGAAGGCGATTAAGGGACTGGATTAGATCCAATTGTCGGCGCTGGTCTGCAGTAGAAATACGTTTGTTTTCGATAAACTCGATGAGCTTATCGACGCTTTGATGTTGGGTATCAATGTAGGTACCTTGGTGAATTCCTGGCAGAAAACCTGCTTGCCAGTTTTGCGACTCTTGAATGGGATAGCCACCGGGGCACATTGCGACGAAGGCAGGGAGATTTTGGTTCTCGGTGCCAAGACCATAAGTCAACCACGAGCCGAGGCTCGGTCGTACTAAGCGGGCTTCGCCAGTATTCATCAGCAGTAGAGAAGGTTCATGGTTTGGTACGTTCGCATGCATGGAACGAATAACACACAGATCGTCTGCATGTTTACCAACATTTTCGAAGAGTTCACTGATTTCGATGCCGCTCTCACCATGCTTCTTAAATGCAAAGGGGGAAGGCATTACAGCGCCGGTCTTTCGTTCGGTTCTCGGCGTTTCACCAGGAAGTGGTTGGCCAGCGTATTTGTCCAACGCGGGTTTGGGATCAAATGTGTCGACATGGCTAGGGCCTCCATTGCAAAAAATATGGATGACTCGCTTAGCCTTGGGAGCGAAATGGGGTTGCTTAGGTAGTAGTGGATTAATGCCGCGCGGATCTGCGGAGGCGGGGGAATTCATTAACGGCTGTAACGCTAAGGCGCCCATGCCCATTCCACAGCGGCTGAGCATTTCGCGGCGCGACAGAGGGGGCATCATCATGAGTAATTTCTTTTTGAAAAGGAGCAGCCAAGCAGAACAATATTTGCAAGGCATGGTAATTGAGAGGACTGCGACATCTGGCCGTTAGTCGACAAAGGCAAATTCATTCGAAGCGAGAATCGCCTGGGCGAGCATTTGCCACGCGTTCAATGCAGGTGGATTCGGTAGTGGAAATTGTTTCTCTGCGTCAAATGTCTCTCGTGCTTCATCTTCGTAGCGAATGCGAGCGGACCAATTGAATGAGTCATTGTTGGGGCTGGAGAGGCAATCGGTAACGAAGTCGACCGTTTGACCAGCAGCGACTTGGAAGGGTTCGACCATGGTGCGTGTTTCGGAATTGAAAACAGTCCATTGACCGAGTTGTTTATGTGCATCGAGCAAGAGTGTTCCTCGGACTCCGTCACCTATGTCCGAAGGGTGTTGCAGAGTCGCGCGGATGCGCACCTTTCCGTCGCGTGGGGCGATCCATCGTCGGACCACGGTATGCAGAAGCCCATCCCCAGGGTGACCTCCTTGGGCGCGTAACAAGCACCATCCGATTGTTGCATCGGGAGGACCGGTCATTCCCGCCCATTGTCCCTCGTGAAAGCGGGGTAGGCGTTCAAAGGAAAGCAATTGGTCTGCGCTTTCATTTAAAGAGCCGAAGCCGCAAATCCAACGTTCGATCAGGTGTTCCGGGGTAGACAACTCTGGTTCAAGAAACTCGTTGGCCATGGTTTCTTCCACTGGCGTAGCTGATCGGCTGAGAATCTTATGAAAGAGCCATTGGCTGGCAGTTGATTGGTCGTGTGTATTCGCCATTAGCAAAGCTTGATTTCCGAGCTCGGCGGCCTGTTCAGATACGAAATCGCTATTGAGCAGAAAGAGTCCTTGCTGCGGGACGCTCGTGTAGGCTCTTGATGGACTATGCGAATCAGGGCTGGCCATATCAAAATTGCGCAAATAGCCGGCTAGATCTTGACGATCGATATAGGCATACACGGTTCGCCGTTTTGGGAAGGGCTGTTGGTCTGTTTTTACGGAGGGACCGAGTATTTGCCCGTCGAGTTGCCCGCTGGCAGCGAGTAAGCCATCGCGCAGCGACTCGATATCTCGGCGTCGGCGATTCATTCGCCAATAGAGTGAATTGGTGGGGTCGATAGAGATTGCATTGGCGGCGTGTTGATTGTTTGCAACGCTTTGCTGCTGGTAGGCGTTTGAGAGGACGATGCGTCGAATCATTCGCTTAATGCTCCAACCATCTTGCTGGAAATCGATTGCCATCTGATCCAACAGATCTTGATGCAGTGGTGCGGGACAGCGAGTTCCAATATCGCTTGGGCTATCAACCAGCGAGCTGCCCATGAGGTTCATCCAGATGCGATTAACCATGACTCGGGCGGTAAGGGGGTTTGTTGACGAAGTAATGTGTTCTGCAAGTTCGATGCGACCGCTTCCTGGTCCGAAGTTCTTTTGCTCTGCATCGAGCAGAGTAATAAAACGTCGAGGAACTTCGTCGCCGGGTCGACCGGGATTACCACGAATTAGGATGTGCGCGGATCGCTGGTCTGTGGAATCGACGAGACGATGCGCGAAGGGCTCACCCCCAGGTTCATCCGTGTTGAGGAAAATTCCTGACAGAGCGTAATAGTCTGCTTGACTGATGGGGTCGTACTTGTGGTCGTGGCAACGCGCACAGGCCAGTGTCATTCCCATAAGTCCACGAGTTACCACATCCAAGCGGTCATCAATGATATCGTTTTTGTTATTGAGAAACCGTCTGCCGAGAGTTAGAAAGCCGAGGGCTGGGATGTGTTCAATCCCGTTTCCTTCGGTGTCGAGATCCAGGTCAGCAGCTAATTGTTTACGGATGAATTGATCGTAGGGCATATCTCGATTGAACGCTTCGATCAACCAATCGCGGTATCGAAAGGCTTCTGCGTATTGGCGATCTTCTTGGAAAACGTATCCCTTGGTATCTGCGTAGCGAGCGATATCCATCCAGTACCGAGCCCATCGTTCGCCGAAGTGTGGTGAAGCGAGTAGGCCGTCAACTACGTCCGCGATTGCGATCTGGTCGTCGCTCGAGTCGTTGGCAAATCGTTCCAGTTCTTCGAAAGTTGGAGTCAATCCGGTGAGGTCAAAAGCCAAGCGTTTGAGTAGAGTCCTTCGATCGGCGCGCGGGGAAAAGGTGAGTCCGTTGAACTGCAGGCGATTCAGTAATAGTTCGTCGATTACTTGGCTGGAGGGTTTTGCAGCGATGGATTGAAGCGGTTGTTGATAAGCCCAATGGCTGAGTTTGGTAGAGGGGTCTTTGATGGAATGGGAGTTGTCTGATTTCGAACCGATTTGTGGCGCGACGGCACCGGCTTGGATCCACTCTTTGAAGAGTTGAATTTGGTCATCCTGCAGCTTGCCAGCCGGGGGCATTTGCAGGTCTGGGTCGGAATACAAGAGAGCTTGATAGATAAGGCTGGCGTCAAGATTTCCCGGCACGACACTGGCACCGCGAGTGCCGCCGGAAAGCAATGCTGCAGGAGAATCTACAAGCAGGAGTCCATTTGACTCGCCCGAAGCGTGGGAGTGACATTCGTAGCAGTGTTCTGAGAGGATCGGCTGAATGTATTGCGAATAGTAATCGGGTGAATCCACGGAAGGGATGGGTTCATCAGCGCGGCAGTCTTTGGACGGTAGGAGCGCTGTTGCCATGACCAGGGAGAATGTCGCAGCAATTGCCTGCGCGTTCGTTGAAATGCAAAAGTTCATTAACGGCATTGGATACATTAGGTAAGGAGAGCCGTGAAGTGCGCCGCGAGAGGGCAAGGAGGGAAGTGCAGCGAAGGCTAACGCCCACGTTAGCAACTATAGCGAAAGGAGTGCGAAAAGCTACCGACGCCGCCATGTAGGAGTGTTGTGTCTGGCCCAAACGAGCTAAGTGGTATTTCAGTTGGGGTCAGAGCCTTGCGGTTGGGGTCAGAGCCTTGCGGTTGGGGTTCTCGCAGAGGCCCCGGAAATTTGCCGGGTAGATTCTGCATGTTGGCCGTCCGCGCCTCTCAACCGCATCACGTCATATGCAAATTCAGGGATTCTTTGCTGAAGGACCAAAGTGAACGCAGTTTTTTGATAAAATGTATATATATAAACGAAAATACATTGAATCGTTTGTAGATATGTGTACATTGTGCTCTTTCAGCTTCTATATTTGAGAGGTTCGCCATGACTAGAACACTTCGGTCGGAATTGTATGTTGCAGACGAGGTAGGGGTGTACCATTGCTGGAACAGGATCGTTAGGAGGAGTTTTTTGTGCGGATTTGATCCTGTTTCCCAGAAGGATTACTCGCATCGTCGTGGCTGGTTGCATAAGAAAATGAAGCACTTGGCCAAGTACTTCGCGATCGACGTATTCGCATACGCCATCCTCTCAAATCACTACCATTTAGTGCTCCGCAACCGACCAGACCTCGTCACCGCCATGTCGGATCGTGAAGTTGTGATTGCCTGGTTGATGATTTGTACGTCGGGAAGAAAGAAGAGTATTGCTAAAGGGGATTCTCTTTCGCTGAAGGGTGGCTTATTGGACGAGGAGAATCGTAGGCCACTGACGGAGTCGCAGATTTTGCATGAGCTGAGTAAGGTAGATCGCGTTAAGGAGTTGCGATCGAGGCTTTCCAATCCA
>JBGTBJ010000103.1:0-19234 GCA_041749395.1 Pirellulaceae bacterium
ATTGGCTGATGGCTCGACGCACGTGTTCGAATCCTTAGGAAAAAGATAGTCGCCTTTCGCTCCGCGAAAGTAGCGTTGGATAGTCGCTGCTTTTTCAGAACTTTCGCGGAGCGAAAGGAGACTATTATTGCCTTCGATTAATAAATTCATAGCCTATCCGCGAAAGTAGCGTCTGCTTTTCGCTGCTTTGTTCGCTACTTTCGCGGAGCGAAAGGCGACTATCTATCTCGCTGCTAGGGTGGCGATGAAATCAGGTATGAATTTGCCCAATGCATCGCCTGTCGTTCGATCTTCGAACATATCGCGAAGTGTAAAACCGGCCCGTAATTGTCCGGCCAGCAATTCTTCTAAAGAGTGGCTAAACATCAGCGGCTCATGGAGAGTGCGTAGCTTGGCGAGTTCATGCGGATTCAAGTGGGTTTCATCGGCATAGGGCAATGAGTGTCGCGCTACGAGCTCTCCGCTCTCTAGTTTCTCTTCGTCGAAAAGGAATCGCAGGGGATTGATAAACCCACACATGAAAATTCCCCCTGGACGTAGAACGCGAAAGGCTTCTTCAAAGACCGGTTGTACGCTGGGAATAAACGAAACAGAGCAAGGATTAAAGACGAGATCAAAGTGCTCTCCTGGAAAGCAAGATAGATCGCGCATATCGCCTAGCACGGACTTGATATTCAGTCCGTCTCTTGTCGCGACAATCTGATCTTGTTCCAGCTGCGCTGCCGAGTTATCTAGCACTGTGACATGAGCACCTGCCGCGGCGAGAACAGGCGCTTGCTGGCCCCCTCCTGATGCCAAGCAGAGCATGTTGATGCCATGTAGGTCGGGAAACCACGATCTTGGTACTGCTTGCTGTGGTGTTAACACGACTTGCCATTCACCCTGTCGTGCTGCTGCAATGGTTTCTTTGGAAACGGGCAGAGTCCACCGATTCCCAAGGGAAACTTGATGGTCCCAAGCTTGCCGATTGTATTCTGAAATATCCATTCGCATGCGGCCTGTTTCGAGCTGGTGATGTTCCACTTATTCTAGCTGCCCAATAAGAGCGGATCGGGCTAGAGAGTGCATCGCAGACTCGCTTCCACTAGAATTTAGCAATAGGTTGTTTGTGAGTCGTGCTCTTTAAATTGTTATCGCCGTAGAGTCTGTACCGATGAAATTGATGTCGCGGAGTTCCCTTCACTTGACGAACTGGATCTTAAGTGTTGCCGTCGCATCGCTCAGTCTGCTGGGGGGGGCCTTGGGCCCGGTGGTTGCCCAAGCTGCAGATCGTCCCAATATTGTCTTCATCTTAACGGACGACCAGGCTCAAGAGTCCATTGGTGCCTATGGTAATACTGTTTGCCAGACTCCCAATATCGATGCATTGGCGCGATCAGGGATGGTAATTCACGACGCGCATCATATGGGCTCTTGGTCGGGCGCCGTCTGCCTGCCATCGCGAACCATGATCATGACAGGGCGGACGGTGTGGCGTATCGCCGGGGCACCCCAATTCGAAAATACCGATCCGCAAGCGAATTTCAGTATGCCAGCGCTGTTCAATGCGGCAGGCTATGACACCTTTCGCACCTGTAAACAAGGCAATACCTATCGCGCAGCTAACAAACACTTTCAAGTTTGCTTCGATCGAGACAATCGAGCCGGTGACGACGAGCATGGCAGCGCATGGCACGCCGAGCGAGCGCTCGACTATCTCGATGAACGTGCCGCTCGAGGTGATACCGATCCCTTTCTGATGTTCCTCGGCTTTTCGCATCCACACGATCCGCGGAATGGCAAACCAGAATTGCTTCAAAAATATGGGGCTATCAATACGAAGACACCGCCTACGATGATCAACCCGATATCCCCTCCGTTGCCGATTAACTATTTGCCCGCTCACCCCTTTCCGCATGGCCATCCAAAACTGCGAGATGAAACGCAAGTAGAAGGAGTGCTTGAGGATCGATCCGAAGCAACCATTCGCAACGAGCAGGGTCGAGAATACGCGTGCATTGAAAATATCGACACGCAAATTGGTCGTGTGATCGCGCGTTTAAAAGAGACAAACCAATACGACAATACCTACATTTTCTTCACCGCCGATCACGGTATCGCAGTCGGACGACACGGATTGATGGGAAAACAGAATTTGTATGAACACACTTGGCGAGTTCCCATGATTGTGCGAGGTCCGGGAATCTCGCCCGGTAGCCAAGCATCAGGCTATCTCTACTTACTCGATGTGCTGCCCACGATGTGCGACTTGGCAGGGATTGCTGTCCCCGAAATTGTCGAAGGAAAGAGTTTTCGCAGTGTGCTCGAGGGAACATCGGATCGCATTCGCGATGCGATGTATGGATGTTATGCCGGCGGTACAAAGCCAGGAATGCGTGCGATCAAGTCCGATGGTTGGAAGCTCATTCACTATAACGTGCTCGAAGGAATGGTTCGCGAAACGCAGCTATTTCACTTGTCTGAGAATCCCTGGGAACTGTTATCTGAACATCACAATCCTGAACTACAACAACTCATTGGCAACTCGCCGCACGCAGAACAGGTGAACCTAGCAGACGATCCTCGCTATGCGCAGAAGCGATTGGAACTAGAGTCGCTGTTGGCAAAACACCAAGCAGAGCTGGGCGATCCCTATTCTGTTGCCACGAATAAAGAGCATAAAAAAATCGAGTAGAATGATTTGTCTCGAACGCTCGCATCTTGCTCGATTCGCATTACCTTTAAGTTACCTTGTTTTTTATGCTACCACGCAATATCTACCTCATTCTGTTTGTCGCTTTCGGTTCGTTCATCTGCCATGTCAAGGCAGAGCGGATTAAGAACGCGGCACCTATCGGCGATGCCATGGAGCTGATCGATCGCTTTTATGTCGACAATGTCGATAAACGAGATCTGCTCAATGCGGCCATGGCTGGTTTGACATCGAAGCTCGATCCCTACACGACCTACATTCCGCCCGGTGCCTACGAAGCGTTCCAGGACACTATAGAGCAAGAATTTGCAGGGATCGGAATTCTGATCGATCAGCTAGAGGAAGGTAAACCCACGCGTGTCGTGACTCCGCTTGTCGGTTCGCCTGCGCTGGCTGCCGGCTTTCGTCCTGGCGATTTAATTGTTGCGGTAGCTGGCCAAGCCACAGAGAACTGGAAAATGGCCGAGGTTAGTCGGCTACTGCGCGGACCCATTGGTAGTGAGGTTACCGTTCGTGTCCGCAGAGTCGTCGATGCCGTCGTAGCTCCCCCTACAACCGAAGAGCTGGATCTGACTGTTTCTCGTGAGAATATTCAACTGGAATCGGTAGCCGGTGAATCGCGCGATGCAGATAACCATTGGATTTATCGCTTGGCAGAACATCCGGAGATCGCTTACGTGCGACTGACTGGTTTTGGAGAACGCACGAGCACCGAATTGGCTCAAGTGATTCAATCTCTCGACCAAGACTATTCGGGATTTGTACTCGATCTGCGAGGTAATTCTGGTGGGCTATTGCGATCGGCTGTCGAAGTATGCGACATGTTTCTCGACTCGGGTCGCATCGTTTCGACTCGCGGTCGAGGTGTGCTCGATCCCACGATTGCCGATCAAGATCGCGTGGATGACGAAATTTGGGACGCAGAGAAAGGGATGCTAATTCCCAAGGAGATTCCGATGGCGGTGCTCGTCGACGGCGATTCTGCCAGCGCTTCGGAAATCGTTGCCGCTTGCCTCAAAGACCAAGACAGAGCCTTAATTGTCGGGGAAAGATCATTTGGCAAAGGAAGCGTGCAAAACGTCTTCGCTCTGGAAGGAGGCCGCAGCGCGCTGAAGTTAACGACGGCTCGATATTACCGGCCTAACGGCAAGAATATACATCGCGGCATCAATGACCCAGAGACGGCTGATTGGGGAGTTTTACCAAACGATAATTGCCTCGTTCCGCTAACCGACGAACAGCGGCTTCAAGTAATCCGTAAATGGGAGTTGGCAACCTATCCAAAGTTGCCGGGCTTGCCGATTGCTCCGCTTGTAACGGACATGCCGCTTGATCCAGTCGATCCGCAATTAGAGAAAGCGGTCGAAGTATTGACGAAGAATGTGGCAGGTGCGTAACTAATTGCTTTTGCAGACTTCCTAGATTACCATCGAGAGCTGAGTTCCCGGTTTTTACCGACTATTCCATGTTAACTGATTGCCTCGGGGTACGATACCGATGTTCAGGAAGAGTGCTTTGGCTGCGGCCGTAGTTTTGGCCAGCGGCGTGTCCTTTTCACAGGCACAAGATCCGGTCCTCGACGAGCTATATGGTCGTGGCGTGCACCGATACTTCGCCAACGATTATTTGCAAGCCTATGATCAGCTATCGCTGGCCATCAACAATGGCTCCCAAGATCCTCGCGTTTATTATTTCCGTGGTTTCGCCGCACTGGCCAGTGGCCGCATCGACGAAGCGGAAGCGGATTGGCAAGCAGGTGCCGCGATCGAGGCCAAGGGTGTTTATGGGAGCGAGATAGGTCGTTCGCTGTCCCGAATTCAGGGTTCCACTCGATTGGATCTAGAGCGAATTCGTCAGTCGGCACGATTGGAAACAATGGCTCTCAATCAGATGAAGAATCGTGCGCGTTACGCCCCTGGGGATGACATGCCGATGTTGCAGTTGAAAAACGCCAAGCCTGCTCCAGTTGTTCCCGGTGCCTCTGCGGCAGTTCCATCGAATCCGTTCGTTGACGATGCGGCCACAGCTGCTGGGGCTGCCAAAGTGGACTCGACCGACGCCTTGAGCGGTTCCTTGGAGGCGGCTCGTCCGGCTCCAATTGAAGCGACTCCAGCAGATACTACGAATCCCGCACCGGTCGATGTCGGTAACGGGTTCGGAGGTAACGAGCCAGGTCTCGATCCCTTCGGCGGCGACACCACCGACGCGGATGATCCGTTCGGCAACTAAATTTGTTCGCTCAGACGGTTTCTGGCTGATGGTTAACGCAGCTCGGTCGCCAATCGACGAGCTGCACTTCGACATTGCGCCGCCCCTGGTATTCGTTTATCACGGGGCGGAAGGCGATATCGATCAGGCCTTGGTTTTCATTCAGGGCGTCGCACCAATCACCGCCACCAAATGCGACCGATCGCATGCGAGTTCCCCGGTGCTCGATCCTTGCGGTTAAATGGCGATCGCCACCTCCCATGCGCCGGGAGGGCTCGCATAGTGCCACACCACTGGCCAGCAAGACAGGTCGGGGATTTCCCTGTCCGAATGGAGCCAATGATTCCATTTGCGAAATCGCCTCATAGGTCAACTGGCTGAGGGGTGCCTCGGCGTCGATGACAATTTCGGCAGGGGGCGCACCGTCGGCATTCTGTTTTGCAACGGCTTCAAAAAAATCAGAACGAAAACGCTCGATCGAGCGATCTTCGATCTTGAGACCCGCCGCCGCGCGGTGCCCTCCAAAGGTCACCAAGTGTTCGGCCGCTTCGCTGATCGCAGAGTGCAAATCGATGCTCCCACCGGCTCGGCAGGAGCCCACAGCCGGCTTTGAGCCCACAGTGTCTTGAGAAATGATGATGACCGGCTTGCCATACTTCTCTGCCAATCTGCCGGCCACAACGCCGATAACACCAAGATGCCAGCCGACGCCATTGAGCACCAATGCTGGGTCACTTTCGGCGTCGAATTCGGCTTTCGCCTGCTTTTGAGCGGCCAGCATGACGCTACGTTCTATCGATTCGCGACTGCTATTGAGTTGATGAATGTAATCGGCCAAAGCCGCGGCTCGTTCTCCCTGTGGCGACATTAACAGCTCAACACCCAATTGAGCCTGCCCTAATCGGCCCGCAGCATTGAGTCGTGGCGCGATGGAAAAGGCGATGTCTTCGCTCGATAGCTTGGGCTTGTCGTGCAGTTTCGCAAGACGCATCAGCTCCGCTAATCCCGCCGGCGGATCGGCTTTGAGCGCTTTCAGGCCATGCCGCACTAGCACCCGATTTTCGTCAATCAGCGGCACCATGTCAGCAACGGTACCAATTGCGGCAAGAGATAATGCCCGCATCAAATAAATGCGCAGCCGGTCAGTCACCTTTTTCGCTGCGCAGTGCTCTTGGCACATTGCCCAAGCTAACTTGAATGCCACGCCCGCCCCGCAGAGCTGGCCGAATGGATAGGTTGTACCTGGCAGGCGTGGATGAACGAGTGCGTCTGCTTCGGGCAACTCGGCTGCCAATTCGTGGTGATCCGTCACGATTAAACCCACGCCCAGTTCGCGGCAGAGACGAGCCTGCTCGACGCTCGTGATGCCACAATCAACCGAGACAATCAATTCCGCACCGTGGCTTGCCAAGCGACGAATGGCCTCGTTGCTCAACCCATACCCATCCTCAAGTCGGTTGGGTAAGTGGTAGCCCACATTGCCCCCTAGTAACTGCAAACCGCCGGCCAAAATCGCCGTTCCGGTCATGCCGTCGCAATCGTAATCCCCATAGATGATTACGCGACGTTTCGTGCGAACCGCGTCGCACAAAATTTGCGAGGCGGCATTCACACCGGGTAATTGTTGAGGTTCACGCAGGTCCGCTAAACGCATTTCAAGAAATCGTTTCGCATCACCTCCGTCGTATACCCCTCGGCTAACAAGCAATTGCGCAACCACCGGAGATATTCCAGCCGCACGAACCAATCGTTCTATGCGGCCAGAGTCGTGGGGCAGTACTCGCCAGCGTTTCTGCATCCTTCTGCCACTTCCCTGATCAAGCGAGAGATCCCAAACGCAGTCTACTTCTTCTTCTCGTTATGCCACGTGTGCTTGCGCAAGCGGGGGCTGTACTTCTTCAGTTTCAGCTTTTCACCACCTGGTTTACGGCGAATTGCGTAGTTGTAATCGCCGGTTTCTTCACAGACTAGAAAGACGGTTTCCGCCTTCTTCTTGCTCTTTGCCATCGCGAATCGACTCCGAAACCACTCTATCGAGAGGATTGTTCTGTTTCAAAGCTCGCTAGTATGCCAAAGCACCTACGGTTTCCGCAAGCCACAACTCAAAACTTGCTTTGCTGTAGAACCACTAGCCTGCTAAGTTGTTGCATAACCCTCAGTTTGCCTCAGTGGCTTAATCGGTTGGTTTCGATTGACGCGGCTCGCTGGTACTCGGATGGGCGCCATCCTATGGCTTATGGATTGCAACTAAATGGAGCGGTCAACGCAGTTTGCAAAATTCGAGCTGGAAGCGATATGCGGCGTCAATCTCAAGTCGGCTAAGCTGCATTGGCACACTCATCCCCCATTTTGGAAGTTCTACTCATGAAGAATCGATTCCGCATCCACTTAACCGCTTTCGTTAGCTTAGCGGGAGTGATGGGCAGCGTTGTGACAGCTCAAGACGTTATCGAATTTGAGGCAGCCCCAATCGTCGTTTTCGACTCGTTTCCTGTCGCTGCGGCTCACCGCGATTTTAACGGCACAGTCATTGTGTCAGACAATGGCTTGCCAGCAGGAGCCGTATTGATATCCGAGTCCGTGGTGGTTGCTGCTCAGCAACCTGACCCTCCCACCAAGGATGAGCCTGCTCCTGCTGCAAAGGCTTCAGTCCCCGCGGAGAAGATCCAGGCTGCGCTTCGCTTTCAGGCAAAACCTCAAATTACTCGGCAATTCATGGTAAAGCCTGTGATCAAAAAGTCCGAGGGCGATCAGCCATCCGAGGTCACGGTAACCGTTGATGCGACTGCCCCATCGCATGCTAAGACGCATGCCGAACACGCGGTTCATGATCATGATTGCTGCTTGACTCCCGGCGGAGAGTATTGGAACAAGATGCTGCAATTGACCCTGGAGAATGCCAAGCTGCAAGCGAAGCTCGAATTGGCTGAAGCCAAAATGCAGTTGGTAAAAGAGTCGATGGAAATGCGAGTGGTCGAAGCCAAAGAATCAGCCCAGCGGCATATCCATGAAATGGAACGTGCCATGTCGGAAAAGATGACGCAGCGTCCTCAAGGCTTCATGCCAGGCCCCGGTTTTACGCCAGGCCCCGGTTTTACTCCAGGCGCTGGTCCTGACTTTGGTCCCATGCCAGGTCCAGATCAACGTGAGCGAATGGCCCGTCAGCAATCCCAACGCGAGCCTCAAATTCGCGACCGCGAGTCGGTTGAACGCGATCAGCAAATGGAACGCGAGCGCGCTCAAGACCGTGAGCGAGCCGAAGACCGTGAGCGGGCACAAATGAAAGAACGCGAACGAGCTGAGTCAATGGAACGCGAGCGCGCCCAAGTTGTGGAACGCATGCACGAGGAAATGGCTAAACAGGAAGTGGCTCGCAACCAGCAAGTGGAAGAAATGCAGCATCGCCTCCACGAAGCCGAGCAACGAGAGAAGATGTTGGGCGAAAAGCTAAAAGCTATTCACGAAGAACTGCAACAAGAAAGAGCTAGTTTCCAGAAGGCCCAAGAAAAAATCGCCGTCGCGCGCGAGGAAATGGAGAAAACCCGTCGTGAAGCTGGAAAACGTCAGCGATCAGAAAAAGAAGAAAAACACGAGGACGACAAGTAAACTGTTCTTTTCCGTTAGCACCACCCACTGATTCCTGTTTTGGCTCTGATGAACAAGCTCTATTCATTTTCCCAGCACGTACGTTTGCTTCCGAATTCGATGCTATTGGGATTGTTCGTTAGCTGCGTTTTTTTAAGTCATTCCTATTCGGCGCAAGGCGAAGAGGAATGGCTGCGAGTCCCAGCGTTCACCGCGTATATTTATCCGGACGCCAATGGTGCGCGCGTGAATGAGCGACGAGGCGTTACTCGCTGGGTGGATCCGCGCCAATCGGTGCGTTGGTACGGCCTGTTTCGCAACGCAGGGGAAGTTAGCGTCAAAGTGGATTTACAACTTCCCGACGCGCGCGAGTATCGATTTCGTTTAACGATCGATTCGCAAGCCCGTGAGGTAACGCTGACTGGTGGGAACGAAGCAAAGAGTGTGGCTGACTTTGGAACGTTCGTTATTGCTAACGTCGGCTATCAAGCAATTGTGTTGGAATCACTCAGCGATGCGGGAGTCGGAGAACCTGAGGGATCGCTTGGAATCGTCCAGTCGCTGCAGATTACAGGTCCCGCCACGAAGGATGTCCATTTCAATCTCAAGGAACGTAGAAACGCTGCGTCAGTACACTTGATGTACCCTGTTTCTGACGCAACAGACATTGCCGCGTTCTATTGCGAAGTAACCGCCGTGGAAGAACCTACTTCTACGTTTTACATGGCGTGTGGCTGGCATCGTGGCTACTTCGGCATGCAAGTGAATAGTCCCACCGAGCGCAGGATTATCTTCAGCGTTTGGGATAGCGGCAACGAAGCGGTTGATCGCAAAAAGGTCGCAGACATTGATCGCGTTCAATTGGTCGCTAAAGGAGATGGTGTGTATTCGGGTGACTTCGGAAATGAAGGAACGGGCGGGCATAGCCACTTGAAAGTCTTGTGGAAGACCGGAGAGAAGCAACGGTTTCTCGTGACCGCCGAACCAGTGGAAGAGACCTTTACTATCTTTTCGGGATATTGGTTGGATCCCGACAAGCAAGAGTGGATGCTAATCTCATCATGGAAAGCGCCCAAGGAAGGTGGTTACCTCAAACGCCCGCACAGTTTCAGCGAAAACTTTTGGGGTGACAATGGTCACTTCGTCAGAAAAGCTCGCTATGGCAACCAGTGGATTCAATCATCAAAGGGTGATTGGCTAGAGCTGACGACTGCTCGTTTCAGCCACGATGGGACGGGCAATGCTGACCGTCTAGATCGTTTTATGGGAGTTGAGGAAGGTGAGTTCTTTCTCGGTCACGGTGGTTTTGTGGAAGGGTATTGCAAGTTCGGTGATTCCTTTGACAGACCTGCTACTAACATGCCGCCCAGTGTCGAGGACCTGCCGAAGCCCTAGGCGGTATCGGCAGCCGACATGACAACCGCTAAGGCCGTCGCTAGTCTTTCGTTTCGATGCGCAGAAGTTTAAGGCTCTTTTGGCTCGCATCGATTTCAAATTTGAATCGCTCTAGAAAGCTCATGCCTAACAACGGCTGTGCCCCCTTAATCGACTCTTCCAGCAGGGCTGCACGGACGTTCTCGGCTTCGAATTGCCCGACGCGAAGTCGTGGCAGGAAAACTTCTTTGGCCGCGATGCGTCGGCCATCTGCGGTCACCATGGTCATAGACTTGGCATTCGCAGCCGGCTGGATATCCAGCTTTTCAGCTAATTCCTGCGGGATCAACACTACGCTTGCGCCGGAATCGACCAACATTTGCACCGGTTCCAGTCCAATCACCGCCTGCACCTTCATGCCGCCGCTGATATTTTCCAGCGGAATCGCTTCACTAAAAACGGCTTCTTCCAGCTTCTTCACGCGACGGTCCAGAGGGGATAACATCGCCTCGGCATCCAGTTCGGCGGGTGATTGATACTTCGTTGCCAGGACTTGAAAGGCGATATGAACATCCTTTTGTTCGCTGGCGAGGCGTACCACTTCTCCCATTTTTTCCACTTCTTTGCGCAGCTTCAAGATCAACTCTGCATACTCTTCTTCGCTTTGGCTCAGGGTGGCCCGTTGTCGAGCGAGTTCCTCTTTCTGTGAATCGCACGTACGAGCCAATTGTTTTAATTGAGCGGCCATCGCGTTGATTCTGGCCACGAGCTCATTATTGCGGCCTTGCGGGTTTCCCTGAACAGCGAATTGGGCATTGAGCTGACCATGTTGGCTTTCCAATGTTTCATACTGCTGCTCAAAGATGCCGATGGCCTTGTCCGCGTCCTTCCACGCTTCCTGAGCGAGGCGGAGTGAACGCCGTTGGCGTGTTTCTTCGGAGATTAGCCGCGTGTACTCGACTTGCGACGCTGGTTGAATCTGGCTGCCCACTCGCTTCAGTCCGTTATCAGCCAACACTTTCTCTGCTTTGGCCAGCACCGTCTCGGAGTATTTCGGAACGGGCGTGCTGGGTTCACTCGACTTGGGTGGCAGATCTACGGGATCTTGCCCGGGTGCGCAGAGAATAAACGTGGTGATCAAGACGCTCGTTGCCAGCGCGTGGATAACGGGCCTGGGCAGAGACGAGACGCAAGGCATTTCACACGGCCGATTTGAGAGGGCGAAATTGATCAGGGGCCGCCTCGTTCGTTTTCTTTCGTCGGGCGGAGCGACGATAGAGGATCATCGTCGAATCGTCATCTTTGAACACAGAATCGCCATAAAGTTCCCTCCGTTGGCGAAGTGCCTCCACCATTGCAGCGGCGGCCACTTCCGGACTCTTGCCAGCAATTCCAGCAGCAATTTCGGGTGCGTGCAGATTATCGGTGATGCCATCGGAGCAAATGAGGACCAAATCTCGCTGGGCCAATTTGAGGTGCGGCCCCAGTTCGATCCGCATCTCATTCGAACCAACCACATTGGAAACCACATTGCGGTTCTCGTGGGCCAATGCATCGGCAGGATCGATCAGCCCGCAATGAACGCCGTAGGCAACCGGGCCGTGGGCAAGCGTTTGTAGCTTAATGGTTCCCCGACCACCGATCACAAAAATTTCACTATCGCCCACATGGTAGGTGCGCAGTGTGTTATCGATGATCTGGGCAATCGCTAAAGTTGTCCCCGCACCGGTACCCAGTCCCATGACTCGCTGATTGGCTCGTTCAATCGCATCGAGAATCGCGCTGCGTAAACGAGCCGGTTCGGTAATGCGAGTCACAAAATCGGCTAGCGTTTCTAGCGTAATTCGCGATGCGGCTTCGCCCATCGGCAAGCCGCCCACTCCGTCCGCGACCGCAATTACCACTCCGTGGCTCCCAAAAGGAATTACCACAGCACAGTCCTCATTGGGTGTCGATTTCTCAACGCATCGACTGCTGTAGTAGGCCACAGTACCTGATTCTATTTCCAGCTGCTCGACCGCGGGCATCTCGGCATTGCAAATGACCCGCAATGCCGTTGCCTTTACTGGGCCAGGCTCAACGGCACTGCCAGTTGCCATGCTCTCAATCGGTATCGGCAGCAAAGGATCAGGACATTCCACGGTAACAATACTCAGGCCGACAATCGTCGAACGCGGGTACGGGTCGTACTAGTTTTTTTTGTAGTAGCCCGTTGATTTAGGAACCGACGCAATTTTGGTCCAATCGCGTCATAGGCCCGTAACATGGCAATACAGTCACGGAATCTCTTGGCCGGGTTGGGGTCAATGGCGCGGCGGATAATGTCTATCATCTCAGGTGGAAGCCGACTTCTCAACCGTTGGCTCCCAGGTGGTGGCCAATCGAAGGGCCAATCGGGAAGCTGCCCCGAGAACATACGGAACAAAATGAGACCACTACTGAACACATCACTACGAAAGGACGGGTGGCCCATCGCTTGCTCAGGGGCGATATAGCCCACAGTACCCGAACCGCTGCCCCGAATCGTTCGCAAGGCAACTCGGGCGATACCAAAATCGGACAACATCAGTTGGTTGTTAGGAAACAACAACAGATTTTCTGGCTTGATGTCACAGTGAATGACTTTCGCTTCATGTGCACTCGAGACAGCACTGAGTAACTGAGTGGTGTATTCCACTGCGGTCGTGACACTTAGGCGACGATGTAACCGATCCGCCAGCGATTCCTGAGCCAGCGGGTAGGCTAAAACGAAGTGATCCTCAATGAAGTCAGCGTTCTTCAATTGCATGACATTGGGATGCCGGATGGTTGCAGCCAAGCGGACTTCGCGACGAAAGAAGTCCAGCACATCCCGATTCAGAAGATGATTGTAGGGGATTTTGAGTGCAACACGAATTCCTTCGATCTTGTCGTAAGCCTGATATACGACTGCAAAGCCCCCTTGGGCAATGCGCCGTTCGATACGATATTTGCCAAAAGTCTGGCGAACTCGCGGCATCTTGTCAGGCATAGGATGATGCAATAGGCGGGCATGAATCAGCACAATACGATTCCACCAAACCGTTTCGTCTAGGAGTTTGGAATTCGACACTCTGGCGCTTAGACGCCGGTGCGGAACACTACGGTCCCGCAATCCAGTAAGGCAAGCCCAATCTCCTCGGGAAACGAATCTTTAGATGCTCAAATTCTACATCATGTTTTGTTGCTGCCGAGGTCATCGTCGGGCATTTCTTCATCCAAACCGTATTCTTTGATTTTCTTGTGCAGTGTATTGCGATTGATTCCTAAACGCGTTGCCGCCTGAGTTCTCACGCCGCCGCAGGAACGTAACACTTGAACGAACAATTCTCGCTCCACCGACTCTACGATGCGTGTGTGTAATCCCAGCGAATCATTATCAGGGACTGAGGCTATTCCTTGTGCGACGACTTCACGGGTTAGAGAATTCAGGTCGAAACCGCGAAGATCAGCCACCCCAATTTGCGCGACACCACCCACGGCTTCCGGCAATAGATCGACGGTCAGTTCGTCGCCCTCGGCCATCACAACAGCCCGCTCGACATAATTTTGCAGTTCGCGAACGTTTCCTGGCCAGTGGTAAGATTGCATCGCATCGAGCGCTTCCCGCTGAATATGCACCACGTATCGATCATTCGCTTCGTTGTAATGGTCCAGAAAATGAGTCACCAAGGCTGGAATGTCGTCACGCCGATTTCTTAGCGGCGGAATTTCGATCGGAACGACATTGAGCCGCCAATATAAATCCTCGCGAAACCGCTCGGCCGTCACTTCGCTCATTAAGTTGCGATTGCTGGCCGCGATGACTCGCGTGTCGACCGAAAGAGTCTGGGTGTCACCCACGCGTTCGAATTCTCGCTCCTGCAAAACGCGCAAGAGCTTCACCTGTAACAACATCGACGTGCTGTTGATTTCGTCGAGGAAAATCGTGCCAGTGTGAGCCGCTTCAAAGCGACCCGTCCGGTTGCCCACAGCCCCCGTATAGGCGCCCCGCACATGCCCAAACAACTCGCTCTCCAGCAAGCTCTCCGATAAGGCGCCGCAGTTGACTCGCACAAAAGGGCCACTACTGCGTCGGCTCAAGCGATGAACGGCAGCAGCGACTAATTCCTTGCCGACTCCCGTTTCCCCCAAAATCAGCACCGAAGCGTTTGTGCCAGCCACACGCCGAGTGATCCGATAAACCTCTTGCATAGAGGCAGAATTGCCGATCAATCCCGGTATCGGCGGGCCAGTCGAGTCTTGCGGCGATAAACTGAACGCTGCCATCTCGCGAATGTGCCCAGCAAATTTCCTGCGAGTTGGCGATCGACCAACTGCGCACTTTGAAACTAATTCTTAGAGGTCACGCCAGCCCGCGCCTCCATCGCATCCAATACTTTGCCCATCACTTCACGCGCCGTATCTTCGCCAGACACATTGTATCGCTCGTACAAGTCCAACACTTGTCGCCGCGAAAGACGTGTCCCAAACCGCTGGACCGACACGGCAAAAGCGTCTGCAGCCTTTTGTCGAGTGGCCAAATCCACGGCACTGGTCGTTGCCAGGGAAGCCAACAGATCCTGCGAACTGTGGCTGCCAAGTGAAGACAATACCTTGAAACTCGGATCGCTGAAACCCGACCGACGACTTGCTTCAATTAAGGCGGGCTCTTTCTGACGCCATCCATAAATCGCGTCCGATCCCTCTTGCTCCGCCAATTGCGATAAACTCAGTACTCCTTCCAACTCATAAATGCTCCGTTCGGCGGCTCCCAAAATAGGTGCGCTGGACCCGGCAAGAATCCGTTCCCAATTGGAGCTCAGGCCCGCTTCGATGGCCGCCTCGGAGGCTCCCATCTCAGGATCGCTGGAGTACGGATCGAAGTGCAACGTGGGCGCTGACCAACGCTGGCCTAATTGTTCAAAACCGCTCGCCGACGGGCCTACCAGCACAATCGGCAACGAACCCCCAAGCGGTCGGCCTCGCAAACGATCAATCATCTCGATTCCCGAATAATCAGGGGGACGAGTCGTGGATACCACCAGTTGAAGATCGCCACCTTTATCTACTTCTCGCAGCAGTTCAGCCCCGCTGCGGACTTTGAGTACCGAAAAACCTCTCGCCGAAAGCCACTGACTCACCGGCATCGATACTTCGGGCTGATTGATCAACAAAATCGCCTTCGGTGCATTCTCCAATTGCGACATCTCAATCCATCGATCCAAGACGCGACCACTTCCCAAATAGGAATGCGTGGGAGCCAATTGACTGACTGCTGATGCAGCCTCAAATCGAACTATCGAACTGGGGTCCGAGGTGGCTTGCACCAGCGCGGCCGGTTTTCCGCCGCTGGCTTGCAGCAATCGCTCATTGCCGCTGGCCGCCATGACTCGAATCACAGCAACCGCGCGCAATGGATCGGACTCCTGATGAGATCTTCGTAACGATTGCGTTTTGGACTGCGCCAAAATATCAGCGAGCAATACAGGATCAGTTGCCATATCACCCCACTGCTCGCTAAGCGTGGCGATCAACGCGGGTCCGCCCAAGTTCGGATCGACTAAATAGCGATACCTTAAGTCAGCGCCATACGCCTGCCGCAACGTGTTCGGCTGCATCGCTACTAAACGCCGCAACATCTCGCCGGCATCGGCTACTTGCTTCGCCTGATGGACAATCCCCGATGTCAACTCAGGGCTCACTTCGTCCCGTGCCTCATTCAGTTGCCATAAGACGTGTGTTGAAGTGTCGTTGATGGAGGCGAAATAGTCGGAGTCTGCGCTTGACAAATTACGTGACAAATAACGCTCGACCTCGGTCAATGTAGAATTCGCAGCATCTACTTTCTGCAAGAGCTCGCCCGCTAATGCGCGTTCGGCCTGGGTGGCGCTGGGCGCATGCAACGAAAGCAGGAGCACGGGGAGCGCCGCGTTTTGATTCAATGACCAGAGAGTTTGCTGTGCGCCGCTGCGAAGCTCATCCGTGCCGTACAAAGCAAATTGCTTGACCGCGTCGACTCCCGGTTGCTGAAATGACCGCAAAACTTGAATCAATTTGCAGCGACTCGTGGCTGGATTAGCAGCCGCTGCGGCTTTTGCCAGTTTACTGATGGCAATCGTTCCACCGCGGTATAAAGTGCGAGCCGCAGCCAATTCAGCGTCACTCTGGCCTGACCCCAGCGAAGTGATCGCCGCATCCAATGCGTCCGAATCGGATACCGATGTTGCCAACGACGCCAACAAGGTTTCTAAAAGTGCTCGTGTTTCCGGCTTCACTTCGGGCGCTTCGATAGCACGAGTCAAAAACAACGTGCCAATAAATTCTGCAATCTGCAACTGTTCTTCGGCCGCCAAACCACTCACGCGACCTCCTCCCGCATACAAATCAAGCTCCGACCACATCCGCTGCCGAATCGACTCGCGAAGCGATAAGGCGAGTTGGGCCGGAGTCCCTCCCGCCAAGCGTCGAAGTTCGGCAATAATGCGTGGATCGACCGTAGGACCAGGCGATTGATTGTCGGAAGCTGCTGGCATAACAGCCGGCTTGCTATCTGGCTCTTGCGCAACGGCACAATTCAGCTGTTCAATATTGAACCAGCCCACCGTCGCAGAAACCCCGATGAGGAACGCCAAGGTTCCACGACGAAGCTGCGCACAGCAAAGTTGAGTAGGATGCGAGGGGATCAGCATGGTTTTCCTGTACATATACAGATGGCCGTCTGGGCCCAACGAGAGACCGTCTGATAAAGAAAAGAGTCGCCACCAGTCTAATTACGATACCGCAGACCACATCCCCGATTCCCAGAATCTGCGAACGAATCTAACCGGTGCGAATCTAACCGGTGCCACACACTCCAGGGCCACCCGATTGGGCATCCCTGTGCATCCGCTTGAGATGCTTCGCCGAAAAGAACGAAAAGTAGACGAAAAAGAATTGCAAATTACAAAACGATTTTTTCGTCTTCTATCGTTTCTTTCGGCAAAACCGTCCGAGATCAGGCCACGAATGCGGTTGGTGCCACGCATCTATCAAACTCCATTCAGTGTGCTCAAGTGTCCACTTCGGGGGCTTCGTCTTCCGTGTCACGCCGCAACGCGTCGAAGATGATTCGGGCAAGGTCCGTGGTACCAATCTCGCCACTTAGCCGAAAAGAACGAAAAGTAGACGAAAGAGAATTGAAATTTGCATAACCACTTTTTCGTCTTCTGTCGCTTCTTTCGGCTAAACCGCTGCGGAACAGCGGTTGGTACTAATCACGTGAACGCAATCGATTCAATGTGATCCAATGCACCCTTCGAGGGCTTGGTAAACGGCATGTCGCTGCCAACAATCGAAGATGTTGCGGGGAAGGTGGGTGGTACAAGATACGAAACCCGGTGTTGCACAGTGGCAAAGAGATTTCCACGTCGAACCGGAGATAATCGTTCTTTGTGGAAATATCCCGACTTTTCTAGATGCTGAATTGATTGTGACAACGGCAGATAATTCTTCGAATGTGGAGGTTTTGGACCAAGGCGATATCGATTGTATTGCTAGCCCACGCGAGATGAATAGTGCGAATCAGCACGGCTTCATAATTCGATTGAATAACGATCGTGTTTCAACTCCGGATTTCCCCAGTGAATTGAGAATGGAGATTTTGGTCGATGGGAAACATCACACAATTCCGATTTACTTTTGGCGGATTGCCGTTAATCGTTTTGTCAATGCTTGTGCATCTTGATGCAAAGACTGGGTGCAGCGATGAAACGATCATTGCCATGCCTGGGGAAATGAGGTGCGGGTTGGCATCCGGAATATCTGGGGGAAGGACGTTTTTTGGTGCCGTCGTCATTGGCGAATCATTTGACGATCGGGTTGTATTGTTGAATTTGGATAGGGTTCGGCGCGGGCTGGCGTTCACATTAGGCCAGGAAAAGAGAATCACTAGCCTGCTAGTTGATTGCGAAGACCTTCACGAGAAATACAAGGCAGATACGGTCGGCCGCCATGAAATTGAGCGATCCATTCACGAGTCCTTTGAGCGAAAGCGTCGCGAATTAGTTCAGCGAATCATCGAAGAATTGACGCCGGAGCAAAAACGCAAACTGTATGCCTATCATTTGAGATACAGCCTTTACACGCTTGGCCCATCGATGGGCCTAAAGTGGCATTTAAATACAGTGGAGGGCATTGACCAGCATTTCGATTCTGTCGAAATACAAAGATCGGCTTCAAGCTCCCACGTGATTTCAGAGCTGGATGCCGAGCTCAAATTAATAGCCAATCGGCACTTGCAAACCTGCTTGTCCCCGTTAAGTGATTTGCAAAAGGAGAAACTTTGGACACGCTTATCCCTTGATCCTACAGATTATCTGTTCGAGGAGCTTATCGCGGACTTGCGTCGCGTTAGCAGCGAAGCGGATCTCTTGGGCGATGACGTAAAACAGGATACAGCAATTGGTCTATACAGTAAGATTGTGCGTGTTGAATTGTCGCCCGCATTCGGTTTTGACCGTTCTTCATTCAAAAGAGCATATAGAAGCGACTTTAGTTTACAAATCATTTTTGAAGATATAGCTCAAGATGAGAGCTGCTTAGATAGTTTAGACGCTCGCGCTGCCGAGACGTTGCGAAGTGCGTTAAACGAATTCGAGTTGGGATATAACGAGTTGATAAAGCAATGCAAGGTGTTTGGTCAAGCAGGAAAACCCCTCAGCAGAATTAACGAGTATCATGATGTTGAATCTCGTGTTTTGAATGAAAGACTTAACTCACAATTAAAGACGTTAGTTGGCAGTATTGATACCGAAATCATTCTTCAGAAATTAGCTCGCGCAAGCACCTTGAGTTCGGGAATCATCTATGAAATATGTTGTGGGGAATTGCGTATGGCTTTAGACGTAACGGATGCGCAAATTACTGAGATTAAGAAACTGGCGCAAGATAGTGAAGAGCACGTATCGCGAGAGATCTTTGTGATTGAAGAGCAAATACTGAGGCGATGTTTCAGTACATTGGATGAGAAATTGCGAGATAGTTTATTAGTGAAGATGAAGGAGCGAATTCCGGGAGTGATTCCGTTGGTAAGAGTACTGACTGCAAATCGCCACGTCTTGCAAATTGCGCGGCGCCCTTAGATGAGCACGGTGGGTGCCACCCACCTAATTCAACTTTAGGTGCCACCCATCTATCAATGTCCCAGCAGCGAGGTGACACCGCGACGTCGATGCACTACTAAACGCGACACTACTAAACTGCACTTTAGGGAAACGGATCATGCAGCCGGATTGATATTGCAACGAAAAAGGCCCTTCGGGAAATTGGAGGTTACCACACCAAACCAATCATCCACAAAGGGCCAAGGATGGCTAATCGTAAACGCTCCGGCAGGCC
>JBGTBJ010000104.1:0-14036 GCA_041749395.1 Pirellulaceae bacterium
GCAGAGCCCTCGGGGACGAGCACTGCTCCTGAGGCTCGGCCTGATGCAGTGGTCGCCTCGCTGACGCTTCGGGTTGTGATTGGATGCGTATCAGTGCTCGTCCCCGCGGGCTCTGCCCGGGGACGCACTGCTCCTGAGGCTCCGCCTCCTATAACGGTTATGATTGGATGCGTAGAAGCGGCGGGCTCGCACATATGGCAAACCTTATGCAAATACTCTCCAACCTTTTTACCAAACTGGCTGTTTTATTGTTGAGTTTGACTATCGTGCTCGTCACGTTTTCTTCGAGCACGAGCACGAGCACGAGCACGAGCACGAGCACGAGCACGAGCACGAGCACGAGCACCGGTGCGCTGAATCGCTCAATTTCTGGAGGTGGAAAATTGCACTACTTCGTCAGTGCCAGCAAGCGTTGTTGCGCTTCCAAGTATTTTGCGTGGGTTTTCTCGATGACCTCGGATGGCAGGGCTGGTGGTGGGCTATCGCGGTCCCAGCCGCTGTCGTAGAGCAGCCATTCGCGAACAAATTGTTTATCGAAAGAAGTCTGTGGCCCTCCTGGACGATAATGGTCGGCAGGCCAGAAGCGACTGCTATCGGGTGTGAGTACTTCGTCCACTAGGATCAGTTGGCCGTCGACCAATCCGAATTCAAATTTGGTGTCGGCGATGATCAGACCCGCTTGAGCTGCTTTCTCTGCTGCGGACGAGTAGATTGCTAAGCTCAATTCTCGCAGTTGGCCTGCTTGAGTATCGCCGATACTGGCAGCCATCATTTCGAATGAGACGTTTTCGTCGTGACCGCTTTCCGCTTTGGTTGCCGGTGTGAAGATTGGTACAGGGAGCCGATCGCATTGCCGTAGACCGGCGGGTAGCGCGACACCACAAATGGATTCGTTTTGCTGGTATTCCTTCCAGCCGCTCCCTTCCAAATAGCCTCGCACGACACATTCGAAGGGGACCACGGAGGCTTTCCGCACGATCATGGTACGGCCTGATAAGGCCTTCGTGACGTCGTCATTGAGCCGCAATGCCTGCGGTAATTCTAGCGACAGCAGGTGGTTGGGAATGGTAAGGAAATCAAACCAGAAACAGGAAATCGTGGTGAGGATGCGTCCTTTATCGGGAATGCCAACCGGCAAAACAAAGTCGAAAGCGCTAATCCGGTCGGAGCTTACAATGGCTAGCGAGTCTCCCAAATCATAGACATCTCGGACTTTTCCTCGCCGCAACGGAAAGGGCAGATCGGTGCGAATGAGGGCTCCAGCGGAATCAAATGTCAGCATTTTTCGTTCGTGATGTGGGGGTTTCGCCAGACGCTGCGGCTGTGATTGGGGACCGAAATGGGAGTCGGCGGGGCAAAGTCGAGACCAAATTAATCCATGTTCTCCAGGGCGAGGAGGCGGCACACTAATTGTGGGAAGTGTTTTCCTGCGTTATTGTTCTGAATCAACGTGAGTCGTACACGTAACTTCCCGCCTGCTTGTTCTTGCCAACGAAGGCTATGGGCCAGTTCCGATTTGCTGTTCCTCCCGATCAATTGCAGATGCTGCAATTATGGAATGCCGCGTACATATGCGGTATTGAGGGGATTCCGTGGGAGGGACGAGTCACCTTGGATGATGGCATCTTGACCATTCATCGTGGTGTCGACGATTCGGGGCGATTGTATGTTCCCTTCCCCGTCGGCAAAGGGGGCCCATTGGCTACCCTTTCCACTTGTTCTTTACGTCAGATCGGACGTGAACGTAAAATCGCTGGTGGTGAGGCGCCGCATTTATTGCCTTTAGAACTGGCTCGCGGAGAGTGTTTTCGGCTGCGATCCCAAGCCGACATGTGGAAGCGGGCCGGTTTGCAGCTTGACGATCATCAGAATAGCGAATTACAGCGAAGCACCGCCGCGTTCTTAAATGCCGCCACACAGCGAGGTTCAGTGGAATCGGTAGGGCATGCAGCCACCGAAGCCATCTATCGATTGCATGCAGCCGGTGAGATGTTGGCTGACTGTTACAATCGCCAGGCACTGGCATTTCGAAAACAGAACGAACGGCAATTGGGGACTTTACTGGGGGTGAGTGCCGGACCGCTGGCGCTGCAAGAGGTCATCGAGGGCAAGCCCCACGCAGCGCTCTACCAGTCTGCCTTCAATACGGTCGGGATTGCGATGAGCTGGGGGGCGGTGGAAAGTGGTGCCGGAAAGGTGGACTTTGCGCCTTATGACGCCATGTTTGATTGGGCCGCAGCAGCGGGGCTCCGCATCGTTGCGGGGCCATTGCTAGACTTTCAGCCGAAGCTGATGCCCGATTGGATGTATCTTTACGAAGACGATTTTGAATCTTTGGTTGAATCTGTAGAGAGCTATGTCGAGCGAGTGGTCTATCGCTATACGGGTCGCGTCAATCTGTGGCACGCCACGGCAGGGCTCAATACACCCGGCCCCATCGGACTGGATGAAGAAAAGGTGATGCGCTTGGCAGTGGCCGTGATTCACACCATTCGCCGCGCCGATCCCCGCACTCCAGTATTGATTTCTGTGGATCAACCTTGGGGTGAATACATTGGTGGCGAGCGTGACGGGATTTCGCCGTTGCATTTTGCTGATGCGCTCATTCGATCGAATTTGGGCGTTGCCGGAATTGGGCTGGAATTGCGTATGAACTATGGCAAGGTAGGAAGCCTGCCTCGCTCGCTATTGGATTTTGGACAGCAAATTGATCGCTGGTCGAATTTGGGTCTCCCATTACTGGTGCAATTAGCGATGCCGGCCAGGTCGGGTCCCGATGTGCATGCGCTTCGAAATTGCGAAGTGATTCCGCTGGGCAGTGATCGAAAGACGACGGCCGAATTGCAAGCCAGACAAGCTATGCGGTGGATCCATACGATGCTCGCCAAGGGTGTGGTTCATGGCGTGCTGTGGGAGGGTTGGGATGATCGAAAACCCCACATTATGCCTCATTCGGGATTGATCGATGGCGATGGAAATCCCCGACCCTTGCTCGAATTAATGACACGCTTACGCCGCGACTTGTTAACTTAGAGTGTCAGCGCTTCTATCCTACAAGCTCATGCGTGCCTTGTGATGATCATGTCAAGCCAGTCGCCGAGTCAGGGCAATTGTTGTTGTCAGTGGGGGATTTCCCTATTGGCAACTCGCAATTTTCGCACTGGGTGTGTGCGGTTGTTACTGTTGATGCTGGGAGTGTTCCAAGGAGCAAATTCTTTGGAACACCTCGTTGCTCAGGACGATGTTCAGGATCCGGCGCATGAACAACCGACCGACGAGGGTGAACAACCGTCGGACGAGAGGCCCGTTCGTCGCAGTCGGTTGGCGATTGACCCTGTTGATAGCGCGACACTGGAAAAATTCATTTCCCAGCTCGGCGATGCCAGCTATCAGCGTCGCCAGGTTGCCATGCGTCACTTGGTGTCTGCGGGAGAGGCAGCGATTCCCTTTCTTGAGAAAGCCGTGCAGGGTGGAGATTTGGAGTTAGTGGATCGCGCAAGTATGATCCTGCAGGATTTGGCGACTTTGGAAACACCCACGGACAAAGGTGAGGCGTGGGCTGCACTAGCGAGGCTTCAGCAAATGGGACCAGGTGCGGCCGCTTCGCGCGCGATGTCTGCGCGAGCCACCATCCAAAATGAGCGTAGTCAGCGCGCGTCGGCAAGGCTCAATGCTGCTGGCGTCGCAACGGGGATTCATACCTTTACGCTGGCGTCGCGATCGGCCGTTGCCGAACTGGTTTATTTTCCAGCGGACTGGACGTCGGACAAGGAAGCGCTAGCTTGGTTGCCGTGGCTTTATTCGACAACCACTGCGATCGTTGAAGGGGATGCGTTGACAGAAGATGTTATGGCTGGCTTGGCTGCGATGCCTTCATTGCGTGAACTGCAATTACTGGATGGCGAGTTGGATGCGCAGGCGCTATCGCAGCTCCAAAAACTAAAGCGAATTGATACGCTAGAAATCAATTTTGTATCGTTGGGAAAAGCGGAAGAGGACCTCTTTGCATTAGCTGAGTTACCATTGCGACAACGATTGATCTTGATGGGTACAGAGTTCGACGAGGAGGATGTGGCCGCGCTGAAAACGCAGCTAAAAGGATTGGAAATTATCCATGGGCGAGGTGGATTCTTGGGGGTGCAATGTGCGTTGGGCGCTATCGCGTGTGAAGTCGATTTAGTGGTACCCGAGTCGGCCGCCGATCGAGCAGGTGTGCAACAGGGGGATGTGATTGTGCGGCTTGGCGAGCATCCCATCCAACGGTTTGCCGACCTGCAAGAAAATGTCCGCAAGTACTCTCCGAAGTCCGAGATGGATTTGGTTGTGCGACGTAGAGGGAACCAACTAACGTTGAAAATTAATTTAGGGCGACAGATCAATCCCTTTAAGGTTGCGAAATAGTGGCTGCAGAGGATTGTGCAGTTAGCGACACTTCAGGCCCCACGATTGCCGCGCAAGCCAATTTGCCATTGTTGCAATTTGATGATGCGTGGACTCAGTCGAGCTGGCGTTCAAAATTGCGCCGCGCTCTGCTCGATTGGTTTGCCAAACATCAACGAGACCTTCCCTGGCGGCGGACGCGTGACCCCTACTCCGTTTGGATTAGCGAGGTCATGCTGCAGCAGACGCAAGTTGCCACGGTCATACCCTATTACGAGCGCTTCATGCAGCGTTTTCCTAGTGTGGCCACTTTAGCGGAGGCTTCGGAAGAGGAAGTTCTGCGATACTGGGAAGGGCTGGGTTATTATCGCCGTGCGAAGCAAATGCATGCCGCAGCACGCAGAATTGCGGAACAACATCAAGGGACTTTCCCGGTTCAGTTTGAGCAGGTGTTGGCTCTTCCAGGGATTGGAAGGTATACGGCAGGTGCCATCTTGTCGATTGCGACGGGACAGCGTTATCCCGTCGTGGAGGCCAATACCATGCGGCTCTACAGTCGTTTAATTGCCCTCCGCAATCCACCCACACAGCCTGCTGCGGCAAGACTCTTATGGGAGGTCGCTGAGAAGCTTTTGCCGCGCGACGAGAGCGGCATGTTTAATCAAGCGGCCATGGAATTGGGAGCGTTGGTTTGCATCCCTGCGAATCCAAAATGTGACGAGTGTCCGCTCAAGGCTTGCTGTCCCGCTCGACGGCTTGAATTGCAACAACAGATTCCAGGTAAACTCAAAAAAGTGGTTTACGAGGATCGTCAGCACTGGGCCATTGTCGTCCAGCGAGAGGAGCAGTTTTTCATGCGCCTATGCCCGCCAGGGGGGCATTGGGCTGGGCTCTGGGATTTTCCTCGATATGACATTACTGAGGTCGATGATCCGTATGGTTTTGTTAGCCAAGCCATTGCGGATGAATTCGGTTGGCGAGTGCAAATCGGCAACGAATCGATCGCGACCATTCGCCACGGCGTGACCCGTTTTCGCATCCAGTTGGAGGCTCGCTATGGAAGCGTTAGTGGTTTACAAGTGCGAGAGGTTAGTGGTCGGGAGACTTCTGGCTGGTTCGATCCGAGCGAATTGGCACGACTTCCACTCAGTGCAACCGGGCGCAAGTTAGTGAAGCAGTTGATCAGCGAGCGGTAACTGCAATTCCATGATCGCGACATGTAGCAACTTACCCTGCTTTTCACCGACGTTATGCATCGTGCCGACCAACGTGAAACCGAAAGCATGGTGCAATGCAAGGCTGGCTACATTGTTGGATTCAATGCGGCTTAAGATCACTCGAAAGGAAGTTGTGGTTGCATATTGGATCAAAGTGGTAAAGAATTGACGACCAAGTCCTTGACGTTGTGCCTCGGGAACAATCCAAACGGATACCTCGCAAGTGCGGTCGTAGGCCTCGTACGCGGACCACTTTGATAGGCTAGCCCACCCCACTACACTTCCTTCCCGTTCGCCTACCCATACCGGATATTTGCCTTCCTCTCTCGCCTGCCACCACTTCAATGAATCTTTATTGGACATGGGGTGAGTACGAAAACAGTTGATTCCATCCGCTATCTCGCGGTTGAGAATATTCATGATTTGTGGCAAATCCCGCCGGGTCGCCACGCGGATTGTTATATCTGTGGTAGGGTATGGGCGATTTGTTTGGGGGGTGGCTGAGTCGGAGTAATGATCTGTCAACGGTGCGTTCCTTAATTGAATCGATCGAATCGCTGAAATAACCTAGAAAGAGAGCAACAAGAAATGACAAAACGATATCGAGTGTTGGCGTCATGTGCGCTGGCGTCGTCTTTGGTTTTTACCCAATTGGCCAGCAATTTGTGGGGTGCTGAGGAAGCAACGACGGAAAAATTCGTGCTGGGAACAGGGAGCTTATTGAGCGGAATTCCTGGCAAGGGGCCTTTGACGCAAGGGCAAATCAAGAAGTGGCTATCCGATCCCAAGATTCATGAGCCCCTGGACATTGAATTACCTGAGGGTTTATCTGCGGGGTCTGCAAATATATATATTCCTGAAGATAATCCGCTAACACCGGCAAAGATTGAACTGGGGCGTCAGCTCTATTTCGACACTCGGCTTTCCTCCGATGGCACCATTAGTTGTGCAAGCTGTCATGCACCGGTGACTGGCTATGCAGCCAACACGCGTTTTGGAGTCGGTGTGCAGGGGCAAGAAGGTGGCCGAAATTCACCCGTCGCCTATAACCGCATTCTCAGTCGCGCGCAGTTTTGGGATGGCCGCGCTGCGACATTAGAAGATCAAGCCATCGGCCCGATCGCGAATCCTATTGAGATGAGTAATACGCATACCGAGTGTGTTTCAACCATCAGTGGAATTCCGGGCTATACGCTGCAGTTTGAGGCAATATTTCCAGACGGTTTGACTATTGAGAATGTGGGGAAGGCCATTGCTTCGTTTGAAAGAGCTATCGTGACGGGGCCTGCTCCTTACGACAAGTGGGTGCCTCTGGATCGATTCGAACAACTTTTTGCCGACGACTTGGCCGACATGAAAGTGTTGCAAGAAGAAGACCCGGAAATGGTTGAGCAGTACGAAGCACTTCAGAAGATCGCGGCCGAATCACCGATGAGCCAATCGGCCATTCGTGGTGTTAAGTTGTTCTTTGGCAAAGCAAATTGCGCAACGTGTCATGCGGGGGCTAATTTTACCGATGAACAATATCACAATTTGGGAGTCGGTATGGATGCGGAAAAACCTGATTTGGGGCGCTACGACATTAGCAAAGAAGAGACTTTGCGTGGTGCTTTCAAGACACCAACCCTTCGCAATATTGCGCAGTCAGCGCCCTATATGCACGATGGCAGCCAGAAGACGCTAGAAGAAGTGATGGTCTGGTACAATAAAGGTGGTCACAAGAATCAGTGGCTCAGCGACAAGATGAAGCCATTGCAATTGAATGAACAGGAAATTGCTGACTTAGTGGAATTCATGAAGGTTGGCTTAACCGGTCCCTTTCCCGCTGTGGAATCAGGACGTTTGCCCCAGTAACGAGTGGCGATTGTGGATCGCGCAGTCTCAGTGGCCGTGTGAGAATTCATCGAGCAATTGTTGGGGCACTCCAATACCGACGACTTTAATGCGACCGACGTATGGTCGGGCTTGCGGAGTCATGAATCCGGCTTTGGGTGCCACAAAGGTGCAAGTGCTTTCGGCGCGAAAACAAATGCGACTTGGATTCCCCGAGTCGCAATCGAGCCCGCTGGGAACATCGATGGCCACGCGCGTCGCTTCACTCTGATTCGCTTGAAGAACCGTCGTGGCGAATGGCTCGCGCAACTCGCCCACTGCTCCGGTGCCCAACAAGCAATCGAGGATGATCGAGTGGCGCTGTAGTGTCGACTCTAGTTTTTGAATATCCAACGCGCTGACCGACTCTACTTGGTTGGTGCATTCGCCAAAAAGACACAGTGTCGGCAGGTTCGCCTTTTCTGCGATTGTCCAATTGTGTAGAGCGTCACCGGTTAATTGCTGTGGCGGTGCACATTGGATGATGCAGATATCGCGCTGAAGTAACTGCAAATGACGAGCGATGACGTACCCATCGCCAGCGTTATTCCCTTTGCCGCATAGAATTGCGATGGGTCCATCGGGATACTGATGATGAATCCATTCCGCCGCACCGCGGCCCGCATTCTCCATCAGCACAAGTCCCAGCATGCCGTAGCGTTCGATTGCCATAACATCGATCGAGCGGGCCTGCTGGCGAGTCAGCGGCGGTAAGCTAAACTGATTGATCGGAAGCATTCCTCAATAGCGAGACTTAGACGATGCCCATTTACGAATATCAGTGTGAAACTTGTGCGGCGACAGTAGAAGTGCTGTTGCGCCGCAGCGATGAACAGCCTGTCTGTCCGACTTGTGCAGGCCACCGGCTCGAACGCGTACTGAGCATTCCCGCCGCACCTTCTGTGCGTGGCGGGACTTCATCGCGAAGCAACGCGAGTTTGCCAATGGCCGGAGGCGAGGGCTGCGGAGCGCCTCGCTGCTGTGGCGGCGGTTGTCAGTTCTAGGGAATCAAGCCAATGCCAGCACCAATGACTGCCGTCTCAAGCATCGCCCCTCGGAGACTCAATGGTACCGGAGGAATGATCCACGGTGCACAGTTTCCAGGGCGATAATAACCCAACGCGTATTGGCATTCGTTGGGTGGGTGAATCCCCATTTTGTAAGGCAATGCTGCGATATTGAAGAAGAAGTGAGCCGACGACACCAATGGTTGAGCAAAGGGGCCTGCGGTGTGGCCGTATCGTTCGAGATTGACTTCTTCAAAATACAAGGGTTTGTGACAGAGGTCAGGAGCTCGCCAAGTCATTTGCATTGGCAACCAATGGCGACCTTTGAAAGCGATATTGGGTAGCTGGCATTCCGAAGGCAATTCCCATGCATCGGTGACATACGCCAAATCTTCATTGCTGAGCTGGGGCAGCGCCAGCTCGAGTTCCTCACCGGTTTCAGTAACAATTATGACTTTTTCGAAAGCAATATCGAGCAAGCTTCCCTCAGCAAGTTCCTCTCCCGATTTCGATAGCCAAGTACGTACGGGTTGCGAGTCGATAAAACGCTGCTTTCTCGCTGAATAGTTATCACCCACGTTCTCTTTCAGATGCAACTGAAATGGCGGCGAGATATCAAGTGATACTTGGCGGATGTTTCGCGCTGTTACACGCCTCTCCAAATCGACACAATCGGTACGGAGCTTGTCTTTTGCCTGTTCTTCCGACGACTCTCCAATCCGCGAACTCTCGTTGGCACCCACACGGCCACTACTGGAGCGGTCGCTCGGTGAATCAACGTCGTCGCCGTCTGAATCTTCGGCCGGCAAATCTTTTCCAAAAGGGCTGCGCGGCGTTTGAGGAGCCGCGGGTCCCTGCAGCGAGAGTGGGCTGTCCGTTTTCGGCGCGAGATCTGTGGTAGGCGGTAGATCTTTGAAAGGACTATTATTGGATTCACCCCCAGAGTGTGGTACTGGTAGTTCGCTGGGATCTGGTGAGTTACTGGGGACTGGTTCAAAGCCCGGCACAGAGAAACCGCTTCTCGGAGGTTCGTCCACACCGATCGAAGGTGCCTGGATGGCAGAATCGGGTGATTGGGGACTAGCCTGGATAAACGCGTTGCCATCAGCGAATGGATCCAAGAAAGGATCAGACGGATCTTGGTCGTAGTTGACTTGGGCGATGGGCGCCAGACGAACTTGACCCAACACAGGTTGCAGCGGCCGAAGCGGAGCCGCGGAGGCTGCAGTTATTGGCAATGCTGCGGGGTTCGAAGCCGGTGCGGCCGAATCCGTTTGGCCACTGGGGCGCCATCGCAGCGTGACTTGGCTTTTCTTCTGGGGATTCAACCCATTATCGCGAAGTAATGGCTGAGGCGTTTTGCGAATGGGGGCCACGGGCTGTAGACCTTCGCCCGCTCCATCCGCCCTAGCGACTCCGGACCATCCGGAGGCTAGTAAAGCAAATGCGAGTGCGGAGCGCAGGGCATCAGTTCGGATCGTTCGAATGAACGTCGGGACTGTAGTTTGGTGCTTCTTGCGTGATGGCGATGTCATGCGGGTGGTTCTCCCGAACCGTCGCTGGCGAAACTCGAATGAACTGCGCCTCCGTACGCAATTCTTCAATGTTACGTGCCCCCACGTATCCCATCCCGGCTCGTAAGCCGCCCACCAGCTGGTAAGCATACTCGCCAAGAGGTCCCTTGAACGGAACCCGGCCCTCAACGCCTTCGGGAACAAGTTTCCCGTTGCCGTCGCTGCCTTGTCGATACCGTTCACTGCTCCCTTTCACCATCGCGCCAATCGATCCCATCCCTCGGTAGGCTTTAAAGGTCCGACCTTGATACAGGATTAACTTGCCTGGGCTTTCCGCAAGACCGGCAAACAAACTGCCAATCATTACTGCACTCGCCCCGGCCGCGATGGCCTTCGTTATGTCTCCACTGAACCGGACTCCACCATCGGCGATGACCGGTATGCCTCTCTTTTCCGCGACTCCAACAACGTCGAAAATCGCTGTGACTTGGGGAACTCCGACGCCGCTGATTACCCGTGTTGTGCAGATGGATCCAGGACCAATTCCCACTTTGACCGCATCTGCGCCGGCGTCAATCAAGTCTCGGGCGGCATCTGCCGTGGCAATGTTGCCCGCTACGACGTCGATGTTCCATTGTTTCTTAACTTCTTTAACTGTCTCAATCACGTTTCGCGAATGTCCGTGGGCCGAATCGACAACCAGGATATCTACCCCCTGATCGATCAAGCTGGCCGCTCGTTCAAAATCGAAAACACCGATTGCTGCTCCGACACGCAACCTACCTTGCCCATCTTTACAGGCATTCGGATATCGCTTCATCATGTCGATGTCGCGAATCGTAATAAGTCCCGTCAGTTTCTTATTTTCGTCAACCAGCAGAAGTTTCTCCACCCTTTTTGCCGTTAAAATTCGCTCAGCTTCCTCAAGCGTTACATTCCCTACAGCCGTCACTAAATTCTCATGAGTCATAACTTCAGAGACTGGGCGGTTTGGGTCTTCTAGGAACCTGAGGTCGCGTCGCGTGAGAATGCCGACGAGTATTCGGTTCTGGTCGACAATGGGTATGCCAGAAACGTTATGCTGGTCCATTAGCTCGGCCGCCCGACTTACCCGCTCTTCGGGTGGCAAGGTGACCGGGTCGATGATGATCCCGTTGGCACTTCGCTTAACCTTGAGGACTTCCTCGGTTTGCCATTGAATCGACAAATTCTTGTGGATGATGCCGATTCCCCCTTCTTTGGCCAGTGCGATCGCCATGGCCGATTCGGTGACGGTGTCCATGGGGGAGCTGATCAGGGGCATTTTCAGACGAATGGATGCGGTCAGTTGCGTACTGACATCCACCTCTGAGGGCATTACCTCGCTCAGGCGAGGCAGGATTAAGACGTCGTCAAAGGTCACTCCGGTGGACCGGATTTTTTCGTGCGACATAGAGCGAAGCTGGTTTGCTTGAGAATCGAGGCATGAACCAAGCACCGGATTATGGAGCTTTCTCGTCTCTCTGACAACAACCTCTCTGTGGCTCGGCTACTCGGTTTCTGAACTCTTTCCAATCAGCAGGGCGACCAGTTGGTTATCGAACTGAGGTGGGATCCAGCGGAGGTCAAGGACCACCGCATCGTCACAAGGTCGGGTTAGGAGGGCGGGTGACTCATCGGCCATGCGAATGGCCCTTTGTGGGCCGGAGCCGTCCTGATAGGTAATTCGCAATTGTCGCGACGGAATGATGGCTTCCAGCGAAGGTGCCAAGCGAGCGGACTCAGTTAGAATTTCACAGCTAGCAATAGCGGGTTCCCCTGCCAATTGAGTGGCCAAACGTTGGCAGCGATTTTGGAGATTCTCTTCTGAGGTGGTCAGCAGGGAATCCAAGCAGGCAGGATCCAATTGTTGTTGGGAAGGACCTTCCAGGGTGACCACAAGAGATGCTAGCGTCCCCTGCCCTGCTTGCAGCACAGACCACAGAGGTGACTGCCGAACGATTTGTAGAGTGTCGGGGCGGCCTAGGATCAGACCACAAGTGGGCCCGCCGACAAAGGTGTTTCCAGGGATGATGGTTAACCAGTGCTGTGCCAGTAGTTCTTTGGAGAGCGATTTGATTTGTTGATCGGCGGGTGCTGGAAGTGGCTGCAAGCTGGCCAGGGGAGCAATCAAAATGGACTTGGCGGTGTCCATGTGGATGCTATGAGGGAGCAAATGGGGACAATCCACTTCAACGGTGTACAGGTCACCGGCAAGCGTGCGTGTCGCTGCGGCGAGGTCGTCTGCCGAGCAACCGTCTGTCGAGCCGAATTCTAATACGCGTGCACCTGAGGCAGTCAATAATTCCGGGAGAGGGAGTTTTCCTTCGACACGAAATACCGCCGCACGTGGCATGGCAAGTTTGGCGTCGTGAGGGACGCTGGCACCCACTGCAGCAATCGCGCCAGAGAACGAATGGGCGACCAAGCAATGCGAGTCAACGAATTTGCCAAGGGCAACCTGGAGCCGCTGTTCGATGCGCGGACCGACGGTGATTGCCGTGAGTCCGGACATCTGATCGGCGGGCACCAATGCATCCGTCTGCGCTGGCGAGAGAGGTGCACCCGCGAGGGATTCGTGAAGCCAGACGCCGCTGCCATTGATGGCCGACAGGGAAAGTGAAGAATGACGCCGCGCCCATCGTCGCAGATGATCCGAGCCCTTGCGAGTTTCCCGCAGAATTCGATCTAGGCTGCGTGCAGCTGTGGCTGGCAGATCGCCCAACAGCTGTGTCGCTTTAGATTGCAAATTCTGAATCGCCTCATTGCCTTTCAATTTGGCTGCCACTTCATCGAGCGATCCACTGAGAAGGTCTCGGGTCCATGATGGGGGAACAGGCATGAGTTATTCCAATCAAAGGTGTTCAGTAGCGGAGGGGAGTTAACCTCAGAATGATTCCTCTTTGCCAACCTGGCAACCCATCCGCTGGTCGGCCCTCAACTATGATATCTATCTGCGTTACCTATTGGCGTTTTCCGAATGCCGTCTATTTCTTGTCAAACTAGTTGAATTTCGCAATTGAATGAGCAACCAATGATGGCTCGATGTTTTTCCGGTCGAATTTTATTGTCTTGGATGCCTCTCGGTTCTGCCCTCATGCTATCGGTTTTGACAACCACAGCGAGCGGCTCCGATGCGACACTTCATCGAGACACTTGGGGAGTTCCCCACGTTGAATCCTCCTCGGAAGCGGCTGGACTGTATGCCCTGGGATACGCCCAAGCGGAAGATCGCTTGGAGGATATTTACCTTGCCGTGCGGACAGGAATTGGTCGAATGTCGGAAGTCAAGGGAGAAGAATTTCTGCAGCAAGACTATCTCATGCGCTTAGCTCACAATGACACTCTGCATCAAGAATACTGGCAACACGCGCCGGTGCACCTGAAGACTGCTGCTAGCTCATTTGCTGCTGGAATTCAGGCTTACATTGACGAGCATCCGGCGGAAGCTCAGGACGTTGCCTTACCCATTGAACCTTGGCACGCATTGGCGGTGGGTCGAGCGATGATTCTGCGCTGGCCCGTTGGTACGATCATGGGCGATTTGAAAAATAGTGATGAGCGTGTGCAACCTGCCATGGGTTCGAATCAATGGGCCGTGGCCCCCAGTCGATCAGCCAATGGTGCCGCTATTCTCTTGTCCGATCCGCATCTCACCTGGGAGGGGCTCGCGGTCCTCTATGAAGCGCGCGTGCATGCTGGTGATCTCCATATGAATGGATACTTCTTGATCGGTTCTCCCATGCTGGCGATCGGTCATAACCAGCGTGTAGGTTGGGCATTGACGACCGGTGGCCCTGATACCTCGGATGTCTATCGCATTAAGTTTCGACTCGCGCCCCTGCCCCAATACGAATACGATGGCCAATGGAAACCCATTACTATTGAACTGCACTTTAGGGAAACGGATCATGCAGCCGGATTGATATTGCAACGAAAAAGGCCCTTCGGGAAATTGGAGGTTACCACACCAAACCAATCATCCACAAAGGGCCAAGGATGGCTAATCGTAAACGCTCCGGCAGGCC
>JBGTBJ010000105.1:0-25294 GCA_041749395.1 Pirellulaceae bacterium
GTTCCTCGCCCCGACCCTCCCGCAGACGGGAGGGGGTGGCAATCCTTCCTCCCCGTGGCTCGTTCCTCGCCCCGGCGACACCTCTTATGGAGGTGGCGTTCCGCCTTGCTGCAAAAACTTAACCGTTATCATCGAATTGTGGATGAAACTTGCGTTGACGCTTGGCGAATGTCGGCTTCGCGGCCATAATCAGCGGTTTGACGGTTGAGTGTGGACTCGCCTTGATCATTTGACCTACCCGTTCGCTTGCACCCCTGAACCCGATGACAGACGCTCGTTCTCCCGGCGCTTTTGCCCGGCTGGTTCTTACGCCGCTTCGCTTGGCAACTGGCTGGGGACGTCCTCACCAGCGAATTGGTTTTCTCGCGGCCTTGTTCCTAGTATTGTTACGGCTTTGTGTTGGCTTTCACTTCTTTAGTGAGGGAGTCGACAAATTGTCAGGTGATTTTGACGCGGGCCGTTTCTTCGCGACAGCCCGTGGGCCTTTTGCCGAGCACTTTCAAAATCAGATTTGGGACTGGAATGGAAAAGTTCGGCTTAACCGCGATCGAACTGTCGCGTTTTGGCGATCGTATGGCTCTAGGGCGGCGAAAAAGTACTCGCTCGACGACGCGTCGCAGAAAGCTGTCGCTCAATCCATTGCTCGCGCATCGGTTCAACTAGACGGCATCTTGGCTATTTATGCCAACGAGATACAGGAATTTGAGTTAGGTCGCGAGCGATTGGCGAAACTTGACGAGGATACGACGCGAGATGGAGTGTCCAGCCTGGGCGGTCAGCGCGATACGATTCGTCAGGAATGGCGAAAATTAATTACTCCGGTGTTCGTTCAAATTGATCAAGTGTGGGCCAATATTGAAAATGACGTAGAGCGATTGGTGCCTGCCTCGAAACGGGGCTATGCGTCGGTTTCCATGGGACGGCCTCGCGACGTAATGATTGATACCAGTGTTATTAATCCTGTTATTCCCTATTTCGATCTGGCGATTGGCGTTTGCTTGATTTTGGGTTTGTTTACTCCGGTAGCCGCGTTGGTTGCCGCCGGATTCCTCGGTTCCGTATTCATGTCCCAATTTCCACCTACCTCGGGCCCGGGCTCAACTTACTACCACATGGTTGAGGCCGCATCATGCCTCGTGCTCGCCGGGACCGGCGCTGGGCGATTTGCTGGACTCGATTTCCTCTTTTACGCATTGAGCATTCGCCTCTGGCGCGATAAACCGGAGCAATAAATATCATGGATAAATTGTCAGCAGAAGAACGAGCAGTCGGTACCAGCAATTACTACAACGCGGTGGGTACCATCATGCCGCTGACGCGGCGCGATTTGCTCAAAGGTATCGTCGCCACGGGTGCCGTTAGTGGTGCTGGCTTGGGTGCGATGTACTTTGGTTATGAGAAAATTGGAGACCCGGTTCGTGTTGCCGTGATTGGAACGGGCGATGAAGGGAACGTGCTGATTGGTGGTTGTAACCCTGACTACGTTACCGTCAAAGCGATTTGCGATATTCGACCCTATAGCATCCACCGTGCATTTCATGGCGATTGGAGCACTCCGAGCGCGCTGGTTCGCCGGCCTGGTTTGATGAGTGTAGTTGGTTACGCCTCTGAAGAAGCCGCAAGAAAGGCCGTCAAGGTTTATGATTCCACCAACGGTGGTATTCAAGCCTGTTTGGACGATCCCGATATCGAAGCGGTCATCATCGCACTGCCATTGTTCCTACACGCGGCTGTTGCTGCTCAGGCCATGGCGCGTGGCTTGCACGTTTTGACAGAAAAATTGATGGCCCACAACGTTGCTCAATGCAAAGTCATGTCGCGGATGGCTGCCGAGAAGAAGGCCAAGCAAGGCAATAACATACATTTAGCAACTGGCCATCAACGCCACTATAACGTCAAATACGATAACGCCGTCAATTTGATCAAGTGGGGTCTGATCGGCCAAATTCACCATATTCGAGCTCAGTGGCATCGCGACAATGTGCCAGGTGCCGACAGTTGGAAAATGCCCATCCCGGGTGGCGAAAAAGCTGCTAATGGGAAGGTAATTGATAAAATCGCCGGTGATATTCGCAACCGTCAAGGGCGTATTGCCAAGTCAAACGATCCTGTCGAGATCGAGAGGCTGCAGGGAGAGCTCGATCAGTTGTTGGCGTGGGATGCAGACAAGACGATCGATCCTCGCAAGTTTGGTTACAAGGACTTCAGCGTCTTCGACAAAGCCTTTTCGGCGGAAGAAGAGTTACATCGTTGGCGGTTATTCGATCGTACCGGCGCCGGACTCATGGCCGAACTTGGTAGCCATCAATTGGATGCCGTTAGTATTTTCCTCAGCTCGCTGCGAGATGATGGTAAGAAGACTCATCCGCTCAGCGTTCATGCAGTAGGTGGACGCCAAATCATGCCGCTCGATCGCGAGGTCGAGGATCATGTTTATTGCTCGTTTGAATTTCCTGGTCCAGAATACCCAAGTTCTTTTGATGTCGGTTACAAGGATCGGATAGAAAATTATCCCGACGGTGCTGTGCCTTCCTACGAGACCGATCCCAATAAACGAGTGGTAGTTTCCTATTCTTCGATCAATGGAAATGGCTTCGGCGGATGGGGAGAAGTAGTACTAGGAACCAAAGGTACGCTGATCCTGGACAAAGAAACCGATGTGATGCTTTATCGAGGTGGCAATACTTCGGCGAATGTTGGCGTTGCGGAACAAGCGGGTGGAGGATTCGCATTGGATACATCCGCTAGTGGCACTTATGCGTCGCCTCTCGCCCAAGCAGCCGACTCAGGTCCTGTGAGCCGTGGCTATCGCGAAGAAATCGAACATTGGGCGTATTGCATCCGCAATCCCGATCCGGCCAATCGACCTCGCTGCTATCCCGAAGTAGCGATGGGAGACGCAGTGATTTCACTGGCGACCAACGTCGCCCTGAAGAATCAAATTGCCGGCAAGGGTGGCTATTTGGTCTTCGAACCCGATTGGTTCAAGATCGAATCGGATGCCGTCCCAGATGGCAGCGATATCGCGTACGAAACAGAAAACATGATGAAGACCGTTAGTTGAGGAAGGGCATAGTCGCAAAGTCGCCTTTCGCTCCGCGAAAGTAGCGTCTTAGTTTCGGATTCGACGCTACTTTCGCGAATAGGCTGTGTATCTATTACATCGAAGGCAATAATAGTCACCTTTCGCTCCGCGAAAGTTCTGAAAAAGCAACCAATAACAACGCTACTTTCGCGGAGCGAAAGGCAACTACCAACGCTACTTTCGCGGAGCGAAAGGCAACTAACAACGCTACTTTCGCGGAGCGAAAGGCAACTATGGTTCTCAGTTACGAACTTCTGTCTTCTCAGCCCGTAATTGCTCCAACTGTTTTTGCAAAGCCCTATTCTGCGCTTCCAATCGACTAACTACTTCGTCACGTCGATTGGCTAATTCATCGCGCAGAGCGCTCGGTGCCGGTTGCGTAGTGTTGAATGCCTGCGTCCCTGAGAATAGTTGCGGAGGCATCGGTGGGGTCGTACCCGATGGAAGAGATGGCGGGTTAGGGAACGAAAAACTCTGTACTCCATTGACTGCACTGCTACGCGCGCTTAAAGCCGGCACCGAGTTCACAGCGTAATTGGGTTGAAATCCGTACTGCATGTTTTGAGTGTGATCCATTGCAGTATTCCAATCCAACGGATCGGGTTCGTCGAGCAATTGAGCCACACGACGTTCAACGATTTCACTTTCGAGCTTTTCTCGTTCGATCAATCGCTTATTCATTTCGTCGACTTGAGATTGCATCTCACTCAATTCCTTGCGACGCTCGGCCAGGCGTTCTGAAAAAGCTTGCTTGGTTAGTGTTGCGAGTTTGTCACGCAATGTCTTTCGCTGTTCGTCCGTATTGGCTTTCCGGTATTCCAATGCGATGGTCTGTGCTTCGGCATCTGCTGGGTTGATTGATGATGATTGAAAGTAATAACGCCTGATGTCGTTATTTAATATGTTTGCCACGAATGGTTGCGAACTATTATCTCGGTACGTAGTTGATGGCAAATTTTGCGGAGCTGGACCTTGGGTCCGGGTATCAAATGCGTTTGGTGCTACTGTGGCTGGCGGACTAGGCGGTGTTGGTGCTGCGGATGGAAAATTCGAATTGGGGAATACACTCTGTGCAGGATCCTGTATAGGAGCCTGCGCAGGAGCCTGATCGGCCGTGCCGCTGTTAAGCACAGGCTGTTGATATTCGGCGGGTGATACTGCTGCCAACCCATCGTCTTGAGCTGGCGCATTGGTCAGCAGCCATGCGGTTGGCCCGGCGATGAACAACATCGCGGTAAAAAAAAGTGATTGACGCATACGGATTCCTTTTCTAGCGGTGGTTTTGGGTTAACGCGAATTCACAGAAAAATCGTAACTCGAAGACTCGGAAGTTCAGTAAATTAAGGATTGCGTGCAGCTTCCAATTGCTGACGTAGTTGCCTTAATGGCAGGTCAAATCCGTCATCCCACTGAGTCTTGTCGAAAGGCAGTAGCGGTGATGATTGGTTTTGCGTCGCTTCAGATTGAACTGATGTGTTTTCTGACTGGGACTGGGTGGCTTTGTTTGCTCCGCGAAGCCAGACATCAATTTTCGGTACCATGGATGCGGCAATGAGCATTAGCATCGCTGCAAGAATGCCAATGGCCCAGCTCGCTGGACGACGCCGTGCAAACAGCCATGCCAGTGCCGCTGGTAGTGATGTCTTGCTCCCAGCTGTCTTCGTGGGAGGTAGCGCGAGCGGTATGGATTTAGGGAGCGAATTGGACAGTGGCTGACGTACATGAGCGAGGCATTCGCGCAGTAGAGTTGCAACTTCTGCGGCAGATTGGGGGCGATCGGTTGCATTGCGCGACAACAATGATGCAATGAAGCTGCCTAGCCACGATGGCACATCGGGTTGAATCTCGCAAACGGGCTTTGGATCGACGTTGCCGATTTGCCTCAGAACTGCCAACGTGGAATCGCCTCTAAACGGCGGACGACCGCTCGCCATTGCATACAACACACCACCCAGCGAGAAAAGATCGCTGCGCATGTCGACTGCTTCCCCACGCGCTTGTTCGGGGCTCATGTACTGTGGAGTTCCGGCAATCAGCCCGCTGGCGGTGAGCGTGGCATCGTCGAGTGCTTGGGCCAATCCAAAGTCCGTCAGCATGACGCGGTTTTGTCCATGGTCTAATAATATGTTTCCCGGTTTGACATCGCGATGGACCAATCCTTGCGCATGTGCGGCGGCTAAGGCATCGGCAATTTGGTAACCAATGCGGAGGATCTCTGCGGTTTCCAGTGGCCCTTCTCGATCCAAGCGATCTTGCAGAGATCCGCCAGGCACAAAAGCCATAACCAAATAAGGTGGCTGCGAATCGGCATAGACTGAATGTATGGGGACGACTGCTGGGTGATTCACGGCGGCAGCTGCTTTGGCCTCACGGGCAAACCGACGTCGTGCTGTTCCATGGGCCGCTAAGTGTGGATGCAAAACCTTGATAGCGACAGGGCGTCCCAATGCGGAATCAAACCCCCGCAAGACTACGCCCATACCGCCCCAACCGACGACCGATTCTATTTCATAATGGTCCAGGCGACCTAAATTCTGAGGTTGCTCCGGAGGTGTCAGCATGGGCAGCAAATTGCGTATTTGCACGTCCGACACCGGATGTGGACCAACGTTTTCCCCTATCAATTCCGAGCGAGGAAGACTTGAAGTTGCCTCAGTGCGGAGACTTGGGTCCGAAAGAATATCGCTGGTTTCACGCCACACTAAAGGTGAGGCTGCAAGTTTTTCTAAATCCGTGCGGCACGATTCACACTCGTTAATGTGGAACGTGACTGCTGCCGTTTGAATTTCAGTCAGCGAATCATCGAGTAAGCTGAATAAGGCGTCCTTGGGACAAACAGGTAGTGGACGAATCATAGCGGGGACTCTCCGGCTGTTTGTTGTTCAACGATCTCACGAAGTCGCGCGATGATGCGACACCTCGCTACGTAGACAGTTCCAGGTGAGACATTAAGTTCTTTGGCAACTTCTGCGACGGTGGCTCCTTCGACGCAGGTCTTCCAAAAGGCCAGCCAGTTTGCTTGGCTGTATCGAGATCGCAATTGATCAGCCGCCCAAACAAACACTTGTTTTCGGTGCTCTTGTTCAAACCGAACTTCGTCATGGTTGTGCTCATCGACGCAGACCAGTTCCTCTAAACGTTTTGCTGCGACCGATTCGTCAAGACTGGTCAAGTTTCGACCGCGTAAGCGATTAATCGCCAGATTGCGTGTAATAGTGGCCAGCCAGCCGCGAAATCCACCTGCATGATCGGCTTTCCGAAAACGACTAATCGATCGGCTCACAGCCATTAACACATCTTGTGTAATTTCTCTAGCGTCTGCATCTTGAAATCCTTTGGCCCGTGCAAGCCGGTAAATCAACGGCTCGTAAATCTCAAAGAACTCGCTCCAGGCTTGCTGGTCGTCGCGATCACGCAATCGCAACAGCAAGCTTTGGCGGGTTTCTGGATGCAACGACATGACCAGCGACTGTTTTGGAGTGTTTTTGAATACGAGTGATACGCTATCAGGGAAACACTCCTGTCGGGGAGTTCTTGCGCCTAAATTCCATTTTACTGAATTTTCAGGAACTCGATTTTCCTATTTGTCCCCGCTCGGGTACACAGTAAGGAACGTTTTGGTGGGGTCGTAGCCGCTTTCGAGGCTCGTTTCGTGAACGGCGATGGCAAATGCTAGCTTCAGATTTTTCCCCGGTTCGATCCTGATGTCTTGCCGAGGTGCCTGGGTAAAGGCGTTGACACCGAAAGGGTTCATGGCGAGGAACCCATAGTTTCGGGCATGGCACCATGAGTCGTGAAAGTTATTGGGGGAACAGAAAATCGTCATCCCGGCCCAAGCATTGTCCAGCGGGCCTGCATAGTCGCACCACTGGGCCAATTTGCCCCAAACCTGTTCGCCATTCTTTCGGCCGTGACTATCGAGAATTCGCCCACCTTTGCCAGCGTCGACGGCAAGCTGCGACGCAACACGAATACCAATCCCCATCTCTTCTTGATCGCCGAAATGGATCTCACCATGACTAGCTTGAAACTCGCTTTCCCAACCCAAGATATAGCCGTGTTCAAACAGTCTCACCGAAATTGAATTGATTTCGGTACACACCACGGTTGATTGATCACTGGTGAGGTAATGATTCTCGACTGTGAAGCTTCCTACTCCGGACGCTACATGGGGATCAACAAGGAAGCGTTGAAAATTCGTAGGTGATTTCAGTCTCCAGTAGTCTTGTCCATTGATATCACCAAACGACATCCAAATTCCCGGATGCATATCAGCATGATCCGGAAGATCAACATCCTTTTGCGGTGGATAATTTCTTGTTACTTGATGCCCTGATAGGGTCTTCACATCGGCGAAAAATGGACGTGATGTCTGTGCAGAGTCATGCCAGTATTGAGCAACCTCCACACCATCGATTCGAATTGCTATTCGATCCGAGGAGGTGCTGAACTCGATGGCCGGTTCAGCAGCAAACGCGTCACTCCGCCGCTGAATTCCCATGCCCAATTGCATTGCCAAGATCGCGATAATCCAGGTGACTGTATGTGCAAACTTCATTCATACTACCAGTTGAGCGACGAGGGTTTTAGAGTGTTACCTGTGGGCGTCCCCAATGGTCACGATAGGACCTACCTAGTTGATTTTGCATTGTCGGTGCATCAATGATTGTTTCGGTCGATGGATCGAAGCGAAAGCTCTGACCTGCTCGACAGGCTAGATTGGCGAGGTGAGGCAAGGCAGCGGAAAGGTGTCCCACAGTCGCGTCAGCATGGGGGGCTTTCTGGCCACGAATGGCATCCACAAAATTCTGTTGATGAGTGGAGATACCGGCCGTTGCCACCGCAGGTAAGTCGAGATTTTTGCGATCACCCCGTTCATCGAACACTTCGACTTTTCCTCGTTTGGTCAACACCATTCGTCCCTTGGTACCGAGAAATTCGTTTCCGTTGTCCATGCCCAGAGGATGATAGTGGCTCCACAATCGCATCTCGAAAATTAGTTGGCGCTTATTTCCAATTTGACCATCACCGGGGTATTCAAAAGCAGCCGTCATTGTATCGGGGTATTGTTGATCGTCGTCATGGACATATTTGCCACCGATGGCTGCGACTTGAGATGGGTGGGTGTCAACGCCCAGGCCCCACCGCGCGATATCAATCTCATGAACACCATCATTACCGGCATCTCCAGTTCCAAAGTCGTACCACCAATGCCAGGTATAGTGGTAACGATTCTTTTGAAATGGCACAAAGGGCGCTGGGCCAACCCACGATTCATAATCGAAACCCGTGGGGGGCTCGCTTGCAGTGGCCTTACCGATTGCTCCGCGATATTGAACGTTCCAGGCACGAGCAATCAATACATCGCCAATCAATCCTTGGCGCAATTGTTCCATTGCGGCCATGATAAAAGGTGACGAACGGCTTTGCGTACCATGCTGAACGACTTTGCCATACTTCGCCGCTGCATTCACGAGCCATCGTCCCTCTGGCAAATTGTGGGAGCACGGCTTTTCGACATAGACATGTTTTCCAGCACTCAGTGCCAAGAGGGCCGCCGGAGTGTGCCAATGGTCCGGCGTAGCAATCGAGACGGCGTCAATACTTGGATCGTCCAATATCCTTCTGAGATCGTCCACTGGTTTTGCATTGGGTACCGTTTTGTTGCCATCGGCCAGTCGTTGGCTATCGACATCGCAAACATAACGGATGTCAACATTTGGCAGATTGTTAAAGGAGCTGAGATGCGCTTTGCCTTGGCCACCCAGACCGATCACTGCGACGGACACGCGATCATTTGCGGATGCATAGGTACGATTGCACATCGCGGCTGCTGTCGCGGAAGAAGTCATCAGAAAAGTGCGGCGGTTGACATCGAGTGACATGAACGACTCCTTGCGACACTGGGAGTGAGCTGGCTTGTAGGTGGGGAGATAGCGGTATTCTAACAGGAAGTTAGACCCCAGTGCTGTCAATCATCGGGTTCAGTCAAGTACCCTCCCGCGCGGACTCGTAACAAAGCGACGGTTAGCAAAACAATGGAATAGATGGTCAGAACCGCAACGTGCGACCAAGCGCTGGACTCCCCAAACAGAATTTTTAATTCTTGAGTTTCTGGGCGATTCTCGTATTCCATCCATTTAAATAACAGTGCCAGCAGTCGAAAACCAACCGTGAATTTATTAATGGTCGCGGGAACGAAAGTCAAAACGCCCTCTACCAAGACGAGGTAGACAATTGCCACGACCATCGCCCTTTTCTGAATGATCGTTCCAATCAGAGTGAGCAACGCGCCATAGGCAAGGCACGATAGTAAAGAAAGCGCAGTCAATACTTTGCAAACATGGGCGGGCGATTCGACACCACTAGCCCAAACTGCCAGAGGAACACTGACAATTGCGAGTGCTGCAGACCAAAGAATGGATACGGAGTACTTACCCAAGACCGTGCTCAGCCCACCGCCTGGCCGCGTCACGATGTAGATCCAGGTACGTCCCTCAATTTCATTGCTTATGAGTGGGGTCGCCCAAAGGAGCAAGCCCATGACGCAGGTTACTCGAGCAATCAAGAAAAAGAGCATCACGACGAAAGCTTCGTCTGGTACTTCGTCACTTGCGGTGCGTCGAGCGAGATAGACCAAGGCAATGGGGAACACAGCCAAGATTAACCACAATGTAAATCGACCCACGGAAAGTGAGCGACGTAGTTCAAGCCATAATACGCCAACCGGGCCCCAGAGATTCATCGTGCAAAACCTCGATGGCGGCGTGTTAAAATATTGAATAGCAGAGCTAACTCCCCTTCATCACCCGACATGCTACTGACTCTTAGGTTCTCTTCGCCGATCCACCGCGTCACATGCCGATACAATTCATTTGCTCGACGCGCTTCGATCTTCAGTGTCGTTCTATCGGGAGAAAGTTTGACGCTATCAACCCAATCTTGATCAGCCAAGCGGCCGGCGAGTTTCGCCACGTCTTCGCCAACCAACGTGATTTGTTGCGGTAACTCGGCTACGAGCTCACGCAATTCGTCAGCAGTACCGCTCGCCAGCAGACGTCCTCCGAATATAAGTAAGAAGGCATCCGTAACCGCTTCGACTTCCGGTAGCACATGACTCGCCAACAGCAATGTTTTGCCCTCACGCGTCCACTCCTTGAGCAATTGCGTCATCTCATAACGGCCCACGGGATCCAACCCGTTAAAGGGTTCGTCCAAAATGAGCAGATCCGGATCGTGCGCAATGGCTTGTGCTAATTTTACCCGCTGTCGCATTCCCAAGGAGTATGAATCAATGGGACGGTGCATTGCCATGCTCATGCCGGTACGGTCAAGCGCCCTTTCCGCAAGTTGCTTTGCTTTTGAAAAAGAAAAACCGGACAGCATCATCAATTCAACAACCCAGGCGTGCGCAGTAGTGCGGGGCAAGAGAATTTCGGTTGCAGGGCAGATGCCAATGCGTCGTAGTACAGATCGGTTACCCACTGGATTTTTCCCGAAAATGCGAACCGTTCCACGATTGGGACGCATCGCACCGGTCAACAATCCTATTAATGTCGTTTTCCCTGCTCCGTTGGGACCAACAAGACCATAGGCGCCGGGCGGAAAATTAAGACAGATGTCGTTGACACCAATTACCGTTCCGTACAAACGGGTCGTATGTAGCAATTCGATGGTGGGTTGTTGAGTATCGCTCATGATTAGATCCTCAACTGTCCGGCGACTCGATGATAGGCAACCATCATCGACACGATTGTAACCACGGTAACCAGAATGGTCGCTGGAATTGCATCGCTTGGCTCGGCAAGCGTTCCGAAAATAGCCGCTTGTATTTCGCCTAACGCGTGATAGGGAGAGGCCAATTTTATATTGTGAGATGCACCTATAGTCACGCCGTTTCGCATTAGTTCACTACTTGTTAATGTCCCATAGGTCACCCATCCCAATACCCAAGTTGCAAACCAAGCGAACGATGCGTAACGGCTTTCGCTAGTAAAAGAGGAATACGCAATGGCTAGCGATGCAGTTGGTAAGGCAAGCGACGCAGAGGCAATAAGAACCCTAAACGGTAGATGCCACGTTTGCGCAATGGAACTTGCATCCGGGCTAAATCCAATGCCCAGACAATACACAGCGAGTGCTGGAATCGTCGAGGTTAGCACCAGTAGTGTTATCAGCACCAACGCTTTGCCAACGAGATACTCAACAACCGTCAAAGGGCGTGAGAAATAAAGCAAATACGCGCGGCTTCGCAAGTCGTAGCTGACGATTTTGGGTGCAGCCAATCCAAACAATACGACCATAATGATCGCCTGAGGATATCGAAAAAAGGCTAATAAAATCATCGCCCAAATTTGGCCTCGCGCCAATGATGGATCTTCAAGAAAGCTAGCCGCCACATCGGGACGTTCGAAGCCGTTCTCCAAAATGTTCGCAATCGTCTGACGCCATGATTCACTTTGCAATGACTGTTCATAAGCAAAAAATCCGAAGCCAGCTGGTATCGCAGGTAACCAAGCGCATAACAAAATTCTTCGTAGCCAAGTGGCACGCCATACCAGTCGCATTCCTGTTGCCGTAACAACCAATGGACGCAAGAGTCGATGGCTGCGGTCACCCTCCCAATTGCGATAGCCTAAATCAAGAATTGGCACGATTGGACTCCATGTTAGATATTAGATTGCTGGCGTCCAGGGAATCAGATTCATTGTTGATTCCGGTTTGATTACCAGGCGCATCACGGACCGCATCCATAAAGAGTTGGTCCAGCGATGCGCGGGAGGGCTCCATTTTGCGAAAGGCAGCGCCTGCTTCGTATGCCCATCCCCACACTCGTTGGCTATCCTCAGGCGTCAGTCCTTCGAGTTGTAATTCGTCGCGCCCGATTTCCGAACAGGCAATACCCTCGCGACGTACTCGTTCGATAAATTCCAGTTTGTTGGCGTTAACGGAGACCCTTAGCCCCGGCTTGGATGGTCGACTAAGCGACTCCAGACTCGCTGCCACTCTCACTTTTCCATTTACTAAAATAACGACCGAATCACACACATGACGGACATCAGGCAAGATGTGTGTCGATAACAAAATGGTCTTGTGGAAATCCTTAGCCAGTATTTTTATTCGATTCAGCAATCCTTCGCGCTGTCCTGGATCCAGACCTGTCGTTGGTTCATCGAGAATAATCAGAGGTGGATCATGGACGAGTGTCTGAGCAAATTTGAGTTTTTGACGCATGCCGGTTGAATAGGTCTCGACATGTCGATATCGTTCCTGACCGATATCGCAAAAGTCCATGACTTCATGTGCGCGACGCAATGCTTCGGACCTTTCAAGTCCAGAAAGACGGCCTGCCAATTGAACCGACTCCACTCCCTGCAGCCCGGAAATGTAACAATCGTCTTCTGGTAAGTAGCCAACCGAATCGCGTATGGAACGCGCATCTTTTGGCCAGTCGATGCCCATCACATTACCGGATCCAGAATCGGTGTGTACCAAACCCATTAAAGACTTAATGAGTGTGCTCTTTCCGGATCCGTTGGGTCCCAACAGTCCAGTCACACCGGGGCCGATATTTAAGCTGACGCCGTCGAGCGCAACTCTACGCCCATAGCTTTTCCGCACATCATGCAGCTCAATATGAGGGGATGCCGTACTCTTGATTTGTTCGCTCAATCCCTAGCCTCGCTTACGTTCATGGAGATCGCACCACTATAGCCAAAGCTGTTCTGTAACGAAGAGGTGGCTTAACAAGCCAATGCTTCGCGAGGCCTTCTTCAGGCGGCAACGACAGACCACTCTTCGCATGGAGGTAACCTCTTCTTTGTACACCGGGTCGTTTTTTTTCTACAGAGGGAGTGCGGGGAGATTTTGCTTGAGTGCTCGCACCTTTTTCTTCCTACAACCCAAACAATCCGAAGCGACGCCGACTTCGAGTCAACCGTCTGTGTTTTCGAGGAATCATCCCGCTTGCCATTGGCTGCATCGTGACCCAACTTTCCAGAGCGGAACTTCTGTTGAGTATGGGTACTGCCGTTGCCATGGAAATTACACATCGCGATTCAAATTCACTGGTAGCACAAGAACGATGCGTAGTTGGCTAGCGAAATCACTGAGAACATGTCGAGCGAGTCTGACTTCAGTACTCGGCTGGCGGCGCATGTGTCGCTTGGCCGCCCAAGGGCAGGCTCCGATTTCGGTATTGTTCTATCATCGCGTTGCCGACCATACGCCAAACCCATGGACGATCTCTTGTGCCGACTTTGAACGACAAATCAACCTCTTGCGACGATCATTTGATGTAATCGGGCTAGATGAAGTGCAGCGCCGAATTCGCGCCGTCGACAGTCGGCGTCCGGCTGTGGCAATTACTTTTGACGACGGCTATCAAGACAATAATCAATTCGCACTCCCGCTACTCACTCAACTAAGGCTACCGTGCACCTATTTCGTCAGTGTTGATAACGTTCAAAAGGGTATTGGCTTTCAACATGACATTGATAGTGGAGAATCGATTGCCACCAATACTATGGATGAACTGCGTCATTGGAGTCGTAGCGGTGTAGAGATTGGTTTACACACTCGCACTCACTTTGATTTTTCCAAAGCAGATGATGAGCAAACCATTGAGAACGAAATCTTTTCGGCACATGCGGAGCTCACCGCGTGCATTGAAAAACCGATCCGATATTTCGCGGTCCCCTTTGGAACCGAAGCGCAATTGCGGCCGGCTGTCATAAACGCAGTTTATCAACTAGGTATGAGCGGATTTTGTAGTGCCTATGGCGCATACAATCTCCCCGGACGTGACGCTTTTCACATTCGCCGGATACACGGAGACACCGATTTCAACCGCTTCAAGAATTGGATCTATTTTGATCAGAGTAAACTCAGTACGGAACCTCTGATCTCCTACGAGCTGGAACAACTTCCCATTAATCAACATGCGTCGGGATTGAACGAAGTGTCACTATGAACGATGGCTTCGCACAAATTATGGATAGATTTGCCAAGCATTGGCAAAGAATCAAGCCACGCGCACGCCTACGCCGTGGTCCATTACCGGTAATGTTTGTAATCACAAGCATGCCCGTAGGGGGAGCCGAAGTATTGCTGGCGAACTTGGTTCGTGGGTTAGACAAAAAACGATTCCTTCCGGAAATTGTCTGCCTCAAAGAAGTCGGTCCGTTGGGTGAAATGTTGAAGGGTGACGTAAAAATCCATGCCAACATGCTTGCCGGAAAATACGATTTGCGCGTGCTACCTCGCTTGATAAAGCTGTTTCGAAGAAATGACGTTGCTGCGGTGATCACGGTCGGTGCAGGGGACAAAATGTTTTGGGGCCGCTTGGCAGCATGGTTGGCTGGCGTGCCGTCAATATTTAGCGCATTGCATTCTACGGGATGGCCAGATGGCGTGAGCGGCTTGAACCGCTGGCTCACTAGAATTACGAATGGGTTTATTGCGGTTGCCGATCATCACACACAGCACTTAATTGAAATCGAGAGATTTCCAGCGAAAAAGGTGTTTACAATACGAAATGGAGTAGATACCACTCGTTTTGTGCCTGACCTAACGGCGCGTGCAGCCATTCGGCAGACGCTCGGGATTGCGATCGATTCGCCTGTATTCGGGATCGTCGCTGCACTACGACCAGAGAAGAATCATGCATTGTTTGTGCGAGCAGCGTTACGCATTGCCCATCGTTATCCAGATGCTAGATTTCTGATTGTCGGCGAAGGACCAGAGCGTGCAACAATTGAAATGATGATTGCCGCTGCGAGACTTGAGAAACACGTCGTGATGATGGGCTCACGCGATGACACTCCTGCAATTCTTGCAGCCATGGATGGCTTCTTGTTGTGTTCTAATAACGAGGCAAGTCCTGTTTCCATTCTAGAGTCGCTCTCTTGCGAAGTTCCCGTCATCTCGACACATGTCGGTAGCGTCGATGAGTCGGTGATTGAAGGACAGACTGGATGCTTGGTGGATATCGATGACGACGATGCGATGGCTAGATGTGCTTGCCAATGGATAGAGTCACCTTCGACAGCAAGAACCCTAGGACGCAATGGGCGCGAGCTGGTGCAAACCCATGGGTCATTGGATTCGATGGTTCAAGGATATTCCAAAATGATTGAAACCACCTACGACGAGTTGGCAAAAAGACGGAACCCGACGGTTGATTTATGTGAGCGTCGCAAGGTACCAAGGCATGTCCCAGTCGTCGACAAAGCAACGACCGGTAGTTGCGCAACTGTGATTCATAAACCTCACTAAGTGATTGATACTTGAATGGTCCCTTCCACAATTAGCTCCGATTCTTTAAGCGGCCAGTTTGTTTTAGGTAATATAGAATCGGATAAAGAAAACGAACGCTGTACTACGGTCAGCACGAATTCGCTGCAGTCTCTTCGTGTAAATCACGAGACGATCAAGCACCTTCGTTGTCCGAGATGCTGTGGAAGACTGCATGGCAATGATGTGGAACTGGTTTGCCAGAGTGAAGCTTGTGGATTCACTTTTCCTGTTACTGTTGGGATTCCAATTCTCGTTGATCCGGAAAAAAGTATTTTTGATTTGGATACTTTTAAGAATCACGACCCAACATTCTTCAGACCCATTTCAAGGTGGCGTAGCTGGCTCAGCTCGCGTATCCCTGATTTAACGCGAAACGTTGCTGCGGAACGCGAATACGCGAGATTCAAAGAACTGGTTTGCAAGGGAAAGAATATAGCCAATGTTCTAGTAGTAGGCGGGGGGGTAGTTGGCGGTGGAATGGAGTGTCTCCTGAACGATCCAATTATCAATCTCATCGAATCCGACGCAGCAATTGCGCCACGTACGCAACTTGTGTGTGATGCTCACGATCTTCCGTTTGCATCCCAATCTATGGATGCAGTCGTTGTTCAAGCCGTCTTAGAACATGTCGTCGACCCTCACCGGTGTGTGGCGGAAATTCATCGCGTCCTAAAGCCGCATGGATTGGTTTACTCGGATACTCCTTTCATGCAGCAAGTGCATGGACGCCAATTTGATTTCACTCGCTTCACACGCCTTGGTCATCGACGACTGTTTCGTCATTTCGAAGAAGTATCAAGCGGCATCACCTGCGGTCCTGCTGTTGCTTTAGCGTGGTCGTTGCGCTACTTTCTGATGAGCTTCTCGGATTCAAAACGATATCGAGCTGTCGCCAGCGGTTTTGCACGATGTGCATTTTGGTGGCTAAAATCGCTGGACCAATTCCTGTGCAAACAGGACGCCTCATGCGACGCGGCATCGGCCTTCTTCTTTATGGGCCGAAAGAGTGAGCATCCTTTAGACGATAGAGAACTGTTAGAGTCGTACGTCGGAGGTCAGTGATTCAGGGCTGTTTGCTCACAGATTCTGGAAAAAGCCAGTGGCGTGGTTGTGTTGGCGGTGTAAATGCTGATTTAATAGTTATGCCAACCTACACTTCCCGCCTCAGCATTTGAGACAATTTCAGCAATGATCTCCTTCGTCTCTAAGTCGATACGCTTGTATCAGTCTTTACGCTTGGTGTTTGTGCCATTGACATTGGTTGTCGCCGCGACAGGGGGCGGTGATGCGGTGCTGCAGGGTGCTGAGCCGATACCCGACAAGTTGGTTGTACTCACTTTTGATGATTCGGCGAAATCGCATTTCACCATTGTTCGCCCGATCCTCAAAAAATACGGTTTCAACGCAACGTTTTTTATTACTGAAGGCTTTGATTTCACGACCAACAAACAAGACTATATGACTTGGGAAGAAATTGCCCAACTTCATCAAGATGGTTTTGAAATCGGTAATCACACGCGAGATCACCTGGGAATTCAGGACAACAACGTTGATCAATTAGCGGAGCAATTGGAAGGGATCAATAAGCGGTGTGCTGAGAATGGAATTCCTAAACCCGTGACGTTTGCTTGGCCTGGCAATGCACTTTCTAAGGCAGCGTTTCCTAAATTGAAGGAGATGGGAATTCGATTCGCCCGACGTGGAGGTGCTCCTGAATTTCCCTACGACGACGGCCGTGGTTTTGCCTTGGAGCCAGGAAACGACCACCCGCTGTGGATTCCATCTGCTGGCGATGCGCGACCCCATTGGGAACTAGATGATCTAAAACGATCCGTTGCGCAGGCAAGGGATGGACGCGTCGCGGTTTTACAGTTTCACGGCGCGCCCGATTCGGCCCACTCATGGGTTAGTACATCCCAAGATAACTTTGAACTCTATATGCGCTATCTGGCGATCAATCAGTACAAGGTGATTGCTCTTCGCGACTTGGAAAACTATGTCGATTCAAGCCGCGAGCCAGCAGACCCTGACTCGATCATTGAACGACGCCAGCACGCGAGAAACAAGATGTACGACCACTGGAAAAATGGGCCATCAGGGACGAAGGCTTTTTTTCCCATCGCTGTTTGGTTGCAGTCGCCAAGGAATGCCGCGGAATATCGTGAGCTTGGAATCAATACGTATGTCGGATTATGGAACGGACCCACTGCCGAGCAACTAGAGATATTGGACCAGGAGGGAATGAAAATTGTCTGTTCCCAAAATGAAGTAGGAATGAAATCGCCGCACAACAACGCGATCATTGGCTGGATGCATGGCGACGAACCCGACAACGCACAGGCAAAACGAGACGGCAACGGATACGATCCGCCGATCTTACCTGAAGTTATCCAACAGAATTATCAGAAACTACGAAGCCAGGATCCGAGCCGTCCCATTTTTCTCAATCTGGGCCAAGGTGTTGCCTACGACGAATATATTGGTCGCGGGACGCGTCGCAATCGATCGGAAGACTATCCAGAATACCTGAAGGGATGCGATATTGCCTCGTTTGATATTTATCCGGCGGTCCATGAGAATCCGGAAGTCGCGGGTCATCTAGAGTTCGTTGCTAAAGGAGTCGAGCGGCTTCGCAATTGGACAGAGCCTACTCAAATCGTGTGGAATTGCATCGAGTGCAGTCGAATTTGCAATCGCAATCGCCAGCCAACGATCGACGAGATTCGAGCCGAGGTTTGGATGTCAATAATTCATGGATCGCGCGGGATCATCTATTTCGTCCACCAATTTGAACCCAATTTCATTGAGGCGAGTCTGTTGCAGGATGCGGAGCTGTCGCGAGGAGTGTCAGAGATTAACCGTATTGTTCATTCACTCGCAGATGCTATTTATTCTCCGGAGACAACTGACGCATTTACTATTGCTATTGATGGAAAGGAATCCAATATTGCGTCTACGTCGCGCAGCGTTGGTACGGAGGACTTTCTATTCCTGGTGAACATGTCCAATAAGCAATGTGATATTCAAGTTGAACGCACATTGAGTCCTTATACTGGCAGTGTCGAAGTTCTTGGAGAGGGACGTGAAATCTCTGCATCGGATGGCAAGTTAAAAGACACGCTCGGACCCTATGGGGTAAGGCTTTACCGATTTCAAATGAGTAGCCATTAGCAATGCTAAGTCGACCGCCTTGTTCCGCTAATCAAGATACATCAGAGGGTGAGTTATTTCAGATGTCAACAAATACGAAGACTTGGCCCCTGTTGCGAACCAAACAATTAGTCGGTTTGACCATGGTTTTCAGTTGGGTAGCGGTCTGTGTGTGTACGACGCACTGCGTCGCTGGCGACTCACCTAATATTGTGTTCATTATTTCAGATGACCAAGCATGGACCGATTATGGGTTTATGGGACATGCCCAGATTGAGACACCTAACTTGGACCAACTGGCGCGACGAAGTGCATTATTTAGTCGTGGATATGTTCCGACCGCACTTTGTCGACCTGCGTTAGCAACTTTGATTACGGGCAAGTATGCTCATCAGCACAAAATCAGCGGCAATGATCCGGCAATATTGAAAAGTGCCAATTCCGCCATCTCCGGATCAGGTGAAACGGCAGAATATGCAACCTTACGTGAAAAGCTCATTTCTCAAATCGATGCTCAGCCCACTTTGCCAAAATTGTTAGCCGAGAGAGGTTACCTGAGTCATCAATCGGGTAAGTGGTGGGAAGGGAATTATGCTCGAGGTGGATTCACCCATGGTATGACAAGGGGATTTCCACAACCGGGAGGACGACATGGAGATGATGGTTTACGAATTGGGCGAGAAGGTCTAGAGCCTATCTTTGATTTTGTAGATCAAGCCGTTGAAGCGGACAAACCGTTTTTACTTTGGTACGCCCCCTTCATGCCACACTCTCCTCACACGCCTCCCGAAGCGTTGTTTAGAAAGTATAAAGCGAAGGGCATTGAGTCCGATCACATCGCGCGGTACTACGCCATGGTGGAGTGGTTCGATGAAACGTGTGGACAGTTGTTGAACCGAATTGACGAGAAGGGTTTAACAAATAATACGCTAGTGATTTACATTGGCGACAATGGGTGGATTCAAGATGCGAGTAATAGCGGTTTTGCTCCAAGGTCGAAGCAATCGGCCAATGAAGGTGGTGTGCGTCAGCCAACCCTCTTTTCTTGGCCGGGAGTCATCCAGCCAGGTGATCGAGGGGAACAGCTATGTTCCAGTGTCGATATTGTGCCGACGGTCCTCTCTGCGGCGGGAGTCGATGTACCGGACGACTTGCCAGGATATGATCTCCTGCCGGTACTTCAGAGTGGCCAAGCTACGCCGAGGGACGTTGTCTTTGGTGAGAGCTTTGCGCATGATGTGTTCGAAATCGATAACCCAGAAGCCACGTTGCTCTATCGATGGATTATTTTCGGAGAGTGGAAGCTGCTGCTCACCTACAATGGTCGTGTTGGACGCTATGCAAAGAACCATGCCAGGACGGACCGGAATCCACAGCTATACAACTTGTTGATCGATCCGCATGAAGACAACAATGTCGCGTCGCTTCATCCTGAGTTGGTGGACCAATTAAAGGATCGGCTGCAGTCCTGGTGGCCGGTTACGCACACTGCGGAAGGTCCGCTTCAATAGGAAATTCTTTAAAGTGAAGTTCGTGTTGACAGGTTGTCTTTACGGAGCATCTTGTGGCTGCACAAACGCTTCGACAGGGGAGGATTCCAGGCCCTGATAAATCGCTCGCCCAAAATCCGCGTGAAGGTCGCTGTGGGGTTTCGGTGTAAGGTGCATTCGGCTCGCTTCTTGAGCTGCGACGCAATCGGACTCGTATGCGGTATTGACAATCGTAGGAGTCAAGAAGATCAGCAATTCTTTGCGATTGGATTGCTTATAGTCGAGTCGGAAGAGTCGGCCTAGAAATGGAATGTCTCCTAGGAAAGGGACCTTGCGTTCGACCACGCTGTCATCGCGAGTGATCATTCCTCCCAGCACGATAGTTTGACCCGACATTGCGGTCACAGTCGTTTGCGCTGTTGTGATGTCTTTTACCGGTGCTTCGATTACATTGCCTGTACTCGCATCCGTAAAAATCGGAACTCCGCTACCAGCGATCAATTGGTAATCGCTTTTTTCTGCTTGGACATCTATTTGTACAAGCCCATTGTCGGCAATGCGCGGGGTAACGCGCAGAATGATACCTGCCTTATCCTGGCGGACTACAGGATTGGCGGTCCCGTTGGGCGACAGTGTTACACCATCAACCACCGGCACTTGTTGACCGATTTGGATGAGCGCTTCATGGTTATTGACGGTACGCACGTGAGGCCGACTGAGTACGTCTAGTTTGTGCTTTTCTGCGAGTGCACGAAGCAACACATTGACGGAGTTTGAGCCAGCCGACAGCACCAAGCCACCAAAGCCAAGGTCTCCATTAATACGACCGACGCCTAGGTTTGTGAGGCTTTGCTTGCCCAGGCTACTTGGGTTGACAGTAACGTTGTTCCCCAGTGCAGTGCCATTAAATTGAAATCCTGGTGCGGCAGTTTGCGAAAGAATTCTTTGGTTGGTTGTTTGGACGCCGTTAGGGGCTGTCGAAGTTTCCGCAAGCGTAACAACGTTATCAATCACGCTGCGGTCAAAGAGAACCGAATCTTGGAAGCCTAATTCTACTCCCAGCTCATTTGTATTGCCAAGCAGCACTTCAACAAGTAGCGCTTGAATTGTTACTTGTCCAGGATCGCGATCAATCTCGCGCACCAACGAAGATATTCGTGCGATCTCTTCGGGTGTTCCTTCGACCAGCAATGAATTTGTTTGTGTTTCAGCTACTACACCGATGCCGTTGGAGAGAGTTTGATTTGCTAAGGGACCAAACCCCGATGGTCCACCAATCCCTCCGATGTTTGCGGATGCCTGCATGACTGGGATTGCACCTGTAGTGCTCGTTGACCCATATCCCAATCTTTGGTTCACTACATTTGCAACCTCTTGAGCTTTGGTGTTTCGCAGATGAAACACTGTTGACTCAACTTCGCTCGCAGCAATGCCGGAACCACTTAGAAGATCTCTCAAACGGCGCAAGGAGGATCCGATGTCGGTCACTATGAGCCGATTCGAGTTGCTAAGAGGCATCACTCGCCCGATGGGACTCAGCAATTGTTGGACCTCGGAAACTGCTTGAGGAGAGACACTTCCATTGAGCAGAAAAGCTACGCTAACCAATTCGTTTCGTCCGAGTGCTGGAATGTCTCTAGCCGCTATGAATGGTGCGGTGCCATCCCGGAACCCATTCGTTGCAGAGACGGACGTTAGCTTGTTTTCGTTGCGCACCAACAAATATCCTTGTTGCAAGAGATGGTCGTTGAGAACATCCATCGCCTCGGAAAACGCATAGGGTCGATCGTCAAAGTAGGTAAGTTCCCCGGTGGGAGTTTGTTCCATCATCAATGACATTTGAGAATGACGGGCAAAGTTCTTCAGTACAGTGCTCCAAGGTGCATTCTGAAAATTGAAGATCCAAGTTGCTGACCGATCGATTGGATTTATGTTGGTCGATTGGATGCCAAATGACTCGTTACGATCGACTTCGAAGACGAGCGACATTGGAGAGTGCGAGTTCAGCGGACGAACTGGCGGTGCATTCGACGGAATACCCTGCGGAAGCTGTTCGTCACGAAATGCGGGAGATGCGGGAGATGTGGGCTTGGTAATGCCTTCGCCCGGAGTACCAAAAAAGGGTTTCCCGTAGTTTGGCGAACCGGGGCCAAATGCCGGCGGTTGTGTTGGAAGTGACGTCTGTCCGCGTTCGCCGTTGTTTCCTTGAAGCGGCTGACGTGGCAATGGAAAGGCCGGGCTCGACGGGTCTTCTTGCGCACTAGCTCTGCAAGAAAAAAGGATAAGAACGCAAAAGAACAATAAAACCGCTGCGAGGGTCTTGGTTAGACCGTGATCCTTTTCTTGATGATGCGCATCCACCAGTGCTTCGGCTCCAGCGACAGTTTTGTCCTGGGGGGAGCGTCTAGGTTGGTGCGGCAATCTGTTCATAAGTTGTCTTCAAGGACTGACGAAAGCATCGGGAGCCTATCACTTCAACTCCTTCCTTCGGCACAATCGTTACAGACTCTTTAACCGGCAGGAAAAAACACTTGGATTTTCCCAAAATGATTCAAGTAACTCGGTCCCTAATGAGAGGTTGCCTGTGGTCTCTTTCCTTAGCCAGCGTGAACGTTACTCGCTTCAACGCTGCATCCATCTGTGTTTTGTTACTAACGGTGCTGCAACCCAACTATTCGCATGTTCACAGACTCTGTTGGCAATATGTCGAACCCCGCTTCATTGCTGCCTGTTAGCAGTGGTCTAGCCACTCTGGCAAATCAGTTTTCAATGGATTGGGTCGATCTCAACGAATATGAAGTTGATCTTGAGGTACTCAAGCGATTTCCACCACGAATCTTGTTTCGTGAGAAGGTTCTGCCCCTTTCGAGTACTGTCAGTGGGTTGATAAGAGTTGCAATTTCGGACCCTTACAACATTGAAGGGGTAGTGGAAATTGGATCGATTGTTGGTCAATCGGTAGAGACGGTATTAGCGGAACCACGACAGATCGAGGCAAAGCTTCACGAATTGCTCGGCGTCGCCGGAGGCACGATCAATGATCTGATGCATCGCGGTCAGCAGCCTACCGAATTCATTGGTGCTGCAGACAAATCCGACGAAGAAACGGGCAGCGATGCATCCGTTATTCGCTTGGTGAATGAACTGTTATGTGAAGCATTGACGCAGGGGGCAAGCGACGTGCATCTCGAACCCCATGCCAACGGTTTCAAAGTGAGGTTTCGGGTCGACGGTCAGATGAGGTGGCAGTCAGTACCGGATGAGCTCTATCGTTTTCGAACGGCCATCGTAAGTCGCCTGAAGATCATGGCGAAACTAAACATTGCTGAAAAGCGCCTTCCACAAGATGGAAGAATCAAACTTACATTAAATAGTAAAGAGATTGATGTCCGCATCTCCATCATTCCCATGCTGCATGGGGAGGGCGTGGTCATGCGATTGTTGGATCAGTCGCGCGCGGCACTCAACCTCGATAGCATGTATTTTCCGCCGGAACTTTTGGTTCAATGGAAACAGATTCTTGCTCGACCCAATGGAATGGTACTGGTCACCGGTCCGACTGGAAGTGGAAAGACGACGACGCTTTATGCATCGCTAGCAGAGCTAAAAGACACAGCCAGCAAGATTGTCACCATTGAAGATCCGGTGGAATACCAGCTTGATGGAATAAGCCAAATACCGGTGCACAGCAAGATAGGGTTGACATTCGCGACAGGACTTAGGGCCGTTTTACGTCATGACCCCGATGTTGTGTTAATAGGAGAAATCCGTGACAACGAAACAGCGGCAAGCGCTATCCAGGCCGCACTTACCGGGCACCTCGTCTTCTCGACCCTTCATACAAACGATGCAGCGAGTGCATTCACGCGTCTCACCGATATGGGAATTGAGCCCTATCTCACTGCCAGCACGTTGCATGCGGTGCTGGCACAGAGATTGGTTCGACGCTTATGTCTCCACTGCCGAGTTCCAGAGTTGCAATCGGAGCAAGAGTTAGTTGACGACTTGCATGTTCCCCAAGGTATTAAGCTTTATCGCGCGAATGGATGCCGCGAGTGCCATGGCTCAGGCTATCGGGGGCGGCTGGCCATATTCGAGCTGCTACAAACCGATCGCGTGATTCGGAAGCTGTGTGGCCAGAGTGCGGACGCTGCAGAAATTCGCCGCGCAGCGGTTCAAAATGGGATGATCAGCCTGAGAGAATCAGGTTGGCGACTGGTCATTGCTGGCGAAACGACCATTCAAGAAGTTTTGCGTACCGCTGCCGATGCGGATCTCAATGCTTGTGTCGCTGGAAGAGAATTGGAGCAAGCCAAATAAAATGCCAACATTTCAATTCCAAGCAACAGAAACTGCAGGAAAACTCACGACGGGAGTGATATGCGCCGCAAACCGCATGGAGGCCATTCAAGTTGTCCTCCAAAAAAACTTGGCTCCCGTGTCGATTTTGGAAGTGGCACCGAAAGCGAATTGGAGGAGACGAGTGCCTCGCTCAATTCTTGCGAATGTATACCGCGGCATGGCAGATCTTATCGAATCCGGGATGCCGCTACTGAAAGCGTTGGAGATTTCCAGCAACCAAGTGAGGCACACGGCACTTCGTCAGGCGATTAACGAGGTCCATGGTGAAGTGTCAAATGGCAGTACGCTGGCGGCCGCTATGGCTAACCAGCCCCACTGCTTTGATGAGCTATCGATAAGCATGATTTCCGTAGGGGAAGAAGCAGGATTTCTTGAAAAAAGCTTGCAGCGTATCGCCACCTTAACCGAGCGAAGCGAAGAAATACGTACCCGACTGATCAACGCAATGACCTACCCTGCTTTCTTGCTGATTCTGGGAGCCGTAGTCGGAATGGGAATGTTTATGTTCTTTGTTCCCATCTTCGAACCGATTTTTGAACGCATGCGAGAAAGAGACGAGTTGCCTATGGCGACCACTCTGTTGTTGGCCACAAGCAACAAACTACGAACTTTGCTTGTACCTTTGCTATGTTCAGCTACAACACTTGTGGTGGCCGTTCAGCTATGGCTGCAATCGCCCTCGGGTGCTCATGCATTCGACAGACTACGCGTCAGTGCATTTGCTGTCGGCCCAATCATCAAGGATCTCCTGCTGGCCCGTTACTTACAAATTCTGGGAACACTCCTTGGTAACGGGGTGCCGCTATTGCGGTCTCTTGAAATGGCGGAAAGGTCCCTCCAGAATCGATACTTGTGCTCTCTATTGAAGGAGACACGCGATCGGGTCGCCAGCGGTACCTCATTGGTCGAT
>JBGTBJ010000106.1:0-7690 GCA_041749395.1 Pirellulaceae bacterium
AGCGTTGGTCTTCGCTGCTTTTACAGAACTTTCGCGGAGCGAAAGGCAACTATTATTGCCTTCGATTAATAAATTCACAGCCTATCCGCGAAGGCAGCGGAAAAGGCAGCGAAGACCAACGCTACTTTCGCGGAGCGAAAGGCGACTATTTGGCATAATCGATGGCGCTCGGGAGCTCTTGGATCAATTCGCAGGGAGTCATGCCTGCCATTCCGTAGCGGTTCGCCGCCATGTCGCCGGCGTAACCATGAACCCATGCGCCCAGAATTGCCGCATGCCACGGCGAGAGACCTTGGCCCAGTAAAGCTGCGATCACACCGGTTAAGCAGTCTCCACTTCCACCGGTCGCCATCCCTGGGTTTCCGGTCGAGTTCATTTGACTCTGATCGCCGTCGGTCACGAATGTATTGGCGCCTTTTAACAGAATGGTACACCCCGTCTCTTTGGCAAAATGAATCGCTGCCTGGCACTGTTGATTGCGGTCATGGGGTGAAATGCCTGAGATTCTCTGCCATTCGCCAGGGTGTGGAGTCAGCACACAAGGGCCCGAGAGTTTTCCAATGCGGCCCTTATCAAGGGCCAAGATATTAAGACCATCTGCGTCGATGACTCGGGGCGTGGGTAACTGAAGGATGGAGTCGAGGAGGTGCTGAGCGCCAGCACCTGTCCCCATGCCTGGTCCAATAGCCAATGCATCGAAGGAGTCGAATTTTGGTTTGAGTTGATTAGCGGCTTGCGGGTCGAAGATACCGGGAGTTGTATCAGCCAGTGGCATGGTCATGACGCAGGGATGAAAACCAGCGACCGTTTCTAGGATGCGATCGGGGATCGCCGCGGTGACTAAACCGCTGCCGGTTCTTAGTGCACTGATGGCGGCCAGGGAGATAGAGCCCGCCATTCCACGAGAACCACCAATCAACAGCACGCGGCCAAAATTCCCCTTATGGGCATTGGACAAACGGGCTGGCAATAACAATGGTGGAGGGCAGGAAGGTGGTAAATTACCGCGTGGGGCAGGGGAGATACCTGAGTGAGACTCGTTCATGATGGACTTTCTGTTCGAGTTCGAAGCGCAGCCGAAGCGATCATGCCAGCCATATAGCCAGCTTTGAATCCCGCATCGATATTGACGACCGCAACGCCAGCGGCACAGCTGGTCAACATCGCCAACATCGCAGTGACGCCTCCGAAGGAAGCTCCGTAACCGACACTGGTTGGAACAGCGATCACAGGGCAGGGGACATAGCCAGCGACGACACTGGGCAATGCACCTTCCATGCCGGCAGCAACGACAATTGCCTGACACTGCCGCAGGCGAGGAACCACAAGCTGAAGTCGTTGGGGGCCGGCAACACCGATGTCTTCAATCCAGTCGACCGCCAATCCCATCCAGTACAGCGTTTCTCTCGCTTCGATACCGATCGCTCGATCGGTACTGCCGGCGGTCACAACAGCGACAGGAAAGTGATCGATTATTTTTCCGTCTGTGGAATGGATGCTGGTTGGCAATGGGATCAAGGGCGCCGAGTTACCGATTCGCATGGTCCGTCCGGCCGATTCATAGCGGACCAAGTCGCTGGGAAAGCGACCCTGGAGATCGCATGCCTGTTCGGGGGAAAGCCGAGTGACGAGGACTTCGGCCTGCTTTTCGAGCAATTCGATGGCGATCCTGGCGATCAGCTGGGATTCCTTTCCTTCGCCATAGATCACTTCCCCGAATCCACAGCGGGCTTGCCGTCCCAGGTCCACGGTTGCCCCCCCAATGCTGGAGGTGGCGGTGTGGTTAGCCGACAAAAGATCCTCTCGTTGTTCACTCACTTCGTGGCGCTCCCCGTGTTGTCAATTCATACACTTTGTCGGCACAATGCTCAAACTCGACGCAAAACAGACTGACGCAAAACTGACTGACGCTCAATACTAACGACCCCATCAATCTTCCTCTACAAATACCTGTGTTAGAACAGACTGGATAAGGCCATCATGAAGAGTTGTGTACTCGCTTACTCGGGCGGACTGGATACGTCAGTGATTCTGGGTTGGTTGCAAGACCAAGGCTACAGCGTGCATGCCGTGTATGTCGATCTGGGGCAACCTGGAGAAGATCGACAAGCGACTCTGGAGAAAGCTCAGAAATGCGGTGCAATTAGTTCTCGCATTGTTGACGCACGTGAAGAGATGTGCCGCGATTTTGCCTTCCCAGTTTTGGCTTGGAAGGCCAAGTATGAGGGGATCTATTTGTTGGGAACCTCGATTGCTCGTCCTTTAATTAGCAAAGTTTGTTTGCAGGTGGCACGTGAAGTAGGCGCGGTTGCCTATGCACATGGCGCGACAGGGAAGGGGAATGATCAGTGTCGTTTTCAATTGGCGGCTGAGGCATTGGATCCCAATATCAAGGTGATTGCACCATGGCGAATTCCGGAATTTCGAGCTCAGTTCCCCGGTCGCACTGAGCTGATTCAGTACTGCGAAGAGAAGCATATTCCGGTAAAGGCAACGTCCAAAAAGCCCTACAGCAGCGACGAGAATGTGTTGCACATCAGTTACGAAGCGGGCTCTCTGGAAGACCTCAATGTCTGTGGCGTCGACTTGGTAGACTTCGGAATGGGAGTCAGTCCAGCAGAGGCTCCTGACAAAGCGGAGGAAGTTTCCATCGGTATCGAATGCGGTGTGCCTGTATCGCTCAATGGAAAATCGCTCAGTCCTCTGCAAATGGTGGAGCAGTTGAATACGATTGCCGGTCGCAATGGGGTAGGGCGGATCGATGTTGTAGAGAACCGGTTTGTCGGTATGAAGAGCCGTGGAGTCTACGAAGCGCCTGGTATGACTGTGCTGTACGACGCCTTGATGTATATCGAACAATTGACCATGGACCGCGATCTAATGCATTTGCGAGATCGAATCAGCCCTGAAGTGGCTGAGATGGTTTACTATGGATTCTGGTACACACCGAAGATGGATGCTTTGTTGGCGTTTATTCGCCAAGCCATGTCGCCCGTAAGTGGTGAGGTTACCTTGCGGCTCTATAAGGGCAACATTGCTGTACTGGGACGCACAAGCCCCAATAATCTCTATGACGAAGCCATTGCCACGATGGAAGGTGGCGGATCTTACAACCAGGATGACGCAGAGGGCTTCCTACGCATTCAAGGATTGCCCGGTCGCGTGCAAGCGAGAATCACACCACGAAGTTACTAGAAACGTGGGTTGGGTTCATCTTGGATTTAATCCAAGACATCATCGTTAATCCCTTCGTTACCGCTGGGAGTGACGAGTGCTTGTAGGACGCTGGGCTCGATGGAGTCCCTGAGGAAGTGCCCTCGTCCATCGACAGTTACCACGACAGCACCACCTTCGTGATTGCCTCCGATCTGACTGGCGACGGCGTTGGAAATGCGCGAGATATCCAGTTCCCCTGGATCGGTCCATTGATTGGAAAGAGAAGTGGGTGTGGCTACTTCGACGAGTAGCAGAGTTCGGTCCCAGCCATCGACTACATCGGTAGGGCCCAGGGGACCATTCGCAGGGAAGAGGGTTCCCTGGCCGACGATCATCGAATAGTGAGACTCGACGCCAGTCACTAGAATAGCCCCAGGTGATCGATAGACGTCTGGCATGTCGAAGACCAAAGCTTGGTTATGCTGCGAGCTCCATGGTTCGTCTAAGCGAAATTTCTCGAAAAGTTCTCTTTGATTGAGGTAGGGAAGCAAGAGGACTCGCCAGGAATGCAACGGGGTGCCATCGGGCGCGAGTCGGGCAGGGGGCGGAAACGATCCATAATCTTTGGCGTAAGCACGCATGGCATTGGCAATCGTTTCCAAGTTCTGAATGCACATGCCTCGCATCCGGTTGGCTTGCATTGTCTGCATGCTCTGGCCGCCGTAACGAACAATGAGCATGACGATAGCCGCCAAGGCAACGAGGCTGATCGTGGCTGCGGCAACCCATCGTATCAATTGGTTGGTAGAGCGAGCCGAACGAGTTTGTGTTTGGGAATCGCCCGTTGACACACCCTGTTGAGATGAATTCGAGGCAAAATGAGGCAGTTGGATTTTCTGGCCACACATTACACATTCGCCTGCTTGACCGCTGAATTGCTCTTCGACCAAGGTTTGTGTTTGGCAGTGTGGGCAAGTAAAGAGGTAAGTCATACGATGTGAGCCGCTGGAATAATGGTGCAGGGTAGGGGAGTGTGAAACGAACCGGCTGCTAAGAAAACAGTATGAATAATGCCAACCCGTAAGGATAGATGATGCGAGCGGTCGTACAGCGAGTCACTCACAGTCGTGTGGAGATCGAAGGAAAAACAGTCGGTGAAATTGCTGCGGGGATGATGGTCTTGTTGGGCGTCCAGCAGGGAGATGAAACGGACGATCTTCGTTTTATGATAGACAAGCTGGCCAACCTGCGGATCTTTAGTGACGAACAAGGCAAGATGAATCGGAGTCTCTTGGACACAGGAGGTGCAATGTTGTTGATTAGCCAATTCACGCTGCTCGCTGATTGTAGCCGCGGACGGCGTCCCAGTTTTGTGCAGGCGGAGCACCCAGATCGGGCCCGAGGCTTATATGAAGAGTTGGCGGAGAAAGTTCGACAATTGGGAATTCGAGTCGAGACGGGTGTGTTTGCTGCTGATATGCAAGTCCATCTGGTCAATGACGGACCGGTGACGATTCTCTTGGATAGCCGCAGCAAGTCAGAGAAATAGTCGACGCGGAGAATTATTTCCAGCTGCGGAAATATCCGGCCCATTCTTTTTCGCCCCAACGCAATTCCGATACTCGTTGTTCAATGGGGAGACGAAATTGACTTGCCTTGGTAAACAGATTGGTATCGTTGTAGGCGAGATACAGCAACAGCGCCAATTTCAGATAGATAGAGATATTCGCCCAGCCCGTGGGACCCCAGAACTTCAACGCTGTTCCAAAGGATTTTTTGAATCGAAATCTCCCTCCTTGAAATTGGACAGCCCAGATTTCGTCCAGAATTAAATGGACCATGAATCCTAGGAACACGGCCAGGGTTTTGTAGATGCGAATACGTTCGTCGTTTGTGGGCATGATGAGATACGCGAGCAAACCAGCGCTGAGTGCTGCTGGGATGCTATGCCACATGCCGCGGTGGACGGTGAAGCGTCGAAAGAATTCTGCAATGACAAATCGCAGCGTCACATAAATTAAGCCGGCCGCCAGAACCATGGACTCGGGGGTCATCTCTAATTCACGGAAACGACCCAGTGCTAGCATTGGCACGACGGCTGATGCGAACATGGTTGTCTCGCGCAGCGGAATCCCCGAATCGCTATCCAAATCCGGCAGCATGCCTGCGACCGAGCACAACCCGCCCGCCACGAGAGAGCTCTCGAGCGGCATACCTTGAGTCGCCGAACCCCAGTATCCATAAAGGGCACCGACGATCGTGCTGGTGGTGATGTGGGTTTTGAAATCGGCCACGTTGGCGCCGCTGGCTTTGGTTGTGCGGTTATCCGCGAATCTTTATCGCGGAAATAAATGCGACAAATAAATTCATTCTTTACCCGCCCTACCCATCCCGTGCCAAGGCGAATTGCTATTCGCCCGCCCAGATACTTTGGATATACTCCGCGCGGACTTTGAGGAAATGCCGGCATGGAGGCTGACTGCATTGGAAAACTATGACATCCTGATGATCGTCGTACTCGTCGGGGCGACCCTGTTTGGTGCCATCAAGGGGTTTGCGTGGCAAGTCGCGTCGATTGCTTCGATTTTCGCTAGCTATCTGGTGGCCTATCGCTTTCGCGAGCCCTTTAGTGAATCTATCAAAGCGGATCCGCCTTGGAATCGCTTCCTGGCCATGTTGATTTTGTACGTGGGAACGTCGCTTGTGATTTGGGTGGCCTTTCGGATGCTCAGCAAGTCGATCGACAAGATGAAGCTGAAGGAATTTGATCGTCAGATCGGTGCCGCCTTTGGTCTGGCCAAAGGAGCACTTTTTTGCATTTTGATCACCATGTTTGCCGTTGCTTTGGTTGGGCCCGAGATGAGGGAGAAAATTGTTCAATCCCGGAGCGGCTATTACATTGCTAAAGTGTTGGACAAAAGCGATGCCGTGATACCGCCGGAACTGCACGATGTCGTCGCGCCGTATATCGAACGCTTCGAGCAGCGGATCAGTGGCGCTGCCGGTCCGGGTTCGTCCGACGAAGGTGGCTTCAGTTTGCCTTGGTCGTTGCCGGGAGCAGACAAACTGCCCATCGACAAGTTACCGATTGACCAATTGCCGGGAAGTTCTTCCTTGCCGCTGGATCCACAGAGTTGGTTTCCGCAGCGTGCTGCAGGACCTGGCGGATTGCCTCCGATGCGATAACCAATTGCCACGCGGGAATCGCCGCCTGCGAGGCAGGGGCGATTTTCGTGGTTTGCGTAATTCCCTGGGAAAACCCTACTTCGAATACAACATAAGGGGCATTATCGGACGTTGGAGAATGGCGGGAAAACGCCCTCCACTGGCATTGCCGCAAGGCTGTGATCAGCTAACGCCTTCAGTCGTTTCCAGTTCGATGAACTGTCCGATGCGACGGAACTTGTTGTAGCGTTCGTTGACCAGTTGATCGGTGTCCTTGTCTTCCAGTTGCATCAAGCACTTTGTCAAATAGCTCTTCATCCGGGAGGCCATTTGTCGGTGATCTCGATGGGCGCCGCCCAGCGGTTCTGGGAGCACATCGTCGATCACATTGAGACGCAAAAGATCTCGCGAAGTGAATCTTAGTGCGGCAGCTGCTTGAGGCGCAAACTGGTGGCTCTTCCACAGGATGCCTGCACAGCCTTCCGGGCTGATCACGGAATAATAGGCATGTTCCAAAACGGCAACCCGATCGCCCACTCCGATCCCCAATGCGCCGCCGGACCCCCCTTCCCCGATCACTACACAGATGACAGGCGTTTTAAGGCGGCTCATCTTGAACATGCTCTCGGCGATCACTTGTGCCTGGCCTCGTTCTTCAGCGCCAATACCCGGATAGGCTCCGGGAGTATCGATGAAGCAAATCAGAGGCAGCTGATACTTTTCGGCGAGCCTCATTTTGCTCATTGCTTTCCGGTAGCCTTCGGGATGGGCGCAACCGAAATGACAGGCAGCACGCTCTTTGTAAGTGCGGCCTTTCTGGTGGCCAACAATCATGACCTTGAAGCGGTCAATTTTGGCAAATCCTGAAATCAATGCCCGGTCGTCGCCAAAATGCTTGTCGCCATGGAGTTCGACGAATTCGTCGAAGGCCAAATTCAGGTAATCCCTGGTATAGGGCCGGTTTTTGTGGCGTGCTACCTGGACCGTTTGCCAAGGATTCAGGCCAGCATAGAGGTTTCGTAAGCTTTCGTTGAGCTCGCCTCTGAGGCGGCGAATACTCTCGTCGGCTTCCGGCGTACGATTTGTCTGCTTTTCGAGTTCCGCCAATTGAGCTTCCAACTGGTAGACTTCTTTTTCGAATTCCAAACTTGGTCCTGGGTCCATGATGGTAAGATCTCTTAAAAAAATATGTAATTTATATGAATAAGGAAATGTTGATATTTATTAGAGGCGGGTAGGGTGGTGAATTGTATTTAGATTTTTGATTCGCTGGAGGGTTGCAGATAATTGTTGTTAGGTTGTTTTGAAATGACTTAGGATATGATTTTTTGTTGTTATATGAAAATGAAGGTAGCAGATAGTCGCCTTT
>JBGTBJ010000107.1:0-40510 GCA_041749395.1 Pirellulaceae bacterium
GCTCAGCGAAGCGGTGCTCAGCGAAGCGGTGCTCAGCGAAGCGGTGCTCAGCGAAGCGGTGCTCATCGAAGCGGTGCTCAGCGAAGCGGTGCTCAACGAAGCGGTGCTCAACGAAGCGGTGCTCAACGAAGCGGTGCTCAACGAAGCGGTGCTCGGACTCAGCGCCGGTTTTCGAGCACGAGCACGAGCACCAGCACCAGCACCAGCACCAGCACCAGCACGAGCACTAGCACTAGCAGGTTTTTTTGATCGGAAGCAATTTGGCTATTGGGTCGTAGCAAATGCTATGTCGCGAATGTGCCACTGTCGCGGTTTATCCCAATCAACTGTGCCATCTTGTTCAATCCAAGGAGAACGACAGATTGTGACAACAATTGGCTGCGAAATCGTCCTAGTAGTATCGATCATCCTGATGGCAACGTAATCCTGATCGTAAAGCCGATAAATGGAAACTACACCATCTTCTTGCCACTTGGGTTTTCCTTTCGCATCGAAAACACTTTGCGGAGCATCTCGGCTCATAAAGTCTTTAAACTGCTGGTGGGTCTCAGGATTATTGAAACCATAGTAGGTCTTCAGGGGCATCGTCTGAATCTGCCGCTGATGTCGCGGTCTTGTCAGCTCGAAGGCAATTTCTTGCTTGCCTTCACCCAAGACGTTCAACCAGTTTTCAGCAAACACTGCAGAACCGCTGGTGAGTTGGGATTCGCGGACCTTAAAATAGCCAAACCCCCAACTACCGAACAGCAACGCCAAGCACATACCCACCACCGCAAGACCACGGCCGGCGGGCTGAACATTGGCACCCTTTGCGGGGCGGAGTGCGTAACAAGCGACAACCACTGCCAAGATCGGAATGACGATCATTTGCATCGTGGCCACCGCTCCCGCGCTGACCACCCCTAGCAACAGTGCGACCACCCCGCTAGGACGGAAAGGACGCTCGATCTCGTCGCCGAGATTCTCGTTATCACTAAAGACTGTGGATTTTATATTGTCGTTCATCGCCACAGTTTACGAAGCAAACCGCCCGTTGGTTTGCTCGCTCTCATTATTTTCTCTGTGGCTTCCAGCAACGGACCACCCCCCGCATACTCAAGCGGCAACCTGCTGCCTGCGAAGAATCCGAGAATCGTAGGTAGTAGGTAATACACCTAAGCTTTGACAAATAAGATCAGCGGCTTTGCCCGTAGCTCCTGGTCGTGCGTATCGCACTCTTAAATCCGCAAGAATTTCCGCTAGTTCAAGGCGGTAATCTGCGTCCGCCAGCATGCGGCCGACCGAGTTCACAAGAAATGCAACCGCTGGCTCAGGGTTTCCAACACTTGCGAATTCAGGAAAAACGGTTCGCTTGGCGATAAGATTTGGCAGGGTAATACTGGGAACTTTCACCAGCGTCTTGCCTGTCGCATAGAGCACGCGACCTACCCTATATAGCACTGCAGCCGGTGTATTTCTGGCCATCAGTTCCAGACTGACTGAACCGGATACCATCATGGCGCATTCCGCAGCTTCAATAACTTCACTGGTTCGGCCCGCAAAGAAATCGATGTTCAGCCGAGCGTCTTCGGGGCTCATCTGATCTCGACACCACAAGCATTGCGAATCACGGAAAGCGCCAACTAAAAAATGAGCATCGGGAAATGATTTAGCGAGTCTCCGAATCGCTTCCAACATAACGGGCCAATTGCGATGAACCTCGTGCTGCCGTGAACCAGGCAAGACCGCGATGAGTCTGCGACCGCACTTTTCCAGGTCATCAAACCGTCGTAAAACTTGACTGTCGAGTTCCTTCTCAGCAATCGCATCGAAAAAGGGATGCCCGACATACTCGGAATGCATTCCCTGTTCGAGATACCATTCGTGTTCGAACGGCAATACCGATAGAACTCGGTCGACAGAACGTCGCATCTTGCGAATTCGCCATGACCCCCACGCCCACAACTGTGGCGGCAAATAATAGTTGACGGGGATATCAAATTTTTTAGCGCGTTTGGCAATATGCCAATTGAAGCCAGGAAAATCCGCCAGGACGACGGCATCCACGCGACCACCCGCGAAAGCCTCGCTTGCCAGATCGGCAATGCTAAAGAACTTCCGCAACTTTGGCAGAACTTCAACAATACCCATGACGGCCATTTGCGTCAGCTCGTAGTCCAAACGACAACCTGCTGCTCGCATCTCTGGCCCGCCAAACCCCCTAAACTGAAGGCCGAAATGACGCTTGGCGAGCGCTGAAATGAGACGCGCAGTATGCTGATCTCCGCTGGGCTCTCCAGCGGAAAAAAATATAGTCTTGTAAGTCATAACCGCCTAAACCGATGAAGGTAAGTTCCCCATCGAGCGTAAGTAGCAGAAAACAAACAGTGACGTCAAGACAAACGCTCCACTCCATCCGCAGCTACTTGGGCAGTCGCTCATGCGTTTTTGGATAAAGGGTGTAGTGTTCTTCATAGGTAGTCCAAGCCCCTCCTCCAAGTGATCGATCTCGAACAACACTCTTCACATGAAACCAATAACCATCAACTTCTTGAGCTTCAAAATTACCATAGGCCTCGAGACCACCTGTCACATGACTCCCTACAAATAATTTCTCTGCCGTCTGCCCAACGTAGGCTGGCAACTGAATGTCCCACTGGTTGGATAGGGTTTTTGTCGCCACACAGACGAGCGAGAACAGCTTGAAGTCCACGTTGTCTGGATCTAATGTCGGGTCACCAAATGTGTGATATTGAGATTGCCCGATATAGATCAGCGTTCCACCTGGGCCCCACTCGCCATTCGAAAAATTAGCAAAGCTACAGTCTTCCAAGCGATGCGTGATGTTGGGGGAAAACTCTTGACCGCATGCGGAATAACCTTGCATCAGTCCCAGCCACAACAGCGAACTCATACAAAAGACGAAACGAAAAATCAGTGAATGTTGCATAATCATAGGTCAGTCGGTGTTATATAGAAACGAAACATTAATTCAACACAAAAACACGGTCATCCATCGCATAGCGCAGACGATGGAGTGAGTCCGAATCAAGGCACTGCTCGAACGCTACAGCGATGTCGCGTTGACGATTTTGAAATTTCCAGATCTCTAAACTGCGCACGGCTGCTTCCACAGATTCCTTCCAAGCCCCTTGCAGCTCCGGCTCAATCCCCAAAATTCGCATAGTCGACTTGCCGGTCAGTCCGATGGGACCGATGACGCGCAACCGCTCGGCCAAGACAATTTGCTCCATTTCACTCCGTTGTTTCAGCGTGAAAATAGATTCAAAGGCGGCTTGTCGATCCACCAACATTTGGTCGTAGAACACCTGAAACTCGGTCGCATTCATACGTCGCTCCAGCACGGCCCGCGACTTCTCTGCATGCGATCTCCCAAAGGCACCAAACGTTTGTGTTGCCAGTTCCACTTGCTCAGGTTGTAGACCAAGCCGCGTTCGCACATTGCGTGAAATCCAAACCGCCTGTTCCAGCATGGGCACAACACTTCGCGGTGCGCCAGTACACGAATCGTAGAGCTCACCCATTTCCGCATACTTGGCTAGCTCGCGAACATTGGCCGCCAACCGTCCGATCGATGGCCTAGCCCGATCTTCTTCCGGCAAGAAATGAAGTAGCACAATGGTTTCTTCCGTCGCGCGCACTCTCGCCCACTTGGCAAAAAATTCTTCCGATGCTTTCACCAAATTCTTTCGCTCGCCGGAGGTCAGCTCAAGATGATGCTTCTCAGCCAGCATCGTTAACGCCGCGGGCCCCAAGTTTCGAAGCGCCAGACTCATGTGAACACGACGCAGGCGTTCTACGTCCTCAGCCTCCACCGTTTGATAAACGGCCATCTCTTCAAATTCGAGCAAGGCTGCTTGGTCTTCGCGCAGACGAATCTTCCCTCCCCCTTGCTCGAAATCAACTCTCCATAAATCCGTTCGCTGCGGATCATGAATCACCGAGTGATCCTCCGCTTCAATCTTGCGAATCGAATCTTCGTTCAACTCTTGTTTCACCTTTTCGAAACCAATAGCTCTCGACACGCCAAGCGTGACGCGCATGGCGTCGACATTTGCCACTTTATCGTTGAAATGCGATTGCAAAGTCGAAAATGGTAAAGGCTCGTCCAAAGGGCTAGGCTCAAGAACAGCACCAGCAAACCTGGCACTCGCCAAGACCTGCTGCTGGGCGAACAGCCGCGTACTCGCTATGGCGTTAAGGACACCCAGTCCCAAAAACAGGAAACCAGCTCCTGTCAAACATCGATGCAGTCCTCTAGTAATTCTAGCGGCGCAGGTATGCATGCATGGACTATGCATATTGATTAACCTCCAAAGAACTCGAAACGAAAGCTAGCCGGAAATTGTTAGCCTTAAGAAATCATCGTCCATGAGAACGAGTACGTTTCTAAACAGAGGCGAGAGCTAGCTTCATGCGTTCTACCGGTGGTTTCGCTATGCGAACAAGCGAAAAACGGCAGATGGTCCGCATAATGCGGGTTTCACGATCAGCTAAGCCAATGAAATCCGAAATATCCAGCAGATTTTGCCAGCTGCGGTTTCTAAGCAGAGCGAGCCCCACAAACAGACTTCGCTACAATCGTTAAAAGAAAAACGATTCGACCAGCAACAAGCGGCTACTCCACGCGGTTTGCTACCAAACTTTTTCCGGCTTGACGAATCACGGCTTTTGAAGAAGGCGACAGGCCGTCCGATTCGAACACAATTGTGGCTGGCACCTCTTTGTAGAAAAACTCATTTTCGCTTTTGGCATAAATCACCAGTGCGGGTTGCCCCGCAATCTGCGCCACAAGCTGCTTGCCATCGCGCTTCACATCCATGATCCCCAATATTTCCAAATTGTATTTGCCAACGTGTCGCTCCAACACTTCGTCCGATAACTCGACTTCGATCAACTCAGGTAATCGTTCGGCCCGAAAGCTCGATAATCCTTGCGAGTGTTTTGCAGCAATGCACTTACCTTGATCGTCTACTACAAATTCAACTTGAGCGTCCACAACTTTCCAAAAAAACTTGGTGGCGTTCTCAGGGAATATTTCAAATCGTGGTTGACCTGTAAGCTGCGCGAACAATTGATCTTCTTCCAAAGTGACCTCCATCACGGCAGATAGATAGTCATAACGCCCGACGTATTTCGCCTTTGTTTCTCGAGACACTGCGACATCCTCAGTTCGCTCAGGATTCGTTTGCATCACGCTGCCCAAAAATGACTCAGCAATCTGTTCGCTAAGGCTGGCGGTATTGATGCCCGGTGCCGCAGGCAAGGCGTTATGCAGAACGATCACCGAAAATTTTTGATCAGGATAATAGGCGACATGGCTAGAATAACCCTGCAGCCCACCACCATGACTGACGCGGCGCAATCCACGATGCGTGTCGACAAACCAGCCAAAGCCATACTTCGTATCGAGACTGTCCGTTTCAATAATCGTTGGGGTCAACGCCGCGGCTAGTGACTCAGCGGATATCACTCGACCGCTAAATAATTCTTGCAACCAAATGTCTAAATCAGCAACCGTCGAATACATCGCTCCAGCACCGCCGGCGCGCGACATATCCCAGTTCAATGCCTTTTCAGAACGCCCTCCCAGAAATGAATATCCGTAGGCTTCATTCCGGATAATCGAAGTAGCCGAATGAATGCCCGTATTTTTCATCTTTAAAGGCTTGAAGAAGGTCTTACTCAAATAGTCGTCGTAGGTAGTACCAGACACCTGCTCGATGATCGCTCCCAGCAAAAAGTACCCTGAATTGTTGTATTCCCAGCGAGCTCCTGGATCAAAATCAGGCGGGTCGTTTTGAAACGATTCAACGAGCTCTATGGTGGTGGTCGGCGATACGACCGTCTTATAAAAATCAGCTTTGCTCGTGTAGCTGGCGATCCCAGAGGTATGATTCAGCAAATGCGTCAAGGTCACCCGATCGCCACGTGGAAAATCGGGAAAGTACTTATCCAGCGTGTCCGTCACATGCAACTTACCCTCGTCCTGCAGTCGCAGAATGGCCGCCGCAGTAAAGTTTTTTGTAACGGATCCGATGCGAAAACGAGACTCCACGTCGATCGCAGTATCGTGAGCAAGGTCGGCCAGCCCAACTCCCCTCTCCATAATCGCCGCACCATCGTGCGACACGCGTACTGCCAAACCGGGCCCCCCTGGGTTGACGACTCCTGCAAGCAACCCCTCGACCGCGTCAATCGCGCTCCGGTCTAACTCTGTTGTCGACCTCGGCTCGTCGCTTTCTGCTGCCTGCTCTTGCGCAACAGTTACTTCACATCCCAACGGAAAAACATCGCATGCTACCCATAAAACGACCAGCGGCGATAACATGACTAGTGTTCGAAACATGGCGTCGCCTAATGCACGGAAATGAATAAGCACAACTAAAACAGGACTGCGTCGTAGTTTACACTCTACCCCTGCGGTCTGCACTCGTTTCCCAGCAACCACTCACTGGTGGGCTCATCGAGTCCCGTAGCGTCCCATAGCCCCGAACCAAAACGACAATCAAAACAACCATGAACGACGTAATTGCACGTTTCTTTGACGATTGGAATTGGGGTTCGTTTTTCTCCGAAGTTGCCGGCAAAGCCACCGGTGTGACGGTCGGCATCTTGCTCAGCTGGTTTTTAGTCATCCGACGTCGATTGCAATCAATGGGACGTCTCCAGCGCGGCGACTCCGATGACCTCCTCTTTCAGGCACACTATCTTCAACCGATCAGCAATGATGATTACCAGCTACTCTTTCGTAACGTCGCTGAAAAAAGAACCATTGAACAAGTCTACGACAATCCAGCGGCCGCCCGATTGGTGAGAGAATTAGGAGATGAGACTGCACTTGATAACCCAATCTTGCCCACTCAAGGAACGATCGGATTCGAGATCCTCAATGATGCTGCGGGCTGGATCGGAGGCGCATTGGCAACCTCCCCGACAACTCGTTCGATCTGGTTATTCTGCCTCACCGCTGAAGATCGCAAAGTAGTGCGAAAGCGGTGTGTGCGAGCCTTTATGATTCGCCCCACAGATCTCAAACGCTTTCACGATTGGCAGTGGTGCTGCCAACATGTTCGTGTAGAAAGACCTTGGCATTGGTTTCGTATTGTCGCTCTGCACCGCGTCGCGCGCTATTGGGCCGACCAATGTCGGATCTACTCCCAGCCAGTCGACCCCTCATCTATGCCGCTCGTCGATGATCAATGTGGTCACCGACGCATCGTTTCACTGTCGCTGGGCTTGCTGCCCAACGACACACCCATCAGTGACCCAGTCGTAATCGATTGGGATCACCAGCTCCATACGCTCGCTGCCAGTGACCTGACGCTTGTCGACGGTACGTGGCCACAAGAATTGCCAGACCAATAGTCGATCCAATCATCGAGTAATCGGTAACGTTATTTCCATTTTGTCGTTGCTCATTTCACAACCGAACTGACCTCATTCCGCAATTCATTTCGCATGGATCTACTTGGAAACGGTGCAACGTCCCAAGCTAGTCGCAGAACTTTCATTAGTCGAATCGTCATGTAGGTCGTATCAATTTCCCACCAACGATGACCGTAATTGGCCGCACGCTGGAATGCATGATGGTTGTTGTGCCAGCCTTCACCGAAGGTAAAGAGCGCGACCCACCAAAGATTCTTGCTGTCGTCACCATTGTCATAGGTCTTATATCCCCATACATGTGTGACCGAATTAATACACCAAGTCGCATGCAAGACGACCAACATTCGCACGAACATTCCCCACACCACTAACGACGCCGCAAGCGACAAACCTCCTATCGAATAGCCAATCGCAGTCAACGTTAAACCCAACAATACGTGCCAAAGCAAAAAGGTGCGATCTAAAAATCGCATCACCGGATCCGCCAACAGATCGGGTGCCCAGCGATAGTGAATCTGCTGCTTACGCTCGGGACTGAATTTCTCCATGCACCAGAAAACATGGCTCCACAAAAAACCCTCGCGGGGCGAATGAGGGTCCCCTTCATGATCGCTTCTCGCATGATGAATGCGATGATTCGCGGCCCAGTTGATGGCAGAACCCTCCCCCGCGAGTCCTCCTATCCATGCAATCATCCATCGCATCGGTTTGAAAGTCGAAAAACTTCGATGGCTGAGCAGACGATGGTACCCCAAACAAATCCCTACCCCGCCCGTTAACCAATACAACCCAATCATCGTCCAAAAACCAGCCCAGGTAAAAGTCCAGAACGCGGCGATGGCACCAAGATGAATCGCCACAATCCACGATACAGTCGCCCAGCAAATCCCCTCAGGAAAGTGCTTAAACGATGTTGGATGGGGCTCGATCAATTCGCCCCCTGGACGCCTGGGACTTCTCGCTACTGACGTACGCGATTCGTGCGGAAGGGATGATACTGACATGCTCGATACTCCTGCATTGGCTAAAGGGAACCAACAACACTGCTAGCAAAATCGATCGGGAGCCAGTTCGCTCTCGATCGCAAATCGCCAGACATGCTATGCAAAGTATCGACCCACTTTGTCACAGATTTGTAAACCTCGCGCAACCGTTCGATAAATTATGGATAACTTCATCCACAATGCGACGAACGGTCGCACAGAAGTGCGGGTTCCCTTAGATCGAGAAGTCCAGATTTAGTAATCGGGTACTCCCGTTAGCCACCAGGAAATCGATCGGATCGCTATTGGTCGCATCGCTCAACACCACCCGAACGCTGTAGTCGCCCGTTTCAACAAAGTTTGTCAAACGATATCGGCCCTTTGAATCTGTGGTCGTTGATTCAATCACTTCCCCGGTAGCGTCGAGCAATTCCACAGTGACGCCGGCCGCACCTTGGTTGGTTGGCACATTGGGTCGAGCGTTGGGTCGACCGACATCGAGTCCATTCGGCGCATTGGCTTGGGACGACGGCGCAACTGCTGGGCGTACTGTTCCGGTTACTTCGGCACGCATGGTGAAAACATCTTTTTGCAATCCAGTAATGGTGGTATTGCGTTCGATGATATCGGACAGCTTAGTTTGCTGAATGGCGCGTAAGTCGTTTCCACGAAAGACGTTCTCGTACCACAAGCGATCTCCATCGCGAATGCGTTCAAATTGATCGGCAATGATGGCCACTCCCAATTCACCCATCGCCGCGTCACGCATGTGATCTTCGGCGAGAATCCCAATCCAGAGATCGATATCATCAACGGAACCGTAGAGTTCGCTGAGTGCGGTTTGCAAAACCTCATCAGTGGTGATGTCAGAGAAATCATCGACTGGCTTGAGCGAGTAGGCTTCACGGACCGCATTGTAATCCGCCAGACCATGGTCTCTGCCTCGCTGAATGTTCAGTGCTACCAGATCGAGCCCCCCTTGTCCGGGTTCGCCAAAGAGCAAGTTCCTCAAGCTATCGACCACCAGCAGATCCACCTCCTCTGCTTGTGAAGATGCCACATACTTCAGCACCGAGTCGATACCCGTCTCACCCAGTAATGCTGGATTGAAAAACACTTCAGATAGCGGCACTTCTTCACGCACCCCACGACCATTGTTATCGAAGAAACCGATATCGTCGTTCAGTGTGCTGTGACCGAACCGGAAGGCAGCAGTGGAGAATTCATTTGCGATGGTTGGATCCACTGTCGCATCATAGCCTTGGTAGCGATCGATCGCTTGTTTACCTAGCAACCCCGGCAGGTACTCGTTGTAAGTAATCGACTGTATTTCGGCAATCACAACAGCGCGAGCTTGTTGGTAGAGTTGTTCGTCGGTCAATGCGGGATTCTCGGCGGCAAACTTGGCTGCCCAGTAATTATGCTCACGAACGAACAGAGTCTGAATAGCGGTCAACTCGGTGTTTTCATTCGCGCGAACGTCGCCGGCCACGAACATGCCCGCATCGTCGATTGGTAGCATATTATTGTCGCTGACTAGCATTCGCCCTCCGACAAATTCTCGCAGGCTGTCGGCTGTCTCAGCGTCAGAACCATAAACCATTGATGCATCGAGCCAAGCGGTAATCTCGCTGGACTGTTGGCGTGGGTTGTCGATGCTTGTTCCCGTGGTCGGATCGAACTGTGAGCGGGAGAAGGGAATGGTTGCTGCTCCAGTACCGCTCGGATCAAACCAAGCGTCCCCTTGCGGTACGTTGATCGGCAATGTCTCCCCACCTGTCTGCGTGTCGGTGAAATCAATGTCATGATCGATGAACTGCCCCCACACATAAAGGAACGCGGAAAGGTCGTTTTCATTGGGGACTCGTTCATCATCGTGTGCAGAAAGCACATTGCTGATTTCTCTTGTACTAGGTCGGTCTGCACCCGCCGGAGCGGAGATACCGTCGGCATATTCTGCAGGGGCCACTCGCAAGAGCGCTTCATCTGTGCTGCCCAGCTCAGCGTTGCTCAGGTTATTCCCTGTGCCATCAATCGAACGAACCTCGGTATTGTGTTGTGGCGGTCGGCTGCCACCATTGTTCTCCCCAGGCGACGCGCCATTCGCGCCATTCGAATCACCACGGTTGAGTCTATTGATAATCATCAGCGCGTCGAGAGCCGTGGGTCGACCGTCATTATTGACGTCGAGAAACATGCCGCTGGTATCTTGCGCGTGAGCTTGCTGCCGATTGAGCAAATTAATTACCGATAGTGCGTCGATTGCAGAGACCGCACCATCGTCATTGACGTCACAGGGTTCAAAGTGATTGTGATGGGCCATCGCCAGATCGGCGGCCAATAACCGACGAGACTCGAGCGCCTCGCAGCGTAGCTTTCGACCGGAACGTCGCAACGCGTGCCTTGAAGAACGTGTCATAATGCAAGTCTCTCGCAAGAGAAGAAGAGGAGTAGAGAAGAGAGCGGTTGTCCAGGCGAGAGGTCACCGCCAATCTACAAAGGACGGCTGCAAACGCCCACTGTCACGAACTCATCTCTAAAATCCTATTTTTCTTGCGCCAGAGACAGCCAAGAACACCGAAACTGTACTTGACACCTTTTTTATTGGGGCCCTTTTTTATTGAGGCTGGAGCGATGCGAAGAATTCATCGACTCGATCGGCTTCGCGTTCTTTATCTACACTGAACTTGGCGATCTTGCCCCGCTGGCCTTCCAGGTCGTGAGCCGATTGATAGACCACCAGCAGCACGCCGCCCGAGACACTGAAGACTTCTCCCTCCATATCGCTTGCCCCTTGCATGTGAGCGGTCTTAAAGTGGACGCCTGCCAATCCAGCCCTCGTCACATTGTGTCGTTCCGTGACGGTTGCCTTTAGAGCTAGCCCCAGCATGAATACTTCAGCCGTTACTTGACCGCCGCGGCCAGCATCTGGCACAAATATCATTTGAAATTGGGAACCAGTACGGCGGTTCAAAACGCCAACTTCGGACTGGCCTCGCGTCCCGCTCTGAACTGCCACCAGTCGCCCTGGTGCACTGGTCTTGTAACCAGCCAGCGTCATTTCCGCATTGAGCCAATTCGTTTGCGTCATGGCGTAATAGCCAAATCCGCCTAGCGCGATCAGCCCCAGAAACAGCGCCGCGAAGCCGCCAACGACCCAAGCGATAACTTTTACAGCTGGGTTTCCACCCGACGATCGTCTGCTTCGCTGTTTGCCCTGTGCATCCACGCCATACTGTTGCAGCGCGTCGTATCTGGGTGGCGGCGGGGGTGGTGGCTCCGATAAATACGCCGGTGCCGTGGTCGGCGGAAAGCGAACTGAAGGTATGGAGCGAAAATCAGGATCTGCAGGCAGGTTGCGAGTTGTCTTCGCGCGGGCCGCAGCACCAGCGGCTGACGGACCGCGGCCAACCTTGATCGTGCTCATGCATGATGGGCAGCGCGCCAAACCCTCAGGCGGAAGCGCATCAAGCTCGAACACACAAGAACAGGTTGGACAACGAAATCGCATTGGACTTTCGGACAAGTAGGTAAAGATGCCATCCATTCACCGATGAATCGATCAGCGTAGGTCACTATAATACGCATACCCCCCAACCGAAAGACACATTTGCTATCACCACCAGACATTGTTTTTACAATTACCTGACAGCGAACCGACCTTCTGCAATCGATTTATGTGTGTAATCGAGGAGTTGTTGGAACACGACCTACTCACTCATTTACAAGGAACTCGACAATGCATTTGCAATGGTTTGCGGCACTGACTGCTGGGACACTGTTCTTATTTGGACTGCCCGGCCCTACGAAGGCGGCTCAAGTTCAACTCGATGTAGCAGCCACATATCCGACGATGATGGCAGGTGAAAAGCAAACCAATTACTTGCGTATCGGACTGACAGGATTCGAATTGGCTTCCACAACCAATCGCCAGCCCGTCAACGTGGCGATCGTGTTAGACAAAAGTGGGTCCATGCAGGGCGACAAAATCGATGGCGCAAGGCGTGCCGCTGTGGCTGCTGTCAATCGCTTGCGCGACAATGACATCGTATCCATTGTTGTTTATGACAACGGCGTTTCCGTTCTGGTTCCGGCTACCAAAGCCACGGACCGCGAACAAATCATTCAAGCAATCGAAAAAGTGCAGGCAGGCGGCGGGACTGCCTTGTTTTCGGGAGTCAGCAAAGGGGCTGCTGAGCTGCGTAAGTTCAAAAAAGACGATCAAGTGAATCGCATTATCCTTCTGTCCGATGGATTGGCAAACGAAGGTCCTTCCTCCACAGCCGAACTAGCCGAACTGGGCGAATCATTACTGAAAGAAGGAATCAGCGTCAGCACGCTTGGATTGGGGCTCGACTACAACGAAGATCTGATGACATCGCTGGCCGCGGCGAGCAGTGGCAATCACGTGTTCATCGAGGGAAGTGAAGATTTGGTTGCCGTATTCAACAACGAATTTGACGATATCCTCAGTGTCGTCGCGACCGACTTCAGCATTCGCGTCCAACTCGACCCGTCAGCACGACCGGTTCGCGTACTGGGTACACCGGCTGATATTGATGGACAATCCGTGTCCATTCCTCTCAATCAACTTTACTCGGGACAACAACGTTACTTTGTTCTTGAAGTGGAAGTCAGTCCAGGCGAAGCCGAGTCGACACGTGCATTGGCGAGCGTTACGGTTGGATACAAGAACTTGCAGACAAAAACCGAAGACACCTTGGCAAATTCCTTGCAAGTTCGTTTCACTAGCAAAGCCGAGCAAGTCCAAGAAGATATTCATAGCGAAGCCCTAGCCTATTGCACATTGCAAATCACCACGGATCGCAATCGTCAAGCAACGGCGTTGCGGGATGCAGGTCGCGGTGAAGAAGCCGCAGCCTTATTGGCTCAAAATGCCGATGACTTGCTGCAGTGCAAATTGCTCTGCCCGGATAGCCTGTCGGAGAAAACAATGATGGATCTCGATTTTGGGATTGAAGGGAATCGCCTGCAATCAGAGTCCATTATCGATGCCTCAGCATGGGGCACCAATCGAAAAAAGATGCGTCAGTATCAAAATGTGATCGAGCAACAACAACGCTATACTGGCAAGGGTAAGATCGAACCCAGCAAACGTTAGCCCTTCGAAGTCCACAATAGTGCCCACTCGCATTCTGATCGCCTTGGTCTTGCTCATCGCTGCTCCGTTATTGGTGCTCGGTTGGCTTTCCACCTCGGCAATCGAAGCAAAAGACGCGGCCGCCCGAGAGTCGTTGCAAACTATTTTCGAGCAACGACTCTCGGAGCCTGTCGTAGCGGTCACACGCATGTTGGACGAATTTCAAACCACGCTGCTTGCGGCTGCCAATCAAGAGGGAGACCGCCCCAGTGTTCTAGCTATGCTCCGTCGATCAGAGCCACTTGCCAGACAGACAGTGTGGGTCGATCGACAGGGGCGCATGCTTTATCCGCAGCGTAGCGATATCGCGTCACCCCAAAAAGAAAGTGAAATTCAGCTTCTACAAGAGCTTATCCGAGGCAGACCCACTCACCAGTCCCGCAATATGGATCGCAGCGAAGCTAAGACTGCAAGTCCAAAGCTTGATCCTGCAAAGCTTCTGGTCGAATCTTACTGGGGCGTTTGGTATTATGAGCAAGGGCTGCAGCTAGTGCTTTGGATTCCTGGCGACAAGGGAGACACAATTGGGATATTGCTCAATCGCTCTGCCTGGATGGCCGAACTGGTTGCGAACCTGCCCGCTTCCGGCACTACCGCAGGGATAATTATTGACTCGAACAATTCGGATTCATCGGATGCCATAAGCTTCGGTGCGCGGACGACTTTGCTGGATGCAGAGGAGCGTCGCCTTTATCAATGGTCCATATCGCCCGCACTGGCGAGCAGCGTTGCGACCAGCGATCCGATTTGGCATGCTGTCGCCGCTTTGCCCCTCCCTGCTCCGCTGAGCGGCTGGAAACTGCGCTATGAAACACAGCAGCCGCTGCTGTCCCAGGGCTATCATTCTCTCCCTATTATCCTAGCCCTTCTAGGCATTGGGGTAATGTTTCTTTCGCTAGGTATCTTCCTGGCAACCAGTCTTCAACGTCAACTTCGCCTCGCCGCCCAGCAAGTCAGTTTTTCAACGCAAGTGTCTCATGAACTGCGAACCCCGCTGACCAACATCCGGCTCTACACCGAAATGGCCGAGAGCGATATCCAATCGATGCCAGCATCATCACAGACCGCATCCATCGCGAGACGCTTGCAAGTCATTCGCATGGAATCGCAAAGACTCAGTCGGCTGTGCGCGAATGTATTGGCCTTGGTGCAAGAACCTCACAGCGGTCCGGCTAGCAAGATCAGACCCTGCGAGCCCGACGCTTGCATCGATACATGTTTAGAACAATTCTTGCCAACTCTTGAGCGATTAAATTTCGTCATAGAGCGAAGTGAAAACGCTCGCTGCGATCTTGCCATCGATCAGCATGCGTTAGAAACAGTGGTCATCAACTTGCTCAGCAACATTGAAAAATACGCTGCTGAGGGCAAGTGGTTGAGAATCGAGAGCCACGTGGAATCAAACGAATTGGTCATTCGAATCGCCGACCATGGGCCCGGTATCCCGCGCCGACAATGGAAGCGAATCTTTCTACCATTCGTCAGACTGCAGACGGGCGTCAATGCGCCGAATGGAACCGGCATAGGGTTGTCGATTGCCAGCCAGGCGACTCGACACGCAGGAGGTGCACTACAGATTGTGCCAGCCAATCGCGGAACTTGTATTGAACTTCGCTTACCCATCGAGCAGGAAAGCTGAGCGAGTGACTTAGTCATGAGAATCTTAGTTGCTGAAGATGATTTACACATTCGCGAGGCCCTGGTGGAGCTTTTGGCTCACGATGGTCACCATGTGTTACCCGCAGCCGATGGTCGCGACGCTGCACAGCTGTTTGATCGCGAAAAGGTCGATTTTGCATGCCTCGACGTCATGATGCCGCACTTGAGCGGTTATGATTTGTGTCGCAAATTCCGTGCAACTCGGCCTGATTTACCCATTCTGTTCTTAACGGCCAAAGCGGATGAGATTGATAAAGTCGTTGGTCTTGAATTAGGGGCGGATGACTATATTGTCAAACCCTTCGGCAGCAAAGAATTGCTTGCCAGAATTCGAGCCGTCTCACGACGATATGGCTGGCAGGAAAATAGTACGCCCCGCGAGAGCGAAGATGCCAACAGTACCTTTTGTATGGGGCCCTGGGAGATTGTTCCCCGTCAGTTGCGAGCGCACCGCTTAAGGATCGATCCTTTGCCAAAGAATCACGCAGAGACTATTGAACTTAGCACGCGCGAAGTGCGATTACTGCGGATGCTCTTTGACCATGCGGGAGAAGTCGTCACGCGAAGACAACTTTTTCACAGCGGCTGGGGAGTGAACCGCGTGCCCAACAGTCGCACCTTGGATCAAACCATCAGCCAGCTTCGCAAACGCATCGAACTCGACGGTACACAGCCCTGTTTAATTCAGACTGTTTACGGGGTCGGATATCGATACGACCCCAAACCCTAGCCCTTCTTTATTGCTGGGATTGCCTTCTTTGCTGACTGGTTCGTTCGTCGAGCACCACATGGGTCCGGCAAATGCGATCATGCAGCGCCATTCTCGCTGGCAGCAACAGGAATATTGCATCCACCAACCACCAAGCGAGACCAATTAAATCGTCTAACATTCCCGCCCAAAAATAGCCGAGGGTGATCGGCAACGCGAAGATCACACTTGACCAAAAAGTAAAATAGCGAAGCACGTTTCGCAGTATTAGACTCCGGCGCGAAGGTGGCAATCCATGACGATCGACGACTCGCAATTGCATCAAATAGCGTCCCGGAGTTCGCCATCGCTTCAGGTCCCACCAGAGAGACAGGATAGGAATTGCTAACGAACCGAAAATGGCTAACACTCCGGTAACAAACGAAACCATGACGATGGAAACAAGGCCACCACTTTGCTCCAGCATCCAATCGCCATCACCGGGTGCACTCTCGGAAATCTGCACGATGACTTTGGGAATCAAGAAGGGTGCTTGCAAAATGGCGAGGCACGTAATGTCGACAACCCAGGCAATGCCCCGCGCCACGCGACCGGCTGGAGTTGTGCCAACTGGCGCCACGTCGAACAAACAACTGCGCAGTTCGGAATAATCCTTGAAGCGATCGTCGGGGTCTTTTGCCAAAAGTCGCTCAAGCAATTGGCGAAAGGACTCAGGAACTTCGTCGGGCCAGCGCTCGGGAAACTCTATCTCGGCAGAGCGATGGGTCAACAATCGCTGCTCCAGCGTGGTTCCTTGTAATTGGTACGGCCGGCGACCAAATGCCAATTCGAACAGCGTTACCCCCAAGGCATACATGTCTGCGCGACGATCGGGCGCTGCACCATCGATCAACTCCGGCGCTAAATAATTGGGTGTGCCGCTGACTGAGCCATCGCCATCATTGCTACCAGAACGGCGAGCGAGTCCGAAATCGCTGAGCTTGATGTTGCCCGGCCCAGCCATTAAAAGATTGCTTGGTTTGATATCTCCGTGGACAAGTCCCGATTGGTCTGCAGCTTCCAGCGCATCCGTTGTTTGAAGCGCATAAGCAATGAGCTCTTGATAAGGAATCGGCCCCTGAGTTAATCGCTGCTGTAGCGTTGGTCCTGGCAATAATTCCATCGCCAGAAAGGGCTCTTCACCGGCACGCCCCACGTAGTAAATCGTGACGACGCGGGGATGGTTTAAACGGGCCTGCGCGACCGCTTCGCGACGCAAGCGATCCGTTTGACGAAGGTTGCCGGAATCGCTGCCGTCCGAACTCCCTTCTCGCAACACTTTTACTGCCACATAGCGTTGCAACGATGTATCGAGGGCACGATAGACAGCCCCCATACCACCTGTCCCCAGTGGCTCCTGTAGAACAAAGTGCCCAAGCCGTTGACCGCTGCGATTCACCGTGGCATTCGATTTGCGTGATTCCCCCAGAGTCACCCGGCCACTAGCATCGCTCCCCATCCCCAACGAACCATTCACACTCCCACTGCCGTTCTCCGTCGTCAATGAGCAAAAGGAGAGCGTCATGGTCGGATCCGAGATCAGCGCTGAGGGTACGCGCTGCTGGCAGGCCGGACAAATTGACTGTTCGCTAAGTACTTCGAACTCAGTACCGCAAGAGCAACGATAACGCATATTGGCACTCTGCCCATGAAAGGCTGCCAATGTTTCATCATCAGGATTAGTGGGCCGATCCTCGGTCACGATAATTCACCGCACAAGCGAAGAGTTAGTTTCGTGTAACAAGAGGATCGAGGTTGGGTGCTACACTCTCGACAAAGCGTCTGGCCAATTGACGAACTTCGGTCGTGGTTCGCAGACGGAGCGCATCCTCCAACAGGGAGGAAGCTTCCGAACGTGATACCCGGGCAACCAATTCCTTGATCGTCGGTACGAGTGCCGGACTCATACTCAATCGCTCCAAACCCATACCGAGCAGCAGGGCCACCGCTTCGGGCTGGCCTGCCATTTCGCCACAAAGCGTGACTGGTTTTCCCGCGTCGCGGCATGCCGCCACCACAGAAGAAATCAGTCGCAGCATCGGTGGTGCTAACGGTTGGCACAGGTGATTCACCTTGGGATTATCGCGATCGGCGGCCATCACGTATTGGACTAAATCGTTAGAACCAATCGAAACGAAGTCGACAAACTCCAACAACTGATCAACCACGAGGGCGGCAGCAGGTACCTCAACCATCATACCCACGGGAACGTCCGCTGGTTCTATTCCCCGCATCAATAATTGACGTTGAGCTCTGCCAACCGTCGCGCGAAGGTATACCAATTCCTCAAGATTGGTGATCATCGGAAATAATAATCGCACTGAAGCCGTACCATTTTTCATTGCGGTTGTGGCGGCTCGCAAAATCGCCCGCAATTGCGTCGCAAAAAATTCTGGATGCTCAAAAGAGAGCCGTATGCTTCGCCAGCCCATGAATGGATTGGATTCGCGCGCCCCATGTCCTAAATAAGGAACACCCTTGTCACCCCCTATATCGAGCGTTCGAATGGTAATGTCTTGTCCAGGCGATGCGGCAATCACTTGCTCATATACGGCCGTTTGCTCTTCTTCATCCGGAACATCGGGATGCAACAAATAGAGGTATTCGGTGCGGTACAAACCTACGCCGCTGGCCCCCATCTGACCGGCCATTGCGGCTTCGGATGCCGAGTTGATATTGGCCAATAATCGCAGCGGATAACCGTCAGAAGTGACCGCAGGCGAATATCGATTGGCGGCTAAACGGTCCTTGAGGTCGACGTATTCACGCTCCAGTTTCCGATACGCAGATTCCGTTTCCGGTTCCGGACTAACGATTACCACCCCTTCCCGACCGTCCACCACCACTTGCTGACCAGTTACCACGTCTTTTAGGATATCACGAACACCCGCAACAGCTGGAATGCCGCGACTCCTAGCAATGATGGCTGCATGGCTGGTCTGACTTCCGGTAGCCGTCACGATGGCCGCGATTTCCCGGTCGCCCAGAGCAAAAATTTGGCTGGGGAGTAATTCCGCTGCAACCACGACCACTGGACCATGCATGGCTGGCACATCCCCATGCAAGACGTCGCTCAAATAGGTGCTCAATCGCAGCCCCACATCGCGGATATCGCTAATTCTTTCCCGCAATAGTGCGTCAGAATGTCGCGACATCAATTCGTCGTACTCAGCCATCAAGCGACGTAGCGATTCCTGACTGCTAATGCGTTCACGACGCACACTTTCTCGCAACCGCCCCGCCATCGCCGGGTCGCGGAGAATAGACTCATGAACCGCAAATACTGCCGCCGCTTCTTTACCCAATTGGAAGTCCACGCGAGATTGCAGCTTTCGTAAATCGGTGGCCACCGATTCAATGGCTGCATCGAGCCTTGCGAGCTCTGCCGGTACTTCACCTTCCGACAATGTTAGATGGTCGGGATTCACAAAAATTGCTTCGATGCAATAAGCAGCACCAATGGCAATTCCTGGCGAAATGGCAATCCCTTTGCGCATGTTCATGATTTGAATAAACCAATTCTTTGAACCGATAGTGCGGTTGAGTGTGGAAAACGGGGCAATTATCCTATGGCCTCTGGCTCGGTATCGCGGACCCCAAGTTCGTCCAACGCTCCTTGCATTCTAATTGCATCATCAAACTTACCCCTTGGCTGGGCCCATGCGTTTCCGACAACTCGATACAATTACCGAACTTGTGCCCGGCAAGCGAATTGTTGCTCGCCGGACCCTCCGCGCCGAGGAGGACTACTTGCTCGATCATTTCCCCCATTTTCCGGTTATGCCTGGGGTCATGATGTTGGAGGCAGCATATCAGGCTGCGATGTGGATGATTCGTACCGGGGACAATTTTTCTTCTCCTTTGCTGATTATGAAAGAAGCGAAGGGGGTCAAATTTGCCGACTTTTTAGCACCCGGCGAAACCTTAGAGATTACTGCTGAGACACTCAAGGACGATGGACACCTGGCCACCGTCAAGGCTTCAGCCCGTAAAGGGGACAGAACTACCGTGACCGGCCGATTAATCTTGGAGCGATGCACTCCTCCGAAACCGGCGCGTTTGGGTTACGATGATGAACTGAGGACTCGAGTTCGAGCCCAATTTCATGACTTGTTTGGAGATTTTCCAGGCATCAGCCGTGAGGTCTAGTAACATCCTCCTAGACGGGGGCGGCGGAATCGTGCTCTATTTCACTGATTGGCAATTGACGGCAACCCAGTATTTTCCGTAATCGACGCATCCTAGACATCAAATACCTACCAACCCCTTTACCAAAAATACACTTGAAGGAATGAAGCAATGGCTTTAAGTAGCGAGGAAGTATTCGAAAAGGTGCAAACCGCATTAGTGGACGCACTTGGGGTTGATGACGACGAAGTGGTACCTGAGGCAACCTTGGTGGGCGACCTTGGTGCTGAATCCATTGACTTCCTCGATATTGTCTTCAAATTGGAGAAGGCGTTTGGGATCCAAATCCCACGCGAAGAGCTTTCACCCGAGGACATTTTGACCAATAGCCAGTACGTTCAAGATGGCAAAGTAACGGGCGAAGGCCTTTCGGAGCTGAAGCGTCGTATGCCTTGGGCCGATTTGAGCAAGTTTGAATTGAATCCGCGCGTTCAAGATTTCGGCGATTTGCTCACCGTAAAAGATATGTGCCGTTACGTTGAAACGAAAATCGGTGCGTAATTATGCGTTGGTTTTGGCTTGATCGCTTCGAGACTTTTCAAAGTGGCCGCGAGGCCACCGCGGTCAAAAATATTTCGCTCGATGAAGAAGTTCTCGACGAATACTGTCCTCCTTACCCTTATCTTCCCAGTTCGGTGATAATTGAGGGACTAGCCCAACTCGGTGGCATTCTGGTTTCTGAGCACTTTGACTTCCGCAAGCGAGTGGTATTGGCGAAAGTTGCCAAGGCCGAATTCCATCAATTGGCCCGTCCGGGAGATCAGTTGCGCTATCGTGCCGTGATGCAGAGCGCTCAAGAAGATGGTGCGATGGTGAATTGCACCAGTCAATTGGATGGACAGCCACAAGCGGACGTGGAGCTGATGTTTGCTTTTTTGGACGACGAACGATTTGGCGAGCACACTCTTTTTGCTCCTGATGAGTTAACGTCCATGCTACGTTTGATGGGTTTTTTCGATGTAGCGGTGGATTCCTCCGGTCAATTGTTGCCCGTCACCACCGAACGATAGTTTTCTTCCAATTGCATTGCGAAGTCTTTACGAAATGTCGCGTCGCCGCGTTGTCGTTACCGGAATTGGTCTAATTAATCCGATGGGCCATGATGCCCAAACTGTGTGGAATGGCCTGCGCGAGAGCAAGAGTGGTGTCGCTTACACCACGCTGTTTGACGCGAGTGGCTTTCCCACGAAAATCTCCGCCGAAATCAAAAATTGGGACATCACTCAATGCGGCGAAGATGAGAAAGTATGGAAAAATCGTGGGCGTCATACCAAGTTTGCGGCCGGTGCGGCGAAACAAGCTGTGTCGGACAGTGGTATTCTCGATGCCATCAAGGACCCTGTTCGCTTGGGTATTTATTTAGGTAGTGGAGAAGGCAATCAAGACTTCCTCGCCTTTACGCGGATGATGGCGGCGGCTCTTGCTGAGGGCGAGTACGACGTGGCTCGCTTTATTGCGCATGGTTTGGAAATACTCAACCCTGAAGCGGAACTGGAACAAGAACCGAACATGCCTGCCTCGCACTTGGCTGGCTTATTCAATGCTCAAGGCCCCAATTACAACTGCCTCACTGCCTGCGCTGCTAGCAGTCAGGCGGTTGGCGAAGCTACCGAGATTATCCGTCGCAATGACGCCGATGCCATGCTGGCCGGCGGCACTCACAGCATGATTCATCCCTTCGGTGTTACTGGATTCAATTTGTTGACCGCCTTGTCAACCAACAACGAAGATCCGCAAAAAGCAAGCCGACCCTTTGATCGCTTGAGAGATGGGTTCGTGCTCGGTGAAGGCTCGGGAATGGTTATCCTCGAAGAACTAGAGCACGCACGGCGACGTGGTGCAAAGATCTATGGAGAAGTGGTTGGTTATGGCACCACAGCCGACGCTTATCGGATCACTGACATTCCGCCCGACGGACATGGTGCAATTGCCGCTATGCGGATGGCCATTCGCGACGCTCAACTGCAACCCGCCAATATCGGTTATGTCAACGCCCACGGTACCAGCACGACCGTCAATGACAAAGTAGAAACATTGGCCTGCAAAGAAGTCTTTGGCGCCGATGCCATGCGGGTCCCCGTCAGCAGCACGAAGAGCATGATGGGCCACTTGATTGCGGCCGCCGGCGTGACGGAGATGATCGTCTGTCTGTTGGCAATGCGGGATTCGGTACTGCCTCCCACAATTAACTACGAGAATCCTGATCCGCTGTGCGATCTCGATTATGTACCCAACGTCGCTCGCGATGCAAAGATCTCTTACGCGCTGAACAACTCCTTTGGCTTCGGTGGTCAAAACGTTTCACTCTGCCTGGCTCGCGATATTTAGGATGCTGTCATGAACCGCTACTCACTCGATGAATTTATCCAATCGACTCGCCAAGACGACTCGGCTCAGGACTACTTTCAACTCGAGAGCGATCGCATGTTGGAAGTGAACCTCAATGGCGACGTGTGGAGCAAAGCGGGAGCCATGGTTGCCTACGTTGGCAATATTCGTTTTGAGCGAGAAGGGATTCTTGACCGCGGAATCGGCAATCTGTTGAAGAAGGCCGTTTCAGGCGAAGGCACGCCCTTGATGAAAGCTTCGGGACAAGGCCGGCTCTACTTGGCCGATGCTGGAAAAACCATCCGCATCCTCCGACTGGAAAACCAAGCGGTCTATGTCAATGGCAACGATTTGCTCGCCTTCGAGCCCACTGTCACGTGGGATGTGAAGATGATGAGGAAATTAGTCGCCCTCGCCTCCGGCGGTCTTTTCAATGTGCGACTTCAAGGCACCGGGCTCATCGCAATCACCAGCCACTTTGAACCACTCACCCTGGCCGTTCGACCTGGGCAACCGGTCCGTACCGATCCCAATGCCACCATTCTCTGGTCGGGTAATCTTCAACCAGAATTCCGTACCGACGTTTCGCTAAAAAGCTTCTTCGGACGCGCTAGTGGTGAATCCATTCAAATGGAGTTCAATGGCGATGGCTTTGTAGTCATCCAGCCGTATGAAGAATCGATGATGCAACATCACGGATAGGGACTCCAATGCCAACCGACGCACAACTCCGCGCCTTCCTCGACGAATCGCTTCCTCCCGATCAAATGGCAGCGATCGAGTTCCAAATGCGGGACGACAGCGAACTGCATCAACGACTTGCGGAAATCCGCGGACAACAAGACGCCGGACTCCATTCCCTTGGCGCAATATGGCGTCGCCATCGACTCTCATGCCCTGACCGTAGCACGATGGGGCAATACCTGCTTGGCGTTCTCGACCCTGAAGATGAAAATTACATCGACTTTCACCTTAAGCGGATCGGCTGTCGTTATTGCGCCGCCAACATCGCCGACCTGGAACAAAATCGCAAGGAAAGCGAAGGCCAAGTCGAAACAAGACGCCAACGATTCTTTCAAACGAGCGCAGGGTATTTGCGTCGCAAGCCTTAACGCCTCGCAAAGTTTGCCTCAAATGCGTAACAGCCAACGCTTGCGGTGCAAAATAGCTGTTACGCCAATGCAACAAACCACATACACAATCGCCATCGCTAGTGAGCCATTCAGCGATCCGAATGTTGGTTGAAACACCTCTTCAAACAACCAGCGACGGGAACTTGTCTCTCCCAATTGCAGCGACAGCAAATCGCCCACCAAGCTCGACAAACAATAAGCAAAGATGGCGTTCTCACCTAGTACCAAAAAGGGCAATGTCCCCCAACGCATTCCACGGATATCGATCCAATAATACAAGCATGCCATCAGGTGCATGGCGACTCCCGTGGTCAGAAACACAAAACTAGGAGTCCAAAGCTGTTTATTGATCGGCACCAAGCCACTCGAGCAATAGGCCGCTAGCAGGAACACATTGGCGATCACAAACATGCGGACCAACGTGTGCAAAGCGATTTTCGTGGGTTCAGATGCCACCACTTCGTCAACATACTCTGGCATGCAGTCGGCGAGCGGTCGCAGCGCGCGTCCAACAAAACAACCGAACAGCACCGAAGCCACTGCTGGCAATGTACTCCAAACACCCTCAGGATCAAAACCAGCTGCAGGCGATCCCGACCACGTATGCCCGAACAACAGCTGATTGTCCAAGTACCAACAAAAATTACCCTCGACGTCCCAGCTTCCGGCACCATAACCGGGAACGGGATAAGCGAACATGCCGATCAAATAAATGGCCATCAGGACAAAGGGAATCCACCACTGAATTCGACGTGGGATAAAGAGCACGATTAGACTGCCAAGCAAGTAGCAGATTGCGATTCTTTGCAACACTCCCGGAATGCGAGACGACATTACCGTATGAATATCCCACAACACATCCGGAAATAAACCCAAGACCCAACCTACAATGAAGAGGATCACCGTGCGGCGAACAATGCGGACCAGCAATGCCAAACGCTGTCCCGCTTCTCGTCGCTTGTCTAATGAAAAAGCCATGGAAGTCCCCACCATAAACATAAAGAGTGGGAAGACTAAGTCGGTGGGTGTCCAACCATGCCACTCCGCATGTTCAAGTGGTGCATAGACATAGGACCAACTCCCTGGATTGTTGACTAGAATCATCATCATCATCGTCAAGCCGCGCATGACGTCGAGTGACATGAGTCGACCTGGCGTAACTCTCGTTGACGGCTGAACAACTTCGCTCATACAGGCGGCTCAATTTGCGTCGCTTCGTATCGCTGACGAGTGTGGATCAGCGGAGCAATCGCACTACGAAACTCCGCAAAATACTCCGTCTGCTGATGCACGACAAACGAATCAGAATCCGTGTACCGCTCATAGAAATAGAACCGCTTCGGATCTACTGAATCTTGCGCTACGTCGAACTGTAAACAGTCGACTTCATGCTGCTTTGAAAGCGACGCTTGTTTGACCGCAGCGGTCAGAAAAGCTTCGATGCAATCAGGTAGCACTTCGAATAATACAACGATTACGACCATGTTCGATGAATGCTCCTAAGGTTTCCACGACCTATGATAACCAACAATGCCACGCATGCCGACAGCCAATCCTAAACCAATCAAGCGCGACGATTTCGAACCCGTAGTCCCCACAGCGCGAAGAGAAAACAACCGCAGAACAAGACCACTGAAGCGACAATTCCTTCCAGCATTGGCGCGACCGCCCAACCGTCATTCAATAGACTTCGCATCGCACCCAAGACATAGGTAATGGGATTGATCGTAGCCGCTATTCGCATCCACCCAGTCAATTGCTCCATCGGCACAAAAGTCGTTGTCAAAAAAGTCAGCGGAAAAAACATAAAGCCTGCGCCGCCCGTGGCTCCTGGGCTGCCTGTCATCAACGCGATTCCCACGGTGAGCCCTGAAAAGCCAACACCAAGAAACACGCCGAAAGCAATGACTGGCAATAAGCCTAGAATTCCTGTAGCTGGTTTCAAACCCATGGCCAGCCCGATCGTCATCATGATCAGGACTTGCAGACCAATGACGGTCGCGTTGGAAATCATTGGCCCGAGCAATAATGCAATCCGGCTCACTGGAGTCAGCGCCAGTTTATCGAAGTAACCGGTGCTGATATCGGTCACGATGGTCTGACCGGCAATCGACGATCCTCCCAGCGCCGCGCTGACAACAGAGAGTGGCAGAATAAAGCCCAAATACGAATGACCTTCTGGCAAAAATCTCTCTGCGACTCCACCCAACTGCGCCTGATAAACAAACAGAAAAAAGGCACTAATGATCAGCGAAGGAATAATGGCCCCTGGCGTGCGAAAATTAACAACAATCGCGCGCCAAGCCATGATGCCCACTTGTGTCAACCAACCGGTGCTGGGCAATGCCATTCGGTTGTCGGTGGTTTCTGGTGGCTTCATGGAACAGCTCCTTGGGATGCATCTTCGTAGGATGCGCCATTGTAAGAAGTCGTTGCCTCGTTCTCATAACGATGTCCCGTGTATCGCAGGAACACATCATCGAGGGTGGGCTTGGAGACGGTTAAAGATTGCGGCCGCAGACCAGCATTCTCCATGTGACTGACCACCGCAGGAACGGCGGATGCTGCGCCTTTGAGATACAACCTTAAGGTCCGCTGATCCACTTGGATTTTCTGAATGGCCAGACTGTGTGCTGCAGCCTGCAACGCTTGTTCGGCACGGCCCGTTGTTTCATCGTTGTGAAAACTAACATTGATCGATTCTCCTCCGATTTCGCTTTTCAGCTTTTCGGGCGTTCCCTCCACGACGATCTTTCCCGCGTCAATAATGGCTACTCTCGCCGCCAAAGCGTCGGCCTCTTCCAAATATTGCGTCGTGAGAAAAATCGTCATTCCTTGCTCTCGATTGAGTCTTCGTATTTCTGCCCAGATGACTCGGCGGCTGGCCGGATCCAGCCCCGTTGTTGGTTCATCGAGAAAAAGTATGCGGGGTTGATGCACGAGGCTCATCGCGAGATCGAGCCGGCGTCGCATACCTCCGCTATATTTTCCCACGGGCCGATCGAGTGCATCCTGGAGGTCCACGAGATGAATTAATTCTTCCGCACGCGATTTCGCAGCCCCCCGGCTCAACCCAAACAAGCGTCCATGAATGGTGAGCAATTCCATGGCCTTCAAGAGTGGATCAAGACCAATTTCCTGCAACGCCACTCCGGCAATTTGGCGTACTTTTCCAGGTTGGCGTGCGATATCATAACCACCCACCCAGGCCACTCCCTCGCTCGGCTGAACTAGTGTGGTTAACATGGAAACGGTAGTGCTTTTTCCCGCGCCATTGGGACCCAGAAAGCCAAATACTTCCCCCGATTGCACCTCTAAACCGATATGATCCACCGCCACGAACGAATCGAAGCGTTTGGTGAGCGATTCGACGACAATACCATCGTGCGGGGCCGAGCTCCGCTGTGCAGTTACATTACTGTTTGAAACCATCGTTGATTCTTCCCTTTTTGTCCAACAGAACTGCAGACCCGCTATGCCGACTTCCCTTTGGTTGGTGACCAGTCTGGTCACATTGTCCCTCTTGGTCGATGCCTCTCCGCTGAGATTGCGAGCAGCAGAACCTTTGGCTTCTCTGGAGCAATGGCTGGCAACACCAAACCAGGATCGGGAAAGCCTCGCATTGCAATCTTGGTCCCAAACAAGTTTGACGGCCGAACAGGCGGCCACGGCTCAAAAATGGCTCTGGGAAGATTATTGTAAATCACAAACCCCTTGGGCCACAGAAGTCCTCGCCGCCAACCAAGTCAGCAAAGGCGAATTTACGATGAAGTTTGACCTACGGACCTTCGGCGAGGCTCCCCCGAACGGACATAGTTTGTACCTGTCGCTCCACGGTGGTGGCGGTGCGCCCGCCGCGGTCAATGACAGCCAATGGAAAAATCAACAGCGGCTGTATGAATTGTCGGAGGGCATCTACATCGCGCCTCGTGCCCCGACCGACACCTGGGACCTCTGGCATCAAGCCCATATCGATGGCTTATTTCAGCAGATTATTAAGGCGCTGGTCGTTACCAAACGAGTGGATCCTAATCGAGTCTACGTGATGGGCTATTCGGCGGGTGGCGACGGCGTTTATCAATTGGGACCACGCATGGCCGATACCTGGGCTGCAGCCGCGATGATGGCGGGACACCCCAATGAAGCATCTCCGCTCAATTTGCGAAACATTGGCTTTACTATTCACATGGGCGGGCTCGATGGTGCCTACGATCGCAACAAGGTTGCCAAGAAATGGGGCGAAGAACTGGATCGCCTGCAAGCTGCCGATCCTGACGGGTATGCTCACGAAACCGTCATCCACGCAGGCAAAGGTCACTGGATGGATCGGCAGGACGCCGTGGCTCTGGATTACCTGGCGAAGTTCACTCGTAACCCCAATCCTAAACGAGTCATATGGCGACAAGACGATGTTACGCACGATCATTTTTATTGGCTCGCCATTCCATCGGCAGAAGGCGAAAACAACCTGCATGCTGGTCAACAGGTCATCGCAAAGATCGACGGACAAACCATCGATTTGGAAACAACCGATATCACTAACCTGACGCTGCGGTTGAATGACCAACTGGTGGATCTCGATCAAGAAGTGACCATTCGCTCTAGTGGCAAACAGCTCTTTTGCAATAAAATGGCAAGAACGATCGAAGTGCTACAAACAACAATGCTGGAAACGAGCGACCCCAATTATGCTTGGCCCACAAGCGTCAACCTCGTCATCCCCCCAACTCAGGAACCGTAGACATTCAGGTCATATGTGATGGAACTGAGTAAACCCATTCAGCAAGCTTTTCGTTATTGTCCACGATGTGCCACTGAAGCAGATCCAGTAGGTGATGTGCCGTTTCGTTGCGATCAATGTGGTTTTGCCTTCTTCTTCGGACCCGTCACCGCAGTGGGCGGCATTATGCGAGACCGCCAAGGCCAAGTGCTGCTGATCGAACGAGCACGCGATCCAGGCAAAGGCAAGTACGGACTTCCAGGCGGGTTTGTGGACCATCATGAAACAGCCGAGGGTGCACTGCGGCGTGAGGTTCGCGAAGAAGTAGGTTTAGAAATCGAAGCGATTCAATTCCTGACAACGCTTCCAAACCAGTACAACTACCAAGGCTTAACGGCCGCAGTGCTCGACCTATTCTTCATCTGTGATGTCGAGTCCTACGATGTAATCGTGTCGGACCCCCACGAAGTCGCACGATGTTGGATCGGAATTCCCGGCGACCAACAACTCAATGCGATGGCTTTCGAGTCTAATAAGTTGGCTATGTTGAAGTACTTGGACAAGCGAACCAAACTTCATTCCCAGTCGTAGTATTTACCACTAAAGTTTAGTTTCCTTGAGCAGCGAAAGGCCGTCATGGCCAAAAAGAAAAAAACATCCACCGGAAAGAGTTCGTCGGGGCCGACCTTCCAGGTTATTTCTGAAAATCGCAAGGCCAAGTTTCGCTACGAAATTCTCGATTCCGTCGAATGCGGCTTGATGCTAATGGGAAGTGAAGTCAAGTCGCTGCGCGATGGCAAACTCTCCCTAGACGAAGCCTATATTCGCGTGAAGGACAAGGCGCTCTGGTTAGTAGGCGCCGATATCGCCCATTACAGCAACGCAGGACTCTGGAATCACGACCCCAAACGCCCTCGCAAACTATTGCTGCATAGTGCCGAGTTCAGCAAATACGCAGGACGAGCGCACGAACGAGGACTCACCCTGGTTCCGCTCAGAATGTACTTCAATGATCGAGGCATCGCTAAATGCGTGATGGGTTTGGTCAAGGGCAAAAAGCTCCATGACAAGCGTGAAGCCATCAAGGAACGCGACACCCAACGCGGCCTTCAACGCGCAATGCGAGGTAGATAGTCCCCATGCTTAGACTCGAAAACGTACTTAAGACTTTTCCTCAACCGGGTGGTGGCCGGCTCACGGTTCTCGATATCCCTTCGCTGATCCTTGAAGAGGCAGAACAGGTTGCCTTAATCGGTCGCTCCGGTGGAGGCAAAACGACTCTGCTTCATACCATCGCGGGTATCACGGCACCCGACTCAGGCATCGTCGAGGTCGGTGGAGTGGATATCGCTCGCCTCAGTGAGTCGGGTCGTGACCGCTACCGCGCTGCGCGGATTGGCTACGTTTTTCAAACCTTCAATTTACTGGCTGGTTTTACTGCTCTGGAAAACGTTCGACTGGGGATGACTTTTTCCACCGGTCGCCACGATGTGGAACGAGCCAAAATGTTGCTCGATCGCGTTGGGCTGGGAGACCGACTGCACTATCGACCCAGCCAACTCTCCGTCGGACAACAACAGCGAGTCGCCATTGCACGCTCCCTCGCAGGACGTCCGAAATTACTGCTAGCCGACGAACCCACCGCGAACGTCGATCCTGCCAACCAACAATCGGTCATCGACCTGATTCGCCAAACGTGCCAGGACGAACGTATCACGTTGCTCTTGGTAACTCACACTACCGAAGTGTCGAACCAATTTGGCCGTATCGAACATCTCGAGACAGTCAATCGAATTTTTCAAACGGCCTAATAGTCCGCGCGCGACTTTGCTTGCTCAACTTGGCCCCAACATCGCTCCTGAGATCGCTTTATGAGTCTGCTACAGATTGCTTGGCGCAATATGCGACAACGCGGACTGTCGTCTGTGTTGACCCTTATTTCACTAGCCCTGGGCGTGGCCCTTACCGTCTTGGTTCTGGCCGTTTACGGAATCATTCAGGACGCCTTCTTGCGCAATACGTCCGTTGGCTACAACCTGGTGGTGGGTGCAAAAGGAAGCCCACTGCAATTGACGCTCAATACCGTCTATTACCTCAGTCAACCCATCGAGACGATTCCCTACAACGAATACCTTGAGTATCTCCCGCAAGACGAACGAACACGACAAGCAAAGCTGTTTGAGGGCGAAGGTATCGTCGACACATCGCGCGATGGCAAATTCGCCCCGTACATGATGGGCGGATTTGCTATCCCCGTAACCCTCGGCGACTATTTCGGTCCATTCCGCGTGGTTGGCACCACTCCGGGCTTCTTCAATCAATTGAAGTACGGGCCCAATGTCGATTTGGATTTCGAATTCTCTGCAGGCGAAAACTTTATCACCGACGACCCACAGCATGGCCCCTATACGGCCGTCATTGGTTCGCGCGTGGCAGCCGATATGAATGTCCAAATTGGCGACAAAATCGATCCTTCACACGGCGACCCCGATGGCCATGGACATGGTGTCGGTTTTGCCATCGTCGGTATCTTGAAACCGACGGGCACTCCCAATGACCGTGCAGCTTTTGTCAATATCGAAGGCTTCTATTTAATGGATGGCCATGCACGAGCTATCGATACCGAAGAGGAATCAAACGCAACTACCGCCGCAAACTCGGTTGCCGATGACTCGACTGCAATCAGCTCCGATGTTGATAAACTTAGCTTTTCTCCATTGCCCATTCGGCAGCGAGATCTCACCGCAATTCTGCTGCGTGCCGATCCCATCTTTGCGGTAAAAATGGAAAAGACGATCGATAAAGGACTGCGAACGCAAGCCGCGTCTCCCATCGGTGAAATCATGGGACTACTGACCCTGATCGTCGAACCACTGATGCAGGCGTTGCTGATTATCACGGCTATCACCTGCGTCGTGGCAGCCGTCGGAATATTGGTCAGCATTTACAATTCGATGAACGATCGGAAACGAGATATCGCGGTCATGCGTGCCCTCGGCGCCCGTCGCGACACGGTCCTGGCAATCATCTTGCTGGAGAGTTTATTGATCGCTGTAGGGGGCGCTATTGCTGGTTGGTGTCTCGCTCACCTAGGAATTCTCTCCGCCAGCGGATTCATTGAAGAAAGAACCGGCGTGCAAGTGAACTTTCTCACTGTCACCCAAACGGAACTGTGGGTTATACCGCTTGTCCTTGGATTGGCAGCTCTCGCCGGTCTTCTCCCAGCCGTGGTTGGTTACCGTACCGATGTAGCGAAGAATCTCAATCCTTAACAACCAAACCCGACTCCATCATTTGCCGAAGCGCGCTCTCGCCACTCATACCGACAGCGATTCCCATCCGAACCGCCAAATCGCTTACTTCGACAATCCGAGCACTTAATAAATCCTCGGGTTCAAACAGAGGATGCTCAGGAGTGCCTCGGGCGATCGCCAATGCCATTCCAAACCGAGTTGCCACTGCGCAGTCATACAAGCCACAAGCGACGATTCCATATTCACAGTGAATCGCGCAGTACTGCCCAGTAGGCCAACGATAACTACAGCCGAGTGCCTTACCAAATTCGAAATGCATAACGCGTTGATTCGCATGCAGCGCGCCTAAAACGGGATTCTCAGGCGACACACCGTTCTCCTTTTTGAAGTCGCTCGACTCGCTATCGTTCCCGCCAAAAAGCCAGAACCAACAATCAGTCTTCAACGACTGGTTGCTCACCTTCGACCACTGGTTGCTCACCTTCAACGACTGGTTGCTCGCCTTCGACCACTGGTTGCTCGCCTTCGACCACTGGTTGCTCGCCTTCGACCGCTGGTTGCTCACCTTCGACCGCTGGTTGCTCACCTTCGACCGCTGGTTGCTCGCCTTCGACCACTGGCTCTGGGTTGGCCGCCGGATCTGTGCCCTCACTTGGCGCCGCTGGAGTTTCCGTTGCCGCTGGTTCTTCCTCAGTGCTATCAGGCTTTTTCAGCACGGGTTGTGCAGGAGCAATCGCAGGAAGGAGCTTATCATCGGCACCGCTATAGGGCTTCAATATATTGAAGTTGGGTCCATCGCCAGTCCCGGCTCCACTGGTAGCCTCCGAAGCAACGCTGCCGGGATCCGTCTCGCCACTCATCCGCATTTCGTAGAAAGACTTCAGCGGGAAGTCTTCCGGCAATTCGGCGAGGTCGGTTGCAATGCGGTATCGATCAATTGCATCGCTAAGATCGTCGCTAGCGACATCCAGGATCAGGCCTGGATAGCGTTCGAACACCGCTGCCCACGCAGTAAATGCAGCATCGTATTTCTCGATTTCACCATCGAGATCCGATTGCTTGTAAAGCTGCTTGGCATCATAGAGCAGGCGTCGTGCATCGATCACCAAATCATCTTGCTCGGCTTCACAGCGAAGTTCCCAATAACCGTAATTCATTTGGTCACGGTAGATATTGGTTTTGGAGATTCGATTGTCGACATCGCTGATTTCAGCAGCGAGTTGGATTGCCTTGAGCTGCACGGCTTGCGGGGCTCGCTTGGCAACCACGACCGCATTGGATTCCAATTTCAAATTAGCTTGTTGGGCCAATTTAAATTGATCGGGGGTTCGATCTTTCTCGGGGGTATCAATGGCTTGACGTTCGAGAGGGCTGAGACCGGCCAATTGTTCTTGACGCATCTTTTCAGCGGTATCGCCGACCAATGCATCAAATCTTGCAATGAGTTCTGCTTTGCGAACATGCAAATCGCCGACCCCACTTAGCTGCACCGAGAACATATCGGTGGTTGAGATCGGTCGTTTGCCGTATCCGATCCAATCATCGGCCGCGCGTTCCCACGCATCTTTCGATCGATCGTCCAGAATACCTTCTTCTTCAATCGCCGTTGCATATTGAATGCGCCATTTCGGACCGATCTCGAAGAAGGTAATGGGTGATTTGTCGACCAACTTTACGCCACCATCGACCAAGTCGTAGCCGCGATTGAGCCACAACCGACCGACTAACCAATTGTCGGGACGACCGTCGGCACCACGTGCATCGGGACCATCTACGGCAATTCCTTCGTCTAGCAATTCTTTATGAAAGGGATCGTCCTTGCGAAACAGTTCACGGAATTGAGTCTTCTCGTCGCTCATTCCTAGCTTGTGCCCGTAGAACCAACCCGTGTACCAAATCAGTCGCGGGGCGGTGCGGTTTTTGTGCACTCCTTCGGTGAGAAAACCCATCCCTTTCTTGACCCAAGCGTAGCGCTGACGATAGTCGTCGAATTCAAGCGACACGTTGTAGGCAAGATTGTGAGCTTGATGCTCCCAAACTTTTTCATAGTGCGGCTGAAGATTGGCGATCTGATTGAGCGTTGCGCTCAGCCGATCCCATTCGTGCAGAACTTTATACTCGTCGGCTTTATTCCAAAGCAACGTAGCGGCAACTCCGCGCAAACCCAAAGAGGCCAGCTTCATGCTCTCGCTGGCAGGGTCGATCTCGCCCAAGTTGGCTTCCGCCAAATTGAGTTCGGAGCGCATTTGTGCAAGTTGACCGGCACGCTCGCCAGGCTTACCCGTCGCAGGTTGACCCAACAAGTAAAGGGGCAATAGCATCCCAACGATGATTGCCATGTAGATCAGTTTATTTCTTAAGCCACTTGAGCGGTTCATGCGGCAATCTCGCGTGTTTTTAAGAAGAAGTACCCAACAATAAACGCCAGCAATACATATCCAAATGTCGCCACGGCATGCCGCAGTAGCAGCACATTAAAGATATCGAACCCGCTCGCGACATACTCGGCAGTACCCAACATTTTTGGCAGGTTAGGCAACGATGTAACAATCGCGTCGAGAGAGTAAACGGCCACGTTATCGATGACCTTGATAATCTTTAGCGGCAGCTCCTGAATGTCCAACTCAACCGTAAAGGAATCTTGTCGCACGGTACGAATGAGCGACTCAATCGGACCACCACCCATCGCTTCGCCACGATCTAAGTAGTAACGAGTCTCATAGACAGCTTCTGCGGAAAACCCGAGCAAGACCAACATGAAGGTCGCAATCATGGAGACTGGACCGCTGAGAATGGTACTGAACATCACACCAAAGGAAATCACCATCAACATCTGCAACCAAATGCTGATATAGGCCTTTGTGAAATTCCATTCAAAACTGGACTCGCTGGGACGCAAGTAAACATCGCTGCGAGTCAGTCCCAAGTATTGTCCCCGATCCAGACAGCGAATAACAATTTCAACACTTCCGTCCTCACCCACCAAATCGTCGAACAGGTTCAAAGTACGTGTCTGGGTCCCGTCGCTTCCTTTGATCTCGATGGGAATGCGACGTTCGTCGACTTGATACTCTTTCGTCAAGAAGGAAATGGGCTCGGACTCTATTGCTGGATTTTCCGGATTGCGAACCGTAATCGTGCCACGAATCGGGGTCACAATATCAGCTTTATAGGTGCGAAAAACCCGCAGCTTCATTTCCAGTGGAAGTCCATCGCCATATTTGGCGGGGGAGATCTCGTCAAAACGCATCACTGCGGCGCAGAGAGTTCCCCCTTCGATATAACCGTGTTCAATGCGTCTCGCACCAAGCGTCTTTCCAAAGAATCGCGACATACCAGCGTTTCCATAGCCACCCTTGGTGTGCTCATAGCCAACGTCGATCGCTGCATCTTCAAGTCCATCACGATTTAAGAAGACCACATCGCCATAATCAGGAATACGTGCTCGTAAATCACCGATGGGAGCGCCCACCTCAAACGAATCACCCACTTTGCGAACAATGTGCTGATGCCCACGAGCGAAATCGGTCAGACCATTTCCCTCGGCATCGATCGTAAAGGCGTGGGAGTGCGAACGATCGTATGATGTTTCGCCAACGATCAACTCGCCATTTTCCGTATCTGCCTTCACCACTTCGTGCGAGTGCTGCAGGCCCCGGGTCACGAACAAGTAACTCGCTAAGCCCATGGGGATCAACAGCATCGTACAGACTGCCGTAAATCCTAATACACGTCCGAGAATGATCTCCGTAGCGCGAACAGGCTTAGTAACGATCGTGTAAATCGTGCGACTCTTGATGTCCGACGGCAAGCTAAAGCAACTAATGAATAGTGCCAGCAGGAGAATTAAGTAGTTCGTCGCAGTGAGCACAAAGCTGATATACAGCCTCGCTGGATCATCACTGCTGGTATCCAAATACCATCCGGCAAGCAACAGCCCGACAAGAAACAGGCCGACTACGAATAGCACTCGACGACGAATTGCTTCCTTAAAAGCAAGACGAGCCAAGGCAAAGACACGACGAAATGCTGTCCCCGGCAAATCGCGTGTGACTAAATCACGAATCGTTGCAGCCACGGCGTAAAATGCTTCGCCCGGTCCATAACGCACCGCAGAAACAACGTAACCAATCATGATGCCGACTACTACGAGCAGCACAAAAATGGCTACGCCCTGCAGAAGAGCACTCTCTAAAAAGGCACCTGGACGAAGCAGCCACTGGCTGAACGACCAAAAGTCATCGGGTTGAAGGGTCATGACGCTGCCTTGTCTCCATCCGAGCCGCTTGCGTTATCCATCGAAGCGCGTCGATGGCCAGGACGCTCATCGCTCTCGCGAACAATGTTCAAGAATAGATCTTCCATCGTTGTGGTGGGGTTGTCGATCGACTCAAGCTTACCGCCGTGACGACGAATCACTTCCACAATTTCAGCTTTCGCTTCGTCACTCAAACCTCGCGCGTGTACTTCCGTAACATCTTGAACCTTCAGCAGATCGTCCACACGACCCAGCTCTTTCAATTCACCCTGATGCAGAATTGCCACGCGGTCGCAGACGTCTTGCACGTCCGCTAACTGGTGGCTGCATAACAGAATGGTTTTCCCTTTGGCCCGCAGATCAAGAATCAAGTCCTTCATCTCGCGAGTTCCAATCGGGTCCAAGCCGGTCGTCGGTTCGTCCAGCATCACCAAGTCGGGATCATTGATCAAAGCCTGCGCCAAACCAACACGCCGTGTCATCCCCTTGGAAAATTCTCGCAATTGACGGTGTCGAGCACGCTCCAGACCCACCAACTTGATCAACTCGTCCACACGCTGTGCCCGTGCGGCACCCGACATGTTGAACAAGCGACCATAAAAATCCAAAGTTTCTTCCGCGGTCAAAAATTTATAGAGGTACGATTCTTCCGGAAGGTAACCAATCCGCTCGTTCTTCCGAGTCTCGGTGGCGTCTTTGTCAAATACCAACACACGCCCGCTCGTGGGGAACAACAGCCCCAAAATTAGCTTGATCGTTGTCGACTTGCCACTGCCGTTCGGCCCCAGCAATCCAAAGATCTCGCCCTTGCGAATTTCAATATCGAGCGATTTCAGGGCGTGGACCTTCTTCCGACCCCAAAAGTCACGATATATCTTGCTGAGATTACGAGTCTCAACAACTACTTGGGACGCGGCGTTATCCGGTGAACTGGGAGCGGGCCGTTCAGCGACGGCAACAGGATCGGTTTGCAACGGAACCCTCGGCAATACGGGGGCTAGAGGTACGTAGGGGGCGGAGTAGCGACAGTGCTACGACGAATTGCCCAGTTAGGTTCACGCGCACAGCGCGCCAAAAATCGTTCTTACCCAATGTGTCGGGAAAGTTGTTCTGCGAATGTCGCCTTTAGATTATCTCTACGGTCGCCTGAATTACGAGCGGGTTTCGCCCTCAGTTCAAAAAGGGGCGTTCCGCCTACAACGAATGCGACACCTGCTCCGCCTACTCGACCACCCCGAGCGATCAACCCACATAGTTCACGTGGGGGGAACCAAGGGAAAAGGGAGCACTTCCACCATGATTGCATCGATGTTGGCGGCCGACAACAGAACCGTCGGGCTGTACACATCACCACATCTCGTGCATCTCGAAGAACGATTTCAAGTTAACGGAACCCCGTGCACTCCGGCGGAGCTGATCGAACTAGTGGAAGCCGTTCGCATGGCCGCCGAAGAAGTTGAAGCAATGGGGGAAGGTGCACCCACATTTTTTGAACTAACCACTGCCATGGCGATGGAGTACTTCCGACGCAAACAATGCGAAGTTTCCGTGATCGAAGTCGGCCTCGGCGGGAGACTGGACAGCACCAACGTTTGCGATCCGGTCGTGTCGGTGATTACGCATGTCGGATTGGACCATCAGCACATTCTCGGCGACACGGTTGAGAAGATTGCGGTGGAAAAAGCTGGAATTATTAAGCCGGGTGTGCCCATCGTCAGTGGCGTGCGTTCGCTGGCGGCCGCAGCCGTAATTGCCGCGGCCGCTCAGGAACGGGCAGCCCCACTTTGGCAGATCGGGCGAGATTTCGAAGTCCACCCCCGTACGGGTCCAAAGGGCGAGCATCCAAAGGGTACGGGTTCAAAGGGTACCAGGCACACGAATTGCTTCGATTTTCACTCGCATTCACCCGGGCTTCACGATCGCCAAGACTGGAGCGTTTCACTGGAGGGAAACCACCAACTTGGCAATGCGGCGGTAGCCCTGGCGGTGATGGATTGCTTAGAACCGATTCGCTTAGGGGCCAGCGCAGCAGCACAGCGACAAGGCCTTGCCACTCTGGCCTGCCAAGCCCGCATTGAGCGGTTTTGCGAAAAGCCAGAAATTATTTTGGATGCGGCACACAATGTGGACTCCATCGGTGCGCTGTGTATGGTTCTGCTGAATCGTCCGGCGAAAGGCAAGACTGTCGTGGTTTTTGGCACCAGCGCCGATAAAGATGCAGGAAACATGTTAGCAATGCTTGCTAACGTGGCTGACACCATGATTCTCACTCGATACTGGTCCAATCCGCGGTGGTATGACCCCGCGGCGCTCGCAGAAATGGCTCGGAATGACGACACGATTATTCACGCTCAACCTCTCGATGCACTTGATGCGGCTATTCGACTTGCTGGTATCGATGGGCAAGTGGTCATTTGCGGTTCCTTCTTCTTGGCAGCCGAACTGCGCCCCGTCCTGCTGCAACGCAAATAGTTGCCTTTCGCTCCGCGAAAGTAGCGAAAAAAATAACGAAAAAAGTAGCAATCAGTAACGCTACTTTCGCGGAGCGAAAGGCGACTATCCTCCTCGAAAAATCGAAAATTCCTCAGCTTTTTTTCTGGACCGTGACCTAACGTGTCCAACCCCATGGCGATGATTGTGTTGTCGCAAGGCAAGGAGCCTTGGACACCAAAGCAACGCCGCCCCGCGATGCCCCTCAGCACCTTCGGAATTCAAAGGAACATCAACATGGCTAAGTTCTACATTCAATCGGGTACCATGCGAGCCACCTTGGCTGCAGACGACTCGCGACGCGCTGCACTCTGGGCCGTTCACCAAGCCATGCAACAAATCGTCCCTGTTTACGAAGATTGCGATCTGACGCCTGAACAAAAGAGCGATGCGGTTCTCGTGGAAGGCATGCTAGTTCTTGACGGAAAAATTCGACTCAGCGAACAAGGCTTTGATCGAGACGACGCAGAAGTTCTCAATACTTTCGAAGTCGTGACGGAATGGAATCAATTGATGGTGGCGCTCGAGCGACTGGAAAGACTGTTCGATAAATAGCCACATTATTACGTTTCGCTGACTTCTGGACGCGCTTTAAATTCGGGGCTTGGTGAATAGTTTTGTGTTATCATCTCCATGAGATATTTCACTTAAAGCCCCTCAGAGAATAAGTCGTTCACCTTCATGCAATGCTCACACCTTTTCGCGGTTACCTGCCTCATTGCGGCTGCACTAGCCCCCGCTCTGCCGCAGCCCCTGCAAGCTGCACAGCCAGCGGAAGTCGTACAGGCAGCGGAAACTGGTCGCCACCGCGTCCTCTTGCAAGGAAATGGTCGGCTGGTTGTTTTGGCTGCGGATGGATCCGTCGAATGGGAGAAACCTTGGGGAGGCCTGCACGATTGTCATGAAATGGCAAACGGCAATTTTCTTGTGCTTGAAGGTCGCGCTAAAGTCAGTGAGATCGATCGAAAGACCAAAGAAGTTGTCTGGTCCTACGATGCGGGAAAAGCCAACGGCAATGAGGGCAAAAATATCGAAGTCCACGCTTGCCAACCCCTGGAAAATGGCAATGTAATGGTTGTCGAAACGACTACCCAACGCATCATCGAAGTCAATCGAAAAGGCGAAATCGTCAAGTCCATCGCACTCAAGGTCGATCACCCCCATCCTCACACCGACACGCGACTCGTCCGCAAGATCGCCAGCGGGAATTATCTGGTCAGCCATGAAGGCGATGGTTTGGTGCGTGAATATGACGGCCAAACTGGAAAAGTCGTTTGGGAATACGCAGTTCCCATGTTTGACAAACCCGCCCGCGATGGACATGGTCCCGAAGCCTTCGGCAACAAAACCTTTTGCGCGCTCCGTCTCCCTACAGGTAATACATTACTCTCCACCGGCAATGGACATAGCGTCTTAGAAGTGACTCCCGATAAAGAGATTGTTTGGCAATTGCATCAAAACGAATTGCCCGGCATCACCTTGGCTTGGGTCACCACGCTTGAAGTATTACCCAATGGCAATTACGTGATCGGAAATTGTCACGCCGGCCCCGACAATCCCATCTTGATCGAGATCAATCCTAAGACCAAAGAAGTCGTCTGGACACTCGATCGCCACGCCGACTTTGGTGATTCTGTTTCAAATTCCCAGATCCTGGGATTGGAGCGTAACTCGATTCGATAGTCGCAGCAGTACCGCTTTTGGCTTAGCCGCGACTAGTACTCAGCGAAGCGCTGGTTTTCGAACACGAGCACGAGCACGAAAACTCGACCAATCGAACAGATTCTCAGCGAAGCGGTGCTCGTGCTCAGCGAAGCGGTGCTCGTGCTCGGACTCAGCGCTGTTTTTCGAGCACGAGCACGAGCACGAGCACCAAAACTCGACCAATCGAACAGATTCTCAGCGAAGCGGTGCTCGTGCTCAGCGAAGCGGTGCTCAGCGAAGCGGTGCTCGTGCTCGGACTCAGCGCTGGTTTTCGAACACGAGCACGAGCACCAAAACTCGACCAATCGAACAGATTCTCAGCGAAGCGGTGCTCGTGCTCAGCGAAGCGGTGCTCTGAGGTGGTGCCGGTTTCGGGGGCCACCGAGAAGCTTGAAATTTGTTAAAACAAGTTTTTATAAACTCGGAGAGCAAGGATGCCCAAGAAGACTACTCAACGTCGAGTTTATGACGATCAGTTCAGGCAACAAGCCGTAC
>JBGTBJ010000108.1:0-20331 GCA_041749395.1 Pirellulaceae bacterium
GTCCACCAACATCCCCGATCTGCTCAAATGGCCAGCGCGAGCACGAGCACGAGCACGAGCACGAGCACGAGCACGAGCACGAGCACGAGCACGAGCAGAAGAACGAGCACGAGCACGAGCACGAGCACGAGCACGACGAGAGTCGACGAATGAGCGACAAAGAAGGGGCTATTGCGCCGGCAGGTTAAGATAGGCTCGAATGGAGGGCTCTCCCGGTGCGGTTGACCAACCGCCGACTAGCAAATCTATTCGTCCATCTCCGTTGATATCGGCGACATCGCAAGTGGTATAGTCGCAATGGTCTCGCTCGATGGAATGACGCACGAATTCGCCGCCTGGCTGTTGCTCCCACCACACGATCGAGTCAAAAGCACCTCGCCCCGCTTGAGTCGCGGCGGGAAAAAGCGCCACGGCGACAATATCGAGATCGCCATCGCCGTCAAAATCGGCAGTAGTGGCTTGTAACGCGCCAACGAGCAAGCCTAACTCGCGCGTCTCCCAGGCGTTATTGCCAAGATTTTTTAGCCAACGGACCCCATGGTAGGGCTTGGCGATAAAGGCATCGAGCGTATCACCATTGGTGTGCAGAATATCCAGTCGCCCGTCTCCATCGAGATCAAACACTTGGAACGAGCTGGAATTGTAGGATGGATCGGGTAATGCCAGCACCGTTTGCCCTCGATAGTCACCATCTTCCTGACCAAAGTGGACTTCAACCGATTCGAATTCTTGACCATAGGCAGTGACATAATCATCGATTCCATCTTGATTAACATCGATCACTTTCACGCCTAGTGCCCCATGCCGCACATCCAGTCGTTCTACTTTTAACTGAGGCTGCAACGGATCGCTCCCTGGGTTCCTCAAGAGAATCAGCGACCCAGTTTCGAGCCAACCGAACTCGGCGACAATCACATCCATGTCGCCATCGTGGTCATAGTCGATGAGCTGTGCTTCCACCACGCGAGCGAGCGAATCGGCTAGCACAATTTTCTGAAACCCACCGGTTCCATCATTGACCAAGACCGAAACACGACCATTGTTGTGATCGGAAACACCGAACGTGCCAATTTCGCCGACCAACCAATCTTCCTTGCCATCGCCATTCCAATCGCATCGCGTCAGGCGGCAGGAATTTCGACCAGTGCCTATGAGCTCGCTGCTCCATTTGCCCGAGTCGTTCCATGTCCAGCGTCGGATATCTCCGCCACGCATATCGGCCGTCAATAAAGATTTCGTTGCTTGATCGACCACCAAATGGGAATAGGAAACCGGCTGATCCAGTAAGGGGAGATCTAGTTCCGCTCGCTCAAATCTGACACTCGCCGGCGTTATTGGCATTGCGTCAGCTCGAGGCACAACCACTTTGTCGGGAGCGCGGTCAACAAAATAGCGAATCGTCTCCTCACGACTTGGCTCTTCGAGATCATTCCGTTTGGACGAAATATAAAAATCGAATCCCTGCACCACTTCTTCTTCCCAACTGTCCTTGGGGAAAGTGCTCGGTATGGGCAGCGGATGACAGTCGCCACAAAATCGCTCGACACGGACTAGAGATTGTTGGGAGGGCTCGCGCGCCACTTGGGTACCACTCATTCCTGAACCAGGCGGTCGGGTTATTCCTGAACCAGGCGGTCGGGGAGCACCCTGTTCCGAAAAGCACCCGCCCACCAACAATAATGGGGGCAATAAGAACGGGAACACCCGGCAAACGAATTGGGAATAATCGTTCATACTGCGGCTTTGGAATTCAGTCATGCGTGGGGCGATATGGCGGGCTCATGAAACAGCGTAAGATAGCGACAGTCTGATATCGACCGACAATGGGCTGCGATTGAGAAGGGGCGGAAAACATGGCGTTACGAATACTACTTGCTTCGGACGGTTCGGAAAATGCATTCGAAGCGGCACGCGTTGTTGCCATGATAGCCGCCGCCGTGCCGCTGGAAGTAACCGTGATATCTGTCATTCAGTTACCAGAAGTTGGCGGCATGGTCTCCGTGGAGAGCTGGTTACCGGAGCTATTGCAGCACGAGCAACAGCACGCCAAGCAAGTATTTATCGATACGCAGGAAATTTTCGCTGGTTCGCAGGCCACTCTGCAAAGTGAAGTTCGCGAAGGACTGGTGGGCTACGAAATTGTTCAATTTGCCGCAGAGATGAAGGCCGATTTGGTTGTCATTGGTGCCAAGGGACATTCGACCGTGGATCGCATACTGCTGGGCAGTGTGAGCGATTATGTGGCGACACACACCGTTTGCTCAGCGCTCGTGATCCGTTCCACTGGCGTTACAAAAGAAACAGATCGGCATGTCCGGGTAGCGATTGGATTCGACGACTCGCAGTCCTCGACCTATGCATTAGAACACTTTCGCCAATTTCGCATGAATCGCGAAATCGACCTGGATGTTGTTGCCATTTGCCAAGTCATCAAAACTTTCCGGCAAGATCTGTTGCCTAACATGGTGGCGCATCGGGCCGAAGTCAGGGAACAAGCTCGACATTCAACAGACGAAGCAGCCAAATCGCTGGGACATATCACCCCTCATATCCACACACATGTCCTGGAAGCCGAGAATGTCGGGACAGCGATCGTTGATTTCACCGACCAAAACCGGAGCGATTTTCTGGTTGTGGGCGATACCGAGCGAGGCATGATCGGACGGCTGTTCCTCGGTAGCGTATCAAGATTCGTATTGCGACATGCCTCCTGTTCCGTGTGGATATCTCGACACGGATAAGAACGGGTTGCAATTGTTAGTACGAAGTTGTGTCAGCCAAAGTACTGCTTGCGTAACGCGTGGCAGGTTGGCCTTTGCTCGGCGGAAGGGGTGCAGCGTTTATTCCATTCTCGCCAACATTCAACTCCTCACGTCCTGCCGACACCACTCGGATAATTTCGTCCGCTGACATACCGCGCTGAGCGAGCACTAATTTTAGTTCGGTCTCCGATTTTTGCCTCGACACTGCGGTACACGAGGAGGAAACCGCTTCTATCGCTTTGAAACCAAAATATCCCACAATGGCCACGATAGGAATTAAGAACGGATTGAATAGCAGGCTGTTCACACTTGGCTCCCTTATTGCGATAATCACAAGTTCGATATCCATTCGACCTGCACCCGATTTCCTTGGCAACCCTTTTTCCATTTCAGAAAATCCCTATGTCGCCCAGGCAGCTACCACCCCCCCCACTAAAAATCGGCTCCTTGACGGTCGATCCGCCGATTCTGCAAGCACCGATGGCGGGATTCACCAATTTTGCCTTCCGGCAAATTGTGCGTGAGTATGGCGGATCAGGCCTCCAAGCGACCGAGATGGTCAATGCGAGGGGATTCGTTTGGCTCGATGAACATGAAGCAGAACATCCGGACCGGCTCTGGGGTGTCGCTGATGAACCACGTCCCTTGGCAGTGCAAATTTGGGATAACGATCCAGAAATCATGGCCAAGGTGGGGCGACGCTTGGTCGAAGAGTATCGCGTCAGTGTGGTGGACATCAATTTTGGCTGTCCAGTGAAACAGGTTACCGAGAAGGCTCATAGCGGTAGCTATCTGTTGCGCGATCCGGCCAGAATGGCGTCCATCATTAGTCGGCTGGTCGAAGTATGTGCTCCCACACCTGTCACGGCCAAAATCCGACTGGGCTGCACGCGTGATTGCATCATCGCCAATGAGATCGCGCGCGTCGTAGAGGATTCGGGTGCGGCAGCCCTAACAGTACATGGGCGGACCGCTCAAGACTTTTTCAAAGGGACCGCTGACTGGGACAGGATCAGCGAAATCAAACAGCACCTGCGCCGTATTCCGCTGATTGGCAATGGAGACCTCGCTTCACCGGAAGCCGTCGTCAATGCCTTCCAAAATTACGACATTGACGGAGTGATGATTGCCCGCGCAGCACTCGGCCGCCCTTGGCTATTCGCCCAAGCAGCAGCCGCACTTCGCGGCGACCCGATTCCAGCAGAACCCTCGCTGGAACAACAGCGTGCCTGCATGCTCCATCACTACCATCTCGTACGCGAGCGATTCGGGGAAGAGAAGGGGACCATGTTGATGCGCAAATTCGCTTGCTGTTACGCACAGGGCAAACATGGCGCTCGACACTTTCGCACCCATGTGGCCAATGTGACATCGGCCGAACAGTTCTTTCGAGTCGTGGAAGACTACTTTCCCCGCGAACCCGAACTCTCTCCCAGCTAAAACTCGGCCAAGCTAAAACTCGGCCAAGCTAAAGTTCGATAGGCATGCGGCCCGGCCGATGCTTTACAAAGACGGCGCTTTACAACGAGCTATCAGTACGAGGTGGAATACCGGCGTGATCATGATGCGCGCCTGAATGCACATCATCCGCCGCACGATCGAGTTCGCCGCTCTTGTATCGTGTCCAGTAGTCATCCAAGCGATTCTTCACCAATCCACTGAGAATGAACACTCCCAATAAGTTGGGAACACTCATCCCAAGAATCATTAAATCGCTGAACTCCAGGATGTTACCACGCGTGACAACCGACCCTAAAAAGGTAAACATCAGGAACAACATTTTGTAAATAAGCGAAGTTTTCGCACCAAAAAGCTGAGCCCAACATCGTTCGCCATAGTAAGACCAACTGACACACGTTGAATAGGCGAACAACACGACTGCAAAATAGAGTACATAGCGGAACCAATCAAAACCGCCTGTGGTAAAAGCGAATAAGGTTAGCTTGGCACCTTCATTGGCCGCCTTTGCCGCTTCCATTTCGGGCGCATTGTAGGCACCGGTAATGATCACTACCAAAGCTGTCATCGAGCAAACCACCACGGTATCGATGAAGGGCTCGAGCAAAGCAACTATCCCTTCGCTGACTGGTTCGTCCGTCTTGGCCGCCGAGTGGGCAATGGCAGCCGAACCGACCCCCGCTTCGTTGCTGAACACGGCTCGTTTGATGCCGATCACCAGCACGCCAAAAAACCCGCCATACGCGGCTTCACCAGAAAAGGCGCTTTGAAAAATCAAGGCCACTGCTGCCGGCACCGCCGTGATGTGAGAACCGATGATGTACAGACAGGCCAAGACGTAGGCCAAACACATCACGGGCACAATCTTTCCTGCAACGGCACCAATACTCTTGATTCCACCGATAATCACGGCACCCACGAATACGACCATGACCAAGCCGTAAATCCAGGGATATTCCTGCAAAATTGGGATGTCGCCCCGGATCGCCTCCAAAGACTGCCCCACCTGGAAAGAATTCCCTCCGCCGAAACTTGCCCCGATACAGAGCACCATGAAGAGAATCGCTAATATCCGGCCCAAAAAGCCCAAGCCTTTGTCTTCAAGACCATGACGCAAATAACGCATGGGTCCCCCCAGCACGTTTCCTTGCTCGTCCTTAACGCGATAAAGCTGACCCAGAGTGCACTCGGTAAACTTGGATGTCATTCCAAGCAAACCGACCAAAATGATCCAAAACGTAGCCCCCGGTCCACCCAAACCGATGGCAATCGCCACCCCGGCGATATTCCCCAATCCAACCGTTGCCGATAACGCGGCCGATAATGCTTGAAAGTGCGTTACGTCGCCCGGTTCATCTGGGTCGTCATAGTCGCCCTTGGTCAACCGAATGGCATGCCAGAAAGCTCGGAAGTTAATGAAGCCCATTCGCAGGGTTAAAAAGGTAGCACCACAAAATAACCAGGCTACGACAAAAGGAATGGAAACCCCGTCAGGTGATCCATCAGTTTGCAACCAACCTTTCTCCGTTACTACGCCGGCGGCATTCTTTACCGGACCCGATCCAAAGTCATAAAAGATCACCTTACCGACCGGGGTTACCAGATAGTCACCAAAGTTCTGGTCGACTTTCTCCATCCATGTTTTTTCGGCCGTGACTGCGGGCTCGATTGCCGGATCGATTGCAGTTTCTGCCAGATCGCTCACGGCACTCGCAGCAGGAGTGCTATCTACGCTGCTGGCCTCCGCAGTCTCTGACTCTTGCCAAACGGCCCATGAACATTGACTGCCAAACATTAGCAAGACAACAGCCAACAAGTTTGTGGCGAAACGAAGCGTCATCTTTTTCAGACCTTTTTGGGTCGAACGGGCGGAAAAAAGGAAGAAGTCGCGGGGGTTAGATGATCTTGTAGTCGAGGCGCTTTGGCATAGTCAACCGAACGAGCTTCAGAATTGCGATAAATTCGCCCAAACCAACGCAGCCCAAACCACTAGATTCACGAAAATCGTTCCCCAAAGGATGGCGACAAACGGCTGCTTCTGCGTCTTATGGCGAAACCACCTCTGTCCCAATAAGGCGCCCGGCCAGCCCCCCAACACCGACCAGATGTGCAAAGTTCGCTCCGGAATTCGCCGTGCACCATCACGCTTTGCTGCCCGTTTGTCCAGCCAATACAACACCAGCGATACCAAACCGGCAACCAAAGTCCACAACATCGCGCCGATCAGGAAATTGCTCCAAGTGATCATTCTTTATCGCCCCGCCTGACGGCGATCTACCATTTTCAACAATTGGCCAATCGTGCAATGCGATTCCACAGGATGCCGCAGCGGTACCCCTTTGATCACCTCATAGCGATTCTGCCTGCCCGCTTTCTCACGCCGCAAATACCCCTCATCTTCTAGGTCCTGCACGATCCGCTGCACGGCGCGCTCGGTAATTCCGACTCGCGTGGCCACCTCGCGTAACACAATCTCCGCTTCACTCTCCAGCACGATCAACACGTGCGCATGATTAGTCAAAAAAGTCCACTTGGCGTTCCGATCCACGGGTTCCGCTGGGGCTGCAGAACTCAGTGTCGTTTTACGCTTTGATTGACCACCCGTGACGGGCGTACCTTTCGCCGCTTTGGCCATCACAAATCCCTCCTCTTCTGCTTCGCACATTTCCTTAACTGCACAAATTACAACCACATCCTAACTCCTTTTCAACGACAAAATATTCGCGAGACCCCATTCGTGACTCCTTTTTGATGAAATCGGCGACTCCCTATCGAAATCCCTCCACTTTATCACCCTCCACACCCGACAAATTTCATACGAATCCCAATTGACGACTTTTATGTCGTGCTTTATATTTCGTGTCGCAATAGTCGTGTACTAGAATTTCGCATTCGTTTTGATGTTGGAGGTAAGTCACCATGGGTAGCTCAGCGATTTTCCAGCTGGCCGGCATCCCAGAATTTGGCTTCTATTTCGATGGGGCGAGCGCACTGATGCTGGCCTTGGTCAGCTTCGTCGGTTGGCTAGTCTGCCGATTTTCAGTCCGCTATCTGGCGGATGACCCTAACCGCGGTATCTACTTTCGTTGGATCGGTTTCACACTGGCGACCGTGATGCTCATGACCGTCTCATCCAGCCTGTTGATGTTCACGCTGTGCTGGGGACTGACTAGCTTAGGCTTGCATCACTTGCTACTTCACTTTCCCGATCGGCCTGGGGCCCGGCGGGCCGCCTGGAACAAGTTTGTTGCGAGTCGAACAGGCGACCTCTGCTTAGCGCTGGCATGTCTCTTCTGCTATCTCAACTTCGGAACAACCGATTTTGAGACTCTGTTTTTGCACTATGCAAACGCAGACTCTTCGGCCGTTCCCGCAGCCGGATCAGCCGTGGTTGGCTGGTTGTTAGTTGCGGGCGCCGCAATCAAATCGGTTCAATTTCCCTTTCATACTTGGCTGCCATTAACGATGGAAGCACCCACTCCCATTTCTGCGCTAATGCATGGAGGCATCGTAAACGCAGGTGGTTTTCTCTTAATTCGCAGCCAACCCCTGCTGGCCTCTGCCCCTAATGCCATGCTGTTCCTGACCATTGTCGGCACGGTCACAGCGGTATTCGCCTCTCTAGTCATGCTGACTCAGACCAGCATCAAGCGATCGCTCGCCTATTCCACCATTGCCCAAATGGGTTTCATGATGTTGCAATGCGGCTTAGGCCTTTTTGCCGCTGCGATGCTCCACCTTATTGCCCACTCGCTTTATAAGGCGCATGCGTTTCTGAGCAGTGGAACCCTGCGCGTCCCTCAGAATTCTGCCGCTTCAGCAAGCTTAACTGGGGGATGGTCAGGCATCAGCACGCGTCAAAAATGGCAGACTTTTCTGCAATCCTTAGGCAGCGTGTTTCTTGTTGCTTTGACGATCACGACCATTGCATTTCGGCCTTTGAATCATCCGAACGCGTGGCCACTGATCGCCATCTTGCTGTTCGCCATTCTGTCCTATGTCTACCAAAGCGTGCAGACACTGAGCATCCCAATCGTTATTTATGCACTCTTTCGTGCGAGCCTTGTGTCCTGTCTGTATGTGTCGAGCTTTCGTATTGTCGACGCAATCGTCTCCACGAGTCCTCAATACTCAACTGTACCGGCTCAATTCTGGGGAGCAGTGATTGTTGTAGCAGGCTTTGTGTTCTTGGCAGTGCTCCAAATACTTTCGGTGCGACTTCCCCATAACCGATTCGTTCAGCGACTGTACGTTCATCTGTCCAACGGTTTCTATATCGAATCTCTCTGGCGAAAAATGCTTCCCAGTTCCACGGCGCGTTGAGCATTCGCCGTTCGATTCGAACCATCACTCTTTGGCCCTTCGTCACACAAGTAGCATTGCTATGATTATGCCATCCCTTACCAACGATACGGTTACAGATTCGTTTGACGCTGAAACATTTGCGTTTGACACCCATTCAACGCCACATGATTTTGCTCCGCTCGAGGACGCGATTGCTTATGTGCGCGATCTGGTTGCTCCCGTTTGGCCGCTCAAGGATTATGTTGCGGTAACACCCTATGCGGGCTTTGCCAACCAACATTTCCTCGCGGCTCATCAGCAGCTGCAGTCCGTTTCCACTTGCCAATTGCTTCCCTCGCTTCGTGAGCTGGCCAAATCGTTCGCAGCAAAACGCTTCCATATACATGATATCGAACTGGCCCTGGGAGAATGGCGTTTTCAATCGACATCTACAGCATCTTTATTTCCCGATGCCTGCGACATGACTGTGAATGACATTCTCCGGTACCTTCATTTGGATCCGACTGAAAACGAGACCGCGGCTGCCAACCTTGAATCGCTGAAGACGTTATCATCCTGGTTCGACCTCGCCAATTCGACTAACTGGTCGAACATCATCCTGGATGAGATCGGCAAGCACTGCGCCGCCTACTATGAGAACGGGCAGAGTTCATGGCAAAACCCGTGGAAACATCTCTCGCTGCTAGAAGCGTGGCGGTCCGCAGCAACTGTGGATTACAACATGGATTGCCTGGGACTCGTTGGGTTTCGCGCGTCGATCGCTGCTCTGCCCCACTCAGCGCGGCAGATCATTTCGCAATCGCTTCACTTGCTCGGTGTACCGCAGCAGTTGTGGCCACAATATCTGCACTGCCTCGTCCTCTCCATGCCAGGCTGGTTCGCCTGGACTAAATATCAAACAGATTATTCCCCGACTGCGAGTTCTACTCGCTCGGACTTTGAGGATCTACTGGCAATTGCTCTGACATACGAAAGCAAACTTGCTCAACTCACGGAATTCTCAGTCGACTGGCAGGCCTACTGGCGAGGTGTTGGCAAGAGGAGCGAATCAACTGGCCTCCAAAAGAATTGGCTGATGCGAATGATCCTCCTGCGGGCACACGAACTTTCTGTTGAACGTGGCTTGCTGCAATCTATCAACGTTAAATCCGCCCATCTTCCAGAAGTGAGTGAAACGCAGATTAAATCTCGGAAAGTGGCGCAAATTGTGTGTTGTATTGACGTGCGATCGGAACGGATTCGACGGAACCTGGAGGCATCCTCTGAATCTATTGAGACTTTTGGCTTTGCTGGATTCTTTGGTGTACCCATCGAACATCTTGAGGTTGGACAAGTCTCTGGCGTTAGTCAGGTTCCCGTCCTGATCAAGCCGCAGATTCAAGTTCGTGAAGGCATTCTCGATGAACCACTCTCTCACACTCTGGCAGCCATTTCGGCATCTGCAGTTCGCACCCGCACGGAAGCTATTTGGAAGAAATTTCAGTACTCCGCTACTTCCTGCTTCTCATTTGTCGAATCCATGGGTGGAGTATTCGGCTGGAAATCCTTCGCCAGCACGCAACATCACTTAGGATTATTCAGTCGTTCGATCCTCAAGTGGTTTGCGCCGCTGTCATCGCCACAAAGAGGCCCGACCCTTTGCGGCCTAAACGAACAGGGATTTGATCACCGCAAACAAGCCGAACTCGCCGCAGCGGTCCTGCGCAATATTGGGCTGATCGATGATTTTGCGAGACTCATTGTGCTCTGCGGGCACGCTGCACAAACCGTCAACAATCCACTTTCAGCCAGCCTTGATTGCGGTGCGTGCGGTGGTCACTCAGGCAAACCGAATGCTCGATTCGCTGCTCTTCTCTTGAATCAATCGTATGTGAGGGAACATTTGGCCGAACGGGGAATCGTCATTCCTGCCGATACATTTTTCATCGCAGCCGTTCATAATACGACATCGGATGAAATAGAGCTCTGTGATCTGCAACACCTGCCGGAAAGTCATCAAAAAGATATAGAACAACTGCGTCGTTGTGCCCGATTTGCATCTCAACAAACACGTCAGGAACGGAGCACCGCACTCGGTGCTCCATCCACCAACAATCTCCTCCAGCGTTGTCTCGATTGGTCAGAAATTCGCAACGAATGGGGTCTTGCTGGCAATGCGGCTTTTGTCGCCGGCCCACGCGCCATGACAAGAGGCATCAACCTCGACGGCCAAGTCTTTCTTCATAGCTATTCACAGGAAAAGGATCCACAGAGCACCACACTCGAGTTGATCATGACGGCACCCTTGATCGTTGCCCACTGGATCAATCTGCAATACTATGCCTCGACTGTGGATCAGGCACACTATGGCAGCGGCACCAAAACTATTCACAATCCTGTCGGTAACTTTGGCATTCTTTCGGGAAACAGCGGCGACTTACGCACTGGCTTGCCCATGGAATCTGTGCATGACGGCAAGCAATTTTACCATCACCCCTTGCGATTGCTCGCTGTGATCGCGGCCCCTCGGGCGAAAATAACCCCTATCATTCGCAAACATGCGATGCTGGAGTCTCTGTTATCCAACCAGTGGATGCACTTGGTCGTCGTGGATAATGAAAAGTTCTATCGGTACCAAGGAAACAACGCTTGGCAATGGATCCAGCAGCGTTCAGAAAGCCTGCATAGCTAACCTGGTGTTTTCAGCAAAAGGTCCTGAGAAACATCAGCGACCACGGCCGTAGTTCGCACGAAAACGGTTGAAGTCATCGATTCCGTTGGAATTATTCCAATTGAAATCGAGCGCTGCCACATATCCGTTTTGTCCATTGGCTTTTCCATAGGCGGATCGAAACGTATTGAAGTCTTGAATGCCAACCATTCCATCGCCGTTAATGTCGCCAAAGAGTGCAAAAAAGCGATCGCTCGATTCATCACCCCAGAGAAAATCACCTCCCATTGCACCGTTGCCATCGCCGTCGAGCGGTGCCATGGAATCTCGCTTTCGTACTTTGCTCGCATCGATCTGCAAGCGGTAATCTCCATCCACCAGCCCAAACGATCCATCCACCGTGAAGTTCCCAAAGAACGTCAATAGCACTTGCGTATGCCCGGCAACATCAAAGCTCGTAGTAGCGACCGAAACGATCTGCAATCCCTCTCCTGCCACAGGTACTTTCTCGACGGAAAATGCCCCAGCATCGATGCTCGCCAACCCATCAAACTCGATCACTAATTGAGTAACCTGCGATCTCTGTCCAATGCCATCACTCACGATCCCATTTCCAATCGTAACGCTATTGACAGCGAGCGGAGCTTGGCCATCCGCAAAATCAATCGTGAGAAGCGATGTAACGCTCCGCATGAAACGAGGATCAGCACTTTGCGTAGTGGCTTGCACAATCGCATTTTGATCGCCTTCAATCGTGTAGTCTTCGATGGGGATAAACGTTAAGGGCTGGGGATCATTCCAGTTCTCTGGCGTAAACACGAGTTGGCTTGGAGAAACATTCACTTGCGAATCGCCCGGCACAACAATCGTAACGAGAGAGGTAGGTTGCTCCGACAAGACGGCTGTTACAGTCGATTCCATTCCCTCTGCACCAACGATTGAAGACTGAGACCAGACCACTCCGGGCAAACTAACATCTACGACTCGATTGGCCTGAACACCCCCTAGTATTTGCTCGACTTGTTGACCATCGGGCATTGTAATAATCAAGCGATAGTCACCTTGAAAAACGGTCGTTTCCCAAGAACCAGCGCGAGTTGTACCGCGAACATCACTAAACCACTCGCCAAAGACGAGATCTTCATACGCTTGGCCATTCAGGCGAACTGAGAAATCTTCGTTGTAGAGTGCAGCATCCGGTCGGTAGTGTGCACCGGCCCAAAATCCCCATTGAATAAACTGGGTAACTGCAGGCTGACTAAAGGCCATCGTCAAATAGTCACGCAAGTAATCGGCCTGTAATTGCCGATCGGCTGATACGACATCAAATTCGGTGATTCCGATCGGCAAATCATACGTAGTGGAATATTCCGAGATTAAATCTCCCAGCATTTCGATATCCGTCAGATTGCCGTCACTGTAATGACTCTGTTCGCCAATGCGTTCGATGGCGTTAGCGTTCTTCAACAGATTGAGCCAATATGCAAAGTTCTCTCGATGATTAGTATTTGCGCCGTTCCTAGCAAAAATGTCATAATCATTGAGCACTCGATCCACATTCGCATCCACGAGGCGAACGCGCTGGAACCACTCCAATAAAATTTGATCCCCTAGGATCGCCATTACTTGGTTGTTGTCGAAGGGTTCGTTCACGACATCCCATTCGTCGATTTGACCTACGAAGGTACCGACGGCATCATCGATACGATTCTCAATGGTAGTGCGAAGAAAATCGGCGGCAGCCGTTGCACCTGTATTGTCAAAAATGGATTGATATTCGTTCCAAACAGTGGCCGGCATATTGGTTGGACTAGGCCAAACAATATTGTGGCCGCGGAAATAGAGTTCGTTATCCGCGACCCATTGAGCAGCATCCAATCCTCGTTGACGATCGTTGAGAAAGCTGGGCCATTTGAGACTATTTTCCAAAGTTACAGCGCTAAACAATCGTCGTATTTCACTTTGATACTTTTGTGCCGTAGCGCTGCCTGCCGGATCCAGTAGCCCATTGAATCCATCGATCGCTGCACCAAATTGAAACGCTTGGTTTGTTTGCTGAAGCGACACAATGGCACCATCAACGGGATTGCCATTGGCATCCTTAACGTTGACCGTCACAATCGCTTGACGCTCTGCTTCAATACGTTCATTGGCTGTCGATCGCCAATCGCTATCGGCATCACGCCCTTGGTAGGAAACGGGCGTGACGAGCTTTGGCAACTCATCGAGGTTCGCGATTGCCGATAGATTTGTCCAACGGATATCAGCCAGCTCAATTGTTTGAAGATCGAATCCAAGATTGAACATTGCTTGCAAGCCATTGACGGCAAAATCATCGTTGGCATTGAACTCGAAAGCAAACTGCGTCCAAGACGAAGTCAACGCGATGTCTTGGAAGAACAGAACAGCGTAGTTGTCCGTTCGCTGTACTGCCAATACGGCGTGAGGCTGAATCCCTGAATTGGATCGCGCATAGAACTCTATTCTCATCGCCTCGCTATTCCGCACTCCTCCACGATTGCGACCGCCGTACTGCAATCTCCATGATTCATTGTTAGGGGGTGTTACTAACGTCTCCAGGCGCGCGGCCGTATCGAAGGACTGACCCGAAACCGGTATGGTTGTTAGCGATCCAAAAGTACCGTCAATATTGTTCAACTGCAATGTTGCCGGAGTCAAATTGCGTTCCGCACCGTAATTGACGGCATGAACATCTGCGAATTGAATCGTTTGAGCTTGATGTCCCAAAAAGAACCCAACGGTTGAGCCGCCGGCAATATACGAATCGCGCGCCCTGAAGGGGAGCTGAAAACGAGTCCATGCAGTTGGAACCACTACAGCTTGTTCAAGACTCTTTTCATAGGGCGGACCGTTGCGCTCGGATACGACCGTGATTCGCCCGGGCACTCCGATCGATCGCGCATAGAACTCTAGCCATAAAACATCATCACGTTCGATTGGTACATCAATGGTGGTTCGCAATTGTGCGCCCCAGGGGTCCGCCGGAGCAGTGGAGATTGTCGCTTGTATGATGTGCTCATAGGGTGCGACTGGAGTCGGCTCAGAAAAGGTCCCACCATAGGCCAAATAATTGCTCAGCAAAAATTGCGGCAAGAGGGGCGAGCCCCCTGGAACCGCCTCCACGACATCCTGAATATTGCCAAGGACCTGGCGCTGGCTGATCAAACCCACTTGGTAATTGGGACCATCGATCAGTTCCACAATGACTGACTCTGTACCTTCTGTGATGTCATCTGCCAACGTGGCAATGGAGAGAATCGCTTGTGACGTGCCGGCAGGGATCGTGATCGATCCAGGCAAAGTGTTGAAGTCCGCTCCCACGCTGGCGGTCCCTCGCACAACGTAGTACACAACAAGCGGTTCGGTCACAGTTGCCGAATCCCGCTGGACGACGAACTGCAATGGCGTTTCAGTTCCTTCGGTCACCGTGGGTACGCTGGAGTACGAGCGCACTTGAGGCAATTGTTTAGAAACATATTGACCGGCGATGACTTCAATATCGGAACTCTCAGGAAGCTGCCAACCCACTGCAACGTGATCATCCGCCGAGTCTTCTTTATGAATGACTTCAAAAGCATACGCTTGTCCCTCCACCAGCACGAGATCCACCGACCGCTGCGATGGATTGGCGAGCCATTGCCGTGGACCCGTTGCTAAATTCACACTGGCAATCTGACGCAGGCCTGCGGTATTTGCCGAGTCACTCAATCGCAAGACTGCTGCGTCGTCTCCAGCAAGATAGAAGCGATAAGTACCCGATTGAGGCGGATAGAGCAGTCCACTTATCGTGCTTCCATACTGGTCCTCTCCATTTGATGAAAACTCTAGCGCATCCAATGACTGCACCGTGGTTGGCGAAGCTGGATAGGTTGCCAACGACGTGAGGTCGGTTATCTGACTTCCAGCGATATCCTCCCAGATGCGATGTTCGACGCTGCCCCGTTCGCTGCCGAACTGATGAGCAACAGGGATCGTTGTGGGAGCCAAGCCGTTGACTGCCCATTGAAGTTTAACGCTTGCCAAACCCGCGGTCTCGCGGAATTCAAGTAACACGTCGTAACGACGGCCTGAAACCAGAGGCAGCAGGGCCGTTGCTTGCACCTCGCTCGACTCGTTCCATTGATCGACTAGTGACAGCCCATTTATCCACAACCTGGCGCCACCCATTGCTTGCAAGTAAAACGTATGATCTCCCGTCGTTTGCGCTTCTAGAGTTCCACTAAAGCGGATTGAAAAGAGATCAGGGTTCAATCCAGCTGGCGCTCCATCACTCCAGTCTTGCGAGACGTCGGTGGCCATCACGGTGCTCGCCAACATCCCCAAGTCGGCATCTGCAAAATACTGCGCAGTCAACCCTTGTCCGGCTACCGAATCAAGTGCAAGTAATTGGCGCGCCTCCAAAAACTCCACTGATGGTCGTAGCGAAATAACCGTAGGGATTCGTCGTTTTGCACGATTGCCAAAGTAGGATCTTCGCATGACCGTTCGCTCGTAGTTTGCTTTACTCAACACGCATCATTGTTTGCTTTGCTCAACACTCAATGGGGAAATTCTAACACAGTTTGGAACCAGTCCAAAATTTATCCAAGCACCGCCGCGCGTAGCGTGCGTGCTGAGTCTCCCACAGAGCCGACATGGATCTCAGTCAGCCCCAGCCAGTTCTTCAACAAGCGTAACTCGGCAGCCAAAGCATCGATATATGCAGTTTTCTTAACTCCTGGTTCGCTATGAACTGCAAGCACGTCTAATGTTTGCATTGGCCGATTTGCTTTCAGGTCGACTCTAGCGACGATGCGATTGCCCAACAGAAAGGGAAGCACATAGTATCCATGGATCCGCTTTTCTTTCGGTGTATAAATTTCGATGCGAATGTGAGCCCCCAACAGAAATTCAGCGCGTTGGCGATACCAAATCAGCGGGTCAAACGGTACCAGCAGCGATCGAGCATTCACTGGCTTGACACGCTTCACCGATGTGTGCAAGTACGCAGGTCGAGGCCAACTCTCGACTAGCACTTCGCGAAGTCGACCCATTTCCATCAATTGCTGAATAGCCACACGCGACTCTTTTGCTCCCAAGCGGTAGTAATCACGAAGACAAGATTCCGTTGCGACACCCAGCGCGCGAGCGGATCGATCAATCAGTTCGACATGAGCGTCTTCAGCAGAAATCACTTCCTGATCGATAATGGAACTTGGCAATACGCGTTCCACAAGATCGTAAACACGTTCAAAGGTAGGTCTGCGGATCGCTGTTGTTACCACTCCAGCCCAAAACAACCATTCCAGGGCGCATTTACCTTCCGACCAACCCCACCAACTTCCTTTGCCACGTCTTCCCCCAGCAAGCTCTTGCGCAGAGAGCGGCCCGCGACTATCGATCTCATCTCGGATTCGATCAATTACCTGTTTGCTTTCGACTCCAAATTTCGCCAAGCTTGGATAGATTCCTATGCCTTGTTTTGCTCGGCTCATTCGCCATTGCATCAATGGAAACAGAGAGACCGGCAATAGCGATGCGGCATGACCCCAGTACTCAAACAAGGCTCGCTCCGAGCCTCCGTACGACAACGACTCAAGATCGTTGTTTTTGTAGTTTCCGAGACGAGAAAAAGAGGGCAGGGTATGGGCTCTGGCAAGCACGTTTACCGAATCGATTTGCAGCAAGCCCAATCTCTCGATGGACTTCTTTAACTTGCTTCGGGTCACAGGTATTTCAGCGCGAGTCTGATCAAATCCCTGCGCCGTGAGCGCGACATTGCGGGCCTCCTCCAGAGACATCTGATCCATTTGCGCGTTACTCCCCATCCAACCACATCACTTCAATGGATCCGGCAACATTCCCCGCTTGGCGAGCGCCGCATCCGTTTCAGGAAATAGCCTGAGATAGGTACTGCGGTGATGTAAGTACTCCGTAGAAAACATCTTGCGATCCGAATTGTATGGACTCGCTTGAATGTCCTTGAGCAAACTCTCCATGACCTCAAAGAGTAGCTCTTCGGCTTGTCGAGCATCGCCGTTTCGAAACCATATTTCTGCTAAGTGACTAATCTCTTCACATCGATAGTAGGTGCCCATACCATTGCGAAGTTTCATTAGATATTGCTCTGCAGAATCCCAGCACTTGGTTTTAAAGTAAGCAGAACCCAACTGTGCGTAACCCAAGTTATGGTCCCAGTAGGGTGCCAAGCGACTGATGATTGCGATCGTATCGGCGGAGCGATCCCGCGCCACCATCGCGTCAATATATTTCTCAAAGCAAGCACCCAGCACACTGAACGAATCAAAAATTTTCTCTTGCGCTGCTGGATCGATTTCCAACGCTATTTTCCAAAATGCTTGGTACTGTTCGATGACGATCTGTTCTATATCCGTCCCACTGAGTTGCGATTTGCATTGCACATAGGTTGTGAAATGCTGAGACAAGGGACTCGGATCACTCAGCAATTCGAGTTGCCGTTTTGAATCGCCCTGAGTTAATTCAGCAACCAATCTCTCATAGGCTTCTACGGTGTCTTGAGGGCTACGGCTGGATTCTGCAACGTCCAAATAGCGTTTTCGATCGGTGGCCAAATCGAATCCCAGTAGTTGTCGCCCAACGTGAATTTTGAGAATCGCATCTTCTTGAATTTCGGAGGGTTGCTCGTCTTTGGAATACCAATGGCTGTTTCGCCCATCCAGAACAACCCAACCTTCCTGCGCATCAAGTTTTGCTGATGCCACCGCCAAGAAACGACCTTGCAAGCGGAGTTCAGGCGACAGTTCCACAACCGCAACTATCTTGGGGTCTTGCAAATGATCCCCCTGCCACTGACCGAGCATTCCCGCATACTCTTCAGCGTCCGTCACTTCGGTCTCTTCAATTAGGCCAGCATTCTCCATTTCCCAGTAGCAATGCATGGCATACACATCTTCAGGCGGTCTCTGGTGCATCTGATAACTGAAGAAACACCAAGTCATACTTCCCACAAGCCCGCAATCGACATCATCGCCGGCGAGACCTGTTTGATCCTTGACTCTGTAGCGAATCAGGTAGAAGGGGATTGGTTCACAGCTTGGCGGCCAATTCAGAGTACGATGATCGACAATCTCCAATTCGTCCGGAAAGCGTCCCAGTTCATTAGGGTGTGACAGCCAACGCGTGAACTCAGCTTTCGCAACGAAAGCAGGATCCAGTGACTCACTGGGAATAAGATCTTCGCGTTCGAGCTCTTGCAAATATTGCTTCGCCACGTCCGCATGTTGAACTTCGCTGCAATATCGCGACAACATCTTGAGCCCTGCGTTACGGCCCAGCTTCGCGGCGGCCCAAGCGGCTTCGATCTGGACACTCGAGTCAGCATGATCGAGTGCCAGGGCAAGCAATTGATCGCGCATCGGTGGACTCACGAAGGGAATTGCGGCTGCAGCGCTGTGTGCATAACTGTAGCTCTCAGGTTCGCGATCCTGCAGCCAAATCTTTAAGCGTTCCCAACCAGCCTCGTTGTCAAATGGATGCAATGGTAATTCGCCTGCAAGCGACGCCTGGTTGGCGCTATCCAAGAGAGCGACTCCCAAGAAACCGGGCGGCAATGGGTCACTTAAGGATTCGAAAACGAAGTGGCTATGAGGGTGACCGTCCGAAAACATCGACATGATCACATGCCATAAATAGGCATCTTGATGCAACGGCCTGCGCGCGGCTCGCACGATTTCCTCCGCGCCTTCCCGTGAGCCGTACATCGCTAAGATCTTTAGCACAAAGAGCAAGTCGTCTGATTCGTCACCATGGGGTGCGCGTAGACTCTCCTGATAAATACGGATCAATTCGGGCAAGCCATCTTCATAAAGAATACTGAAGGCAGGTGCTTCGGGTCCGTCGACATCCTGAAACAACGCAGCCAAAGCGTAGAGTGGCGAAGTCCAACCTTCGCCTGCGATCGAGGACATGGGTAGCTTGCGAAGCGCCGCAGTAATCGCCTTGGCATCTTTCCGGGAGCAAACGACATAGTCCTCTAGCTTCATCAATTCGCTAACCAAATCACCATTGGCCTTCATGCCACGTGAGATAGCTCTCTGCAGCGGACTACTGAACATCGCTCATTACTCTCCAGAATCGGGGGGGCACACGGCTCAGAATTCTACCGTTTTAGGAAGAGGAAGAAAGCCAGAGTCAGAATGAGTCAAATAAATACGCCAAAACACGAAGAATTCATCGTACACAAATGAGCGGTTTTGGCGCTAGCCACCGGCCTTACACAAATGAACGGTTTTGGCGCTAGCCACCGGCCTTACACAAATGAGCGGTTTTGGCGCTAGCCACCGGCCTTACATAAATGAGCGGTTTTGGCGCTAGCCACCGGCCTTACATAAATGAACGGTTTTGGCGCTAGCCACCGGCCTTACACAACCATTCCACGTTTACCGGTTTGGATACAACGGAAATGTAAGGCCGGTGGCTAGCGCCAAAACCGCTCATGGAATAATTGATTGGCGTCATCCATTAGCGGATGGGCGGTGTGTAAGGCCGGTGGCTAGCGCCAAAACCGCTCATGGAATAATTGATTTGGCGCTGGCGGCGTGCTTCACATAAAATCATCACCTCACGGGACTCGTGGCTAACAGTATTCCACATTGCGGAATTTACACCATGAACGACTTCGTCACTTATTTTATTACTTGGACCACCTATGGAGCATGGTTGCCTGGCGACCAAAGGGGATGGCGAAAATGGAAGGGCGGTGAACAACAACCTCGACCGCTTCTTGAAGCATGGTGTCGCGAACGCATGAAGGAGACTCCAGTCAAGCTAAACAGTTTGCAACGCGAAAAAGTTGAACTTGTTTGCCGCCAACATGCAGCGATCCGAAGTTGGAGTTTACACGCGCTAAGCGCTCGTTCGAATCACGTTCACATCGCAGTGACTGCGGATGATGCACCTCACAAGGTTCGTGATCAATTCAAGGCGAACTCAACCAGAGTTTTACGCCAATCACCTGCACCGATCGCCAACGAAAAAATCTGGACGCGCGGCGGCGATGTCGAAATAATTAACGACGAAGACGGATTAGAGCAGGTCATCCTGTACATCACAGAAGCGCAGGATCGTATGGAACGAGAAAAACCCACATGAGCGGTTTTGGGGGGGGGGGGGGGG
>JBGTBJ010000109.1:0-21605 GCA_041749395.1 Pirellulaceae bacterium
CTAGCAAGAAGCCCAGTATCGAGTTTTGCAGTATAGGTATAGGGCATACTAGATTGGCCGAAGTCCTGTATTGAAGCGTAAACAGAAAGGTAGTGAGGACGAAAGGTAGGGAGTAGCTGACCCGCCCTGAACGATATTGAGTTCCGAAAACTTTGTTTCTGTTGGATCCTGCCCAAGGTCTGTTCATGCCTGAAGGCAACACCTTACTCGACGTTATTGCGAGTCGTGTAGGGAGGCCCGGCGGCGAAGGTCTGTGCATACTACACACCACGTCATCAAGGCAACCAGTGAGACCCAAGAGATCCTAATCTTTAATGAAATCCAATCATTGAAGTATCGGGTATGCCTGCCACGCCGAAGAAGCAAGAAGGGCGAATGTCTCCTTGGGAGTCGGATATCGGTGTCAAAACAGCAGCACATGGTGTTGAACTTACCGACGTCAAGAGCGAGAAATTGCATGAGACGTCCGTCTGAGAGTTTGTTGGGTGGAAGACTGTGACTGACAGTTCGCTAATACCAGCATCGCGGGTCCGAGTTGCCAGTAATTTTACGAATGGCTCCCGCCAATCAAATCTCGGACTTACATGGATTCTTTACCCCACTTAAGGTCCGATCATCGACGCGGAACTGAATCCTTACGATCCGCCAATGCCGGTCTCGGACGCAGATGCGAGACCGATCACAAAGCGTCTATTCGCACCGAAGCGTGGCCCAGCGATCGTGATTGCTACGGCCGCATTGCTCGGCGCGGTCGGCGGTTTGCCGCTCCTGATGAACGAACATGTGATCGGGCTCTTTGGCGTCGTACTTGGGGCTCTTTGTGGCGGACTCGTTTATCGCATTGCGTCTGCGACACTACCTATCGACCCAACCGCACGGAGTCGGCGGTACAAATTCGCAATGTTCTCCTTAGCGACACTTCCGGCGGTAGCTGTGATTGGAACGGGAATGCAGGGCCAAGGACTTCAAATGACGATTGGCGCGTTCGTGATTGGCAGTGCGATCGCAATTGGTATACTCGTAAGCGGTGATCGACGCGCTCAAAATGTGCGGTAACCGTAGGAACCCACGGAGCGGCGGAATCGTGGTTTTTCGTGAATCCTAAATCAACTTCCGCCGCCGGCTGATCCCCAACGTTCTGCTATTGAAGCAACATCATGAATCTTGCTGAAAAACATCTTCGTCCCGTCGGCTGCTTTCTTTCGGAGAAAGCGCACGCGATTGGCGTGGAATTCGAGCCGTTTGATCTTGTCGTAGATGGCGAATCGAATGAGCAAGAGGAACCTGAGCTTAGTATCAATTGTTTTCAGCTCCCAACCTCTGACCTTTCGCAGCTTGCGAACAAGTCATTTTCTGTAGAATCAATATCAGACCGTTGCGAAGCATCGATCTACCTGACGATTCAGATGATGGGCGAGCATTTCTGGGTAGACCTGCTAAAACTGGAATTTGGCAAACTGACGGGTGACCGTTTGGCGACGAAAATCCACGTTCGTTTCACAGACCTGTATTTCTCTGAACCATCGTCGTTTGAACACACATTCGAAACAGATCTTCAACTCCTACCAGATGAATAGCAGAACCAATAGGATTTGATATCGCGTAGTGAGGGATGAACGTAGCCGATGTTCATGTTCTTTGTTCAAGAAGGCCGGTTTGAGTGGAACGTTACGGTCGTTATAGATTCACTTGAGTTTTGCAAATCCCGGTGCGGGTTGTTTTCGGCAAACTTCGGCCAGTTTCCGGACTGCGCGTAGATAGCCGTTGTGCGTGCGTGGAGCCTTGCCTGTCAGATGAAGATCGTCGCTCATTTGCTGATAGAGTTCTTGGCGACAGAACTTGGAAGTGGACACAGGAGCGTGCTTACGGTTAGACTTTAACATGAGTGCAATCTCTACAAATCAAAGGACGCAGCCATCACAACGACAGCCGCACCAGTAAAGATTCCACATGATTGACCGCCGCGCAGCGGCTTACTTGAACAATCCAATGCACGTCAGCGGCGGAAAACGTGCGAAACCAACCCTAGCCAATCTCCCGCCGCGACGTGGTAGGTAACGGTCGGCCACGAATCATTTGTTGGTTTGCAACCACTTTCTCGGAGGGCGAGATAAGGTCGAGCTTCACATGCAATTTCAGTACGAGCATGAGATGAACAGAAGTCGTCTGCGCATTCTTATTGAGGATCCAGATGCGTTTTTTGAGCAACTGTCTGAACAAGGCATAGAATGTAGCGCAGCCGGGGTAATTAGCACTGCTTGGGGGACACGCGAATTCGCACTCTTTGATTTGGATCGCAATGCCCTGACCTTTTACCGTCACCTGATGCTTGCCGAAAAGCGATTGTGACCGAAAGACGCACGTCCGGTTCTGAGAGGTGGCGGCCTGCAACGGACCACGGATAGAATATTGTGACATCGCCATAGGAAACCGTTGGCCAAGAGAGACTGCAAACCCTATTATAAAGTCGGTAGTAGCCGCTCTACTCGCCCGAAGTTGCGAGTAAGGTCTTTTTTAATGGCAGCCCAACCCTCGCAACGTCGGTCATTTTAATCGGTATTTGATAAGCAATTCCTTGAACTTCACGGAGGATTCCATGCGTCTCATTATGCTTGTCGTCGCATTAACGTGCTGCAGCACTATGTCGCCCGCACGCTCATATGGGGAACAGCGCATTACGTTGTTGAATGAAATCGACGAAAAGACGGGGCATGACAATCACATGATCGCCGTGCAACTGTTTGGTGACCACGCGGAGATTACCTATTGCAAAGGTACAGAAACCTCGCACCTCTTGCCGCTGATTGAGATATTGCAGGCCGGCAACAGTCAGCCTGTCACATTACGGATTGTTCAATTTCACGAATTCGACATCAACAACAGGGGTTGGGTTATCATTGGCATCTGCAATCGCATTAAGAATTCCGCTCCCAGCATCTTGGTCTATTCGTCACCGGAAATCGACAAATCAACTGCCACGTCGCTTGGCCAGTCGTTTAAAGCGATGCGTGACTTACCAGTTGCATTACGTCCGCGAGACGAACTCGTTACGTACTTTACGCCATCAAACTGACAGAGTTTAATATCGGCAAATCTCGTGACTGTCAGAAAACAAAAGGATGAAACCGAGCCAGAATAGGCCGGTCGGATCGCTTGGCTCGGCAACGTCAACGCCCGGTCGCGTTATCCCAAACTTTTGTCGCGACACCATGGAACCGCCGTGTGCTTCCTGCCAAAACCTGACATCGTTGTCGATGACCGTCTTGAACAACTACTCGATCATTGCGAGTTCATACATCCGTACAACGCCGTGACCAAGCCAGAAGCGACGAACAATCCTATGAACCGACGCGGGGGATCGGCCGCTTCCTGGTGGGAATTTACTTGCCCCCGCTCAGTCATCGGGGCCGTTCGTCGACAGAAGTGAGTGACACAATCCGAGACAACGATTACACCAAGCCGCACGGCACGCGTGACCTGCTGTTCGCCGTCTTTCTTGTTGCCCTTCATTTCTCAACGTGTAAGTTTGCGGTTCACTATCGCGACCACTGGATTCCTAGCGTCCTTATCCTAACGCCAGCTTTCCACACCGCTTTACTTCAGCTTCGCTTTAATCTCTCACATCAGATTGCGAGCATTAGCCACTACCCACTTTGTCTCGCGTGGGCGTTTCTTCATGGCGCTACTTACTCTATGTTTTGGAATCGTGTGTCACACGGTTTCTTTGAACGCCACAGCGTCGGACTCGACTCGCCGCTCCGCTACGGTGTATTCTGTATGGAGGTATGGGCGATCATAGGTGTTGCATCGACTGCGATCTACTACTTCGTTGGTTGTCTCATTAAGCGACTCGCACTATCACGAACCCACCGGCTTTCACGCAGCGATCCCGGCGACGAACCATGCGGATGAACGCGAGTTGTAGCGGCTTTTTCGTTTCGTTTCGCTCGGTTAAGTGTTTCCCCGACCGCGTTATCGTAATGTGCTGCCTCTGGAGAACCAAAACCTCTGACGTGGCAGAACAAACGGTTGATCGTGAGCCAATTGTTTGGTCACTTCGCTATGGTTCCAAACAATCGAAGGAGAAAGGAACCACGAATGACACGAATAGCACGAATTCAAATGCTCGCTTGCAAGTCGTCGCATCCTTCTGAATGTCTGCGATACGCGCATGCAAGCGTCGTGTTAACTCAGGTTCTCTCCCATTCGTGTTATTCGTGTCATTCCTGGTTTACTCCTCGATCACTCTTTCGATCCTTGGGCAAATCCCATTTTCTATGTGAAAAATGTTTCGCACTGAATAATTCGTACCAATGAATTTGATTGAAATCGCAGCAGCCAGCCAGTAGATTTATGCTGATTCACCGATGAGCGGGTCTTCACGTAGAAAGCTGCTCGCGGGCAAAATATGCATGGGATCCATTCGATTCACCTTAGCCCTCGACAATCGGTTCACGTGCGGTATATCTTGTCTCCTCGGGCAAGGTGATCGAAGATGTTCGCAGCTTTACGCGGAAGCTATGAAAAGGCAAAGCAAGAACAACACTCGGAAATATCATGAATCGAATTCTTTGGAGTACAGGGATTGTTGCCGCTGTCTGCGCCGCAATCTTGGGCATTTGGTCAGGCGAACGGACGATTGAACTTAGAAACACCGCGTCAAGAGTTGACGATATCAAGAAAGAGCTAGATGAGGGCACGCCACGGTACGCCGGGTCCGATCCGGAAAGTGACATAATGATGAGGATTGAGACGATGGAATCGCATACGGAATTCTATCGAGGTGTCAAATCGGCTCGTGATATGTTGGCACTGGCTGTACTGCCATTGGTTCTCGTGTCCGGTGGGTGCTTTGTTATGATTCGGAAGAGAAACGCCAGTGAACAAAACGGACGGGAAGCAGCTAAACTGGCATGAGGCATTCATGTGATTGTGCCACGAAATTTGTATCACTTTCATGCAACCAGCCGGTGCTTGAACGGTTTGGGCCTTCAGTTGAATCGGACGCATTTGGCGTATCGCCGAAGTCGCCGGTTGAAGCGTACACAGTAAGGTAGCGAGGATGAAAGGTAAGTGGGTAACGCCCCGCCCTGAACGATATTGAGTTCCGACAGCTTTGTTTCCTGTTGGGTCCTGCCCAAGGTCTGTGCATACTATTCACCACGTCATCAAGGCAACCAGTGAGACCCAAGAGATCCTAATCTTTAATGAAATCCAATCATTGAAGTATCGGGTATGCCTGCCACGCCGAAGAAGCAAGAAGGGCAAATGTCTCCTTGGGAGTCGGATATCGGTGTCAAAACAGCAGCACATGGTGTTGAACTTACCGACGTCAAGAGCGAGAATCTTCATAAGACGTCCGTCTGAGAGTTTGTTGGGTGGAAGACTGTGACTGACAGATCGCTAAAGCCAGCATCACGGGTACGAGTCGCCAGTAATTTTACGAATGACTCCCACCAATCAAATCTCGGACTTACATGTATTCTTTGCCCTGTCGATGAAAGCGGATCCGGATGGCACTGCCAAAACGAAATCGCCGCAATGTCAAGGTTAGGAATTTAAGTTACCATTGGGTCAAAGGGTCGCGTGGGGACAACGGCCGGGGCGCGGCTACCGTTCAGCACTCAAACGGCTGCGGGGCAAGGCTGATTATCGATCCGTATGGAACAATCATTTATGACGTTGTTCCCTATGCCATTGAGTTCGCACTAGACAATGGTTGGAATCCGTTAGAATCCGGCAAGCCGTTTTTGATTGCTTACAGCTGGATACTTGAACCTCCAGCGTGCTTTGCCCTTCGTTCAAAAAACGACCCACCATTTTGGAATGACCCAAGACGCAAGGAAATCGAACGCGGCATTCGGGATCGCCACTTCAAGAAATTATTCTCTGAGATGGAATTGGCACAATAGATTTGTCTCGCGGACTCAATCGAAAAACACAATGCGACGGTAACAATGACATGCGTCCGAAGGACGCGAGCCATTCGTTTTGGCAATGGTTAATCTTTCTCGCGTCCTCGCTGATGCGTGGCGTTATAAAGCTGACACAAACCCCTTCAACACTTCGGCAATCGACATGGACGCTACTGACGCGATCGCTCGCCTCCGTGAAAACCGCGAATTGGTCCGCGCCACAATTATGGATCCGATGACGTTTCTCGATATTGTCAATCACGACGTTCAATGCACTGACTGCCACTTCGAGTGCCTTTCCGCGTCGTGTGCCCAGTTTTTTCGCTCGGTACGTTTCAAGCGATGCACATTTCAGTATTGCATCTTTTACGCCACATACTTCTATCAGGGCTTGGTTATCACCGATTGCGAATTCAAAACACGCGTAAATTTCCAATCAGGCGGCCATAATGCCAAAGAAAGCGTTTTCATGATTAAGGATACCGTATTCCACGATTTCGCCGACTTCGAAGACTGCTGGTTTACTGGACCAGTTACCATTGACAAGGTGGAGTTTCGCTCAGACACAAACCTTCTCGGTAATGCAGAAACCGCAATGCAGGTTACATTTGATTATGCACCAATCATCGAAAACACTCAGGGATCACTCGATACCAATACATACATCCGAAACGCCAAATAACGATAAAATGCAGGCGAGTTGGCTCGTCGGTTTCTTACATGCCAAGTCAGTCGCGGCAACCGCCTGATCTTGATCGTTACGTTTCGGAATCCGAGGGCAATAATTAATTGAGAAACCCTTCGAACCCGTACGAACCGCCCGAAGACAACACCATCGTGCGATCGCATCGGAGGTGGCAGCATTTGCGCCGTGCCGCGATTCTCGGCGCGATAATCGGTGTTGCCATACCGTTGCTGAATGTTGTTCGTGTGTTTGCATGGATGTGGTCTAGGTCGCCGGCTCCTCCTGGTACTGGCCATAGTGGAACTCCGGGATTTGTTGCACTGCTCGCTGCTGTAATCGGCTGCCCGCTTCTTGGCGTCGCATTCGGAGGGATAGGCGCTTTGATGGGCGGAATTTTGGATGTGATCTGGCCAAGATACGATAGGATCGAGCAAACTCCGAAAGACACCTTACAATTGGGTTTACGGCAGGATTGGCATTGCCTCCGCTTTGCACTTCTAACTCAAGCGCCAATCCGCCGTTAACCCTGACGTTAACCGAACAATGCCAAGCATCCGCATTAGTCTCCGATTTTACCTTGCTTTAGTTGCGATCGTCGCTGTTTAGCCGAAGACGTCTTTTTATGAAGTCTAATTTAGTGTCGGCGACTCAGTAACTGCCGCTGGTCCGGCTGAAATCCAATCACTCATCTGCACCTTGCGATGACCCCAATCACCTACCTCACTGGCGACGCAACGAGCCCTGCAACATCTGAACCGAAGACCGGTTCGGAAAATCAGCGCTTGATATCTCCTCGCCGGCAGTGATCACTGTGTCTCGCGGCAACGGTCGCTGATCCGTGTGACTTCGACCAGGCCGAATGTGGGCGGCGATGTGGTACGGACCAAAACACCGGATGGCTGGGACATGCGAATACCTCCCCGCCCGGCCAGCGGTTAGAGCGGCACTACAAAGGCAGAATGAATTACGTCTCGATACTGACCAAGGGTTTTGAATACGAGGACCAGCCGCTGATCGGCGTACAAGTTAAAGCACAAAACGATAAAACATCGGTCGCTTACCAGGCTGTTACTCAGGAGATGCTGGCCAGCTTGCTTGGACGAACTGATGCGAACGGCTTTGTAATGTTACCTGCGATTCAATCCGACCCACTGTTCAGTATTGAAATGCAACACAAGGACTACTGTCGGCAAACAATTCTCGTGGACAAGAAGCAAGTAGACGCATATCAACGCACGTTGACCGAGAGCCAAAACAATGCCTCATCCCATAAAAGGAATGTTCAATGCATAAGGTCAATAGGAGCGATTTGTATCGAGCCAATGCGTAAGCGCACGTTAGCGCACCAATCCAATGGGCTGTATCGTTTATGGCTTGTTGACTCAGGTCGTAAACGCTTTACGATACTAGTCAACATGATCGACCCGTATAGCAACCGGGTGATCCGGGGTGAAATAATGGTTCCCGTCGAAAATCGTACTCGTACTCAGTGCAACGGTACTCGTACTCGAAATATGCGTGATGCGATCACTGAGATTTCGACCATAAGCGAATTGGCGGGAACGAGCGAGTATGAGTACGAGTACCGCGTTGCTAAGTAAGAGTATGAATTTAACGCATTGTCTTTTCTCTGCGACCTATGTGGTTGGTCCATAATGCGTGAGTTTCGCTCGAATTTCGGATTCCGTAATTGGCATCACTTTGCAAGGCTGAAGGTGCTAATCAACTTGGATCATTCAATGGGGCAAGAACGCGTCGTGAGAACACACATCGATTGATCCTGCCGGGGTGTGTCGCCCCTGTATTGAAAAGTTTGCAATGAAGTCCACGCTGCTGTACGCTAAGTTCGTAACGCGAGCCAGTATCGCTCGTCCTGTTCGCTTCGCTCTGAATCGTCTTTACCCGGCCGCGTTATCCGTAATGGTTCGTCGACGAAACACTGAAAAGACTTTCCATGTGGACGCCACTTCCTGAATCGCCCGAGTTCAACGCTCTTTCCGCCGTTGCCAGGTGTGCGTTTGGACCGCCACTCGACTCTACGTTTCGAACGATCTCAGTTCGAAACCCGGACCAGCAACGGGGGCTTGAGCGCATTTGAGGGTGGTGCTCGCTGGCGATGGGAAAGTCGGATATTTTCGGGTGCGTATGACATCGAGTCACCGTCCCGGCGGCCGAAGTACGGAGCGCTCAATCACCGGCGGCGATCTGTGGGCGGATCTCCAAGATTCGGCTCCTCCCATTTTCGACTGGCTTCTCACGTACTACAACGGACCACGTTCTGCTACCCCGACAGCTTTTTTGAACCGATGTATTTTGCAAACGCGTCACACATGGGACTGATTGATTCATGCGGGACCGATGACTGCGAAGAACTGGATCGCTACATCGAGGCGCACGTGCATGGCCCAGTGAGTCTGTCACAGGACGTCGAAGCACTGGTGCACGACAAATGCTATCACGGAACGAAAGTGTCGGTCGATGCGATGAAATTGCCTGCCTGACACAGAAGAGGTAATCGCCTACGACATGCCCGGGTTCGGGTTCGGAAAGTCGATCATCGCGGGTTATGCAGCTTTCAGCAAACAATGGGGCCTCTACGTGAGTAAAGCGGCAATCACTACCTATGCCGACGATTTTGCAACTAGCGCCTCTTTTCCATCGCTCTCACAACTCGCCAATCTCAGTTCATTGAATATCGAAACATGCGATCCTAATGAAATTTACGCCGATGAGGACGTTCTCGCGTTAGCCAAATTGAAGCGACTGCAGTACTTAAATCTCAACGGTGCTGCGTCTCCGGCGGCATTGCAAGAGTTGGCCAATCATCTTCCTGATTGTAAGATAAGCCATATCAAAAAATGAAATAGCGACGAACTGTGGGCTGTTTCGGAGCCGGGCTTGCCGTTAGTTTGGCAATGCGAAGTCAAGCGTCACGGCCCGCAAAACCCAACCGTTCGGCTGTCACGCACCTGTTAAAAAGAAGTTGCGCGAGGATCGCACTTCGGTCGTGATAATACTTGTCCAATTGCTCCAGCATTGGCGAGGAAGAGCAAGCCGATAGCGCAAATCACCGAATAAGGAGACCGACCCTGTCAACTTTTGTATCGCACGGGAGCAAGCGTCGACAATACGCCTGTATCGCCCTCTCGCTCATTGTGGCGTTGTCCGTCTGCACCGAAGGTCAGGACAAGAGCCCGCCCGTTAAATCTGCCCCAAAAGCTGGCGACAACGACCAGAAGACAACCGTTGCCAAAGGTGAGATCGTTACAGAACTCGACAAAGCGATTTGGCATGTTTTCCAAGCCAGGAATAACGACTATTGGTTCGGAAGTCATGATCGAGGCGTGTACCGTTACGACGGGAAAACACTTGTCAATTTTACGGCGAAAGACGGCTTGTGCGACGACAGCCTTGGACTGGGTGGAATTCAGGAAGACAAGTCAGGAAACATTTACTTCAATACTGCCAAGGGCATCAGCAGATTCGATGGAACATCTTTTGCAACGTTGACAATTACAAGACGCAATTCCGTGACAGGCGAGTGGAAACTGCAGTCGGATGACTTATGGTTCCAAGGCGCTCAGGATGCCAGTGCTCTTTATCGGTACGATGGCAAATTGTTGCACCATCTGGAATTCCCCAAAACCAAAGAGGGCGATGAGCATTACCGGCAAATGCCACGTGACAAATACCCCAATGCGACGTTCAGCCCGTATGACGTTTACAGCATTTTCAAAGACAGCAAGGGCAATGTCTGGTTCGGCACTGCCACCCTTGGCGCTTGTCGCTTTGACGGGAAGTCCTTCGCCTGGCTATCCGAGAGTGAATTACGTAATGGTTCGTTTGGCACTCGTTCGATTGTCGAGGACAAAGAAGGCAGGTTTTGGTTTTGCAATACATTGCATCGATACGATGTCGACCTGAGTAACTCGGCTGGGCCGAAATTTAGGAAAGTGGCTGGACTCCGCGACGCAAATATTCCAAACAAAGAACTTTTCGGCGGCATCATGTCGAGCACCGTAGATAGCACGGGTGCATTGTGGATGGCGACGTATAGGGAAGGAGTTTGGCAATATGACGGAAATAGTATCACTCAATACCCAGTCAGAGATGGCGGTGAAACAATTACTCTTTTCTCCATTCATATAGACAATCAAGGTGTCTTATGGCTCGGTACACAAGAAGGCGGAGCGTACAAGTTCAACGGTAAGACATTTGAGAAGTTCAGGCTGTGACGACTCAAGTCAAAGGGATCCGTCGCCGAAGAAAGCGGTTCAAGTGCGGTCTGGAAATGGTTTGATGACGAACGGGGGTGGATCCCGCGTGGGTAGCTCCTAGCAAGAAACCTAGTAACGAGTTTTGCAGTATCGGTAGTGGTGCGGTTCTGAGAGGGGGCGGCCTGCAACGGACCACGGATAGAATATTGTAACACCACCATAGGAAACCTGTGGCCAAATGGGAATACAAGCCCTATCCTGAGTCGGTAACAGCCGCTCATTGCGCCCCGAGCATGCGAGTCGGGTAGTCTTGGAATTTAGGATCTTTCGCGCGTCCCAAGTGACGCGGACATTCGCTATACGAGGTTTTCTTGACACCGATAACTCGACACGAGCAACGGACATTGCAGTCAACGCTGAACTACTTTGCCTTGATGGCTTTCGGATTTCCGCTAGGCGTTTTTATTCATGAGTGCGGACATTTTGCTGCCGCCACGGCATTTGGCTGGAAAACAACTTTTCATGCTGCGTTCGTGGGATGGACTCATAGTTCCCCTCCATCGGCTTCTGCCGTCATGGTGTTTCTGCTTGCGGGTGTGCTCTGTGATGTGATCTTTGTCGGTACGGGCCTATTCTTGCTAACAAGAAATATGCGAATTCCGACCCGGCAGTTTAATTTGGCATTATTGGTTGGAACGCTTCTCACCGCTTTTTCGATTCGATGGTCCATTTCGCCTGTTTTCGTGATGGTAAACTCATCGGACGAAGCTACGATGTCTATCCTGCTTGGACTGAACAAGTGGGTGATTCCGATTTGCACTTTGCCTATTGGCCTTGGCATCGTGGGTTATGTTATTTCTGCACACATTCGCAACCACACAGTGATACCATTGATAGCTGGCGTTTTTGGCGCGTTCTGTGGTTTAGGCCTTTGGATCAATATTGTCGGGCCCATATTGTTCGGAAAATGACCGCGAACAAAGTGATGGACACGGAGATGTTTAAGTCATCGCGTCAATCTGTTGAGGATGCATGCTTCATTGACATTGGTCTCCATTGTTTTTGACAAGTGTTCTACCGATTTTCATCGCTCCATGAATGCGATTTAGTGGGAACCGGTTACCTTTAGGCGTTCCACATATTGCACATCATTGAAGAGCATGCGTGACTAACAACAGCGATAGATGGTTCGTCGCCACTTGTAGGCCAACGCGCGTCGCGCCAGCTGTGTTGACTTCCCTTTGGGCAACTGCACACGGTAGTAGGCGCCCGCCCGTTTGCAGCGAGTATCTACAATGCTGTTTGTGTATTCGACAAACTGCACGCGTCCATGACCGCAATGAATTTGGTTGAAATCGAAGCTGCGAGGCGATAGATTTGTTCTGGTCCATCAAAGAGCGGCGTTTCTCGTAGAAAGCAGCGAGCGGTCAAGATACACGGGATCCGGTCATTTCACCTTAGCTGTCGATAGTCGATCCACAAGCGGTCTAGTTTGTCTCCTCGGGCAAGGTGAACGATAATGATCTGCTATGGAGTCCTTCGCAATTCGTATTAAGGTTCCAATGACCTCGCAGTTGCCATCGCGTGAAGCATTTGACGCATTTTGGAATCGCGAAAACAGTTCGCTGTTTTCCGTTGGGAGGATGGCATTCTACTTTTGCGGCTTGGTTGTCTATGCGGTTTTTGCACCGACGTTAATCGCATCCTCACTGTCAGCGGTGCTTGCCGTGCATTGTCGACAACGCTCTGTAGATGACCATATCGATAGTGTCGGCGAGGTAATGCACACTTCCATCACAGTGCACGAACTGCGCACCTGCGGGATGGAAGCTACGGAAATTAGAAATGCGGTGCGTTCCACCATTCCAACTGGGAAGAAAACTGTTGTAGTTGGCTTGGTCAAAATAGGAGTCGGTCACCGGATACTTGTTAAGCTTCTCGATGGTGCAAGCGTATGGTCCGGAATAGCGAAAGCCTGCTGCATAAAACGATGATGGGTTGGATGCGCCAACAAGCCATCCAAAGATGGCAGTGTTTTCGCCGCGAGCTTGCTTCAGTTTGGCGGAACAGGCGTAGCCGCTACACATTTCTTTTCCTGATGCGGCCTCGCCAATGGCGAAGGTATTGCTTGTGCCGTCGACTATTGATGATATTCTATGCCAGAAATTCGTTGAAAAGACTCCAGAGGCAGGTAATACCGGACGGGCTGTATATCTCGCAGAGTAGCCAATTCCATCGTGATACCCGACGCTGAAGGCATAGGAGCAAGTCGCAAAAGTATCGCCGGCCGGTGCACCAAAAGCCGAAAAAAACACATATGTATGCAACGGTTCGGCGATGTCCGAAGGGCACAAGTAAAAGGACTCCACAACTGTGACTGCTTGTGCGGACTGCAGGTACCACGGGATGGACGGGTTAATCAACTGCGCCACGTTGCTTCCGTCGAGTTGAGGCAAAATCGCGATAAATCCTGTACCTGCTCCGTCAATGGTAGTGCCGCCTTGAACCATCGTTAGTCCAGCGGGAAATCGCCGGAAGGCAGACTCGTAATTCATGATTGCCAGCCCAATCTGTTTTAGATTATTGGAGCACGACATGCGTCGAGCCGCTTCGCGCGCCACTTGCACTGCGGGCAGTAATAGCCCCACTATTATGACAATAATGGCAATTACCACCAACAGCTCGACCAATGTAAAGCCCCGCTTCAGACTTGATTGCCAAAATGTTGCTTGTGTTTTAGTGTGCATCAATAAGGACCATCTCACATTTGAAAGGTTCTAAACGGATTTAATATGAGGCAATACCTTACTACCGTTATGCGTAAGTCTTAGATTTACGTAAGGGAAAATTAAAAGATTATTTAGGTCGCTCAAGGATCGAATCTCGTCCCCGAGGCTCCGCCCGGGGACGCAATGTCTTCCGGGCTCCGCCCGCCAACGTAATCGTTTCGCCCGGGGACGCAATGTCTTCCGGGCTCCGCCCGCCAACGTAATCGTTTCGATGTAGGGATGAAGATGGAAGGCGGAGCCTTGGGTGCAGTGTGTCCCCGGGCAGAGCCCTGGGACAAGATAAAGCCCTGGGACAAGATAATTAGATGATGGACAAGTCATTGTCCCGATGTTTCTTCCAAGCCGTACGAGTGCCCTTTGATGAATGACGCCCAGCAGGTCAATGCGTTCGACGAAATCCAATCGATTTGTCGAGAATTTCGCAAGCAACTGAAGTACGGCGAAACTGTTTCTATCGAAAACTACCTTGGTCGTAGCAGTGATCAATCAGGGGAGATGCTGTTCCAGAACTTGCTGCTGATTGAACTGGAGTTCCGAAGGAGACCTGGCGATGACCCTGCCTCAGAAGACTATATCATTCGTTTTCCCCAATTCGCGAAGATAATTCGCGTGGTGTTTTTTGAATCGACAATGATGACGCATGATGCGACCGGGGATGCGGAGGGGAGTAGCGTCGACACGTTTTCGTTTTCGCTGCCTGCAGCAAGAAAGCTCGGTAACTACGAACTGATACGTGAGATTGGGCGAGGGGGATTTGGTGTTGTCTATGAGGCACGCCATCTAAAGCACGCGAACCGGGTCGCTCTTAAGACACTTCCTACCGGTCAGAGTAGCGAAGAAGTCAATGTCGATCGATTACATCGTTTTCGCAATGAGTTCCGACGTCTTAGTGAAATCAACCATCCGAATCTTGTCGGTATGCAGTCTTTGGAAGTGGACGGTCGCCAGTGGTTCTTTACGATGGATCTAATCGAAGGAGTCGATTTTCTCAGCTACGTACGTCCCGTTGAAGAGACTGGCAGCAAATTCGACGAAGAACGACTGCGGTCGGCGATGAAGCAATTGGTCAAGGGAGTCACCGCGTTGCACGAGCATCGGATCGTGCATCGCGATCTCAAGCCTTCGAACGTTTTGGTCGCCAACAGCGGGCGACTGATGATATTGGACTTTGGCCTGGTAGCCGAGCTTGAGCAGGTATCCGATCAGACGGCCAGTATGCAGACGAAGCATTTTGTGGGAACACCACGATATGCCGCTCCTGAACAACTCTTCGGGCAGCGCATGCCAGCGACAGACTGGTATTCCGTGGGAACGATGCTGTACGAAGCATTAACCGGTGAAGTACCGTTTCGAGGTAGTGCTGCGGAAGTACTAATTAAGAAGCGAGAGCAAGAGGCGTCTGCGCTCAGCGGTCGTACCGATTTACCAGCCGACCTGGCACTGCTGACGGACCGTTTGCTACAGCGCGAACCGACGCTGCGTCCTGGCGGAGTCGAGCTTGCCGATGCACTAGGGTTAGCAGCGGGTTCAACCATTTTAGGCTCGACTTCGCATGACTCTGAAGATACGCGGAGCAGTGGTCAGGAGGAAGTGTGGCCGGCGAGTGAGCCCGCGGCGTTGCTTATTGGTCGAGAAAAACAATTGGCACAACTTGAAGTGGTTCGAGAAGAACTCGCTAAACAGTCGCGTCCGCTGGTTGCATGGATATCAGGTCGAAGTGGCGAAGGAAAGTCATCCTTGGCGGAGAAGTTTCTTGCTCCCTTGCGCGCCGGCGCCGAATCGCTGGTGTTGTCCGGACGTTGTTATGACCGGGAATCGGTTCCATTCAAAGCGATCGACGGCATTATCGAACCATTGGTTGCATTTCTCCGATCGGGAACGGGGCGGACGTTTTCCGATCGCATGCCATTGGATATTTCATTTCTGGTTCAGCTGTTTCCGCTGCTTCGCCGCGTTGATTACATCGCAGAGCGTTGCGGGCGAGATTTGAGTCGCTTCGAGCCCGACATGATTCGCGCGCGAGGATTCATCGCCTTGCGAGAACTATTGCGGATGATTTCGCAATCGACTCAATTGGTCCTGTTTATCGACGACTTGCAGTGGGGTGATACGGAAAGCGCTCAGGCGCTCATGGGAATGCTTACCGATGAAGCAGCCCCTTCGTTGCTCTTTCTCGGCTCCTATCGCAGCGACGAAACGGAAGAGAGTCCATTCCTGCAAACGTGGCAACGCATTGCTGAAACGAATCCAGGCAAACTAGAGACGACCCATGTCAAGGTGGAGCCCTTGACGTTGTCGCAGTGTATCGATTTGGCGACGGCGCGGACGGGCGTCAGTCGCGAGTTGATTGAGAAACAAGCGTCGGAGTTGTTCGCCGATACGAGCGGAAATCCCTATTTTCTCGAGCACCTGACGAGAGGGTTTGATGCACATACTGGAACGTTTAAGCATCTCGCATTGACTGAAATTATTTCCACTCGTCTGCAGCAACTTCCGGAGAGTGCAGAAGAGCTTTTGAACTTTATTGCGGTATCGGGACAGCCGATCTCGATCGAAGAAGTTTGTCAGGCATGCGGCATGGATCGCGTGGACCTGGGAACTCTGACGCACATGCGCAGTGAGCAACTAGTGCGGCTATTGGGTTCAGGCGAGCAGAGTCTAGTAGATACCTACCACGATAAGATTCGTGAATCAGTAGTGCAAACATTGAGTGCGGAACAACGCAAGTCAATGCATCTAAGCCTTGGGGAAACGATCGAGTCGATTGAGGGCACGGACACGAGTAAGCTCTTTGCCATGCTGAGTCAATCGTCGAAAGCAGGAGAATACAGTGAACCAATTTCGCCTCGTATCTTTGATATGGCACATCATTTTCTAGAAGCCGAAGACGACCGCGCGTTTGTCTATCAAGTGTTAGCGGGAGAGACTGCTCTGCAAGCGTATGCAGCCGAAGACGCATTGAAAAGCTATGAGACGGCTCGGAAATTATTGCCACAGTCTGCCACAAGCACCCTGGGTTATAGGCTGTGGATTTCTCTAGCCCGCGCGGCTTGTTGGAACCACGATTTTGCGAAATCCGAGTATGCCTACCGCATGTCGTTGGAATGTGCGAACTCAGATTTTGAAAGGGGTAAAGCGTGTACTGGTCTAGCCTCAGTAATTCGACATTCCGCAAACTATGATGAGACTATCGTACAGCTTGATAAGGCGCTCGGGTATTTCGGGACGGGCCGTTCAAGGTGGATATTGACTCAGATGCTTTCGTTTTATTGGCGTACAGCAATTGTCCTGTTAATTCCCGCGAGATGGCTTGCTGTCAAAGACGAAAAAAGAAAGCAGGTATTATTTGAGACTCACGATGCTTTCTATCTTGGGCAATTATTTGTAGAGCGAAGCTTGCCAGCAGCTATGGACTGTTACCTTCGCTCAGCAGTCACTGCGATACGCACAGGTGAGCCACGTCGGGTTGGGCTCGGCTATGCCGAAGCCGCTGTGATATGGTCGTCGTTTGGTATGCACTGGCTCGCAAATGCGCTATTGAAGCGCTCCTATTCGACCAGTACCGAACGTATTGACCCCGAATATCGTGGCTTTTTGTACTATTCCCAGGGTTGGGTGATGTATATGCAAGGAAAGTTGACAGAAGCTGCCGAGTGCTATGAGGTTGCCGATCGCGAATTGAGTAGAAGCAAGCGTTCGTTCGAGTTAATGATGTGTTACCATGTGCATCGGCATGTATTCGCCTTTACCGGAACTTCGTCTGAAGAATTGCATATGGCGAAGAGATCTTTCGGAATTAGTTCGGAAATGAATATGGTGAAAGGGATAGGCTGGGGGAACTATGATTTGGCATCGTCAATGTCGCGGAACGGACGGGTCGTGGAAGCGAAGGAGCATTTGAAGAACGCGTACGCTGCGATCGGAACGCAGCGTTTTTATGCTACAGAGCCTGTCCTGGCGAGCACTGATGCGTTCGTGCAAATACAGTGCTCTAATTATGCCTCCGCTGATGAGCGAGCTTCCCATGCTTGGAATCTTACGAAAAAAATTTGGGGATTTATGGATTTTATGCTGCTTTGTCTTCCGCTGATGATTGAGGCGCGCGTAGGACCCCGTTGGACAGAGTCAGCTAAAAAGCAAAAAGCGAAGGGCATCAAGCAAGCGGTGCGCCTTGCTGCGGTGTTCTATTCCGTTCTGCCCAACCATCAGCCCCACATTCTGCGCGTCGTGGGCCGAGCATTGTTTGCCCTTGGAAAACATCGCAAGGCGATCCGAAAACTTGAGAAAGGGGTGCGTCTGTCGCAGCAGAAGGGGATGGCTTTTCAGCAAGCCAAATGTCTGCTCGATCTGGCAGCTGTCAAAGAGGAAGGTCGAGCCGAGAACCGAGCAGAAGGAATACGTCTTTTAAAGACTCAGGAATCCGTTATTCCCCACGCGGAAAGTTGGCTATTGGGCGATAGCTTCGATCCGAGCCTAGTCGCGCCGTTGGCTGACTCATAAAGCGTTCCCTTCCTTCCCTCGTCCCCGGGCTCCGCCCGGGGACGCAATGTCTTCCGGGCTCCGCCCGCCAACGCAACTAGCCCATACCCATTCGCTGATTTTGCGGGTGTTGCTGAAGTGTGCGTTAGAGTTTGCAGGGCGGAGCCTTGTTTGCAGTGTGTCTTCCGGGCTCCGCCCGCCAACGTAATCGTTTCGATGTAGGGAAATGAAGATGGAAGGCGGAGCCTTGGGGGCAGTGTGTCCCCGGGCAGAGCCCTGGGACAAGATAGCAAACAAGATAGCAAGATAATGCAAATTGTTATTCCCCCGATGCTTAGCCCGCCTGGGAGTTCTAGGCACTCAAAATTGTGACCTCGATAACTGATCTTGTGCCATTGCCGATTACGGACGTAAACTGTTTACATCTGTCATCGGAAAAGGAGCAGCTCATGCAGTTATCAGACGCAGAATGGATTGTGATGAATCTCATTTGGGATTCGCAGCCAACGGAAGCCAGCGATGTCATCGCAGCGTTGGGAGCGGAGAACAGTTGGTCCGATGCGACCGTTAAAACCATGCTTCACCGTTTGGTGAAGAAGGGAGCGTTGACGACAGAGCAGATTGGCAAGAAGTATCGGTACACCACCGCCGTGCGGCGAACCGCTTGCGTGCGGAAGGCAAGCCGATCCTTCGTGGACCGTGTGTTCGGCGGCGATGCTGCCCCTGCTCTTTTGCACCTCGTCAAGACAACGAAGCTCAGCCAAGACGACTTGGCGCAGCTTCGCGAACTGCTTGAAACCAAATCGAACTTAAAAGACACGCAGAAAAAAGGATCAAAGGAATGATAGACCAAATCATGGAAAGATGTTTCGAGGTGCTCTACTTCGTGCTCCTTGCAGGTTGGCGAGCGTTGACGTTATTCGCTATCGTTGCCATTCTGACTCTCGTCATGCGTGACCGAGTACCCGCTCGGTATATCTGCTGGCTCTGGTTGATTGTAATTGTGAGGCTACTACTGCCGGTGTCGGCCACCTCGTGGGCGGCCATCAGTTCGGTCGCCGACGCCCCAGTTCTCGCTTTGTTGTCAGCGGAAGATGACGTTCCGGCTGAACCGGATGGTTTCGGTACTTTCAACTTAATGGATGAGCACGGGACATCCATGGAAGACACCAATATCACGGCGGATGAAGCGGCGTTGCCCGCATCATCGGTAGCGCAACAACCATTCAATCAAGTGGAAGCGGAAGACACTCTGTTTGAACAGGTGGAACCTTTGCTAGTGATTCTTCTCTACTCAGTCATTATTGGCTTGCCAGTCGTTGCGATTGTACTGCTGTTGCGAAACATTGTGTCTCACGTTAGTTTCGCAATGAAATTATGGTCGCTCCCGCTGGTGAATGATCGAGCGACCGTGGATTGCTTGCTTCGGGTTTGCGATGAGCTCGGTGTAGGACGACGTCCTAAGTTGAAATTGGTCCCATCGCTGCATGCACCTGCAATGTTCGGCATGTTTCGTCCGGTCGTGTGCCTCCCTGAGGGTTGGCGTGAAGAACTGACAACGGAACAGCTCGAATGGGTCTTTCGTCATGAGGTTGCGCACATCAAGGGTCGCGACGGCTTGTTGATATCAATTGCGACCTTGGCTAAATCAGTTCACTGGTTCAATCCATTATCGTGGATCGCGGTTACCAAGCTACAACAGAATATGGAACGTGCCGCCGATGAATTGGCAACGCTCCATTTGGATGCGACGCAGATTCGCGAGTATGGCGAGCTCCTGCTTCGATTTGCTGCCGGCCAACCATCCGCAGTCAGGCGGCCAACCGTCGGGCTAATCGCGATGGCAGCGCCAAAAGATCTACAGCGACGCATCAAATCACTGGGATCAAACATTCGCAAAAAAAGGTGGGTGGGTGGTTTGACGGCAGTGCCCGTGATTGGCATGTTTGCCGTATGCGGACTTACAGACGCCAAGCCGATTGAGAGGCCTGTAGCTGCACTAAGACAAATACCGAATTTCGAAGTTGCGTTAGCTGGAGGTGATTGGAAGCGTCCCAATCGCTTGAATCAGTCCCCCTTCGCGAAAGACCTGCGAGTCGTTTCCATAAATGTCGAGAAAGCTCTGCAAAAGGCGAAGGAACTTCAGCCCGGCATTGATGCGGAGAAGTTTGTCATGAGCTACTTTGCGTCCTACACGACGAGCGCAGACCAGCATACTGAGGCAAAAATTCTTGACGGCGTCATGACGGTCAATGTGACAAAACAACAAGAAGTATGGATGAAGCAGATGTTATCGGCGTTCGAACAGTCGGGTCTGTGGCAGATTGTCACTGAGCTAAAGGTCATTGACACAAACGTCCGCTTGCTTGATCAGTTTGATTGGTCGACGTCGGAATCGACGGCTCGCATCGGACGGTTCGATCGCTCTCCCGTTTTGGACGATCCTGAACATTGGGAAGTAGCGTCGTTTTCAATCAATGCGTTAGATTGGTCTCCAGCAAGCAATGAGGACTTTACTATCGAGCAATCTGTTTCAGTTCCGGTTCGTGCTGCAAAGATCAGTCGCCAACAAAGTGAACGTTTCATTCAACAAGTGCAGTCCGACAATAGATCGAATGTTATTCAGGCACCGAAGGTAACGATGTTCAACGGTCAACGCGGAGTGATCAGCGATGTTGTGCAGCGGCCGTTTGTTACCGATGTGCTCGAGATTTCTGGCGATAATTCTGCCGCCTTACAACCAAAGATTTCGGTCTTCGAGGATGGGTGGAAGTTTTCGCTAATGACTACTGCTTCTGCGGATGAAGATGTGAACCTCCAAATGGTGTTCACTCATTCGAGCGTCGACGGTGTGAAGCTTGCGAGCCTCCCCAATGGACGTGGCAATGATCCGGAAGAACGAGTGACTATCCAAGTGCCAACGGTCAAGTCGGACTCTATTGCAGTGGAAAGTGTTTTGAAGGAATCGGAAGTACTATTGGTTTTCTCGCCAAAACCCTATTCCGATGGCTCGGAGCGTGACAACGCCAAACGCGATTATGGCATGGGGCAAGTTTTCATGATCAGGACCGAATTAATTGCGGATAGCGATTTCCTGAAAAGCTTCGTGCCTGGGGGAATTGAACAGTAGCCATTAAATCTTCCCTCGCTTTCCTCGTCCCTCGTGTCCCTCGTCCCCGGGCTCTGCCGGGGGACGCAATGTCTTCCGGGCTCCGCCCGCCAACGCAACTAGCCCATAACCATTCGCTGATTTTGCGGGTGTTGCTGAGTTGTGCGTTGGAGTTTAGAAGGCGGAGCCTTGTTTGCAGTGTGTCCCCGGGCGGAGCCCCGGGGACAAGGTTCGCGGGGCTCTGCCGGGGGACGCAATGTCTTCCGGGCTCCGCCCGCCAACGCAACTAGCCCATAACCAATCGCTGATTTTGCGGGTGTTGCTGAGGTGTGCGTTCGAGTTTAGAAGGCGGAGCCTTGTTTGCAGTGTGTCCCCGGGCGGAGCCCCGGGGACAAGGTTCCCCGGGCTCTG
>JBGTBJ010000110.1:0-18453 GCA_041749395.1 Pirellulaceae bacterium
CGCCACCACCACCTCCTCGTCCGCGCCCCCAGGCCTCATTGAGTGGAACGCACAACGTCAAAGCGATACCGAGCGAGGTCAATAAAAATTTTCGTGACATGATTGGGCTACTTTGTGAATGATTTGATGAGATAGATCGTAAACTCAACGGGCGACCGGAATTCGCTTGAGGACAACTTCGTCGGTGTCTGGAATCGCCATCCCGCCTGCAGTTCGCTGAATCGATTGCCATACGTATGCATTGTCATCCAGTCTTCGTAACTGATTAATCGCAGTCGTCAGCGTGCCATCGCCAGTAATGCCTCGCATCTGTGCTGACCATCCGCCGTCCTTCGGAATCCAAGTGCCGACCGCATGGCCGCCATCTGGACTGAAGTCCCACGACTGTACGTGACCGCCCTCTGGATTCCATCCAATCAATTGCACCCCTGATGATACGGTCCCATCGACTTGTTTTGTCGTGTATTTGCGTTGGATGAACCGCCCGTCGACGACCCAACTACAATCCGACTCCATCGCCACGCCATGCTCTTCAGCGGCCCACTTACCCACCAACCATTCCAGGTCCGCGGCGCTTGCGACGGACGGCACAGTTTCGACCGACGCATCGCGAACAGAAGCCATCAGCCATTGCCCATCCACTTTCGCGTGTACCACCGTGTAATTGGTGAACCCTCCAGAACCTGAGGTCGATGACTCGACAGCGGCACGCCCATCCTCTATCGCTGTGTCGCTGCTCAGTAGTCGCAGCGAGTCGATCACGATTGTGATCTTGGCTTCGGGATTGGCGGCAAAGTACTCCTGGTAATCCTCTGAGATCTCATCGCGTCCCACGAGAACGCGCCCTGTTCCGTCAACATATTCACCGTCCTTGGTCCACAACGCGGCAACCGCATTTGCGTTGTGTTGATTAAAGGCGACCGCAAACGATTGTGAAGCTTCGTGAATGGCAGACAGATCAGGCGAAATAACTTTCGATTCGGCAACTGCTTTTGTATCTCCTTCAACAGATGCGGCAACGTCTTGCCCAAGGCACTGGCCCGCGCCGGAGGCAAGTAACAGGAAGACGGCGATCGATTTCGTTTTCATTTTCATTCGTTTACCTTCAATGGGAATTGGGCTTCATCAGCAATTCGATATAGGGAGATGCATTTCGAAGTTGCACCCCCAGGGAAGCTAGTTCTCGCAATATCTCTAAGCCCGCCTTGTCAGCCGACTGTAAGTCCGACAGGTCGAGCGTGTTTAAGTTGTTTGCCAATCGACATGCCTGCGTCAGTTCCGCAACGTCTCCGGCTTTCAAGTGACCGTCCACCTTCAAGACCGTTCCACTTGAGTGTTTTGCCTCGCTAACATGAATGGTCAAAGTCGTTCCTTCGGGTTGGATCACTCAACAAGAGCCGCAACCCGTTCACGCCCGATTCCTAAAAAAATCTGGCTCTCACATAAAACAGGGGATTAACGCACTCCGGCTGAAACTCGGTTGTAGTACCCGTATAGCTACGATCGTGCCGAAGGTAGACACTCGCCACAGATAAGCACCTAAGTGCTTGCCTCATATGTGGTTAAATCTTGACTCTTGATCTCGCCCACCGCTACAGAGGCAACTTGAAGGGGGCAAAGGCAGGAAGCTGCCCCTCAATTCTGCCCCTTGCCCCTTGCCCCTTGCCCCTTGCCCCCGTCCCTTGCCCCTTGTGTGTACACTTAGGATGGACGTCGACAAGGTCGAAGCTACCGACCGGGTGATTGCCGCTGACCCGCGATGGGTTGCCAGAGTGGCAGCCAAGGTGTCCGCCATAACGCTGGAAGAGCCATGAAATCCGAGCTGCTAATAGAACAAGCCTTCGGCGATCTCGTCGCAAAAATCCTTGCACGATTTGCCTCAAGCACCGCCTCGGACATCGATAAACACATTCAAGAAAGTCTAGGGGAAATCGCCCGCTTCATTGGCATCGAATACGCCTATCTCGCTCACATTTCGGCAGACGACTCGTCCTGGAGCGTGACCCATGAATGGTGTTCACCCGGATCACCTAGCCTGATCGCCCAGTACCAAAATGTCCCGATGGGAACGTTCAACTGGAATGAGCAAACGATCATTTCGGGTAAGAACATCGTCCTGAATTCACTGGCCGACATTCCGGAAGAGTTTCCCGATGACCGCGCGAGACTTGAGGCAACGGGCTTCAAATCGAACTTGCAATTACCGCTCTTTGGCGAAGAGAGCCGGGTCAACGGCTGTATTGCCCTCAGCACGCTCCATCGTGAAGTCACTTGGAATGGCACGGGTATCCTGCAACTTCGCTTGGTGGGCGACGCGATCGCGGGTGCCCTAAGTCGGAAGCAAGCCGAAACCGAATTGCGTCGAGCACTCGTAGAGGTTGATCGTCTGACGGTCCAACTGCGAGCCGAGAATCTTTATCTTCAGGAGGAAATTGCAAGCACTTTGGGGTTTGACGAAATAGTTGGTGAAAGTGCTCCGATTCGGCTCACACTCGCCAAGGTCGAACACGTTGCAGTGACTGACGCGAGCGTCCTGCTACTCGGTGAAACCGGAACCGGCAAGGAGTTACTGGCCCGAGCCATCCACTACCGAAGTCCACGCAAGGACCGCCACATGGTCAAGGTCAATCTCGCTGCCTTGCCGGCAAGTTTGATCGAGAGCGAACTGTTTGGGCACGTAAAAGGCGCCTACACCGGCGCGGTCGCCGACAAAATTGGCCGATTTGAATTGGCCGACGGTGGCACGTTATTTCTGGATGAGATCGGAGAACTCAATTCCGAATTGCAAACCAAGCTGTTGCGGGTTCTGCAGGAGGGTGAGTTCGAACGAATCGGCTCGTCCAAGACTGTTCGCGTCGACGTCCGCGTGGTGGCAGCCACCAACCGTAATTTGCATCAAGCGATGGAGCGGGAGAAATTTCGTCCAGACCTATATTATCGTTTGGCTGTCTTTCCCATCGAAGTGCCACCGCTACGCCTGCGACGTGACGACATTCCGTTGCTTGTAGGCCACCTTTTTTATAATAAACACAAGCGACTAGGGAAGACGATCACCAGCGTGCCCAAAAGCACTATGAATCGTTTGGTCAACTACGATTGGCCCGGCAACATCCGCGAATTGGAAAACGTCCTCGAACGGGCGATAATTCTGACCTCAGGTTCGACATTGATGCTGGAAGGTTTTGTTCAATCAACGCCGACGAAGACATCCGAAAACCCTGCAGCCGGTCCACCGGATGTTACCCGCAGCGAGATTCTCAGTGTACTTGAAGAGTGCCAATGGAAGATCAAAGGTGCAGGCCACGCCGCCGAGCGACTCGGTCTCAAGCCGAGCACATTGAGGTATCGGATGAAGGCGCATGGAATCCAAAGGCCAGGGTAAACATGGCGGCGTCCTGGGAGTAACTTGGCGTTATGATCCGGATCCAGCGTGTTGTATCCTGCCGGTGTGGACCAACTGATTTGTGTCAATGTGAATGGCGACATCGCTTCAACTCTTGAACAATTATTAATAGCACGCTACAGTGCTATTATAGCATTGCTGTCAATAATGCAACGGCACCGTGCTATTTCTCGGCCACAGGAACAAGAAACAAGACGTCATGGCAAAACGTAAACGACTTGGCCGACCAACGAAGGACGAAGCGGCGGCGATTGATGTTCGCGTTCTCGATGCGGCTCGCGCAGTTTTTAGCCAACAAAGGATCGCGAACGCTTAACTGAATGGACGAAGTCCGCTCTGCAACCGGTGCTGGATGCGGTTTCGTCGGCACAGTCCGCTGGATACTTGTGCTCTGGCAGCACTGCATCGACATGCGAAATACTCATTGACCTGTTGGAAGGTGCGAACAATCGAGATGACGATCGTTGGGGAGTTTTTGTGAAGGCCATGAAGAGCAAATGAGGTTCGATGGCGATGTCACGACGATAGCTGATTACGGGTAGTTCCAGGGGAATAGGGCGACTTCCATCAGACGTTGGGTTCGGTCAATGACGCGTCGATGAACAAAAGCACCACTGCCATTGGCTTTCAATACCGGAGCGAATGATCGGGCCATGTGGCCCCTTTCCGAAGCCAGTTTTCTGGAAACAATTATTAACCTCTCCGAAGTTGTGGGGAATTTGTTCGATTACTTGGCCCCGATGGCGTGACAAACGTGCTTGAAGTCGGCTTGGACTGTTAGGGAACGACTCATGGTTACTTTATTAGAAGCAAAATCCAACCGAGAACTGCTCGCCAAAGCTGCCGAGGGAGACCGGCAATCCTTGGAGTTTTTGCTAGCGGGATATTCGGGATACCTGAACGTCCTTTCTCGTGGACAGTTGGCAAAAGAGATTCGACATCGTGTCAGCCCGTCCGATGTCGTTCAAGACACTTTGCTGGAAGCTCATCGGGATTTTCACCGGTTCCGCGGGACCGATATCGACGCGTTCACCGCTTGGTTGCGGAAAGTGCTGGTGAATAACATTGCGAGTGCCGTGGAGACTCACCTCGTGGCTGCCAAACGAAGCATCCGTCGCGAACAATCCTTGAACCAATTGTCCGCATCGGTCGAACGATCGCACTCGCGTTTTTCAGAGATGCAAATCAGCCCAAATCGCTCGCCCGCTTCGGAACTCGATCACCAGCAGTCGCTGTTGGATTTAGCCGCTGCGATTGAGCGTCTACGTGACGACTACCGCACGGTGATCACGATGCGGCACTTGGACGGCGACTCCTTTACTGAAATCGCTTCACACATGAAGCGTTCGACGGGTGCCATTCGGATGCTTTGGCTGAGAGCCATTGAACAGCTTCGCAAGACTTTGGAACAACCGCAATGATTCATCAAGCATTATCAAAGCCGGGATCGCATGGTATCGGTGTCACTGGCAGTCATAGCTCGCATTCCTCAGGCCATTCAGACGAGACGCAACAGTCGATCGCTGTCCAGTTAGACAATTACGCGTCGCGACTAGAGGCGGGCGATGAGAGCGGTGCAAAAGAATTGTTGAAGGGTTTTCCTGAACTCGAACTCAACTGGGGCGAGCATTTGCAAATGCTGCGGGCATTGAGCCGTAGCACTCGGCAAGCTAATCAAACCAATCCCAAACATTCAGTAGTAGGGGCGGGTGTTTTAGGTGACTACCAACTGAATCGAGAGATCAGTCGCGGCGGCATGGGGATCGTCTACGAAGCGACTCAAATCTCATTGCGGCGGAGTGTGGCACTTAAAGTGCTGCCGTTTGCGGCGGTTTTGGATAAGCAGCAAGTTGCTCGATTTCACAATGAGGCACAAGCAGCGGCGTCGCTGCATCACCCTCACATTGTCCCAGTTTTTGCAGTCGGCTGTGAACGAGGCGTGCATTATTACAGCATGCAATTAATCGATGGTCGAACGATGGAAGAATTGTTTTGTGAACTCACGGCTGGTCGCTCTCGAAATCGCGATGATCAACCCATTACGAGTTTTGCCACCAGCGCGCCCTATCGAACGACTGACGAAATGCCGATGGGATCGCATCGAGCATCCCCACTTTCGAACGCTGAGCTCGACAACCAAACAGTCCTGCCCCACAAACATCATACGACGTACCCGGACATTGTCCCAGCTGCCAGCACCTTGCAAACTATTCGTCAGCGTGGATACATCCAAGATACAATTCAGCAAATCATTTGTATTGCCGATGCGCTGGACTTTGCCCATCAACAAGGCGTCGTGCATCGTGACGTGAAGCCTTCCAATTTATTAATCGATTCCAGTGGAAAAATATGGATCGCGGATTTCGGCCTTGCACGTGTGCGTGGGAACGCGAACATGACGGCCGAAGGCAAGATTATGGGCACGGCGCGATACATGAGCCCCGAACAGATCACAGGCAAGCAACATGAAATAGATCATCGAACCGATATCTATGCGCTCGGCATTACTTTGTACGAATTGCTGACCCTGCAACCTGCATTTGAGGCAGCGGATCGCGAGGCGCTCTTTCATAAAGTGCTAAGCGAAGATCCAGAATCGCCGCGTCGCATCAATTCGGCTATCGAGATTGACTTGGAAACGATTGTGCTCAAATCAATCGCGAAACGAAAAGAGGATCGCTATTCCACTGCGGGCGAGATGGCCGAAGACTTACGTTTGTTCTTAGCGGGGAAGCCAACGTTGGCACGTCGTCCAACGCTGTTTGAACGAGCGATGAAGTGGTCTTCGCGAAACCCAAAACTCGTTGCCACGACCGTTGCCTTGTTAATAATTTCAGTGGTCAGTTTGGCGACTGCCAACCGATTGATTTCACACCAAAGCGACTTGAAAGACCAAGCAGCCGCGCGCGCAAGGTTACATCTCGATCAAGCGCATTCCGTGGTCGACCGATTCGGCGGCTTGATCACCAGACGCTTGGAGAGTCTGCCAGGTGGCGATGCGCTTCGAGCTGAAGTCCTTCGCGAGGCCGAGCGGTACTATAGCGACTTTCTGGCTTACCGTGACGCAGCCGGAACATCGCCGAGTGAGCTTGCAAAGGTCCGTTATCGATTGGCTGTAACCTATGCGTCGCTCGGAGAATCGGCGCGAGCCGAAACAACTTATGAGGAAGCGATCGCGTCTTATCGGTCGCTTGCCGGTGATGTTGCTGATCGACCCGAAGAGCAGGCCAACCTCGCGATCTGCTTTCACAATCTCGCTGCGTTGCAAAAGGAACTGGGACGTTATTCCGACGCTGCAACGAACTATCGTCGTGCGAGTGACTTGCAATCACCACTTCTGAATAGTCGCTTACTTTTCCCTCGCATCGTCAGTGAATGGGCAATGACGCAAACCAATTTGAGTTTGCTGTTGATTCAGTCATCCAATTCAACGCAGGCGGTATCCATTCTTCACGACGTTGAAACAACGCTGCAGGATGCGTTGAAACAGCAGCCCGACTCCGTGCCGCTGCGCCTGCAATTGATTGAGTGTAACAATTCGATGGTCGCCACGCTGATCGACAGTGACCTCACAAAGTCGGAAGCATTGTTGCGAGTGAACCTGTCCGAATTGGACGACATCTTATCGATGGATAAACCGCATGATCTTACGTCAGTGGATGGAACGCTATGGGTAACCGATCAGTCAATCGAGTGCCAACTGGCCGTGACGCAGAGCAATCTAGCGACAGTATTGGCTCGCAGCGATCGAATCGACGAGGCTTTGGAAGTACAAACTTGGCCGATTGATCGCCTAACGCAAGCCAGCAAGGGTGGCAATATCGACGCTGGCTGTAACGAACAATTGGCGATTGCGAACGCTAACCTCGGTCATATCTATTCACGTATCGAAGGTAGGGAGTCAGACGCATTTGCCGCTTTTGAAATGGCTGAGAAAATGTTCAGGTCACAAATGAAATTGCAGCGAAATCGAACGGAGTCGCTCAGCCGGTTAGCCAACCTGTTGCACCAGCACGGATGGGTCCATCATTTGCAAGGCAGCGAGTCCGCTGCGATCGAATTTTTATCAGAGGCAATGGAAATGCAGGCCAGGGCAGTCAAGGACGCACCATTTAACCAGCAGTATAGAGACCATTTGGAGCAACATCGCGAGCTGCTTGATCAACTTCTGTGTCAATGCAATGCCACCGCGACGCGCAAAGTGATAACGGAGTGAATTAATGTTTAATCAAACCAGAATCGGTCAGCGTTCCAGATCGCATGTTCGATCACGATACAGGTTGACGGTCGAGCGATTAGAGTCGCGTGCGTTGTTCGCTAGCTTGATCAACATTGACATGCCGATCGCACCAGCTCCGCAGCAGGCACCTGCTGCCATTGTTTCCGCAGTGGATACCACGGTGGGAGGTCGGTCAAACAGAGCCGTTTCAGATGAACTGCTTACTTGTTTAAACGAGCACAGCTCTAACGAAGGAGAAGTACAGGATCAGAATGAGTCGGATTCTATCACCGACAAAACCAATGATGATCGATCTGATACTGACGAAACCGATACTGACGGCTCAACGGTTGAGTCCCCCGACAAAGACTTGGGACCAAATGACACGGGCGAAAGCGAGCCGGGCGATGAACTATTCAGCGGTTCAACGGGCACCGCATCACCACCAGTTACTTCACTGTCGCCGCCATCATTGCCAGTCTACTCGACACCTCCGTTATTATCGCGAGCTGACTCGCCTGCCGCCTCTGTCGCGCCGATCGTTACGGCAAATCCAGAGTCACATTTTCGCTATTTTCAATCCGTGGCCGATCAAACAAACCACACCGAATCCGCAATCGGCGATGACAAACTAGCTCGCTCGATGGTACGAGATTCCTTCGTCGCAACCATGTCGCTTAACCAAATGGGCGATGAAGATCACATTGCGAGGACCCATGCGACAGCGGTTCTGACAGCCCATTCGGAATCAGCAAGCAGAAAATCGTTTCAGAGTGACGCAGCGGGCCAGGGCGTTGCCGAAACTGAGAGGCAGGTGTTGATTGACCGCGCAATGTCGTCGATGGAATTTGCGACTGAAATCGTTCAGAACGCAAATCTAGCTTACGCCGCGTCCGTAGATGCCAGCAAGTCGCGGGCAGTGCCCGAGGAGATTGCGAACGTCGAGAGTCCGGATATTGTGGCACTCACGGCATCACGATCAGAACCAAAGCTGCGGCTGAGAACTGGTCGCTTTGAGTTGCTGGGCCTAGTGTCAATGCTGCTCCCAATTTCAACGGCAATCAAGAAGCGGCGGCAAGTTGATCGGACGCCCGTATTCGTGAGAAACAAATGCCACTGACCGATAGTCCGTGCGGCAATCGCCATCCTAAGAAGGGGATTCAACATGATTCAGTACCTTGCCAAGTCGACGTGTGCTTCTGGAAAGTCCGATTGCCGCCGCACATTCCCACGTCATTTGCTACACAGAATTACTACACTCGCCATTTCGGCGTTTGCAGCACTCTTCGCACAAACCCTTTATGCGCCTTCACTTAAGGCCGAGTCAAGCAACCGGCCAAACATCATTATCATAGTAGCCGATGACTTGGGCTATGGTGACTTGGGGTGCTATGGGCAGCAAGTCATTCAGACCCCGCGCCTGGATCGCATGGCGCGCGAAGGAACTCGCTTTACTCAGTTTTATGCGGGCAACACTGTCTGTGCTCCCAGTCGTTGTGTGCTAATGACGGGGATGCACATGGGGCACGCCCAAGTTCGAGGAAATGCTGGTTCAAATCAGCTTGAGCGACAATCTCTGCGTGATCGCGACGTAACCGTCGCCGAGGTGCTCAAAGAACGCGGTTATCACAATGGACTTGTTGGTAAATGGGGCCTGGGTGAAGTGGGTTTGGAGGGCCACCCGCTGCGCCAAGGCTTTGATTTCTTCTACGGTTATTTGAATCAAGTGCATGCTCACAATTACTTCCCTGAATATGTGTGGCGAAATCTTTCGCAAGAGAAATTGCGCAACGTGGTCCAGGGAACAGGGAAGCAAGATCCTCATTTCGATTTTACTCCTGGGGCAGCTACAGTACGGATTGACTATACGCCCGATCTATTTGCGAACGAAGCGCTGCAATTCATTTCCGAACACCAGCAGGAACCATTCTTTCTCTTTTTAGCGGTTACTGCTCCACATGCCAATAACGAAGGGACGCGGCTAACTGGTGATGGCGCGGAGGTACTCGACTTTGGGCAATACGGCAGTGAAACGTGGCCAAATCCAGACAAAGGACAAGCGGCCCTCATCTCGCAGCTGGATGGCCACGTTGGTGAGTTGCTCGATCACTTGCAAGTATTGGGAATTGCAGAAAAGACTCTGGTCTTTTTCACGAGTGATAACGGTCCGCATAATGAATCGAATCACAATTTGGACCGTTTTCATCCCTCAGGTCCTTTGCGAGGAATTAAGCGTTCGCTATACGAGGGTGGAATTCGTGTACCAGCGATCGCTTGGATGCCGGGTACCGTTATTGCGGGAGGAGTGACGGACCACATCGCCTATGCGGGTGATTTTCTTGTAACAGCTGCTGAGATCGCCGGCGCAACACCTCCGCAAAACACGGACAGCATTAGTTTTTTCCCAAGCCTGATCGGAGAATCGTCAAAACAAGCACAACACGAATTCTTGTACTGGGAGTTCTATGAACAAGGGAGTCGTCAAGCGGTTCGCTTTGGTCGCTGGAAGGCGATTCGTCAGCCGATGTTGACCGGCAAAGTAGAGCTGTTCGATTTGGAGTCGGACTTGAGCGAGTCACACAATCTGGCAGCGGACCACCCTGATGTGGTTGCGCAAGGCGTTGCTTGGATGGAGCAAGCATACGAAGCTCATCCAAATTGGGTTGTTCCCGTTACAAAATAGAGTTGCCTCTGCGAAAAATAAGCTAGGTTTTCGATGGCGAGTCGCGAACGGCTTGTGAGTCGTTGAGAATCCTCATGTGTGGTTAGGGAGTCATTATGTGGTTTGCATTTGACTTGATAGATGAAGGTCGAATTTCTGCTGAAGGTTTTGTGGGCGCACTTCGCCAGCAATTGCGATGTCGACGTCCATTGGGGCAACTGGCCGTAGAAGCAGAGATGATGACGATGCCGCAGGTTTTTGAGGTACTCACTAAGCAAGCGGATGGCAATGAACCGTTTGGTGAATTGGCCATTGCTATGGGATTTTTGAGCCGTGAAGATTTAAGCGAGTTGATTGTCAGGCAGTTAGAAACGGTTCCTCGCCTGGAAGAGATCTTGGTAGAGTGTGGTGTGATAACGCAGCGTGAATTGGATAGTGCCTTGGTGCGTTTACGCAGTCAGGTCGGTACGTTTCGAGAACGCCAATTTGAAACGATTCCAGAGGCGGTGGGTTCGGAAGCTTGAGCCTGCTGGTCGTGTGATTGATGGTGGCTTAAGAGAAAAGTCCATGAAGCCACCAGCCTCCTTGACGCAGGTCGCGGTAGATCCACAGCCATTGTCCTGAAGATGTCTCGACTCGAAAGTAATCGCGTCGTTGCATAGGTCCATGCCACCAGCCTGTTTCTAATCGTTCGGGTCCCCAGGAACGGAGTACATGGTGCTCCTGATTGCCGCGTCGAAATCTGGCAGGTGGTTCGTTGAAAGCTTGGCTTGATTCCGTTGTCTGCGGATCAAGAACCATCAGCGGCAAAGGTTTTTTATAGAGTATCGTTGGACGGCGCAAGGGATCGCTGGAATGGGCGGCACGCCAGTCTAATGTGTCGACTCGATCCATACTCGCTGAGGCCTGCTGGCTCGCTGAGGCCTGCTGGCTCGCTGAGGAGGTGTAGGGCGTCTTCTTGCGATTGGATTTCCTGGTTGCTAAAGCTCGCTTGGGTGCTGGGCGACCGGGGATCATGGCGCCCATGGGTTGGCCTGTCAGGGGGCGAACTCGAATGGCTTGCTCTGGTAAGGGATGATGAGTCGATTCTGCCACCAGCACTCGTTCACGTCCCAATCTGCCGCTCAAGTTGTCTATCAATTTGGCCAATTCGTACACGCTGCTCGATTCACCATCGTCAATATCCAACAGTGTGGGTTGTCGTATTGTCAGTGGACCAGTCAGGGTGGCAGTCATGACGATTCGGTGGACGGTTGAGGTGAGGCGACAGCGTTCCAGGTTGCCCAGTAACAATCGTTCCAAATGCTCATGCGAGGCGGTTGGAGTAAATAATCCTAGCCGCAATTCGAATGGAGGAGGGGCTTCCTGTTCCATGCGACAGGTCAGTCGCAAGACGCCCTGTTGATGCTGACTCAGGCCAGTTACGAGTTTTTTTAATAAGAGCGAAAGTTGATGAGCCAGAATGTCGCGATCAGTGGTCGGGTATTGCAGCTCCACATTTTGCCGATGCTCTGGCGCTGCTTGATGCATCGGTAGAATTTCGGTTGCGGTCCCCAACGCTTGATCCAGTCGCAGCAGCAAATCGGGTCCGAAACGGGTCACGAGTCCACTGCGGGGGAGACGAATTAACGCAGCGATGGAGGTCACTCCCAAGCGTCGCAGCATCACTGCAGTTTCCGAGCGGACTCGTAATGCGGCGATGCGCAAAGGTTCCAAGGCTTGTTGCTGAGCTCCTGGAGGAATGATCCAAGCTGCATTGGAACGATGGGGCTGCAAAAGATTCGGCCCAGTGGATTGCGCGCAATGAGCGACTCCCCACGCTGCGCCTTGTGTATCGGCAATAGCGATTCGGCCCCAGTATCCAGCCTGTTCCAATATATTTTGTGTTGCGGCCACTAGTGACGGTTCTCCACCAAACCAGTTTCCTAAGCCAGTCACATCCAGCAGCAGAGCTTGAGGTTGATGTAGTATTTGCCCTGCCCAGAGAAAGTTTTCCAGTGGTTCGATTGCGACAAGTGGACTAATACATTCAGCACAACGCTCTGCCAAATTGCTGAGCGCTTCCCAGTCGGCTTGGCTATCGTGCTGAGCGATCCAATGTGTCGCGTCGGGGGCGACTTGCAACAATGAGTCGGCCTGGCTGACGGTCATGCCTACGCGCACTCCAAGACTAGCGGCAAGATCGCAGCAGGCCACTATCAACCGACCTCGCCGTGGATCCATACCCCATAGCGCAATCGCCAGCTTGGTTGCCGCCTGGGCGGCATCCTGTTCAGGCGCTGCGCTGGCGAGACTTGCTTGCACTCTTTGGATGGGCCAATTGGGCAACCAAAGGCAGAGCAGGCGTTTGTTGTGGAGTTGGCTCATGGCAAATCTGTCCGTGGGAATTAATTTCAAAAATGGCGCTGGCTCCAGAACGCCCCCCTCGACAGCGCACTAGGCGTATTTCCATTCGTTTGGAGCTGCGCTCCATGGTGACGCTTGGTGCTGCTGAACTCTTCGTCGCGGTGTGAGAAAGTGGTGGTAAGCCGCGTACATACCAACGCACATCAGCCCAACTTGGTTGGCTCAGCGCACGCTGAGGCCGTATCCATAAACCAAGCGAACCGCCGACCTCTGCGGCTAATTGCAGTCGTCGTGCATCGCGATCATCGAGCGTTTCTAAACGACCCCAGACGGCTGAAACCACAGGACTTCGCAGGGCTTGATCTGCCGACCAAATGAGTTCGTCGTGGTCTTTCGGGCGAATGAGCACAAGTCGCTCTAAGGGAATTCCCAACGCTTGTGCTGCTGGTGGATAAAAAGTCCCTTCACGATCCAAGACCACCAGACGACCATGGTGTCGACGGTCCCAGCCTAGCAGGGCGCTGCGAGCGGACAATAAAGCGAGCCAACACGCTAAGCCCCCCCCCTCATGTTCGACCCACTCATGCATGGTCCCCGTCGCTAGCCCTTTGCCAGGCAACATCGCATCGAGAATCGCAGCGCCACTTGAAACGCGGTCCTCTGAGACGCTGTTGCCCGAGCGTTCGAGTCGAGCCAATTGCTGTCGTAAAGACTGTAATACGGCTGGTTTCTCTACTGTTTTTCCGGCTGCCTCGGGTGCCGAGCCCCGAACTCTTACTCGCTCGATATTCATCATCCCTCCAGCATTGGGCTATTCTGGCCCCGACACCAATCAAAAAAATTGGACCTGCGATTTTGTTCCGTAAACAACTCAAACCATGAACCTCTGTATCGTCAAAAGCTAATGCTAGCAAATGACAAAATCAGTGTCCATTTGTTTCAGTATTTAAAAAAGGCCGTTCGCGTTGGCGAAGCCAAATGTGCGCGAGCAAAAGGCCAAGTGTGCGCGAGCAAAAGGCCAAGTGCGCGCGAGCAAAGCCAAGTGCGCGAGCAGGATAAAAGCAGCCAGGGACACGTTCGGTCACAAAAACGACAGAAAACTACCGCCGGGTAGAAAAACTTAGAAAAGTACCGCCCAACTTTAAGTTGCCTCGACGTCCTTGCTCACTAGGACAGGCTGCCCAGCCTGAATCGACTCGCCAGACCCTACCGCAAGGGGGAGCGTCACGTCAAAAGTTCGCGAGATCAGCGGCGATTCGGGCGTAGTACGAATAACGAGCGACAAGCGATACGCGCCATCCGGGAGATGCAAAGGAGTAGTAAAAACCAAGTCACGTTTCTCTTGGGGGTTCATCCAGCGTCCAAAACCATCGGTCATCGACCATGTCCGCCCATCCGGGCTAGTGATTTCTAGCTCGCCATGTACAGGGGCGAAGCCCAGTCCAAGGTTCTCTAGCGATGCACGAAAAACTTGCGGAAGCAGGGAACGTTCGTTGGACGCTTCACTATTCATCGCTGAGATTGCTGCGAAATCGGCCAGCACAACGCTAATCTTTGCAGGCTCGCCGAACAGCAGTACTAGGGGAACATTGGAGTGCTTATCCGCGCCTTGCTTCACGACAACCGAACCGTAGATAGCCTGCTCAACACCCTCCACAGACTGAATCACGGCGCGAACGCTTTTCGATTTACCAGGTGAAAGGACAAAGTCCTCTGTGCTGAACTTAACTCCAGAGAAAAGATTACCTTGAAGGTCGCAAGAGGACAGCGAGATGGCCTGGTCTGCCTCACCGCAATTAGTAAATCGCAAAACTCCCATGCGATGTGTACCAGCGATTCGCCCTAGTTCAAGCTGGGCCGGCTCGACAGTGATGAGTTCATCTAGGATAGACAATTTTGCATCGAGGGCGGGAAATTGCCCCGTGCGAACTTGATAATCGAATTGTGCATTTCGGACTTCGCGACGGCCGATTTTTAGGCTGTACTGCAGAAGGTGCTTCCCAGGCAACAAGACGATATCGACCGGTGCCATCACACGGACGCGGCTATTGGGCATTAAACGAACAAGATAACGATCAGAATCAGGCATGTCCGAACGACAGGGCATACCCAAAGCGATGGTCTTAAGCTTCTTTCCCTTTTCGTTGCGAATCGTCAAATCTACACTACACTCAACCGCCATATCAGTTGGATTGTTGATAAACATCTCTGCAACCGGGAACCCCTGCACCGCGCGAATCGAGCCATTTTGCAAATCGACTTGCTCCAGTTCTTTTAGATCGATCCCACCCGTCTCGATGTCGAGCCTCAGCACATACTGAGTAACGAATCGGATGGAAGCTCGGGTAGCAGCATTCGCGGCCGCTTCACCAACGTTACCAGTATTAACACCACTGTCCTTCACCAAAATGCCGTAGGACAGAAAGTTCGTCTTGCTGAGAGGGACTGTTACTTCGCCTGCAATGGTTCTCGATTCACCCGGTCCCAAAGGAAAATTGGTTTCCGAAGTAAAGCGAACGAACTGACTCGGGTTTGAATTAGGATCGTGAAAAACATTACCCGACTCTTCTTGTCTCAGATTTACAACGTAAACGGAAACATTCATCGATTTTCCAGTCGATGTAATCAAGAACGAAAAGGGAAGTACTTCCCCACGCCGTCCATTAAGTCGATGGACCACTGGTTCGATATTGAATGACGCTTCGAGAGATTCTTGAAGCGTTAACGTTCTTTGTCCGCCAGGAGCACCAGACGATCCATTCTGGACTTGGGCGCGCGCAAGTGCCGGCGAGAATGCAACAAGAAACATTGCCGCGCAAGACCGAAAAATGTTTTTCAATTTCATTTCAAAGCAGACTGTGATTCGTTGAGCACTTCTTCAATAGAGAAGAGAGCAGTATCTGGAAATGCTTCGATGCGAGGTGATAAAAATATGACAACTTCAACATCCCGAGTTTGTTGTTGCGTCGTTTTAAAAAGATAGCCCAAAATTGGAATCTGGCCCAAGAATGGAATTCTATTTTCTCTATCCACCGTCTCGCGTTGGACAAGCCCACCAATCACAATAGTTCGACCATCTTTAACGGTTACTGTGGTTGAAACCGAGCGGCGATTAATCACTGGATATTGATTCAATGCAGCTTCAGCGTTTGCCGTACGAATGTCTTCGCTGACTTCCGCTTTTTCGATATCAATAGTAACCATGTCACCACGAATGTGAGGTGTAAGAATGAGTGAAATACCCGATTCTACCTTCTGTACATCCTGCTGAATAAAGAAAGAATTATTATCACCACCGGTATTAGAATTCGCCTGGATACTGAAAAACGTTTCCCTGCTAATCCCAATATCCGCTTTTTGTCCATCTTTCGCCGTAACATGAGGCGCTGCACGGATGGTCAAATAACCATGTTCGCAAAGCGCTGTGACAAATGCTGATGTTTTGGCAAAATCACTGAAAACCGATTCTATTCCTTGATTCGAAACACTTCCGGAAATGGCTAATCCACTAATCCCCAGTTTTAGCGCATTGCTACCATTGATATCGACGGCATGTTGCCAGTCTGTACCAATCTGAAATCCTGTATCAGGAGAGATCACGCAGACGATTGCCTCGAGCACTACTTGAGGAACGGGTTTATCAACCAATTCAAATCTTGAAACAATATTGTGTACAATCCGTTCCGGCGCTTCGATAAGAATAACGTTCGTTCCCTCAACTTGCTTGACATACTTCATGTTTCCTTCGGAAACCGTTGAAACCAATGATTTTGAATCGATGTGGCGGGGCCGATATTCAACTTGCTCTGCAATGCGAGTGAACAATGGCGATGACGGATCTGCCGTGCCAACAAAAATTCTATTGCCCTCACGCGCATAGAAATAATTGTGTGCCAATAGTAGCTTCTCGACAGCTTGTTCTATGGGCAAGTCCTCGATCGAGACATCAGCTACTCCCGATAGCTTTTCATCAACAATCATATCAACACCAGCCGATTCACCGATGACGATGAGCGCTTCACGAAGATCCATATCAAAACAATCTTCGTTGATTAGAACATCCTCTTCTTCGTTTTCCGGAATAGAGGTTAGAACCCCGTCTGCTCTGATACTTGTATGGGCACCGAACGGATCACCAAAGAGTTCCGAACTGGGTGGAATGCCGGAAGCGTTGGCCATCGCTACTGTCTTTAAATGGCTATCGTTCGAGGAAGAGAACGACTCCTCAGCCAACTGCGCGATGGAAGGACGAGATACAGTTACCGTCTTTGTGCAACCAAGAATGCCCATGCAAACAAGAACCATGAATGCCTGGTGCAAAACGCAGCAAGGATCCAATGCATTTCTCAGAACTGAACGTTCCCCATTTCTTGGCATATTTAGTCGGCTTCCTTCCCCTTGCTCACCATTGGATCATCGACCGGTAATGGTTAATTCAACCTTACAGTAGTAATTGCCACCTACAGGATAAGGATCAAGTAAATCCAACGTAAGTCGAATAAGCACTTCCCCCATCCCCGATATTGCGGTCGACACAAAAGCGGTTGTGATTTGATTGGCAATATCCGTTCGGCTGGTGTCCGATCTATTGCCCACTTTGAATTGCCCCTTGGTGTCAACAACATCCATTGTGATACGAGTATCGCTCGCGGGCATCTTGTCACTTTCTGCTCGAAAGGTAGTGCATTTCCATCGCAGTTCGACATCCGTGCGATTTGCGTTTGCTAACCACATCGAAACATGCTGCAAACGGTCTTTTACTTGTCCTTCTGATCGGAGAGATATCACAAATCGATCGCCACTGCATGCCATGGAGGCAATGCCAATGGAAATAAAGAGAGCGATCAATTGTGATAATTTATTCATGGACTACCAAAAAGTAACCTGCGACGGGACGCATTGCACCAACAACGATGATGATTTTCGTTTCGCAATTGGCAAAAATCAGTTTGCAGTAACAGTACCCACGACGGTTGTCTCGTAATCGCCCGCCGCAAAAGTGCCATAGGTGTCTGTGATAAATGCCACTGATAAATTGAATACAGCTCGACCAACCCCGTTGGAGGATGCTTGTACGACAGCGTTCTCGTAATTCGCGGCATAGTTTGTTTGATCTGATGCTTGGGTTACATTCCATGTCGCTGGACCGAGCGAAGAATCAACGGAAAGTGCAACCAATGCATTACGTTTAAAAGTCGGATCGGTGACGTTAGTGAATGCTGATTGAGTCGCAAAGGAAACCGTAACCCCCGTTAAAGTATTTCCTTTCACGGTCCACAATTGCTGTGGAAAGGTTTGGTTTTCATCCGATTCGTCGTGCGCTAGTTCTACTTGATCAGGTGCCGTAATGGAGATACTAGTCGGAACCACCACTTTGAATTTTTGGCTTGCGGTTTCCTGACCATATACAGCCCCCGCGGTAGCAAACGTACAAAATGACAATGCTAAAGCAATTTTCTTGACCATCTTAAAATCCAGCGGAATAGATTATTGTGAAAAGTTAAATCTATTAGGTTTTCCAAAGATCCTTTCTAGCTTGCAACTACACTCTGCTTTTCACTGATCATACCCGCTTGCGGGGTGGGAGCATAGAAAGATCACAGAGCAGGGTCAATGGAAACTGTTTGAGATTCAATGGTTAGCAATTCTCGCTAACGATTGAAAACTATGTCACAACAGGCAGGGGCGAGTAGAGCGGCTGCTCCCGACTTTAGGATAGGGTTTGTATTCCCTGTTGGCCACCCGTTTCCTCTGGTGGTGTCACAATATTCTATCCGTGGTCCGTTGCAGGCCGCCCCCTCTCAGAACCGGACGTGCGCCGTT
>JBGTBJ010000111.1:0-64771 GCA_041749395.1 Pirellulaceae bacterium
GGGAGAAGCGTTGGTGAATTCCCAACTGCCCAGATAAGCAACGCCTCCGGCAGCATTGAACCACTGTTGCCCGGTTGTCGAGTCGATATTGGTACTGATCAACACTCTCATGGCTTGATTGCCTGCGGTGAACAATGCGGGAGGTGGTTCTTCCGTTGTCACATCTACTTGGAAGGTCGCATAGTCCTCGGAGACTCGTGCCCAGACTTCTTGGATCAGAGTTAATTCAGTGGCGTTAAAGTTGGAGAAGTCCCCGTCGAGTGAGAATGCAGGCGCATTGATCGTTGCCCCTGTATTGTAGTTACCTGTGTAATTTTGGTTGTTCCACGAAGTACCCGAGACAGAGTGCCCGGTAAAATCGAGATAGATCTTTTTAACAAAGCTTGGGTTCGAATGATAAATGGGGACATTTAAGTTACCCGGGGAATCCATCAACGGGAGACCGGCTGGAAGCAAATCCGAACCAATCTTCGACGGCTGACTCTCAAGTTCAGCGAGTGAACGTTGGGCAAAATCTGCATTCACCGGTGGATCGTAATAGTATGCCAAGCCATTGGGAGTGTGCACGAGGGCGCTCTCAGGCTCAATTCCTTCGGCATGAAAGGCAATGCGTTCGATTAGTCGTTCGATCATGAGTCGACGAGGTTTCGAATGGCGTCTTAGCATGTGTGCAATCTGGTGTCGACGATTTAAAGGCAAAGGTAAACGGACAAAGCCAGCAAACTTCGCCGAGACAAGGCATAGTATTCTAAATCCACGAATTATCGACGACAAGCGATTGGCGGACGCTTTTGGCTGGAACCTCCGTCCGCCAAAACGAGCGCAATCGCAGTCTGCTCAGGTTTACTTTCGGGCGCCTGTGAAATTCTTGAAATACGTGTAAAGGCCGCTCACGTCAAGTTGGAGCAAGTTAGACTGGAACTCAAACTCGAACGAAGCCTCCTCGCAACAGTGAGCCTCTGGGTGAGTACAGAAGCGGTCGGCACAAGGAGTGTGCCTGCCACTATAGCTTCACGTCCAACGGACGAAGGGCGAATTTCTGCGCATGAGGGCGCTACTTTCGCGGATAGACTGTGAATTTATTAATCGAAGGCAATCATAGTCGCCTTTCGCTCCGCGAAAGTTCTGAAAAGGCAGCGAATATCAACGCTACTTTCGCGGATAGGCTGTGAATTTATTAGTCGAAGGCAAGCATAGTCGCCTTTCGCTCTGCGAAAGTTCTGAAAAGGCAGCGAATATCAACGCTACTTTCGCGGAGCGAAAGGCGACTATCTGCGACTATCTGCGAATGCGTCTGGGCGCAGGGAAATCACAATTGATTACTATTTTGTTTGCTCGGATGCGACATATTCGGCCCAAATTTCTTGGGGCGTTTTTTGATACCAATCCTGCCATAGATCATCACGGTAACGACCTTGACGCAAGACCGCATTCAGTCGCTCGATTACAGTTGGATCGTATTTTTCTTTGATGTAATTTAAGAAGGCTGCTGAAGCGTTATAGGCATCGTCGTAGTTGGCTCGTTGCAAATTGATCGCTCTGGGTATTGGTTCATATTGATGCCAACGTATCTGGTCCGCGACCCCCTCGGTCAACCATCCTGGCGTGTTGCCACGATACTGTTGAACGACGTGGACCAACTCATGAACCACTGATCCCAGTCCCTCTCCTTCCAGCTGTCCCAAATACCATTTTCCAGCGCAATGAATATCTTTGCCCGACGTGTAGGCAACACCGCGCATATCACGTTCGAACACGATTTTAAATTTTTTTGGGGCCTGATAATTTTCGCTTGGCAACATCTCAACAATCTTGGGGTACCATTGCTCGCAGGTCGGCATCAGCTTCTCTTGTACCCAGGAACGCAATTCGGGCATCTCGGTGGTGTCGAAGGTCAGTGTGTATTGATCGTTGATTTGTAGTACATCAATCAAGGGCGTCGGTTGAGATACCGTGATTGGATAGTCTTGATCGTCGACAAAATCGATTTCACTGAAGAACGTCTGTGCCGATCGTCGATCTGCAACCGTGGGTTCCATCACCAACAGCACATACTGCATTTGGCCAAGCGATTTCGCTTCTGAATCGTGAATCGAAACAGCGATCTGGCTGGAATCTGCAGGTGTTTTTTGGCGAGTATCGACATTGGCCAATTCTCGCCAACCCGCCGCAGTCAGTTGCTCAACCGTTCCAGTCGTTTGTTTTTCCGCGTCTGCACTAACCGCCGTGTAGAGGGTGTAGACCTGGGGCGCCCGCTGGCTGGAATGCCAAGAATAGGAGTTGATTTCTCGCAGTTCGATCGGTTTTCCAAAATCAAACAGAACCCGACCCCGAGATCCACCTGCAAAGAAAAAATTGGCTTTCGGATCGTCCTCATTGGATGGCATTAGTCCATCGTTCAATGCAGATACTTTGCCCGAGCTCTGATCAGGCCGGCCGCCGACGATACGCACGGTTGCAATGTTCCCGGCATCGTGATTGGACACCGAGTGTACGCGGTCAAAACGAAAGCTTGGCTTGGCGGTTTCACGCGAGTTAGCATCAATCGTAACAAGCGTCTCGGCGACTCCCACGCGGCCAAATGCTGAAATGCTCGAGAACAAAATGCAGGCGATGGCGAACCGGAAGTTAGAAGTTCGGTTAGCGAACGATCGGGGGTAAATCATCGTTTAATTAAGTTAGAGAATGAATAGTGAACTATGTGGGCACGATCGGAACGGCAACCGCTGCCGAAAATATAGACCGAGTGCTCCGCGCGCGCTGGATGGCTAAAGTAAGCCACTAGGGCTGCAGTAATTAATGAGGATTCTTTGTTTGTGCGGCCGTGCTGTGAGAGCACAACAGTTTCTCTGATGATAAAGGCTCTTGTGAGTTCAAAGTTTAGCAGGAAGCTTGCTTCAAATTCTAGTTCTAAGGTTTCTCATCACAAACACTTTCATTAAGTGAGCGATGGTTCGCAACTCAACCCATGGTTGCTGCGATTCAATAATGGCGATCCTATCACCCTACGTAACAGTCAATGCGGATGGGACGTCCGATACACTGTTTTGCTCACTTGGGCACTTCGTGTAACAATTCGCTGGGTTTAATCTAACGCTATTCAGCTACCCACTTGATAACCAAGCTCAAGTCAATTTGTTTCGTTCGCGCGCCCATCTATTTCGTTTTGCCGAGCTTCCACTTGCCCCAGAGTCCGGGGGTAAGTTCTGCTTCGCTTGGGACATCAGCGGTGATAGCCGTGGCCTTGTTCGACCAATAAACTCGCTGCGTCGTCTGGCCGCCAGAGCCACGCAGCACGCCAATATCGGCTCGATAGGTTTTGCCCGGATCGGGTTGCCAGTGCAGAGCGGTCAGCGGAATACTGATCTCGAATTTGCCCGAGTTGTCGGCCGCCAGAGCAACGTACTGACTGACATCCTCCACAGCATCGATAGGAATGCTGCGCCATGGACTGCTAAAGGTGATCGGTGATTTAACGCCGGTCACTTTCCCACGATACAGCAACGCACGGGTTTGATCTTTCACGCGCGTAATCAGCAATCGCTCGTCGCCGTTGGTGGGAGAGGTGCGATCGGCAGGCGCTTCTGGATCAGTACCCAGCATAATGTCGAGGCAACCGCCGTGTTTAAAAAGTGCATTTGCCGTCTCGCCGCTGTTGTTGAGCAGGTCCTTCTCCGTCGTTCTCCACGCTGCAAAAAGATGGGTCTCAGTCACAGCGACTGCAGCGCTAACTTCATACGGTCTAGAGTTGCTATCAAAGTTTGCCTTCGTGCCTCGGCGGTCGATGAAAACCCACTCAGTCGAGAGCGGCCAGTCGTTGAGCTGCCCGTCGACCTGCGGAGCTGTCTCGATAATTGGCACATTGAGCACGCCGCTGCCTTGTTGCTGCTGTCGCTTGACTTCGATTTTCGCAAACCAGTCACGCGACTTCTGAAGATCATCGGCCGTGATCGTGATTGAAGAATCGGGCAGACGCTGCAATGTGTTGAGACCATCAACGCGCACTAAGCTCGTGCGTGCGCCATCAACAAGGAAGACTCGGCCATCGGCCGTTTGGGTGATGCTGGGCCAGAAATTTTCGTCGTGCAGCGATACATCGGTGACGCCCATATTGCGAGTTGCAACCGGCGCGGCCCAGTTTGGTCGAAGGCGAATATCGTGAAATAGCGTACTGACAAACATCCCGTCGGCTGTCATGAGATACATATTCCCCATGTTCCCATTGATGCAGAACATCGGCCCCGCGTTGCCATTCACCCAGCCTCCGAGAAGTCGGGTATGTCCCACGATCATGCCCGGAAGATCGGGGACCGCCGCTTCGTGACTGGCATGTAGCCCCGGCCAAGGGCTGGGATAGCTCCATCGTGGGTCGCCTTTGAACTTGCCGCCGAGTCCATACGGGGAGAATGGTTCGGGCGCGTTGGTGTTGATGGTCCATCCAGCGGGTTCGGTCAGCGATTGATTGCCGCCGCTCGATGGCTGAGATCCACCTGCTGGTCCAAGATTCTGCGGCTGTGACAGGTCATAGCTAGGCAGGTCGACCGAATTGATTCTTGCTGCAATTCGAACATTATGCTGGTCAAATTGAGAGACGACAAACGACAGATCGTTCATCACTGTGATGCCTCGGCTGCGAGCCTTGATGAAACGGACCTCAGTCGGTTGCGGGCGACCGTCATTGTTGGCGTCGGTCCAGGTAAAAGTTGCCTGTGACTCAGGCCGTGGATTGTCTTCTTCGGGGTTCGAGCCTTCTGGCCAAAGACTACGGAACTCCGACTCGCGTAATACTTGCCACGAATGAGCATTGCCGAGTGCCGCCACGAGCCTCGCCTGCTGTTCATCGTCTAGCCACACAAAAGCAACGTCATCACCGTTGGTTGGCGTGTGCGTGTAGCAGCTTGTAAAGTAACGACGTCCCGACCGGCCCGACGGATACAACGGCGTGTCCGGCGAGTAATGACCGTAGTGCGCGTGCAGCAAGGGATCAGGTCGAGAGAAGATTCGTACAAGTTGATCAGTTCCTGTTTTCCAGTCGAGTTTAAATTCAAGGCCTTTGTAATAAAACCGCGATGCATCCACAGGATCAAGTGTCCCGCCACCACCATATTCGGTCGGTCCATAGAACGCGCGAACCAGTTCTCCGCGGGCCGTCCACAGCGACACCCTGCGAGGGAAGTTGTCGGCCTCCGCGACCCACACGCGGCCTTGAGTATCGACTGCGATGCCATTTGGGTTGTTGATATGCAGCGGATCGTACGGCCCGATCGATGGCTCCCCAGGCTTGCCGATAGTGTTAATCAACTTCCCTGCCGGCGAGAAAACTTTTACCTGATGTGAAGCTCCGCGATCTGTGATGAGAACGTCGCCGTTCGCGTCAACTGTGACTTGTCGCGGATCTTCCAGACCTTGCGAAATCACTGGAACGGAGAGTTCGGAATTCATCGGAAACCGTCTCAATGTTGTGCCGCACAGCACCAGCAATTGTCCGTTGGCATCGAAGCACAAACCGCGAGGATTGGGCGCTGCGATTTTTCTCTCGATCGCGCCCGTCCCGATGTCAACGATCAGTAATTGATTCTGTCGCACGAGCGAGCACACGAGCTTACCATCGTTGGCCGCAATACCTCCGAGCACGAATTGCTTGTCGCCACCATCGAAGCCTTCGAGTTCTGGCGGTGTGTTTGAATTATTCTGGCGAGCTTCGAACTCATCATCGAGTTTCAGTTTCAGTAGCGGATGATCCGCGAACGAACGAGTTTTCGCAGTGAGCCGGAGTTCACCTTCAAACACGGACCCGACATAACACAAATGCTCGAGATCGGCCTTGGGACCGAGATCAACGGTAATTGTGGGCGCTCCGGTCCAGTTGCCGCCAATCCAGCCTTGTCCGCCGATTTTGGTGCCATCCTCGTGTAGCCATTGAAGCCCATGACCGCCCTCGGCGATGAACGCGCCGAGAAAGACCAACGGCTTGCCATCGCTCGTTCGCGACCCGGGAACGACGGCTGCACTTGTAGGTGGAGTATGAGTCGTCAGCCAGCATCCGGTTTTGTCTTCAGTCATCCACGCCGGTTTGCCAGCGTTATAGATACTGAACTCGTACCGCAGTTTGAGAGGCTGATGCCATATCCCACGCACCACATAGTTACCTGGGGCAACGGGACGAGTCGGAATGTGATAGACACCATGGCGAGCCGCTTCAGGGTCTCGCAGCAGGTCATCGCTGCCGTCCCACCAGGCGATATTCTCGCCAGCTGGAAAAGGTGTTTCACTGACGAGGTTCCGCACGCGGCGGTTCTGCTCATCTTCAATGACCAGCGTCACGATGCCTGCTTCTGGCAGCGTGAACTTCACCGGAATCGGCGGCGGCTCGTCGGCGACTTTCGGCAGCACCAAACTCGCCAGCGTCGCGTCCCCGTTCAACGTCGACACCGCCATTAATTCGCCCAGCCAGACCCGCCGGCCGTCCTTCACTTTGTCGTCCGTATGTGAATGCTTCGAAGTGGCCGCTTTATTGATTCGCAATCGCAGGGCACGCGTATTGACCGTCTTCTCAAACGGAATCCACTGCGGACCAAGTGCTAGTGGATACAGCGTCTCCATCCCTTGTCGTTGCGCGATGCGCCGCCAGCTTGAATCAGCCGCCTCGCGAACATTCTCAGCATCACTCCCGATGAACGCTTCAACATCGGCATCGGTAAAGCCCGTCCATAGCAGGCAGATCCCATCGAGCGCGACCTCGGTCGGCCAAGTCAACGAGATTACCTCGGGATGGTCAGCATCAACTGGAACGACGGCGCCCTTTTCACCGTTGTCCCAGGCATCCCACGTTCCATTGTTGGCTTCATCGACAAGCTTCGCACTCGCATCATCACGAGCAACAGATTGCGCCAGTGCCTGCGGAGCAACATTGCCAAGTCGCTGCTCAAGCAGCCAGATTCCGCCAAGCCAGCCGGCCAACTCGCGATCACCTGCTTGCGGCGTATGAGTGAATCGCAGGGCCCGAGTCGTCGTTCCCGACGGCAGCATCCACAACGCGTAACCCTCATTGTCGACTTCCTTTGTCGTCGCCCTGCCCTCCACCAATCGCTCAGCCGATACCCACATGGAATCGTCAGCGAGGTTACCGGGATATTCAGTTCCTTTTTTCAGGACGCTCAGCGTTCCACCACCACGCACCAGCACGCTGCCGACAGCGACATCCTGTGTAAATCCAATCCTCAAATGCCGGAGGCCGACGGCACGCCCAGCACCAAATTTCGCACCGCGAAAATCAGGCATCGTCTTCTCCGTCCAAACGACGGCACTTGGCCCATTCTTAGTATCGTTCTCGGTAATAGGTGTCTCTATGCCATCGCTCCATTGAGCGAAAGTCGCTCCGTCCAGCACCGCCCCACCCTGCGGGAGAAAGAAATCATCCGCGTTTAAAGTCCGCTCTGACTGTAGGAACGACAAAGCTACCAGCAGTGCGAAAAGGCCAGCTAGCTTGCGTTCCATGGTGATCTGCCCCTAAATTATTTTAGTTGGATTCGTCTGCTCGAAGAACGCTGCAAGCTTCGGCGTACCGAGCATGACAGCAAGGTTTCATCACAGAGCACGATATTCACTCTACACTGTATCTCAGAATTAAACGGCTTCATCCCTCGCTATGCGGGAAATTGTCCCTTCAAGGATCGCAATCAAGCCGCCTTTGCAGAAGACGGCCTGCCAGCCGTTGACAAAAATTACAAGCTTGCCTCATCGACCCCTGTCAAGCTTCTTAGGCACTCTCAAATCTTCACCGAGCTATTCGACTGAAGTGCACCCAACAATCCAGTCTCCAATTTTTTCGAGCGCCTCTGGATTCCATGTCTCTTGAATCGTAATGTATTCGCCCATCTCTCCAGTTTCACATTTCTGGAACAGATGGTTGAGTCCATCCATCACAACAATCTCGAAGTTCTTGTTTCCCCCATCAGTCAAGGCTTTTCTGATTTCTGGCATGTTCAAATCGGGCACCACTTGCAAGTCTTTCGAACCGATGATCGCCAGGACGGGGCATTTAATGTTCGCCAATGCAGGTCGCGGGTCATACTTCAAGAAAAATCGCATCCAGTTTCCATTCAATCGTTTGATTTCGTTTCGGATTGCTGCGCGAAGGTTCTTGCCACCTTCTTCTCGGTCCGCCTCAGGAAGTTTTTCGATAATCACCTCAACAGCTTCAGCCACCTTGTCGGACACATCTTCATCAGCTTCAGCGCTAACGACGATATCGACGACCGACCTGTTTACAGACATAGCGATTTCAATTTCCGATTCAGCAGTACCAGCCGCGCGCAACATTGCCTCCGACTGGGATTTGGAAATCTCTGCTCCATCGACACCGGTTGCCGCCAGCAGAACCACAAACGCCACGTCGTCTCGCAGGCCGCAGACCATCGGTGCGATCAAGCCACCTTCACTGTGTCCAGCCAAACCAATATTCGCCGCGTTGATACGGTCATGCGTCTTGAGAAACTCGACGGCAGCTGCAGCATCGCGGGCAAAATCTTCGGTTGTCGCGGTCGAAAATCTCCCCGTTGACTTACCGAAACCACGATCATCGTAACGCAGGACGGCGATGCCACGTCGAGTCAAATAGTCAGCTAGAACTAGGAACGGCTTGTGCTCCATTAACGACTCGTCACGATCCTGAGGACCCGATCCGCTGATCAGAACGACGACTGGATGACGGCCTTGTTTTTTCGGGATGGTCAAAGTTCCCGCCAGCGTCACGTCGTCGATGGTGTTCTCAAATTCCACTTCTTCGGCGTCATAGGGAAACGGCCCCACTGGGCGCTGAGGCCGGTTTTCCCAAACATTCTCCGAGCTGTATTCAGTCGACTGCCGTTTAAGCGATAACGGAAATTCACGGCCACCTTGGCTCCATGTTCCCTCGGCAGCGTCACCCGCTTCGCTCAGTTTTCCAACATATTTAAGTTCGATTTTAGGAACGTGGAATTCGATCGTGTCTCCTTTGATCGACCAGTTCGCTGCGAAGCCTGTTCGCCCTTCGGTTACACTATCGAACCTAGCTGCCGTTTCACCGGATTCCAGAGTGACGATTCGAAACTGCATAACAGGTTTCATTAAGCCTTGTTGCAATTCGCCAACCCAGGCTTCTTTGAGCGTTTCTGCGGGTGTCACATCCAACATCGTGGCTTTTCCGTCCGACTTCGTTAAAGTCAGTGGCAGCTCTGCGCCGCTCTGAGAAAAAACGCCTTCGGCAACCGATCTGTCTTTGCTCAATTTGCCACTGAATTTCGCACCCGCTTGCGGAAGGGAGAAGCTGAGCGTGTCCTCATTCAACACTACATCCGTCGTTTTCAGTTTCGCGTTATTCTGATCGAGGCTGCGCATTTCGCCTGACAGGATTCCGTCGCTGTCCGTAATGTTGACTTCCAATCTTAGCTTCATTCCACCTGCGTCCAGAGCTCCCATCCAGGTAGAAGATCCGTTTTCCTGGCCTGAAACCAGCGGTGGCGAAATCGTAATGGAAAGGCAGAGTGACATCAGTAACATTCGAATCATCGTATATTCCTCACGATATTGGGCATGGCTGATTGAGCATGACTGAAAACCACTCTCACTGCGGCGACAATCGATTGCGTAATCTGTACGGTCGATGATAACCACCACTCGATAGTTGTCAATGACAACAAAATAGTTTACAATCGCATTCATGGACAGAAAAGCCAACACAATCCGACAGATTCGCAAACATTCTCGCCAGCTGGTTCGCGAACTTGATATCGTCAAAGGCGTCTATCTCGGATCGGGATACACGTTTCAGCAATGCCACGTCATGTTCGAGTTGTCGGAACATCAGGGTCTGAACCTGATGGATTTGGCGGAACGGCTGTTGATTGACAAATCGAACACGAGCCGGACGTTGAAGAAGCTCGTCGAATTGGGTTTAGTGAAAGTGGAAAAAATTGCTGCCGACAACCGGCAGAAACTTTTTAGCCTGACGGCCAAGGGTGAGAGAATTCTTCGTTCCACCACGGGGTTGGCCGATCGGCAGGTCGAAGAGGCCCTCGAACACTTGAGCGAAGAACAACAGCAGTTAGTTATTCAGGGACTGGCGCTGTATTCTAGTGCTCTTGGCAAAAGCCGCTTGCAATCCGACTATGCGATTCGTCCTATTCAAAAACAGGACAACGTCCAAGTGGCCCGCGTTATTAGGGACGTACTGACGGAATTTCATGCAGTTGGTGAAGGCTATTCGATCGTCGACTCGGAAATTGACGACATGTTCGCCAATTATCACGACAAGCGTTCATGTTTTTACGTGATTGTCCACGAAGACAAAGTTGTCGGTTGTGGCGGAATTGCTCCATTGATTGGTGGCGACAAATTTACCTGCGAATTGCGAAAGATGTTCTTCCAGCCTGCGATTCGTGGGATTGGCCTAGGCCGACGGCTATTGATGCTGTTGATGGATGAAGCGATCAAACGCGGATACAAAAAGTGCTACTTGGAGACGCTCGACCGAATGTCGCACGCGAATGAATTGTACAAGAAAAACGGTTTCGGTTTGCTTGAAAAACCGCTTGGTAATACCGGTCATTGTAGCTGCGAACGCTGGTACCTGCTGCATCTGTAGTGTCGAGGGGGTTTATCGAGCCGTCAGGTTTACGATTAACTGATAATAGAAACTCACGATATCCGTGTAGTCTTGTAGTGCGATGCGTTCGTCGATGCCGTGGAATCTTTGCGTGTCGCGTTCAGCGATGCGGGCTGGAATAAAGCGATAGGTGTCCGCGCCAAAATCGCTGTAGTGCACAGTGTCGGTACTGCCGACTAAGACGAAAGGTGCGACAACAACGTCCGGATAGACTTCGCGAATAGTGCGATGTAGTTGGTCAAATGATTTTGATTCGATACTCGACATTGGGGAAGCTGCTTTGCCAAATGGAAGTGCTGAAACGAGCACGCGTGGATCGTCGATACTTTTTCGGATATGCTCCGTAGCCGCCTCGATCGAGTCCCCTGGGATCAGTCTTAGATTGAGACTTGCGGAAGCATGTTGCGGCAGAACATTAACTTGGACGCCACCTTCAATCAGCGTAGTTGCGACGGTCGTACCTAGAAGTGCATTGCTGCTTGGTTTCCCAGCCAACTGACTTGTAATCAGGGGCTCTGTCAGCCAAAGATTGGCCATCGCTATTCGCCGGCCAAACGACGGCATTTCTGGGCCAAGAAACCGGAGAGTGTCGCGTAGCCCGCCATCGATGCGGGCAGGGAATGGAGATGCCTGCACTCGGTCAATCGCCGAAGCCAAAATGCTGATTGCCGTTTGCGGTGGTGGCATAGAAGCATGGCCGGCCTCAGTGGGCGATACTTCAACGCTTAGTTCGATATTCAACATACCCTTTTCCGCTACTCCGATTAAAGCAGCGGGTTGGTTAAGCCCGGGAAACTCGGTGAAAATGCAGCCACCCTCGTCGAGAATCATATGTAGTTTTCGGCCGTTTTTGCGCAACCATTCCGCCATTTTTCCATTGCCATTCTGGCCACCAAGTTCTTCGTCATGTCCTAGGGCAATATAAATGGTGCGTTGCGGCTTGAATCCATCTGCGGCATGCCGATCAATAGCTTCAAGAATCGCCATGACGCCCTGTTTACAGTCAAGGGTGCCGCGTCCCCACAAGAATGTCCCGTCTATATGCCCGCTGAATGGCTTGTGTGTCCATTTTGATTGGGTGCTCTTTTCACTGGACTCGACATCTTCAGCGCGCACGACATCAAAATGAGACATCAGTAGTATTCCCGGCAATTTAGGATCCTGTCCCGGCCATTCGAACAGCACGCTGGGAATCAATGGATCACCAAAATCGCTGCCAGTGCGGCGAACAAACGGAGGGAGATGCAGGGCCGGATATGTCTCCGCCAAGTAATCTCTAAATCGATACATGGGAGAATCTTCCGTCAGCCTCGATAGAGTTTCGGACACAGTTGGTATCTGGATTGCGCCCTGGAAATTCTTGTAGAGCAATTCGTTATTCCAGGACATTTTCTGGGCAGAGACAACCTGCTTTTGCTTGGTTGAGAAACTTAGATAGTTCCAGAACATGATTGTCAGCAGTGTTATGAAAAGTCCTACTAAAACCAAACCGCTGCGAAGAGCGACTCTCTTAAGACGATTCATCGGAACCTCAAGGTTATGTTGATGTGCTGGACGCGACAATGTAAAGCTTCTTGATTGGGCTCACTGCAGTGAGCAGTGAAATGAGCAGTGAAGTGAGCATAGTTGGCAATTGGCGTGCCACGGATGTTTGCAGCGACCTTAAGTCGTTTTCCTGGCAGGGTTTACGGAAAAATGCGTGGCAAAACTGTAAAGTGGAACGTCACGCCGATGTACAAATTTTGTATCTAAGTACGACATTTGTTGTACCAGCGAGAACTGCTGATGTCTCTATTGTCAACCATGCAAATCGCGTCGACTCATCATTGGAACATCGTGCGACAGCCGAGTTCGATGAGGTCGAAGGATGTGGTAGCATCTATTTCGCGAACCGCTGTTCCTCCGTCCTTTTTGCAACGATTGGCCTTCATGCATGTCGAAATCCACGAATGTCAGTAACTGGATTGAACGAGTGAAGGCTGGTGATTCGGTCGCAGCGAATTGCATTTGGCAGCACTACTTTGACCGTCTCGTACGTTCAGTTCGAGCCAAGGTGCATGGTCAAAATCGAGCCGTCTCTGACGAGGAGGATATTGTGTTGAGCGTCTTCGACAGTTTTTACAATGCGGCCGAAAATGGACGGTTTCCTGACTTGTCCGATCGCGACGACCTTTGGCAGCTATTACTTCGCATGGCAGCAAGGAAAGTAGTTGACAAGCGAAGACACGATCTGCGGCAGCGACGAGGCGGCAATGTACGGCTCCATTCGTTAGACCACGCCAGTGACGATAGCAAGGTCATAGAAGCCATCGGCGATGAACCGTCTCCGGAAATGGTGCTGATGATGCAGGAAACAGTAGAACAACTTTTTTCGCATTTAGGTGTCGGGCAGCTGAGGGATTTAGCGGGTGCTAAGTTAGAAGGGTATAAAAACGCGGAACTCGCACAGCGTTTTGGCTGCTCTGAACGGACGATAGAACGTCGTCTGAACCTAATTCGAGAAAAATGTCAGCAAGAATTGGTCAACCCCGATGAGCATCCGTCAGAAAAAACTTCCGATTGCAGTCCTGGAACGCATTGATGATCTCTGTGCCGATTTTGAACGAGAGTGGCAAGCAAACAAGCCACCAGCGATCGAATCATTCCTTGCCGAAGATTTCTCTCCAATCGAGCGGGACGTGTTGCTGGCTGAACTCATCGTTCTCGACATTGACTATCGACGACGTCGCGGTGAAACGCCCATTAAGCAAGCTTACCTCGACCGCTTTCCGGAAAGTTCCAAAGCAATCCATGACGTCTTGCACGATGGCGACAAAAGAACGGGCGTGTTTGAACCGCCTACCGTAGGCCGTTTGGCTGAGCTTTTTCCGTCGCTGGAAATCATTGAGCTCATTGGCGCAGGGGGCATGGGGGCCGTTTACAAGGCTCGTCAACCAGGTCTCGACCGACTCGTTGCACTGAAGGTTCTACCGGAAGAATTTGGTCATGATATCAAATTCGCGCTACGCTTCACGCGGGAAGCTCGGACGCTGGCAAAACTAAGTCACCCCAATATCGTCTCCGTTTTTGAATTCGGACATGTCGAAGATTCCTATTACTTTCTTATGGAATTCGTGGATGGCTCAACCCTTCGCGACGTTGTAAAGGCAGGCCAACTGCATCCTCAACACGCGTTGGCCATTGTGCCTTACCTCTGCGATGCTCTGCAGTATGCGCATGACAAGGGTATTGTCCACCGCGACATCAAGCCGGAGAACATCCTAATTGCCGTTGATGGTTCGGTGAAGATCGCTGATTTTGGGCTCTCGCGCATTCTAGGAAACGAGAGCCAGCATGAGATGCTCACAGGAACGCATCAAGTTATGGGCACACCTCGTTACATGGCTCCCGAACACTTGGAAGGCTCTCACAACGTCGATCACCGCGCGGACATCTATTCACTTGGTGTGGTCTTTTACGAAATGCTGACCGGCGAACTCCCCATTGGTCGTTTCGCAGCTCCGTCGAAAAAAGTTGAAATTGACGTACGCCTCGATGAAGTCGTTTTGCGTACGCTAGAGAAGGAGCCACAGCGCCGCTATCAGCACGCGAGTCAGATAAAGTACGATATACGATCAATTGCATCGAGCAGCGATCCGGCGCTGACACGTTCTATTGCCAACGATGCGAAAAGTGACGACGAAACCGAAGCCGCATCCGTGAGCCTAGCACAGCAGGAGCTCGCCGGACGGATGTTGTTGACACGACGGCAACTCATGGAACGCGTGGAAAAATCACTCCGTCCACTTTTCCATGGACAGATGCTGCAATTACTGATTGGCATTGTTGTGATTGTACTGGGCGCGCAATTCTGGGCTCGAAACACCGATATTTTCCATCGCGTTGTAAACGGAGTGATTGTGCACGTATACGGCGTGCTCGTGGTATCTCAATCGTTGCTCGTCTCCACCAGAATCCGAAGCATAGACTATTCCAAATCAGTCGTCGATATTCGCAGCAAACTCGACAGCCTCAGATCGGGCTACCTGCGCGCCAGTGTCATCACCGGATTTATTTGGTGGTTGATGTGGATTCCTGTAGCTGTTGCATTGGGTTTCGACGCTGTGCTAAATCCGAATTCTCTCATTCTCTCGTTGGTCGTCGGGATCGTCGGTTTAGTTGCCTCGCTCTGGCTGTATTGGCGTGCACTAAGATGGGAAAACACATCCGCTGAAACGTGGAAAAGAAAACTCTCTGGGAAGAGCATTGCCGGCGCGTATCTTGCCCTCGACGAAATTGAGCATGCTCAAATCGGATAAAGCCAATAATGTCGGAATGAACGATGTCAACGAGTGCTGGGAGCTGCCGATCGCGGATAGGCTGTGAATTTATGAATCGAAGGCAATCATAGTCGCCTTTCGCTCCGCGAAAGTTCTGCAAAAGCAGAGAATACTGACGCTACTTTCGCGGAGCGAAAGGCGACTATCGAATCTTTGACGAGCTGTCAATTGATACTGGCCAGAAATCGATGCACACAGGTCACGGCCATCGATCCGTCACCGACAGCGAATCCGCAACGCTTTGTTGAGCCTGAGCGGACGTCGCCGGCGGCCAGGATCCCGGGCATAGTTGTCTCCAGGTCGCATGGAGATCGGTCGAGTTTCCAGTGCTCCCCTAAATGCGTTGGAGGAATGGCAGCGCCCGTGCGAATATAGCCTTTGTCATCCAGTAACACACCGCTAGGTAGCCACTCTGTGTGCGGTTGAGCCCCGATAAAACAGAATAGTCCGCTGCAGTCTATGCGAGTGGTAACACCTGTGATGTGATCTTGGAAAGTGATTGCCTCCACGCAATTTTCGCCGTGAATAGCATTCACTTCGCTGTTTTTGATGACTTCTATTTTCGGATGCTTTAGCACTCGTTCGCAGAGATACGAAGACATACTCTTGCTAAGGTCATCACCGCGTATCAAGACTTTGACTTCGCGAGAAGTGTTCGCTAGGAACATTGCGGCTTGACCAGCCGAGTTACCGCCGCCAACGATTATGGCGGTTGAATCTTCACAGACGCGAGCCTCGGCCGAAGTCGCTGCGTAGTACAAACCGGCACCTTCGAATTTGCGACAGTCTTCGATTCCCAGCTGTCGATAGGTCACGCCTGACGCTACTAGCACACAACGTGCGCGAGCAACTTGACCGGTGCAAAATTGCAAATGATGTTCGCCAGAGGGATGCGTTTGGATCGACTTGACAGTGATCGGAGCAATAAACTGTGCGCCGAATTTTAGGGCTTGCAAATAGCCCCGGTTTGCTAGATCACCACCACTGATTCCCGAGGGAAAGCCCATGAAGTTTTCGATCTTCGAACTGCTACCCGCTTGGCCTCCAGGTCCGATTCCATCAATCACCAGTGTATTGATCCCTTCGGAAGTCGCGTAGACGGCAGCTGCCAGACCGGCGGGACCCGAGCCAACGATGACGAGATCGAACAGCTTGCCATCGACGTTCCGCGAAATTCCAATGCACTCGGCGAGTTTGGGCAACGACGGATTGCTGACCGTATGTCCGTTGCAATGGACAACCGGCAATGCTGCATCGGTTGCATGGAAGTCCTCTAATAGCTTGCGTCCCTCCTCGCTGGTCGATTCATAGAGCGTGTGAGGAACGTGATTCTTGTAGAAAAATTCTCTCAATCGCGAAGTCGCGGCGGTATTGGTGCGGCCGACAATCTTAACGCCAACAAAGCCTGAAGCTTCAAGCAACTTTCGGCGCAATTGAAAGGCATCCAATAGCATATCGCTGACCGCTGGACACTCATTGAGCAGCTTTCGCAGTCGGCCGGCGCAGAGCTGATATGCAGTCACCGATTCATTGGCGATGGCGGAAATAACGGACGACCGTCCAGTTAGCATATCGACATCGCCGGTGAATTCGCCAGGGCCATGGTTGACGATCAAGGCCTCTGTATCTTTGCATATTTCGACGATTCGAACATTTCCCGACTTAATCACATAGAAGGGATATCCTTTCTGTCCCTGCTTAATCATGAATTGATTCGTTTCAAATTGCACCAATTCACCAACCTCAGCCACAACTGAAAACTGTTCGTCATTAAAGGTTGGAAAAGCAGCCGACACAGAGGGATTCATCTTGCGAGCTCCAAGATCGATATGTGTTAAATTAGATAAGGCCAATACACCAATCGCCCGCCTCGATGGGCAACGAAACGAACGGCTCCGTCTTGAGACACAACGACCACGATTGCATCCTGAACACTATTGACCAGTCGATAGGCGGATCGATGGCGCGTTCCAGACGCATCGGCTGGCTCTGTAACAGAGTTCTCTGCCTCGAGGTCAATCGCTCGTTCAATGCAACTGACGTGGGAATCGCCTAAGATTTCTCCACCAAAACCGATCAGTCGAAAATCACGACCGAGAACGAGCGAACCATCGACGCTCATCAAGTCAGCCAAGAAATGACTAAACTCGACGAGTGAATCGTGCAACTTGCCAAGCGATGCGTCATGCATTTGCAGAAAATCTAACCAGCGAACTTCGGCGATTCCCTTGGCAGCGCCAACCTCCAAGGCTCGCTGCATCAGTCGCAACATTACTTGCTGAAATCGATTGGTAGCTTCGTCATGTTTAAATTGCATTCGAATTCTCAGCCAGTTATCCAAACGGCTATCCGGCACGTCGTTCAGATAGATCAACATTCCGCCGTGCCCGCGGCCGCGGACTAGGCTTAGGACTCGTCGAACGACGCTTTGCGCTACGTCCCGCACAAAAGAGTCGCACAGTCTAATATTCACTCCGTGTAACGCAGCGACGTCCAACTTGTTCAACAAGGTGGTGCGGAACGGTTCAAAATGCTTGGGCAACCATTTGGAGCGAAACGGATCGAAGCCTTCGATCAGGACTTGACCACCGATGGTTTCAAGAACGCGTGTCAGCCCCGATGCGAAAACCAGATGCCCTGGCCCAAGAATATGGATGACCAACCTGCGCGGTAAACTGGCCGCATCGTGGACGGTAGCTTCGGTATGATTAACCCAGCCAGCCCCCGTCACAATCATTCCCCAAATCTTTGCTCGTCCGTTTTGCTCTGCATCGATTTGGACACCAATTAAAGATCGATAGTAGCCGACTGCAGCCGCCATCTTGCGAACTTGATGCGCAGAAAAGTCACTTTGATGTTCAAATTGAATGGCGTACAGGCCATCCGCTCGCTCCACCGCATCCAGCTCTGGATCGTGGGCAGAAGCAACAAGAACTCGACACTGGACTGGATCACTTTCCTCGCGCAACAGGCTGGCTTGATAAGCGGTATCTATGAGCCCTTCCAATGCGGTATCTGCTGGGAGTACAGCTGAATCCTGGCCCGATTCCTGCCAACGTTGGCGAAGCATGGTACTCAGATCAATTGGATAATGCGAACGGTTTGTCATGGAGAATGGAGTTCCTATTGCTTTTCAGTTGCGTCTTGAAGTTCGCCGATTCGCTTCATGTGTTTTTTCCCCCAATCACAAAGCGGTTCTAAGGCTACCTTGAGCGACTTCCCGAAGGGTTTGAGCGAATATTCAACTCGCGGCGGGACTTCTTGAAAATCTTTGCGTGCTACGATGCCCGCGGATTCCAGTTCACGTAATTGCTGGATCAGCATCTTCTCACTAATCCCAACCACTAATCGCCTCAATTCACCAAATCTTCTTGTTTCTCCCAAATGCCATAGGATCAATACCTTCCATTTACCACCGATAACGTCCAAGCTTGCTTCTAAACCACATCGGTATTTCTTCTCCGCCACAACAATTCTCCAAAAATGAGCCGCCACCCCAAGTACTTACCAATAAGTTAGTACTTGTTGGTACGAAAGTAAATCTCTAGCATTAGGGGGCGTCGATCGTTCTTGCCAGAATTGTCAATTTTTCAGAAACTGATTTTCGGGCGAAAATGAGTCATTGAAATGGCAGACGATTGATTTAGACCTGTCGAAGTACGCTGGCAGGCGGAGCGCCGTACGTTTCGATGAGCGAATGCTCTTGCCTGGTGAATTCAATCTTCGGTAATGTCGACTGAAAGCTTGGATGAAGTGGTAGCGCTGCCTATTAGTTGTCGTCTTCTTTGATCGAAGCGTAATAAGCTGACAGCGAGAGTCTTTGTGAATCGTTTAAGTTGTCGGCGACCGGGTGCATGAGCGATGCGTTTTTGCTACCGCCGCGGTCTCTCTGGGCAAATAACTCCAGTTGCCGAAGTAGATAGTCGGCAGGTTGCCCAGCCAGTTTTGGGTATTCGTCGCTCCGCAGAATTTCTCCAGGACCATGGCAGTCGACACAAGAGGGAATTTTGGCCAATTTGTCTCCTTGATGGGCAAGGCTACGGCCTGTTGCGATCAAGTCTTCTTGCTGTGAATCGCTTAACCGTGTTGGCTTAACTGCTTGCTTTGAAAAATAGTCTGCCAGCGCGTCAATCTGCTCGTCTGTTAGCGGATGAGCGGTCGGCATCATCACACCGCTGTATCGAGTACCGGTCTGATAGGCGATTAAGGAATTGCGCAGGTACGCCTCACTCTGCCCTGAGAGGACAGGAACGCGACTATTCACGCTCCCACTACCACCTAAGGTATGGCAACTGGTACATGATTGAGCGAGGTGAATGATGAGGGATGATTCGTTGACATGGTCATCGATTTCCCGTTCAACTAGATTTGCGTAACGGGCAGCATCCATATTTGGCAACTCTCGTAAGAACGCCACGACAGGCCAGATTTCTTGCTCACGTTTCTGCGTTGGCCAGGCAGGCATACCGGTGAATTTGATGCCGTGTTTGAGAATGTAGAACAATTCCTCGTCGTCCCATGAGCCAACCGCCTCGGACAAATTGGGAGGGTGTGGGGTCATCTGGGCGGCGACAGGTGGCTGTTGGAAACCAGGTGCGCCGTGACACCAACGACAATTGCTGTCGAAGGTTGCCGCGCCAAGCGGGACCATACCTCGCTCGTCCAACGGAGGGACTTTGCTGCCGCTGCTGTGCAATCCAACCGAACGTTCACTTGCGAATTCCAGGGTCCAACGAGTGATCGGCCAGTGTCCGCTGCTCGCCTTGATCGGCACGATACCGGAGACGAGCACGATAACGCCGAGCACGCTCAGCGTGGCGATTAAGATTGCCAGTTCAATGAGTCGCCGTTTCATGGGGATCACCTTGTAGAAGAGTGACTGGTAGCGGCCGGGCTTGAGCATTTTGATTCTGTGGCGTTGGGCGGCATTCGCTCTGCCACTCGATTCTCTTTGCTAGACGGTTTGAGCCGTTGGGCTAAAACGGTATGGATGCTTGCGCTAGCGACCAAATCTCGCGCCAGCCAAAGTCCGCCAGCCAAATAGGCGATGCCACCAACCACCAGCATCACAGCGCCCCCGAGGTGTTGATCGGTTATGGGGGTCAGCCCCGAGGCGGAGTGATGGTGTTGGTACAATAGCCGCGGTGACAGCGCCAACAGTGCGCCGAGAAATGTCATGTGCATCGAAGTCAATAACAAACCAATGACTCCCGCACCCGATCGACTACCACTTCGTGGTTGGTTGCCTCCAAACGCGGACAACCACACCCACATTCCCGCTGCAAGAAACATCCCTTGTTCGACGATCAATCCAAGCAATTCATGCCGCGCCCAGTGATGCAATCCCGGAGCGTGCCACGCCCAGACAATCAGCAACTCGCCAACGGAAGCGGGAATTGGAGAAAACAACGCCGGCACCTTTCGAACCGGATCATATCGTAGCCCCGCCATCGCAATGGACAAAAGTGGCGCTACAATCGCGACGATCAACATGTGCAATGTCATATGTGCCGCAAACGAACTCTCGGCCCATCGGGGAAGCGGTCCCAGCCAAGCCACCGCGAGTAAGATCCAACCGAGATTCCAAGTTGCCAATCGCATCAGTGACAAGTCTCCATAATAACGAAGACGAGCGCAGTGTAAAGCGTAGCGATCCCGCTGAGAATCGATAGCAGCAGAGTCGCGAAGCCGAGGAAACGCTGTTCATCGCGAGGTGTGTCGTCATCATGCGGTAGGGTCGCATCGCCCAATCGATGCAATCGCATGCTACTAACGCCAATCAACACGATTAACGTGAGAGCAATGACAGTGAAGACTGCAACAGCGATGCGAATCGGCATGGCATCACCATCAAGGGACGCAAATTTGGCGCAGTAAATCGCCGTTGTCAGGTAGCTGGCCAGGAAATGGGCGACCCAGACAAACGGTGGAAATGTCAGCCTCCAAAGGCCGCCTGATCGGCGCAGACCATCCGGTTCCACAATATCGGACTTCTCGCGAATTGCCGTTGTGGAGCGCATTGTGCTTTTCTCGTTTGATGGTCCCTCCGTCTTCATATGCGTCATGCCACCATAGGAAACAGGGCAATGGTCAGACCGGTTATGCCGGCTGTCAGCATCATGAAGTGCCAGTACAGTGTCACGTTGACAATGTCGGCGTCAAAGCGGTGCGTCATTTTCCCTGCGGCACGTCTCGCGACACAGTACAACTGCATAACCACGCCAACGGCGAGATGAATGACGGTCCACAATACCAACACGCATACCGATGCTTGATAGACATGTTCTGTTGGATCCATGTTGTGCAACCATGGTCCGGCAACCAAGGTTGCGGCGGCGACGAGTGCCAACGAAATGGCTGCCAGTGTGCTGATATAAAACCCAATGGCGTTTTCACGGCGATTGAGTTTTTTCGATAACAACATCATTCCCCAAGCGACCAAAGTAGCAATCAGCGAAATCATCGGCCAGCGAACTCCAGGCCCTTCGGCATCGGGCGGCGGGAAGTCCTCGTGAACCGTCCAGTAAAAGAAGTACCCAAACACCAGCGACACGAAGGCGGTCATGTCACCTAGCATCGTGATGAACATCGCCCACCAACCGACCGCATCCGGCCCCGATACGTAGGTCGGTAGCGTTAAACCTAAGCCTACGTCCTTCTCAGCCTTCTCTGGAATGATCGCAGTGCCGGTCCAAAGCCAAGTCAGGATCGTGGCAAAAGCAAGTACTCCGCTTACGCCAGCTGCGATGTACCAATGAAACGTGCCGAAGATAAACACGCCGCCGGTGAACGCAGCCGCCCACAATGTCAGGAAAGTTGGACCAGGTACTCGCAAGCACTGAATCGGCGTTGCCTCGACCGTTGATGTCACTAGTGTTTCTCGCAAACCTTCTTCCGCGTCGGGAAGATAGAAATTCCCTTCATCAACATCCCGAACAAAGTTCTCTTGGTCCCAAAGCGGATAGCGTGAACTGATGATCGGAATGCAGCGGACGCCCCATGGTTGGTCCGGAACTTCCGCCAACCATTCCAGCGTTCCGGCGTTCCAGACGTTTCGCGGTGCTACGGGTTGTTTGCCTTTTGGTCGCAAAACGTCCCACAAAAACACCAGGAACCCGCCTGCTAACACGAACGCTCCGATCGAAGAGATAAAGTTCAGGTTGTCAAACCCCATCCCAGCCGGATACGTGTAGACCCGCCTTGGCATTCCGATCAAGCCTGTAATATGCATGGGAAAGAAGCTGACATTGAACCCGATCATCATCAGCCAAAATGCAAGCGTGCCCAAGCGTTCAGAAAGTTGTTTACCAGTAATCAACGGATAGAAGTAATAGACGCCAGCCACGATTGGAAAGATCGTACCGCCAACTAAAACGTAGTGCAGATGACCGACGATGAAGTAAGTGTCATGAGCTTGATAGTCAAACGGTGCAATTGCGACCATGACTCCCGACAACCCACCGATAATGAAGGTTGCCAGACCGGCAAGCACAAAGAGTAGACAGACAGACTTGGTCACTCTGCCAACCAGCAGCGTGGCGATAAAGCAAAAGATTTGTACTCCGGTTGGTATCGCAACTGCTTCGGACGCGGCAGAAAAGATACCGATGGTGATACCGGGCAAGCCGGTCGTAAACATGTGATGGACCCACAGTCCGAAACTCAGAAATCCTGTACCGACTGCCGCCAACACGATCCAGCCGTAGCCGACCATCGGAGTCCGAGCGAACGTGGGCACGATCATCGCAATCAGGGCAATTGAGGGCAGAAATACGATGTAGACTTCGGGGTGTCCGAAAATCCAAAACAGATGCTGCCACAACATTGGATCGCCGCCGCGCGAGGCATCAAAGAAGGGCCAATCGAGCGCCCGTTCCAACTCCATCAAGACGTCACCAGCGATCAACGGCGGAAACGCGAACAAGATCATCCCTGCCACAACCAGGATATACCAAGCGTACAGCGGAATGAGATTTAATCGCATGCCAGGCGGTCGGCATTTCAGGACACCGACGATGAGCTCCACTGCCGCTGCGATCGATGCAATCTCGATAAACGACAGGCCAAGCAGCCAAATGTCGGCTCCCACGTCGGGTTGATATTGAGTCGTCATCGGAGGATACATGAACCATCCGCCACGTGGTCCAGCACCAAAGAACAGTGAACCACAAACGAAGACGCCGCCAATCAAAAATGACCAGAAGCCGTACGCCGACAACCGTGGAAACGGCAGATCTCTCGCTCCCATCATCTCCGGTAGCAACATAATTGAGATTGCTTCGAGAATCGGAACGGCAAACAGGAACATCATCACGCTACCATGCATCGTGAAGACTTGGTTGTACTGTTCCGCCGTTAGGAAGTCGTTCTCAGGAATTGCCAGTTGGATCCGCATGGCAAGCGCGAGCAGACCACCGAACAGTAAGAAAGCAAATGCGGTGATCGTGTACCAAAGTCCAACTTGGGAGTTGTTAACAGCCGACCAGTACCGCCAGCCCTTCGGCGTCCGCCACGCTCTCAGTAATCGTTGAGCTTGTTCGTTCATTGCAATGACTCCAGAAATGCAACGATTGAGCCGATTTCAACGTCGCTGAGCGAATGGAACTCAGGCATCTCAACACCAGGTTTCACGCTGTGCGTGTCTGAAAGCCAACGTGTAAGATTCTCCGGCGTGTTGTCTAGTACGCCGGCGGCAATCGAAAGGCGCGAGCCGAAATGGGTTAAATCAGGGCCAACAACGCCATCAGCGGAAGTGCCACGAATGGCGTGACAAGCAGAACAACCGCGCGAGAAGAACATTGCTTCTCCGACCGTGACTGTTGAGTTTTCCTGATATCCTTGACCTTGTTTGGTTAACCAGTCGTCGAAAGTTTCTTGATCAGTGACGACAACTCGAAATCGCATTTGTGCGTGAGCCGTGCCGCAGTACTCTGCGCAGACACCACTGAAAACTCCTTTCCGTGTTGGATGGAGCTTCAAGCGGTTAGTACGTCCCGGCATCATGTCAACTTTCCCGCCGAGCGACGGAATCCAAAATGAATGAATCACGTCTTCGCTGGTCAACTTGAATTCAACCGGCTGATCGACGGGCAGGTAGATCTCATTCGCTGTTTCGATACGCGTTGCTTGCCCGTTGGTGTCTTGTCCACTGGTATAGTACACTCGCCACCACCAACGAACGCCGGCTACTTCGATGGAGAGACTTCCATCGGGAGCAGGCCGCTGTAAGTCAGGTAGCATTGCGAGTCCATAGCTCAGTAGCGCCGTTAGAACAATGGTTGGAATGACTGCCCCACCTCCGATCACAAGCCAGCTTGTCATTTTTGCAGAATGCTCTCGACGCGATTTGATTGCGTAAACCATCAAGCCGATCACAACAATCCAGATTACCGTCGCACCACCGCTCATCCAGTAGAAGAGCTCGGCGATGCGTTCTGCGCTAAGTCCGGCCGAGTCGAGCGCTGATTGGGAAGCCGATTCATTCATCGCGTTGTTCGATTCCCGTTCAGTCTGAAGCTTGAGCAACCAATTGGTGTTTGACAAAAGAGCTTTGTAGCGAAAGGGTCAAACCGTTTTGTGTGAGACTAGTGATCTTGTTAACCGTAGGAGCGGCGGTCACACAAGAAGAGTTTCTTCGACTTCTAAATGTGTATCATTGTTTCAATTTCATGAGTGAGAATTGTAGCTTTGCAGTTCGATAGCTGAGCCGGTATCGCTGACAGCACCGATGACGCCGCAGGATGACGCCCCAGGTTGCAAACTTCGTGCCATGTGGCACGGCGATTGCGGCGATTGCGGCGGGTTGGGTGAGCCAGGCTGGACGATTGGTGCTAACTGCTAATCGGAAAATAGTCAAACAATCCGCCCACTGAAATCGACTCGCTTCAACGGAGCACAGCTCATTGAGTCTCTTAAATTTTTCCGAGCATTCGTTAGCGATCAATTCGCTCATTTTCTTGATTGCGGCGATCATTGTGTGGTTTTCTGGTACGAAGCTGAGCAGCTACGTTGACATCTATGCGGATCGCACTGGATTGGGCAGGGCGTTTGCGGGCGCCTTGATCTTGGGTGGCGCGACTAGCTTGCCAGAGCTGGCGACAACATTAACAGCGTCTTATTCCGGTGCTGCAAAACTTGCCGGAACGAATCTCTTGGGCGGTGTCGTGATGCAGATTGCGGTGCTCGCGGTGATCGATGTATTCGTGCTGCGTGGCAGGCCGCTGACGCTCTTTTCGCCACGTTCTTCGCTGTTAATGGTGGGAGTGATGTTAATTGGATTGATCGCGTTGGCTTCGGCCGCGATTGCCAGTGGTGAATTGTTTAGTGTCGCGGGTATTGGAGTATGGCCGGTGTTGTTGTTCGCTGCGTATGTTTCTTCGTTGTGGGTGATTTATCGCTACGAGGGGCAGCCGAGATGGGAACCGACTGGCGAAATCGCGCAACCACCGGAATCGGCGAAGGATTTGAAAGATGCACACTTCGAAAAGTACGCCGGCACTTCCACTCGCGGAATTGTCGGCTTCTTCGCGTTCGCCTCTTCTGCCGTGTTGGTCGGAGGCTTTTTTGTGGCCAAAACGGGCGAAGCACTGGCGGAGCAAACGGGAATCGGCCAGAACTTCGTTGGCGCTACTTTGGTGGCGTTGGCAACCAGTTTGCCGGAAGTCAGCACGACTTACTCGGCAGTGCGATTCGGTGCCTACAGCATGGCGGCGGCGAATATTTTGGGCACCAACAGCATTGAAATTGCGTTGTTCTTGCCTGCTGAAGTCGCCTATCGAGACGGTGCGATCTTCGATGCTTTGGATCCGTCGACAGGTTTCCTAGCTTCGCTGGGGATCGTCGTCACGAGTCTCTATTTGTGGGGAATTCTTGAACGGCGTGATAAGACGGTGTTGGGCATGGGAGTCGATTCGATGTGCGTGTTAATTGTGTATGCCTTAGGGCTGGCTGTTTACTACACGCTGTGAATTGGCTGTGAATTGGCTGTGAATTGGCTGGCGAGTTGTTTCGCTATTGCTTTGAATCAAAAAGTGCTGTTCTTCTCAATGGCATAGAAGTTGCAAGTATTTCTCAGACGATGACTCATAGGAAATTGAAAGGAAATCTATGTCTGAAACTCGCCCCGCCGTAATTGTCACTGGCAGCTCCGGACTGCTTGGTCGCCCCGTCTGCATCCGCTTGGCCGAATTGGGCTATCAAGTCTTTGGCTTTGACCGAGTAGGATGGCCCGAACCGCCGAAGGAGCACGACTTTGTACGCGATATCGAGTGCGATGTCACCAACTCCGTCTCCGTGCGCGCCGCAATGGTGAAGGTTTACAAACTAACGGGAGGCAAGTTGGCAAGCGTGGTTCATTTGGCTGCCTACTACGATTTCTCAGGTAAGGATAGTGATCTGTACGAAAGGGTCACTATCAATGGCACGGATCGGTTGCTCAATGAACTCGAAGATTTTGAACTTGGTCAATTTGTGTTCACAAGCACGATGTTGATTCATGCGCCTTGCGAAATCGGTGATCACATCAGCGAAGACGATCCACTGGAAGCCAAGTGGCCGTACCCACAAAGCAAGATTGAAACTGAGCGATTGATACGTGATGGTCACCCCAAGGTGCGTTCGGTCTTCCTTCGGATCGCCGGTATCTATACTGACTATGGGCGTCAGCCAACGCTCGTACAGCAGATCAAGCGGATTTACGAAAAGGATTTCCAGGGGCATTTTTTTCCAGGCGATGCTGACGCTGGACAGTCTGTGGTCCACCTCGATGACGCCGTGGACGCCATCATTCACACAGTTGAACGGCGGGATTCGATCGAAGCCATAACGGCTATCCTGATCGGTGAAGCTGAACCAGTTTCCTACGAAGATCTGCAAGACTTGATTGGCGAACAGATCCATGCGAAAGAATGGGCGACGCTGTATATGCCAAAGTCAATTGCGAAAGTCGGGGCGGCGGTCATCGATACGCTTGCTGGCGGTGATGCGTTCATCAAACCGTTCATGGTCAACATGGCCGACGATCATTACGCGCTCGATATCTCGCGCGCTAAAGAAATGCTCGACTGGGAACCAAAACATGCGCTCAGGACGACGCTGCCGAAAATAACGCAAGCGTTGAAAGCAAATCCTGATCAGTGGTATCGCATGAATGGTCTGGATACATGAGTGATCTCAACGCACATGTCCCGCCATACAGTCACAATCCGTCGGCGTGGAGCCAGCGGATTCCAATATGCCTGCTCGCCTTCGTTGCAGCGGCAATTTCTGCGCACCTGTCGATGTTCCAGTGGGGACTGATTGAGAGTTCTTGGGACCCAGTCTTCGATGGGGGCAGCAACCGCGTGTTGAAGTCCGATACAGCCAAATCGATGTATAATATCCTTGGCATTCATGACGCGGCACTTGGAGTGATTGCTTACCTCGGTGATGCGATTCTTGGCTTTGCTGGCTCGACGCGTCGATGGCAATATCGGCCGTGGTTGGTGATCCTATTCGGCATTGACGTGATTCCACTTGGCATCGTCAGTGTGATCTTGGTTCTCTGTCAAGCGTTCATTGTCGGCGATTGGTGCTTTCTTTGTTTGGTCACCGCCGCTATTTCGTTGATATTGGTGTATTGGGCCTGGGATGAAGTAAGGGCATCGCTAATGTATTTGAAACTAGTCTGGACACAGAACCATGACAAGAAATTACTGTGGCGAGCCTTTTGGGGGTACCGTGACGAGGCGTCTGAGCGGGCGGCAGAAACTCTGTTGGCGCGGGAGGTGGCATAATGTGGGGGCGAGTTGTCGAAATCATGACTGCAGTTTGGCTGGCCATGAGCCCGTGGATTTTTCACGCTTCAGATAACCAATCGTTAATGTGGGCCGACCTCGGAGTATCGCTGTTGATAGCCGTTCTGTCGGGGCTCTCCTACTGGCGTCCTACTCGGTACGCTCATCTGTTGATCTTGGCGGTCGCGATAGGGCTGATTGCTTGGGGCCGACTGGCTGGAACTCCCCCACCGTTTATTCACCAAAATCACATTGCTGTCGGATTGTTTTTATTGATGATTGCGATCATCCCATGCGATGCATCAAATCCACCAAAGGCATGGCGACGGCACAATCCGGAAGTTAGTTAATCCCTAGCGGAACGACATAGGTTGTTGGGTTCGGTGAACCACTGGGCTTGCGCTCTACCGCCAGGGTTTACTCTACCACCAAGGGTTAAATGGGGTAACTTTTAAACGGCGTTACTGTTAAATAATTTAACGCGCTCTCCGATGAGAACACAAAGACTCACTTGACGTGGAAATCAGCCAATCGCCACCGCAACGGCTTATCGAAATCGGTTTCACCATCGCCGGGTTGCTAGATGAAGTCGACGAGCGTGCAACGAGTCTAGCGATGCGGTGTACGGGTGATTTTCTGCAAAAACATTTTCCCGGATTCGAGTTCGATCTATTCGTTGTTCGACGTCCTGAGTTAGTAGACACAAGCGTTGTGCAACCGAGTATCCTGCTACAGCAAGCGGTTGAAGAACGCGACTCACGACATTGGGATTTCTCACTGGTACTAACAGCGGCAAACCTCGATAGCTATTACACGTCTCATTGTATGGCGGCGCTTAGCCGGCCTCTCGATGCAGTGGTAGTTTCCTTTTCTCTAATTGATCCAATTGCGGTAGGTGAGACGGTTGACGATGTGTCGAGAGTGCAGCGAGTCGCTCACCGACTCAGTCGCTTGATGTTGCATGGAATTTCCCACTTATCTGGGATCGGACGAAGTTCGGACCCGTCCAATCTGATGTCACATCCAGCCGATGCAGAAGGACTCGATAGGATGGAATCGCTTACCGAAAATCAAATTGAACAACAATTGTTTTCGCTCAGCGAGGTCGCTGATCAACGACTTGAAGAAGCCAGTGGGCAACGATTGAATGCTGCAGCATTTGCCCTACGTGCCGCTTGGATCAATCGACGTGAAATCGTCGAAGCGATTGCAGCCGCGCGTCCCTGGCAATTTCCACGACGACTAAGCGGCTTGACTCTCGCGTCGGTTTCCACGGTTTCTGTGTTGTTGATGACGGCAGAAGCATGGGATCTTGCATTGTCCCAAACATGGTCGAGCCTGACGTTAATGACGATCATTGTTTGGCTAATAACGACGGGCTACGTCATCGTACGCCAGCAGTTGCTGATGCGCCATGGTCGCAGTCCCAGCGAACAGACCATCGTCACCATGACCTCGGCGATTGGTATCGTATTGACTGGTATGATTGTGACTTGGTTTTGTTTGCTGTTTATTGGTGCAACCATTAGTGCGTCACTGTTCGGGACAAATTTGATTGTATCCTGGGCCGCCTCGTCAGAACTTTCTGCTGGCGAAGTTGGCTTCCTTTTGAAGCTCAAGATGTGCGAGTTAAGTGCGTCGCTTGGTCTATTGATCGGAGCCTTGGGGGCGAGCTTTGAGTCGCAACACTATTTCCGGCACATCATTTTTGTGGATGAGGAACTCTGACAAATCAAGTGGTTATGTTTTTCTCGACAAACCACTACATCGCGTTCGCTGGAGTTCGTACAATGGAGGTTGGAAAACACGCAAGGAGAAATTGAATGAGTGACCAAAGCAAGATGTATCCTCGACGCTCGTTTTTTAAAACTGCAGGCGCAACGGGCATAGCATTATCGTTGAATGAGTTTGGATTCCTCGGACGGTTACCCGCTGTTTCGGCTGCTGAATCACAGCTTCCAGCCGACTCTGTTCAGTTCTCTGCGGACATCGAGCCGCTGGTGCGGTTGTTGGAAGACACACCGCGTGAACAGATTATTGCGACTTTTGCGGACAAAATTCGTTCCGGGACGAGTTATCGCGAAGTCCTGGCTGCTTTATTGCTGGCCGGAGTCCGAAATGTGGAACCGCGTCCCAGCGTTGGATTTAAGTTCCATGCGGTGCTAGTCGTCAACTCTGCGCACCTAGCCAGTTTGTCTGCTCCAGACACGGATCGTTGGTTGCCAATCTTTTGGGCGCTCGACTACTTCAAGTCTTCGCAGGCGCAGGATGTGAGCGAACACGATTGGACCATGTCCGCAGTGGACGAGTCTAAGGTGCCCCCGTCTCACCTTGCTCGGAAGGCGTTTCGTGAGGCCATGGATCGGTGGGATGTCGAAGCAGCGGATGTCGCGGTGGCTGCCATGTGCCGAACGTCAAGTGCTACAGAAGTGTTTGACATTTTGGCGCATTATGGCTGTCGCGACTATCGCAGTATTGGACACAAAGCGATCTACGTAGCCAACTCGTACCGAACTCTGCAGTGCATTGGATGGCGGTACGCCGAGCCGGTGCTGCGATCGCTAGCCTACGCGCTTCTCAATCACCAAGATGAGCCGAATCCGTCGCAAAGCGATCTCGCTGCGGATGCGGCGTGGCGAGTTACGCAAGAACAACTAAAGACGCTGGATAAAGACTGGAGCCGAGGCCGTGTCGATCCTGCAGCAAGTCTATCATTGCTGGACACGCTGCGAACGGCAACGCCCACTGCTGCGGTTGAGGCGACTGCAGAACTGCTCGGCAAAGGCATCGCTCCGCAGTCGATTAGTGATGCGCTGTTCCTGTCCGCCGGGGAAATGCTTGGTCAGCAACCTGGTATCATCGCATTGCATTCGGCGACAACTACGAATGCGATGCAATACGCCTACCGCACGGCGTACCGTGACCGCACACGCCGTGAATTGCTGCTTCAAAACGCAGCTTTCATCCCTTACTTCCGAGAGTCATTGAAAGCGCGTGGGAATGTCGGCACCTATCGGATTGATGCAGCGCCCGATTCCAGTGCATCCGAGCAATTATCCTCCAATGTCGATCAGCTTTTCAAAGTTGTATCGAGCGATCGGAAACGAGCGTGTTCTGCGATGCAGCAATTTCTCGATTCCGGTAACCAGCCGGAGGCTCTCATTAACGCGGCCCGTCGCTTGGTGTTCCTGAAGGGCAACGACTCGCACGATTACAAATTCAGTTCTGCCGCGTTAGAAGACTTCTACGCGATTTCACCAAGGTTCCGCAACGCTTACCTGGCCAGTGCCGCGTACCTATTGCCCGGCAGCGGAGACCAAGACAATGGCCTTGTGCACCGAGTACGTGACGCATTGGGATAATCGGGCGTCAGACTGCTGAGCATTGTTAAACTATCGCTCCAAATTCGCCAATCCAGGAGGACGTGAAGCCATAATGTAAACTGCATGCAACAGTCCCGGCACAAACCCCAACATCGTCAATACGCAATTGATCCAGAAGTGTTTGCCGATTCCGAACTGTATGTAGACAGCCAACGGTGGCAAGATGAACGCGATGAGTAGACGAATGAAGTCCATTAAGTGTCTCCAGTGTTCTATTGTCCTGGCTGGCTTATGAGTAAAGTTCAAGCGATCGTGGGCCGGTAGTCTTTAGCGAGGCTTCGGCGCCGTGGAAATCGACGTCATCGACATCGTGAACGATTACCAGCACTGCACCTTGCTTAACTCGTTCTTCGTATTCAGCGCTGACATCGCGAGCCACACCCCAGTGTTGCATGCCCATCAGACTACCCACCGCGGCTCCGATTGCCATTCCGATCAGCGGACCAGCAATCATGAAGGGACCGATTAAAGTCCCAGCAGCAATGGGTGCCGCGACAGTGCCGCCGATCAACATACCCAAGGATGTACTCCGTCCTTCTGGCGCGGACGCTGAAGTATGCTCACTCTCGGAATTGTCGGTTAAGTTGTGCAGACGTTCGGCAGCCGGGTCGCTGGCACTGGACACCACGGAGACCTGGTTTAAAGTAAAGCCGCTTTTCGCAAGCACTTCTAGGCTAATTTTCGCAGCCGCGTTTGTATCGTACTCAGCGATTAAACATTTTGACATGAGATTTCTCTAACTTAAGCGTCGGTTGCGGAACTGATGTTTGCCGCTTTGGGAGGCGACTGAACTTCGGGACGTTCCGATTCCCACTGGACAAGCTTATCGAATTTTTGCTGTAGCTTTTGAGTAACTCCCGACAAAGCACCACCTCGGTGCATCGCTGGCTCAGGACATCTTCTCTTAACTCGAGATTCCAGCTCGGCAGTTATATTCGGACCCGTTTTGCGTACATATCCGCTCATCAACAGCGACTTCATTAAAGCATCGGCGCGGAGAGCCAACCCTGAGTCATCACCCTTGAGAGTTTCGCAACACAACTCCGCCAGCGCGTCCAGTTGCTCTTCGATTTCCGGATTCGTTTCTTTCATCTTTTCCTCGCGTATAGAAATTCACACCTGCTAAGCAGTTACGCGGACAGTAATGCAAATCACATGCCGTCATCGAACTGTTTAGTTGGAACATCAATTGCGGGGCCAGGCACGTGTCGTTATCAACAAACCAGCGAAACACGACCAACTGGATCATGGAACTTGCAATGGATCAGTGGATTCAAACCTTTCTTGAACAATTTGGTGCGTTAGGTGTCGGCGTACTGATGTTCGCGGAAAATGTATTTCCGCCCATCCCATCTGAGATCGTTATGTCATGGGCCGGCTATTCAGTAAGCCAAGGGAATTCGTCTTTCTTGGCGATTCTCATTGCTGGTAGTGTTGGATCCCTTGGCGGAGCCGTGTTCTGGTACTTCATCGGTCGATGGATCGGCAAAGAGAAGTTGGCAAGCTGGATCGAAAGATACGGAGCTTGGTTGACAATTACTCCAGGTGACCTTAATCGCGTCGATGATTGGTTCGAGCGATGGGGGGCCGTAACCGTGCTAGTCTGTCGCATGATCCCTGGACTTAGAACGTTGATCAGTGTGCCGGCTGGCTTTGCTGAGATGCCGCTGTTGAGATTCTTTGTGTTTACGGCGATAGGAACAGTGATGTGGACTGCGCTGCTGGCGGGCGTCGGCTACTGGCTGGGCGATAACTACGGCGATCTCGCTGGGCCGCTTGGATGGGTGAGCACGGCAGTTGTCGTAGCCATGTTTTGTTGGTGGCTGTTTCGCTTGATACAACAGCGTACACACCTTGCTGACTATTAGTGGTGGCCGCAAACCCATGCTTTTATTAATCAATTCGTAGCAGGCCTATCGCAATACTTGCAATTTCTAAAGCGTATGAGGATCGACTGGTTTCATTTCCTCCATTGTGTACTGCGAGCGAACATTGAGGGACGCTCACGTGGTTCGCCACGGCATAGCCAATTAGAAAAACCCGTTTACTCAAGTTGAAGTAAACGGGCTAGCGATATTCGGTAGGTGAGTCTCCGGAAGATTTAATTAGCGGACTTATGCATCACTGTTTCCATCAGCATTTGCTTCGACGTTACCATTGCCTGCTTCGGCTTCTACGTTGCCTGGTGCGGAACTGCTTTCAGCACCGTTGGATGTGGTTGCTGCGGGAGTTGGAGGTGCGTCGCCAGAGTTTGATGAACCCTGATCGTTCTGATTTTGACCATTCTGGTTTTGTGATGATCCGTTTTGATCCATGTTATTATTATTATCATTACCCTTGGACTGCATCGAACCGCCTTGACCTGTGTTGTTCGATTCTTGAGGGTCAAAATAGATACGTTGTCCGCTCACATAGATAAATTCGCGCCCGGATGCGTCGTGTTGGAGCATGTAAACTCCGCCTTGCGTCATACCGTTGGCTGATTGCATACCACAGCAGCTACCGCATTGGCTCATCCCATACCCACCCTGCGTTACAGATGCTTTTTGCATAGCATAGCCGGCGGTTCTAGGAGAAGTTTGTTGCCCGCAGCATGACTGGTTTCCGTAGCTTTGGTTTCCGTAGCTTTGGTTTCCGTAAACCTGTTGATTGCTGTAGCTTTGTGGACCGGCGTAGACTTGTTGGTTGCCGTATCCGGGGGCTACAAAATTGCCGTTTAGATTGTTGCCGTTCATATTGGCGGCGTTGTAGCCATTAAATTGTGCGGCTCCAGAATTAAGTTGCGTGTTCGCTGAACCTGACACGCCCAGTCTATTGCCGACCGCATTTGCCGTATCTTGAACTGCGTTTTGCGTTTCGCCCGCAGCTCTCTCCACGGCGTCGCTGGCACGACCGAGAACGTTGGCGCCGGTTTGGGCGGATGCCCATGATCCACAAACCATTGTTGACGAACATGCCAAACTCATAATGAAAAGTCTCATATCTTCTATCTCCACTGCTGCATGTCTCCACTACGAGAGACGATCCAAGGTTTTTGGTCGAACCAGCGTCACATCGCTGGCACTCGTTGTGTCTTGGATATTGCAACTGCTATTCCGAGAAAGACCATCGTCAAAAAGTTTTTCTAGAGCACCATGCCTTCCTGGCAAACTTTCAGCGATTAATGTCGCTCAGAACTGCCATGTATTTCACGCGACTTCTGAAATATCGTCGAGATGGGAATCCACTGCATCCGAATGGTCCGTGGTGGACGAAAAGCGTACAAGGAATTGAGCTGTGGCTGGAAACCTTAGGCACCACTCAAGTTAAGGGTTCACCGGCTTCTCTATGACAGTTAAGTGATTGATAACTTTTTCGACGCCCACGGTGTCCTGAGCTAACTTGGTTGCCTTTTCTTTGGCTGCGGCATTCTCTACAGTGCCGCGCAAGGCCACAATTCCGCCCTCCGCAACGCCAACCTCAATCCGCGTCTGGACCAGTTGTTTATCCCAGTGAAGTCGACTGTACACACGGCCTTGAATACTCAAATTGTCAACGGTCTTTTGCAGGGACTCCCAGCCCTGACGCAGATCATCTCCCAGGTCATTGAGTCCCTCATCGATACGGGCCCCAATTCGCTCGCCCAGTCCTTCCTGTGCCATTGCGGATGGCGCTCCGCTGATCGCCAGTAATAGGACCGCACATCCGCTGAGCCACAATTTTGAAACGCTTGACGTGGTCACGAGGGAGCTCCTTCGAAGGGACAATTATATGTTAGACAAGCAAAGATTCTATGGGCATGCAAAAGTCGTTCCGAAAACGAAACTCGTTTGGAAATCAGCTTTGCGATCAATAGCCACGCTCCAAAACCCACTGTGTCGCGTGTTGAACCAATTGTGTCGAGTTATCAATATTCAGTTTTTGTTTAATGTTTTCTTTGTGACGCTCGATCGTCTTCACGCTTAAGTACAACTCTTCCGCAATTTGCTTAGTGCTATGCCCGGTGCCAATTTGCTCAAAGACCTGCAATTCCCGATTGCTGAGTGACCCGATTCCCTCCAATTGCAGCGGCTTGTTATTACCTAGGCGATTGCGGATCAAATGCTTGGTCACTGCTTCACTGAAGAAAAACTCGTCACTGAGGATCGCTTGAATCCCTTCGATCAATTTTTCCGGCGCTTCCTGCTTGTTGATAAATCCCCTCGCACCAATCGCCAGCACACGATGAGCGAACAAGCTTTCATCATGCGCCGAAATCACCAATATTTTGATAGTAGGTTTCTGTTTCAATGCTGCCTTGATCAGGTCCATGCCATCACCTTCCTTGAGCGACAAATCGACGATCGCTACGTCGGGCGCTTCCCGCTTCAGCATTTCAATGCCTTCTTGCTCGGTGCTCGCCATACCGCAAACCTCCAGCCCTGGTTCATGATTGATGAGCTGCGAGTAACCAAAACGGACGATGCCGTGGTCATCAACCACTGCAACTCGGGCAGACGCAGAAAGTGTATTGTTGGTTGCCATATTGGATTCTTTCCTTTTGCGTTATCGTTTGAGCTGCGGGCGATCGCCCTGCCGCGATAATATGAGAGCTTAATCGTGGCAATTTCTCGCCGGTATTTTGAGAACAACAGTGCTGCCATCACCAGGGATCGATTTAACTTCTAAGTCACCTCCAACCGATTCGGCACGATATCGCATGATCCGCATCCCGTTGTTGTCGGGATCGTCGGAGCTTACCTCAAACCCTTTGCCATTATCATGAACAATTAGGCAAAAGTCTTCGTTCATCGAAATCTTGACAGTGATGTTTGGAGCGTTGGAGTGTTTGACCGCATTATGAATTGCCTCGCGGGCGACCTGCACGATCGTAAACGCAGCCGAGTCACTAGTTAATAGTGACTCATCGTATTCAGCATCATCAACGACGCACGAGATTCCATATCGCTCGGACTTTTCGGCAGCAATTCCTCGCAGGATTGGAATCAAATCATTTGCATCTACCGTTTCCGACATCAAGCCACGGGCCAGTCGCCGTACATCGTTGTGTGTCTGACGAAGTATCTCGGTCAGATGCTTGACGTTCTCCAATCCGATCGCTGAATCGGGGGGCAAACTGCGGCGCAAGGTTTCGGCGATCAATGCTCCGCCAGTCAACTGTTGTGCGATCCCGTCGTGTAGTTCGCGACCGATTCGCCGTTGCTCTTCAATCGCGATCGTGGAAACAATCTGTTCGAGGCGTTTCCTCTCGATCACATGCCCGAGTTGGATACCGATGTCTGACATAATCGCCATGAATCGTTCTTGTCGAGAGGCAACTTGGTCAGATAAAAATTCCATTACTGCAACGACCTCGTCTTTGACGGTAATGGGAAAGGCTATCGCGGCATGCAGGCCTAAATTGGGAATTTTGCGTCGCATTGTGTCGGGCTGTTTCGTAATGTCGACAATCCACTGTGGCTCGCCAGTCTCCATTACTTTCCCCACGATTCCTTCGCCTCTGAAGCATCGCATTTGCTGGGAGAGTTTTTGAAAATCATCCAAATTGGCGATCGAGCTTTTCGTGGCCTCATCGCAGTGCCAAATGCCGGAACTGATCATCGCCTGCTTCGGTGGTGAAGACTTTTGGTCCAAGACCCACACATGTCCCACTCGCCAGCCGTTGTAATCAGCGATCTTACCGAGCGCTGATCGGACGGCGTTCTCCACCGTCCGCGCTTCATTCGCGACTCGAGTGATAGATTGTAGAATCTCAAGCAATTCGGTTCGCTGTTCAACCTGAGATTCCAGTGACTTCGTCAAATCTTGCAGCTCCGCCTGGCTGGCGAGCAGGTCTTGTTCACGTTTTCGCCTTGCGGAGATGTCTACTAAAGTGATCACCACGCCCCCGATTCGCTGATGCTCGGTCAGATACGGCAGGACGCGACGAATGTAGGCTCGACCATCTCGACAGTCGACCTCATTGTCCACCGGGCGCAAGTGTTGGAGAACTTGTTCGCATTCGTCGAGCAAATTATCGTTGGTAAAGTCGTTTTGCAAGTCGCCGAGCGGACGACCGTGATCGGACGGCTTAATGCGAACTAGTTGTTGAGCTGCCGGGGTAAACCAGCGAATTGCTAAATCGGTATCTAAACAAATCGTCGCAACTTTTGTGGCGGAGATCAAGTTTTCCAAGTCAGCATGTTTGATCTCCAACTCCTCGACTTTAGAGCTCAATTGCAAATTTACGGTCGACAATTCTTCGTTAAGTGACTGTAATTCTTCCTTGCTGGTTTCGAGTTCTTCGTTGGTGCTTTGTAGTTCTTCATTGATGCTCATCACTTCTTCATTTGAAGCTTTGAATTCTTCGTTGGACGCAGCAAATTGCTCGATCGTCGTTTGCAAATCATCCTTGGTTGCAGACAATTCTTCTTCTAGTTGCCGGATGATTGCGTTGTCGTCGATATCTGCATCAATGTGATCGATGGCCTTTGGCATTGATGACTTATTCGGTGGTGATTGTGAATGTTGCAGACGCAGCTGATCAGAGGGCATCTCACTGGGCTCTACAAACACGATTAGGACCAACTCGTCTTGTTGTCCGGCTTGCTTGACAATGCTGGCTTCGATCATGATCTCATGCTTCTGCATGTCTCTTTCGACCCAGCATGAAACACGTACCACGCTGTGTTCCTCAAAAGCCTTGCGTACCGCGCCCCGCAATTTGCTTCGCAACCCGTCGTGGAGTTTGCCCAACAAATCATCATTGGGAACGCCCGCCTTGTGCATAATGTAAGGATTGACGTCGCCACTGATGAACAGAATTCGGTACTGGCGGTCGATCAGAATAGCCCGTGGTGCCATTCGGTCGACCAACATCTGATGAGTCAAGTGCGAAAGCTTCATGTCGCGACGCCCGGGGGGAATCGGTTCGATTTCATATCTCGATACGCCTGTCGTGATGGGCAGATCAAGTCGATCGAGGCGGGTGGTACCAATTCCCCGGTAAATCCGATGACGCTTGCTGATGGTCTCAAATAAATCGTCATGGCGACCAACTGTTTCTGCCGTGCCCAACAACAGGTGCCCGCCATCGATGAGGGCAAAGTGGAATAGCGCTAACAGCTGTTGTTGTACTTCAATTTTCAGATATATCATCACATTGCGGCAACAAACCAGATCGAGCTGCGAAAAGGGCGGATCGCCAATCAGGTTTTGCTCGGCGAATACGACCGATTCACGCAGCGATTTGCTGACCTGAAAATAATGCTCAGCATCGTCCAGCGAAAAGTACCGTTTGAGCAGCGGCGGTGTCACATCCGCCTCGATGCTGATCGGATAGCGGCCGTTGCGGGCTTGCTGTAGGGCGATCTTATCGATGTCCGAAGCAAAGATTTGAAGCCGGTTGGACTTTCGTTGCTTGCGGATTTCGTCCAGGAAAAGAATAGCGACTGTATAAGCTTCTTCACCGGTCGCACAGCCAGCGACCCAGGCGCGAATTGGCTCGTCGGTCGATTTCGACTGAACGATTTCGGGAATTACTTTGGACGCAAGTTCCTCCCAAACATCTCGATCACGAAAGAAGTCAGTCACACCAATCAGCAAGTCCGCTCCCAACGCATCGATCTCACTGGAATTCGCTTTGAGCAGGTCCAGGTATTCGTCGACTGAGTCGACATGTAACAAGCACATTCGCCGCCGAGTTCGTCGCAGCAACGTGGCTTCTTTGTAACTGCTAAAGTCCCGTTTGCTGTGCTTGCGGAGCACGTCGATGATGGCCGACAGTCCAGCGGGTTGAACGTTGGCTTCGCTGATACTGTTTGGATTGTTTGAGGTGTCTGAGGCTTCGTCCATTTCCACCTGTTCGACCAGCGGCGGTGTCTCCTCGCGGATATAGTCGTGCTCGGCGAAACGGACCAGAGCAGCGGGGATCTGTTCGGGCGAAAGGACTTGATCAACTACCCCAGACGCGATCGCACTTTCGGGCATCCCGGAATGTTCAGCGCTGTCTAGGTTCTGAGCCAACACCAAACCACCGGCTTGTTTGATCGCTTTGACACCCAAAGTTCCGTCGTTACCGGTGCCTGACAAAATCACCGCCACGGAACGTTGCTGCTGGTCTTTGGCAAGCGCCCGCAAAAAGAAGTCGATGGCGATCGGCGCTCGGCGGGGCCCTTCCATCTTCGTTAACATCAAGCGTCCGCCGACGATGCTTAGATATTTGCCCGGAGGAATGATGTAAACGTGATTCGGCTGGACGGTCGGTTCATCGTGAACTTGGTGAACCTCCATTTTCGTGTATTTAGAAAGTAGCTCCGGCGCAAGGCTTTGTTTATCGCGCGCGAGATGCTGGATAATCACCAGTGCCACACCCGATTTGTCGGGCATCGCTTCAAGCAATCTCCGCAGCGCATCAAGCCCACCCGCCGATGCGCCTATTCCCACAATCGGAAAGCCCAACCGAGGCAGAGCAGTTTGCTTCGACCTTTTTTTTGCCACATGGACTCCGAAGTTAAAGACTGAAGTGGGTCATTGTACGGTGGACCGAATGCAATGACACCCAGCTGACCGTGGTGAGAAAGCTTGTGGACAAAAGTGATTCAGGAAATCCCCCATAGCCAAATTCGGGGTTTGAAGTTGTTGCCAAGCTCCGTCAACTGTCACGATCTTGATCTGAACTGGGCGCGATCAATACACGGGGGGGCAAAGGCGTCTAGTTGGGTCGGGTTGGCAGCCGCGTTTTAAAGAACGCTGTTAAATCTCGCAAAACCCGTCACTCAGAACAGCATTAAAGATCGACCTTAAACGTCGACGAGAAACTGGGGGAAACATGATACATGATCAGTCGGACGAGAGGATACGTCATTCAACCCAGGATCATTCTCCTTCAGGGGATTCCGCTGCAGAGGCCGCAAGTGGTGCCGATCAACAATTACTGCGTGTTTGCTCAGTGCTGGCCCATGAATTGCGTAACCCGCTGAATGTAATCCAAGCCTCTGCGGATATGATGAATCCGAAGTCCGACGCGGAGTTACACCTGCAAAGTAGCTTGCGTAATCAAGTCGAACGTATGACTCACTTGGTCGACGACCTACTTGACATGTCTCGTAGCACCAGTGGCAAATTTCAATTGCGATGCGAGCCCGTCGACCTAAAAGTGATTGTCCAATCGGCTGTGCAAAACATGTCGTCCATGCTCACATCGCACCAACAATCGCTTGAACTATTGATTGACGACCAGCCCTGCTGGGTTAATGCTGATGCCTACCGTGTTTCACAAGTTCTTATAAATCTTCTCTCCAACGCATCCAAGTATAGTGGCGAAGGAACGCAGGTTCGCCTTGAAGTTTCTCGGCAAAACGCGTTGATCGAAATTCGTGTGATTGATGAAGGAATTGGCATCGAACCGGACTTGCTACCCGACATTTTCGATTTCTTTGCTCAATCAACGTCGAGGGTTTCGTTAGAGCATCGCGAGGGTCGGTTGGGCATCGGGTTGGGGCTAGTAAAAAGCATTGTCGAGATGCATGATGGGTCGGTCCAAGTCCGCAGTGGCGGTCCGGGGTGTGGTAGTGAGTTTGTCGTCCGAGTGCCAGCCTGCGAACCGGTTGATCGTCCATCGAACAATACCAACGAATTGTCTATGGACATGCAAAGATCCTACCGCGTGCTCGTAGTCGATGACCGTCGTGACAACGAGTTCATTGTCAGGTCACTTGTGGCGAAACTCGGCGAACACGATGTGCGCTCCGCACACAACGGTTCAGCTGCTATCGCAGCCCTCGAATCATTTGTGCCCGAAATTGTCATAATGGACCTCGGTCTGCCTGACATTACTGGTCTGGAACTCGCTAGAGAAATCCGTAAAATAGACGCCTGCCGAGAGACTTTCTTGGTAGCTCTGACCGGATATGACGACAACAGATTGCGTCAAGAGGCATCTTCTGCAGGCATCGACCTCTACCGACTAAAGCCTGTGTCGATAGATATGCTCAAAGAAGTTTTCCTCCATCCCCAATTGATGAATCGCGAGCTGATGACTGGATGAGGGACGACTATTTTGCGGCTGGGTAATTCAACTCTTACCCAAAATCCAACGGGAAGTCACTCAGAACTCATCACTCTTTAGCGCATAGAATGGCGTCGCGATTCCCTTGGAAAACACGACGCCATGGACTCGTGTACGTTACCGGGCTACTTAAGCGCCGATGGGCTCACCCGCTTCCTGCCACGCTTTCGCTCCTCCCTCGAAATCGTAAACATCTTTGAACCCGGCTTTATCGAGCTTTTGAGCAGCCTGTGTCGACGAATCGCACTGTTTACTGGCGCAGTACACAACGACGGGTTTCTCCTTGCTACTGGCGACCTCAGCGACTCGCTCGGTAAAATTTTCTTGGGACTGTGGGATGTTCACCGAGTCTGCGATTTTGGTCTTTTCAAATTGTTCGGGGTCCAAAGTGTTGACCAGCAGAAAGTTGCTTTGATTGCTCTGCGCAGTTTTGAGTTGTTCGATGGTAATCGGTCTCATCGTTCTACTCCGTTGATGAAGTGTAGTGAAATAAAGATTCTCTGACCCGTGTGAATTTAAGCTGCAACCGTCATACCGACTTTAAGCAGCGAGCGAGGTTTCCAGCGCAGGTGTTTTGCAATTAGGCAGGCATTTGGCAGGCACAGAGTTCACGAAAAACAACTCTGCTTGGACGAAGAAAAACTCTGGCTGTTTTTGCTGCCGCAACTTCCGCGAATTCAATTGCGCTTTAATCGGTCACTATGCGCGACAATCGACAAGGATGACGTCAACGAGGACATTCTGTGATGCTCGACCCAGGCTGGTTTGGGGCATCCTACTTCGTCATTGCGATCCCCCTGGGTGCCAAAAGCTAACTGGGTGCCAAAAGCTAACAGGGTGCCAAAGAAATTTTTTTAAAAGAGGACCCCTCTAACGTTGAATTGGCTCGGCCCGAAAGTTATACACACCCTTTTGGATGTGCTGAAACTACCACTATGCAAAGGCCCGCCAGATGTCCCTGCCAGTTCGTCGCCGACAGCGTCACGTTAAACACAAAGCCCAGAGTATTTCGGATCGCAGGGGCCGTTTAGTTCGACCGTTACGCGTTGAGGCGCTTGAGGATCGACGATTGTTGGCGGTAACCGACGATCTAATGGGGCCAGGTTGGGGAGGTGGTTCTGACCCCGCTGACTTGGGAGATTTCAGTCCTGATATCTGGATAAGTGCACCGGGCAAGCAACCTTGGCCACTTGGAAGTGATTACACGCGTAGTGCGGAATCGGCCAGCATCAAACAGCCGACCCAAATGGTCGCTTTTGACCCATTCACACGCACGGAATACGTTGCCCCATTTGAGCCAATCAATGCATTGGACGGCGAGCTAATATCCGCGGCACAGTCGGCAGGTTTTGCAGGCGTCGATGACATGCTGGCGTCGCTTCAGTCACCCGGTGGTTTTATGGATGATGGTAGCTTTGAAGTCAATGATGACAGGATTCCTTCGCAAAAGGGTAGCGGTAGCGGCGTGGGTAGTCGCAATGTACACGGGAACGATGATCGTGTTCGCATCGATGACACTCTGCAGTATCCATGGCGAGCGATCGGTCGACTTCAGATAACGTTTCCCAACGGTGCGAGCGGTCATTGTTCTGGTGCAATGATTGGCACTTATCACTTCTTGACTGCTGGTCACTGCGTCCATAGTCAAGACGACGGTGGTTGGGCTACGGGATTAAAAGTGTCGTTGGCTCAGGACCTCAATGATCGTTTCTATGGTGAAGCCGACTGGTCCTATGTTCGGTCATACACGGGCTGGACAGCCGATGAGAGTCCCGATCATGACTGGGCCTTAATCACGCTCGATCGCAACGTGGGAAGTTTTTCTGGCTGGCTTGGCTATGAATGGCGGGGCAGTGACGCCGACTATAATGGCATGACTGTCAACACTGCTGGATATCCAGGAGACTTGGAGTCGGGCAGAGCCATGTATTGGGCGAACGGTCCGACTACTAATGCGACTACCAATCGTGTTTTCTACAGCGGTAACAACGGCATGGATACCGCTGGTGGGCAGAGTGGCAGCGCAGTTTGGAGGTATGATGCTGGTGCTGACGCGCGCTACATCAATGTCGTGCACGCCTATGGTGGCACAACACAGAATTCAGGGACCCGAATCAATCAAGAAAAATTTGATTCACTGCAGACTTGGAAAACCGAAGACAATTCACAGCGCCCTCCCACGGATCGCCCAGACCTGATCGATTACGATCGCTGGTATCAAACGGATTTCGCGGGGTTTTCCCCTAACACTGTGAGTCCTGGCAATTCGTTTTCGGTAACCTCCTATCCGCGCAATAACGGTACGGCGAGTGCAGGTCAATTTACTGTGCGTTATCGCTTGTCGGCCAATGATGTGTATGACACTAGCGATTATTTCCTAGGAGACGTTGAGGTTTCATCGGTTGACGCCTTAAATTGGATAGATGCAACTCTCGACACCACTTTGCCGCAGATACCAGCCGGACAGTACTATGTTGTTTGGAGTATCGATGCACTGGCGAATGTGACTGAGTTTTTAGAGAACAATAACACGGGAAAAACGAGTACTCGCGTTACAGTGCAAGCAAGCGCCAACGACGTTGGAGACACACTAAACACTGCAGCGGCAACCAATGTTGGTCCAGCGAGTGGAACTCACACGCGAACTACAGAAATTGGCGATGGGGTGCATGGTACACGCGACGTGGACATGTACCGATTTCAGGCCGAAGCGGGAAGCGCGGTGGTGCTGACGACGGCCTATCCCGGCAGCGGCACATCGATGGATACGTTGCTGCGACTGTTCGATGCCAATGGAACGGAACTGGCATTCAATGATGACTCTGTAAGTTTGTACTCGCAGATCCAACACACTTTTAGCGCTGCTGGGATCTACTACGTTGGTGTATCTGGCTATCCCAACAATGTTTACGATCCAGCGACTGCAGCAAGTGGTGATCCAGGCAGCACCGGTGTTTATACTCTGACAATTGACCTAAGCACGGCCAACAACGACATCGGCGACACTCTGGCCACAGCAACGGTAACAGGACTTGGTCCTAACTCGGGAACCTACACGAATGCAACGTTGATCGGGGACGGCTCGCACACCACTCGGGACGTTGATATCTACCAGTTCCAAGCGTCCGCGGGTAGTTCATTGATTTTGACCACAACGCTCCCGTCCGGGGGTACTTCTATGGACACCATGCTGCAGCTATTCGATGCTGACAGCAATTCGCTGGTTATCAACGATGACAATGGCGGACCCTACTCGCGCATAGAGTACACGTTTAGTACTTCGGGAGTTTTCTATGTGGCTGTCTCTGGTTACCCGAACATCAGTTATTCACCATTGAGTGCTGGGAGTGGTGATCCAGGAAGTGTCGGGGACTATGAGATCGATATCGAATTGAATGCGCCTCCTGGTGAGATCCGTGGTTTCAAGTGGCACGATTTGGATCGCAATCTTTCGTGGGATCAGGGTGAACCAGCTTTGCCTGGCTGGGAGATCTATTTGGATCTTAATTTGAACGGAGCATATGACGGTGGCGAACCGTTGGAGGTAACTGCCGCCGATGGTAGTTATGCGTTTACCGGCTTAGCAGTTGGCACGTACGTCGTCGGCGAAGTGATGCAAGAGGGTTGGGTGCAGACTTATCCGGGTGAGGGTTCGAGCGAAATTTTTGACTCGGGCGCACCCTACTCGCCGCTGGATCGTTCAATAAGTGCGGCAGCAGATCTTTCGCAATACGACGCGCAGACTCTTGCCAATACCAGCCAATGGGTTGTGCAATTTGTGGATGGCTTCTTAGCGACCAGTGAAGCTACGCGAAGCCTAGCGGCCAGCATAGGTGCTAGTGTGGTGTCGGAAGCAAAATACTTGAGCAACTCACAGATTTGGGAATTCTCCAAAGCAGCAGTGCGGGTGGCGGCAGTGAAGTCGCTTTACTCGCTCGCGGCCATTGAGACTTTCTACCCGCTGGTTTTGCGCGAGTATGAAACGCGGGCGATTCCTGATGACCCGTTGTTCAATAACCAATGGCATCTCCGCAACACAGGACAATCGGGCGGCACGGCAAACGCAGACGCCAATGTCGATTCAGCTTGGGATATTGCACTAGGTACAGGAGTTAATATCGCAATTGTTGACGACGGATTGCAGTATACCCATCCTGATCTTGCGGCTCATTATGCTTCAACGCTTAGCTGGGACTTTAATGGCAATGACGCTGATCCACTGCCCACTGCAGGCTTCGGCCATGGAACATCGGCCGCAGGAGTCGCAGCTGCGGCAGGTAACAATGGAATTGGAGTGTCAGGTGCTGCACCCAATGCCAACCTCTCAGGTATTCGACTGATCGCTGGCGGAGTATCTGACGCAACTGAAGCAGATGCGTTGACCTTTCAATATCAAGGTAATGATATCTACAGCAATAGTTGGGGACCTAGCGATAGCGGTACTATCGTTGAAGGTCCTGGGCCTATCACCGCTGCGGCCCTGCAAGATGGTGTGACGACCGGCCGCAATGGTCTCGGTAGTATCTATGTTTGGGCAGCCGGGAATGGCCTTGAGAATTTTGACAACGTCAACTACGACGGTTACGCAAACTCGCGTTACACCATTGCCGTATCAGCGATCGATCATGATGGCCGACAGTCCTACTATAGCGAACCGGGTGCGCCAATTCTCGTGGCCGCATACTCCAGCGGGGATAGTGTCGGGATCACGACGACTGACCTGTTAGGTAATGATGGTTATTCGACTGGCGACTATACATCCAGCTTCGGCGGTACTTCATCAGCAACGCCACTTGTTGCAGGTGTTATCGCCTTAATGCTCGAAGCCAATCCCGGTCTCACATGGCGTGATGTCCAACACATTCTGGTACAGACGGCAAGCCACAACGATGCCAGTGATCCCGATTGGACATTGAATGGGGCGGGGCATTTAGTGAATCACAAATATGGTTTTGGAGCCATTGATGCCGCCGCAGCGGTGGCGTTAGCTCAGAACTGGAACAACGTTGCATCGGAAACAACCATTGCATCGGGAAATTTGGCCGTTAACCAAGCGATCCCCGACGATGATCCAAGTGGCATATTATCCAGCTTTACGATTGACCAAAACATCCAAATTGAATCTGTCGAAGTCGTGTTTAACGCTACACATACTTATCGAGGTGATTTGCAATTGGTTCTCACTTCACCCTCAGGCACTCAATCGGTTTTGTCGGAATTACATAACGATGGCGGTGATAACTACAACTGGGTGTTTACTTCTCTGCGTCACTGGGGCGAGGCCTCTTCTGGCGAATGGACACTTAGCGTGGTAGATGGCTTCTCTGGCGATTCCGGCATATGGAATTCATGGGAGATCGTCGTACATGGCAGCGAAGCAATTCTCAGTGGTGTCCACTATGTTACCGTGGCAGCTGGTCAAGTTGTGAATAATGTCAACTTTGGAAATAAGCTGGAAGTCAATCAGCCGCCCACAGCAGTGCGTTTGGAAAATGTGCTTCTGGAGATCAATGAGAATACGCAACAGGCAGCTCGTCTCAAGGTTGCTGACATCGTCATTGATGATGATGGCGCGGGCGACAATGAGCTCAGCTTGAGTGGAACCCAGGCAGCTGATTTCGAGATAGATGGTCTAGAGCTGTTCCTTCGCGCCGGTACGCTGCTCGATTTTGAATCGCTTGCTGCATTACAGATCATGATCTCGGTCGATGACACTACAGTGGGTGCGACTCCCGATGCCAGTGAAAATTACACACTGACTGTGCTCGATTTGGCCGAGCTAACCAACGTGACTGTAGGGGATGGAACAACTCAGCACTCTCTCGTTGACCAACTGGTGATTACGTTTGATGGTGAAGTGGACATAGACTCGGGAGCCTTCACCATCCAACGTCGAGCTCTCGAGACCGATGCGGGAGGCGTGGTCACCAGCAGTTTCTCCACGCAAATCATCAACGGAATGACGGTGGCCACAGTGACCTTTAGTGGAAGCTCGACTCGTGGTGGTGGCGCGCTGATTGACGGCAATTACGAGTTACAATTAGATGCCAGCAAAATCACGCGCGGTGGCATGGCGATGGATGGCGACAGGAACGGAGTCAGCGGAGGTGATTTTGAATATGGTACCGATTCGACGGATGCGTTCTTTGCAATGTTCGGCGATCTGGATGGCGATCGTCAAGTAAGCTTGGCTGAGTTCAACGCATTCCGCTCGGCCTTTGGCAAGAACTCGACCCAGCCCGGCTATTCTCGGGCACTGGACTTCGACGGCGACAACATTATTGGGCTCAGTGATTTTAACCAGTTTAGAAATCGTTTTGGCAAGCGGCTGCTGTTTGCATAAACAGAAAGCCTTTGAGCGACTAACGAGCGAAAACTAATTTCGCTGCAACACCCTGCTGTGTTGCAGCGAATCTAGGCGTCCCATCCAGGATTTTTACTTGCATTGGGGGGGCATGTTCTTTAAGCTCATCAGATGCACGCAATGCCAAGTACATCGATCGGCTCCTCCATCGAAAAGTCCGCAGGTAATTCGGACCAGCTAATTCAGTTGGTGTACAATGAGTTACGTGAGCTGGCAGAGGCGCGACTGAGGCTGGAAGCAGCGAATCATACGTTCCAAAGAACCGCCTTGGTTCACGAGGTCTTCTTGCGGCTCAAGCGGTCGTGCAAAGATGTTCAATGGCAAAACCGGGCTCATTTTTTCTCGGTTGCTGCTGAGGCAATGCGGCGAATTCTTGTCGAGTCTGCAAGAGCCAAACAGTGCGCAAAACGGGGGGGCGGATTGAATCGAGTTCCATTCGTCGAATTTCAGAGCAGTGAAAGAGACTCAATCGACGATTTGCTTGACGTCAACTCAGCAATTGGAGACCTTGCTCACGCTGATCAGGAAGCGGCGGCGCTCGTTAAATTGCGACTATTTGGGGGCTTGAGCGTCGCCGAAGCTGGGAAAATGCTGGGTATTTCCCGCACTGCTGCCTACGAAAACTGGCACTTTGCTCGCTCTTGGTTTGCGGCAAATTTAGGGTGCAATGCAGAAGAGTAGTCTTGCCAGGGAATGCCATCCCTTGGTGGACTGGAGGGACCGCTGACGGATTGTGGTTGGACATTTTTGGGGTGAATCTCGCTTTAGCTGGAAAGGAGTTCGAGAACCTCCTTTTTGCATTCCCTCTTTATTGTTAGACGCAGTGCTTTCATGCAGTCCAGCCAACCGCAACGCAATTCACCCAGCCTCAAATCGATCTTCGTCATCGCAAGTGGGATCAAAGAACTCCGTCAACGGCAAGCCTATATCGATAACGTTTGCGAGGGAGATTCTGATCTGCGGTGCCGCGTTGAGGACTTACTGTCAAATGCAGACGAAGAACCGGTGATCTTGGACAGGGCCGCCCAGTGGACCGATGGTTTGCATATCAGTTGTGAAGAGATGGGTCAGTTCGACGATATCGAACACATAGCAACGCTGACGATCGGTAACTATGAATTGCTAGAGCGACTCGGCCAAGGTGGGATGGGGACCGTGTACCGCGCTTATCAGTGCTATCCGATTCGTCGGCAAGTGGCTCTCAAGCTGATTAAGCCAGGTATGGACTCAGTGGAAGTCTTAGCTCGGTTCAAGTCCGAGCTAAAGTCGCTGGCGCTGATGAATCATGCAAACATTGCCGCCATCTACGACGCTGGATTGGCGCCAAATGGGCGGCCCTATATCACGATGGAGTTGGTAATAGGGCAACCCATCGACGAGTTTTGCAATGAAAACTGCTTAAACTTGAGTGAGAAACTGGGAATTTTTGTCGAGGTTTGTAATGGGGTCCAACATACACATCAACAGGGGATCATTCACCGCGACCTGAAGCCTTCAAACATCCTGGTAGGGCGTTCTAACTCGCAGACGATTGTTAAAGTAATCGACTTTGGTATCGCCAAAGCAATTGAACAACAGTTTGGAGAACAGACTTCTTTTACGAACATTGCGGGACTAATCGGCACTCCCCTTTTCATGAGTCCCGAGCAAGCCAAATTGGACGGTCAAGCATTGGATACGCGATCGGATATTTATTCCTTGGGCGTATTGCTTTACTTGCTGGTAACGGGAACTACGCCACTTGATATTGAGGAATTACGAGCTGCAGGGTTTGACGGTGTGCGGCGGATGATTTGCGAGGAGGATCCGGAACGACTTAGCAAACGACTGGCGGGAGTAATCGAAAAAAAAACTCGCGCGCGGAGCGACTTGGTGAAGATTCGCCAAGAACTGGACTGGATCATCTTAAAGGCTCTGGAAAAGGATCGGGAACGCCGCTATCGATCGGTAGCAGAGTTGGCAGATGATATTATCCGATTCCGGCAAAATGAGACCGTGCTTGCATGCCCTCCGTCGGTAAGCTATCGCGTTGCCAAAGCCTACCAGCGACATCGCTTGCCGATGCTAAGCGTCGGATTCATTTTGCTGATACTAGTCATCAGCGCAGCTCAGGCATCTTGGCAATTTTTAGAAACTCGCCGCGCCTGGCAGGCGAGTTTAGAAAGGGAGAGAATTGCGAGTGACTTACGCGAGGCGGCTGTTTGGCAAACTTCTTTGATGGCATTAGAGGATGGAAATCTTGCACAAGTCGCAGACCAATACCAGCAACAAACAAGTCCTAACGCCGAGGGCGGAACGCAAAGACATTACGCTCGCGGCACCCCCAAACGCGATGAAGCGTTCGATGTTTTTTTGAAGCGTCTATCAATGCCAACGCACCTTGAGGAATTAGATAGCCAAATCGCGGTGCAAGACTTTTCTATTTCAGCCAGCAAAGATCGAATTGTATTTGTGGACTCCAGTGGTAACGTAAACCTGAGGAATCGCCCTGGTCAGCCTCCAGTGTTTTTGGGAACGCATGGGGTGGAGTCTGACGCCGTCGCAATCTCACCGGATGGGTTGATTGCCGTGAGTGGTTCTTCCACCGGTGAAATATCGTTTTGGGATTTGGAAACCGCGGAACACATCCGCAGCTTACCGCTGTTTGATGCTGGTGTGGAGACGTTAGTTTGGTCGCCTGACGGAAAGACCCTAGCGGCGGGGGGGCGTTACCAAGAAGTTTGGATCGGTGATCGCGATGGAGGAGAATTGTTTCGCATTCCTTCCGACCATCGCCATGAGGTACTGCTATTTTCAACAGATAGTCGCTGGCTACTTATACCAACCATCGACACGGAGTTGGTCGTTTGGGATATCGCCGCTCACCGGCAAGTGCGAACGCTGGTCTTGAATTCCTTGACGAATATTCGGTCGTTATGTTGGGCTGGCCCCGACCAGCAATGGTTGATTGCGGGAAATCGTTTTGATGAATTTTTGGTCGTATACGACTTCGAGAGATCTAAGCACCTGGGTACTGTCCGAACCAGTACACCGTATGCGAAATCACTGGCTTCATCACCAAACGGAGGTTGGATTGGTGCTGCCTACGGCGACGGTCGGGTTCATCTCATAGAACTATATGACGCGCCGATACGAGGAATGATGGGCGAAGTTCGTTGTCGATTCAATGCACATCGATCGCCATCGGCGCGGACAACCATTCAATGGATAGATGACCAACGCTTCGTCACGGCGGGAGGCGATGGTGCGATCCGAGCGTGGGATCGACGCGACCTAATTGGCGAATTGCTTATTGAGCCCAAAGAGAAACTCAATGCGGTCTACTTTGATGCTCACAACGATCTGATTCACTTCTATGACTCAGATCCTTATAACCAAGTCGCTCCTGAGTTTATTGGTTCACATCTGAATTCTCTTCGCGAAGCGAGGTTGCTCGATAATGGTGCAAGCATCGTCGCGGCTGTTTCCTCGACGGGCGTGGGCATATTGTCACTCGAGTCGAAAACTTGGGTAAGTAGCTTCGAGTCACCGTTGCATTTGCCAACGGCAGTTACGATGTCGCCGGAGGGTGATTTTATTGCCGTGTCCGCTGTCGAGGGCATTTGTGTTTGGCAATCCGGCGACAGCTGGAAGAGCCAACGCCTGTTGATGAATAAGGAAATTAGCACGCAAGCCATTCCACTATTTGCTGATCAAGGCAAAACCCTGTACGTGGCAGATTCCGACACGGACGAAATCGTCGAACTGGATGTACTTTCTGGAATTGAACGTGCCCGGATATTTACCGGTTTCGTAAGGGCCATGGAGCTCGACCGTGACGGTGGTCTACTAGCTACTGCAAGTAGTGTGGCCATTGAAGTTCACGATCGCCAATCTGGTCGATTGCTGATGCATGTAGAGGACATTTCGACACCGACAGCGCTAGCATTTTTCCCTGGAGGCCGCGTGTTGGCATCCGCACATGCAAATGGAAAAATACACCTTTGGCACGTTCCGACCAGCAATTCGCTCGGAGTTCTCTTCGATCCCGGTGTGCCCCGCGGACGTCCTGATTCACTGCAACTTTCGCCGTCAGGGGAGCAGTTGCTGGTGTGGTACCGAAATGCCGGCAAAATTCGTCCGGTGGTCATCGGCCGGACCCCGGGGAAATAGTGAACCCAGTAAAACGCCGCAAATTTTCTGGACGAATTTTGCGCGGTTCTCGCTTTGGCTTTGAGTGTGCGGCGCTGCCGGTTTTAATTCCTTCGCACTCCTCCAACGTTTGCCTACTATGTCTCGCACTAAAATCAGGCTCCCGAAATCAGCCCCGATCAAACGGCGTCGCAGACTGCTTAGCGAGCGTTTGGAGGATCGCCGCCTGCTCGATGCCGATTATCAGTTGCTGAAGGATATCAATCCCGGAGCCGCTTCTGCACTGGTTACTTCGGGAAGTAATCTCTCGCCCTATGCCAAATTGGGCAACCTGGCGATTTTCTCTGCGGATGATGGCAGCCACGGCATTGAGCTCTGGAAGTCGGACGGTTCGGCGGCAGGAACAGAACTGCTTAAGGATTTGTATCCAGGCTCTGAACATGGCCGCCCAACTAATTTCACTGTGGTTGGCGATGAGCTGTATTTCACTGCGAACTTGGTCTTGAACACCTCTTTGGAGCTTTGGAAAACCGACGGAACGGCCGCTGGAACATCGGCCATTCAAACGATCCCCATCGAACGCTACGACAGCATGGGCAATTTCACCAGCGTCTTACTCACAGGTGACTCGACGCCGACGCTGTTTTTCACCAACGACGAAATTGATCACGGTCAAGAACTTTGGAAGAGTGATGGAACGACTCTGGGAACTGGGCTGGTGCGGGATATCAATCTGGGAGCGAGCAATGCAGCCCCGCGAAATCTGATCGATCTCAATGGCAGTCTATACTTCGAGGCACGCGGGCCTTTAGGAACCGAAATCTACGTTAGCGATGGAAGTTATGATGGCACCACTGTCCTGAAGGATATCAGGCCGGGTAGCAGCTCCTCGACTTCCAACACACACAATCTCACCAAGGTCGGCCAAACTCTGTACTTCGCGGCCGAAGCTAGTTCTGCGCAGGGTATCGAGCTTTGGAAGAGCGATGGAACGAGTGCAGGAACAGTACTCGTCAAGGATATCTACACAGGTTCGTCGGATTCCTTCCCACGTGATTTTGTCGACGTCAACGGAACGGTCTTCTTCGAAGCACGCGATGTACTCTTCATGGATTCGAGCTCTGGACATCCGATGGCACTGCCGCAGGAACAACGCTAGTTAAGGATATCTTAGCTGGCACAGGTAGCGCGCTTCCCGAGCGACTGTACGCTTTCGAAAACCAAGTTTATTTCTACGCCAGCACCGCAAGTGGATTCGAGACTTTCGTCAGTGACGGCACCGAGGAGGGAACGCATTCGATAGGAAGTGGTGGATACGGATCGCCAATCGATGTGGGTGGGAATTTGTATTTTCTTTTGAGTGACGTCGACAATGGTACCGAATTATGGTCCAGCGATGGCACCCTGGCAAATACTGGTTTACTTAAAGATATTAGTCCTGGTGCAGCGAGTTCCGGAGTAGCCTTTCTGACGGATATTAATGGTCAGCTTTACTTCCGAGCCAATGACGGTATCAATGGTGCCGAGCTTTGGCGCAGTGATGGGACGAGTGATGAAACGGTGCAAGTCGCAGACGTATCGCCTGGCCTTGGTGGCAGCAATCCCATTCCCATGTTCGACCTTGGCGGGCATATATTTGCAATGGCCAGCGGTCCCGGCGTTGGTGCCGAGATTTACATTAGCAACACTACGCCAACCGACATTTCGCTTTCGCGCACGGCCCTCAATGAAGACCTGGCAATTGGCAGTGCTGTGGCCATGCTCTCGGCGATCGACGCTGACTCAATCGACACTCACTCTTTCGCCCTTGTTGAAGGGGACGGTGATGATGATAACTCCAGCTTTGCGATTATTGGAAATCAACTAATCACTGCGACAGGGCTCGATTTCGAAACGAAGCCGACCTTTGCCATACGGATTGCGTCAACGGATCAAATCGGTGCAACAGTAGAGAAGTCGCTCAAGCTAAGCGTCTACTCGTCGCAGTTGCTCAAGGATATCCATCCCGGCACGCCTAGTGCCAATCCAGCAAACTTCACGCAAGTTGGCACGAAGCGGTTCTTTTCGGCGACTTCGCCCGATGCTGGTAGCGGTTTGTGGATGACCGACGGTACCGAAGCAGGAACAACGCTTGTCAAGCAATTTGTGCCCGGTCACGGCCTCTCAGGTCTGCGCGAGTTAACGAATTTTAACAACGCTTTGTACTTTGTTTCCAACGACCTAGATGATGGCGCCGAGCTATGGAAGAGCGACGGTACGCTCGGTGGCACTGTAAAAGTCAAAGATATCGCGTCTGGCGAACTCGGCTCGGAGCCAAGCCTGCTGACGCCGGTTGGGAACTTACTCTTCTTCGTCGCCGATGATGGTAGCGGTCGACGAATGTGGCGAACCGACGGTAGCGAACTGGGAACATTCAGTGTCGGGGAAACCGGAACCGCCGCCGAGGGCAATTTGGTCGAGCTGACAGAAGTGGACGGAACGCTGTTCTTCGCTGCCGCAGGACATGATGGTGATGTTGAGCTGTGGAAAAGTAACGGGAGTCATCTGGGTACCGAGCAAGTAAAAAACATTTTTGACGGTTCAAGCAGCTTTCCGCGAGAGCTAACCAGCAACGGTAGTGATCTGTTCTTTGTCGCGACGGACGCAACTTACGGCGATGCACTCTGGATCAGTGATGGGACCTCAGCCGGAACGCAATTAGTCAAGGACATCCGATCCGACAGTGGCTCGGCCAGTATTGCTGAAGTGACTTCGGTGAACGGGACTATTTTCTTCCGCGGTAATGACGGAATTCACGGAGTGGAATTGTGGGTTACTAATGGTACAGAAGCGGGCACGCAATTGGTTCGCGATCTGGCGGTTGGAAGCGACGGCGGTGACCCAAGTCAGCTCATCAATATAGGTGGCAATTTGGTATTCGTGGCCGACCACGGAGTTTATGGACGCGAGTTATGGCAGAGTGATGGAACCGAAGCGGGAACGATTCTCATCAAGGACACGCTCGTCGGTAGCGAAGGCTCTCAGCCACACAATCTGACAAACATCGATGGCGAGTTGTTCTTCTCCGCCAACGATGGAATCCACGGCGCGGAGCAGTGGCGAGCAAACTTCGAAACCGGTGTGATATCTCTGATAGCCGACCTTACGGACGATTCAAGTTCCAGCATCCCGGCAGCTGCGTTTATAGCTGGCGGTAAACTAATTTCGGTCGCAGAGAATCCGACGCAGGGACGCGAGCTTTTTCTGGTAGCGCTGAACAACAACCCGTCCGCGATCAACCTCTCAAACACATTGATTGATGAGAATTCTGCTGTCGGCACACCGATTGGTATTTTCTCTGCCGAGGACGTCAATTTGAACGATTTCCACACTTTTACTTTGGTCACTGGAGAGGGCAGCGACGACAATAGTCATTTTGCAATACAAGGTAAAGAGCTGCGCACGGCGGCAAATTTGGATTATGAAACCAATCATGACTTCACGATTCGAATTCGTGCGACGGATCAGTTGGGCCTGAGCTTTGAACGATCGTTTGAAATCACAGTTGCTGATCTGCCTGAGTTGGATTGGGCTGGCTTTGAGCTGTTACAAGATACGAACAGTACGCTCACCAGCGAAGGTTCGGATCCCGAGAATTTTGTGACCGTCGGCAATCAAGTCTTCTTCACAGCCTCTACGAAAACCAAGGGTCGTGTTTTGTGGGTAACGGATGGAACGGACGAAGGAACCCGAATTGTTATGGGTGCACCCGCGTCAAATTTCTCTCAATCGACTGTTGTTGGCAACAAACTATATTACTTCAATTCCTCGCAGCTCTACGTCACGGATGGGACTGAAGAGGGCACATTGCATTTGAGCAATGTGAATGTTAACGGATTGCTTAGTGAACCATCGAGATTGGTTGAATACGATGGCCAACTCTACTTTTCGGCACAGGGGATTGATCCCGTTTTACCGACTGGACTATGGAGAACGGACGGTACGATCGCAGGAACCAGCCTTGTAACGGCTGCCGGAAGCAGGCCGTATGAATTGACCGTTGTCAACGATAAGCTCTTCTTCAATCGTGGCCAAGAATTCTGGAGTTATGACGCGGCAACGGACGTAGCAAATCAGGTCAAGGATACCAATCCGACTGGTGCAGATCGTCCTCACAACTTGACGGTGGTGTCAGCGCCTGACGGTCTTGGTGGAATAACGGAGAAACTTTTCTTCGCCGCTTGGGACGGTGTTCATGGGATTGAACTGTGGGTCAGTGATGGAACCGAAAGCGGCACATATATGGTGCGGGACATTGCGGATGAAAATAATTCGGGTTCGCCGAGTGATATTTCACAACTGACCAATATCAATGGCACGCTGTACTTCAGCGCAGATGATGGAGTTAATGGCGTCGAGTTATGGAAAAGCGATGGCACGGAAGCTGGCACCCTGATGGTCAGCAATATTCATCCAACCGGCGATTCGGATCCTGCATGGATTACGGCATTTGACGGAGCCGTCTATTTTGCCGCAGATGACGGAACCCATGGCGTCGAACTGTGGAAGACCGATTCAACTGGCACGTCGTTGGTGATGGATATCAACCAGCCCTATTCCAACGATCTGAAACCTTCGGCCAGTCCCGCGGAACTGACGGTTTTCGATAACAAATTGTACTTCAATGCAACCAACGGCGCTCGAACCGCGACCATCCATAATGGTCTCGAACTGTGGGTCCTGGACGACTCCGAAACTGAACCGAGGTTAGCCGTCGAGTTTATTGCTTTGGTGAATGGTGGAGATCCGACCGGTATTACGGTTGCAACGCTCCCCACGATCGATGGATTGCTTGAACAGACACTTGTCTTCGCGGCAAGGGATTCACGCTCGGGCAACGAGATCTTTAAGAGCGATGGAACACCCGAAAACACGTTCATGATCAAGGACATCGTCAGCGGCACTGGTGATTCTGATCCACTCTCTCTAACCAAATCCGGGGGCTTACTCTTCTACTCAGGTTTGCATCCAAATCTGTCTCGGGAGCTATACGTAAGCGATGGTAGGTCAGAAGGAACAGGTCTTTTGAAGGATATTTACCAAGGGGGTACGTCCTCGGGCGTGACACAATTGACGGACGTAAATGATCGTCTGTTCTTTGCCGCGAATCAGCAATCATGGGGTGTCGAATTATGGACCAGCGACGGTACGGTCGAAGGTACGGTCATGGTGAAGGACATTAATGTCCAGCCAAATGGAAACCGTACCCAGAGTTCTAGTCCAGCGTCTCTGACAGCGGTCGGCAATCGCTTATTTTTCACTGCGGACGATGGCACACTTGGATCGAATGGCAATCGTGAATTGTGGGTCAGTGATGGAACAGAACTAGGGACATACTTGGTCAAAGACTTTACGCCAGATGGCGGAAATTCTCGAGTCGAAAATATGACCAATGTTGATGGAACATTGTTTTTTACTACGAATGATACAGTTGGAACTAACCAAAAATTATGGAAGTCCGACGGTACCGAAGCGGGTACAGTTCTGTTGAAGGACAGCTATCCGGACGGCGTGGCTACCATCGTTCGCCAATTGATCAGTGTGACCGAGACGGATAATCTCGGCGGTACCACCAGCACGCTGTTCTTTTTTGATCGTGAGCCCGTTATGGGATTTTATCAGCTTTGGAAGAGCGATGGAACCGTGGCGGGTACCTCGCAACTTACAAACTTCGACTCTGCGGCTTGGCCATTCGAGAACATGGCCGATGTCGATGGGACGCTCTTCTTTTCAAGCGGCAGCTTTGACACGCTCTGGAAATCCGATGGCACGCCTGAAGGAACAGTATTAGTCAAAGAGTTTGAATATGTTTTTCAGTCTGCATCTCCGAGGCTACAAGAATTCACAGCGATCGGCGACACCGTCTATTTCAGTGCAATACTTCCTGAAGGACAAACAGGATTGTGGAAAAGCGATGGTACCGCAGCCGGTACGGTCCGCGTTCACGAGCTGTTTCCAACCAACCTGACCAACATCGAAGGAACGCTTTACTTCACGGCCGACGATGGTGTGAATGGACAAGAGCTTTGGAAAACGGATGGTACATCTGAGGGAACTGGCATCGCAGCCAATTTCACGGGGGAATCTGGTGGAGGGAGTTCACCATCGCAGATCACCGCAGTTGGCGGCAATATCTTTGTCGTCGCCACCACCGAAGCGTTCGGGACGGAACTGTATGGCGTGTTTGGCAACTTCACTAAGCCCACGTTCTCTATCACCTCGACCGATCAAACAGTTGACGAAGGGATTGGCTATGTGACAGTGACCGCAACACTTGACATGCAGGTTGATTTTCCAATTCGAGTTCCTGTGCTATTGAACAGTGGAAGTGCCACGCTGGGAGCGGATTTTGACCGGCTTGGTACAGAGCTAGTATTTAGCTAGCGCAGGCGAAACCACTACCAGCGTAAATATTGCAATCATCGACGAGGAGCGGTACGAGTTGAGCGAGAGTTTCTCCGTTGCGATGGGTGAGAGTCCCTTCGTCATTTTCGCGCCGGGGTTATCGCCTGTCACGTTCACCATTGAAGACAATGATCCGCAGCCGTATGTCTATCTTGTTAATACACCCACCAGTCAAACTCCAACGGAGGGATCAACAGCGACCATTGAAGTTCGGCTGAATGCACCATCGTATCAAGACGTTACGGTACCTCTTCTATTCTCTGGGTCCGCTCGGCGATACGTCGATTACGTCGTGGGGGGAATTCAAAGTCTAACCATTCCTGCGGGCCTGCCGTCTGCTTCCGTAACACTTCAAGTCATTGATGACACAATCTCGGAGGCTTCGGAGAGTGTGGTGGTCGACCTTGGGACTCCAACCAATGGGAGGATCGTTGTTGAATCAGACGTATCGCTACAGCAGGTCATCGTTATTCCTCAAAACGACGCACCCGGCGTCAATTTTATTTCCACACAACAAGACATTTCAGAAGGCGTTGGAACCCAGCTTGTCGAAGTGATTTTGACACAGAAATCGCATCTGGAGATTCGGATTCCGTTTAGCGTGAGCGGATTAGCAACACTCGCGGACTACAGTTTGGAAGATCCCGCCGATACGTACGAGCTGGTATTTGCTCCCTATGAAGATCGTAAATTCATATCGGTCTCAATCACCGACGACCAATTGCTTGAGCCAGGTGCAAACGAGTCGATAGAATTTCGTCTTGGGACTCCTGTCAATGCAGTATGGGGAAGCACTGTTGTCCATACCTTAGGTATTGAAGACAACGATGTCGCGGAAGTTTACTTTAGTATCGAGAGTCAAGAGGTTTGGGAGAACGACGGCCCCGTAACGATCACCGTCTATTCCTCGATCGAATCCACCCAGCCGATCAAAGTCCCATTTACTGTTTCTGGCGGCACCTCCAGTCTCCCTAGCGGCTATGCGAAACTTGGAACTGACTTTACGATATCGCTTTCCGATCTGACGATTGATGCTGGCAAACCGAGTACTTCTCGCACCATCAACATCTCTAATGACGCGGTGACAGAACTAACCGAGAGTATCTATTTGTCACTCCGCGCAAATAGCAGTAATTTAAAGGTTCGTGCGTCACAGGGCACACACCGAATCGATATCAAAGACAATGACCCGACAGTCAGCATCCGCGTTGGCAACAGCGATTCCACCATCTCGGAAGCCAGCGGTCAGGGATACTTCACGATTTCATTGTCGCAGGCTACCAATGAAGATGTGGTAGTCCCATTTGTTCTGACCGGGAGTGCGATTAAAAACGAGGACTTTCGGTTACACAGCAGCGAGATTCGTATTCCCAAAGAATCGAAGTCGACAACATTCAGGGTCTCAGCGATTCAGGATGACGTGAATGAATATCGTGAGTCTATTACTCTGAGCCTCAGGGAGCCTGCTGGTGATTCGAGCCTTGGGGATGCGAACCTCTCTGCGACTCTGCAGATCGAAGACGATGATGGAGCGCCCAAGATTTCCTGGGGTTCTGCCACATTGAGCAATGGTAATCCAGGATTCTCCGATGTTCTTACGAGCGACGAGAGTGTCACCGCGTTCCGATATCGAGTGGACCTCGATCCGCCCTCTGGCAAGCGCGTTCGCGCAAAAATCGATTTCGGGGGAACGGCGGACAACAATTCGGACTATGTGGTCTCAGGTTTGAATAGTAATGGAGAAGTTGAATTTGAGGCAGGAGTGTATCGAGCCTACTTTACTGTCACTCTAAAGGAAGATGTAAAGACCGAACCGACGGAAACGATCGAAATGCGGTTCTCGGTTGTCTACAATGCCGAACGACCTATATCCGGGGCGGATAAACGCACGATAAGAATCTTGGATAACGATTCGCAAACGGTTTCGAAGAAGTCGAAACCTAGTGCAGGTGACGCGAATAGTTGTGATATCAACTATGGATCGGGGCAATCGCTTGAATCGCTGCAGTTGCCTGTTGGCTGTTCGTACACGACTACAACTGGTAACAGCGGTATTGATCCAGCATCGCTGAACGCTATTGACTCTGTGCTGGTAAACGGCGCACTCGCTATCAGTTCCGGCGACCCTGTAACTGGTTCTGGAAGTCATGGATTTATTGAAGGTGCAATCGCGTTCTTTGATGGCAACTTCAACGGCGTTGCTGATTTTGTGGATCTTAATTCAGACAGTGTCCAAGATACCAACGAGCCGAGCGAGCCTGCGAGGCAGACTCAACTGGATGGAATGTTCTCGGTTGTGATCCCAGATGGTTTTGACACGGACCGAGACGGATGGATTACTCCGTCGGAAGGCCGATGGATATTGGGAGGAGGAGAGGATATTTCAATCGGTCTTCCTCTGAGGCTGCAACTCTCAGCCCCGGTCGGACACTATATTATTTCTGCACTGTCAACTCTGGTCGAACGACTCACAACCACCAGTGGTTTCACGGTAACCGATGCGAATGAGCGTGTGACCGAAGCGTTTGGGCTGCGAAGTCTAAAAAATGAGGGAATTAATGTACTTCAAGCCACAATTAGCGGAGATGGAAACGCTGCGGAGACGGAGGAAACTGCGGTGCGGTTGTATACAGCTGCCCAAGCAATCGCCGACTTGGTGGGCGGTGCGTCTGCTTCGCTTTCGACCGCTTACATCAGTGATCTTGTTTTTGGTGCGTTGGCCAGTGAGATCGTTGCGCCCGATTCTTCGTTAAATCTCAGTTATGCTGCCGTCGTGGCTGGAGTGATCAAACGCATTAGCAGCGAAAGCGGGATCCGACTCTCAACGGATCCAGCAGAACATGACGCTATCGTCGACGCTGCTTCGCAGGCCATTGCGGCTGGGAATCAGGCCATCGGCGCTATCGATGTAACGTTGGATTTGGACTACCTGACAAACCTTTTCAAAGTCAAAAAGGTGATGATCGGGAGTCTCGCACCAGCGATGCGGGAAGTTGCGGAAGGAACGCGAAGTCCTGAATCGTTGATCGTTGACTTCACCGGATCAAGCTTGCAAACCAAGATTGATGCAGCAACGATCGGCACGATCATTCCTCCTTCGCTTTTTATAGACAACGATGTGATTGTCGAAGGTGATAGCGGGCAGAAGTTCCTTGAGTTCGCTGTCAATCTGATCGGCGATCATGATCTACCTGTCACGGTGGATTTCACCACTGCCGACGATACCGCTTACAGTGATGCCGGAGATTACGATCCCGTTTCAGGTACACTCAGCTGGGAAGCGGGCGACAACACGCCTCGTTTCGTGCAAGTTCCAATTAATGCTAACACATCCTTTGCTCCCGACATCAACTTGGTGGTATTTCTGTCCAACGCATCCAATGCGATCCTGGGCAGCAACATCGGTTATGGATTCATCCTCAATGATGAAGTCTTCCAGCACGCGACTGCCGCGGCTTCGTCAACCGGTATCAATGAGTTGTTGCTAGTCATCGATGCACATGAATTCAATTTGATCGAAAACCAGGAATTGATCATCGATGGCGAGATTACACTTGGAACATCCATGGAAATCATCGGCCAGGATGTAGTTGATGATGCATTGTCTATCTATTTTGCTCCAGCGGCCGCTGCGCACAGTGTTACGTTTGAAGGCGGAGTCGGCGGTAACGATTCCTTGCAATTCAGCGATGGCACATTCCAGTCGATTTTGCATCAATGGACTTCTGGCAATAGCGGACAGACGACTTTGTCGCCGTTGATTGGTGTCGAGGACTTACGCGTCCATTGGTCAGAGATCGAATCGGCCGAAAGTACTGTAGGTGGCCTATCGGAATTGATCCTCCACCTGCCGGATGGTACGAACGACGCACGACTTAGCTTCATTTCGGGAATGATGCAATTGAGCAGCCCCAGTGGAGCCTTCGAGCCATTCATGTTCCGAAGTCCCGTTGACTCGCTAGTCATCCGTGCGACTAACGAGAATTTCTTAACTGTCGACTCTATCGACCCAGACTTTATGGGAACGCTGAACGTCATTGAAAATTTTGTACCGGATGCACTCGGTCAAGTTGCCGTGAGCGATGGCGATTTGCTCGTTACGCTGCCAGGCCAAGATCAAGCAGAATTGTCAATTCGCATCGATTCGGATACCGGCGAATTTGTGATCAGCTCAAAGACGTCCGCTGTCGAAGCGGGCCTGGGAGCCACCCAGACCACAGAGAATTCGGTACGAATTCCTGTATCAGGTGTGACTGGGACAATGATTATCGATGGCGGCGACGGGAATGATGAATTGACATTCGATTTCAGTGGCGGCAGCGTTCTACCGATCGGCGGTGTGATAATTGCAAGTGGACTTGGCACCGATACACTGACCGTCATGGGCAGCGAGTCACTGGATCCGCTCTTAATACCCGACGGCACGACCACTGGCAGTGGTAACGTTTTGATTGACGGTCGTTCGATTTCGTTCAATGGATTCGAAGGTCTTGATTTCAACGCCGTCGGCAGACTCGAACTGCTGACTCCAAACGAAGTAGACGTGATAGAGGTTTCCAATGGCCTGTTGGTTGGCGGAGAAACGGATGCGCTCGTCATCTCGGGAACCAGCGATGGAGTTGCACTGACTGAAGTCCGTGTCGCGGCCTCAGAAGTTGTGTTGGATACAACTTTTATCGACGGAGAAGATACAGTCAGTCTTCGCTCCGCCGATAATTCGCATGGAAACACTGGGCTTTCTATCGTAACGGGAATTGGCAACGATGCAGTGTCGGTACTAGGAGATAGCAGCTTTGCGGGTCCGGTTTCGCTTGCATCCCAATCGATTATTTTAAGTGCAAATGTGGACACGACCGCCAATGCGTCGTCTGGAGATTTAACGCTAACTGGGAATATATCGGTAACTGAAGCGGTAAGTTTGTTGTCGGGCTTCGATGAGCATGGCGGAGAAATCGTAGTTGAAGGTGCCGTACTCTTGGCTGGACCGCTAACGATTGGTTCCGGAGCGGGAGGCGTTCGCTTTAGCGATTCGATTAACGGTTCGTTCTCGCTGTTGATTGAGAGCCAGGGGGCGATTGAATTCCAAGGTTCGGTAGGTTCTGGAACGCCGCTGGAAAGCATGTCGATCGATGCGGGGGGAACAACTTCTGCCAATAGTGTTTCCACAACCGGTTTGCAAAGTTACGGAAATGATCTGATCATTTCTGGCGAACTCACCTCCCAAGATGGAACTATTTCCATCTCTGGTACTGTAATCGTTGCTGCGACCAGCGTGATGGATGTCGGCACAGGACTGCTTTCGTTTGGTAGTCCACTTTTCGCAGATGCTTCATTGCAACTAGTCGCCGATTCAATTGTCTTCGGCTCAATAATCCGCTTCGCGGTCGCAGGTAGTGTTGACGATGAGTACGCTCAACTTCGCATCAGCGGACCGATTGATTTAGCCGATGTTCAAATTGAGTTTACGGGTACCTATCAACCGAATCCCGGTGACGATTTTGAGTTCATTCGCAATGAAACAAGTGATCACATTATCGGTAACTTCGTTGGCTACGCTGAAGGTGATTTGTTAGCCATTAATGGAAGCGCAAACAGTGCGAATGTAAGTTATCTTGCTGGTGACGGTAATGATTTCACCGCTGTAATCCCTGATGAAAACAGTGCGCCTACAGAAATCGTCCTGAGCTCTTCGGTAGTAATAGAGAATGTTCCCGCTGGTTCGTTGGTCGCAGAACTCAATACTGCAGACCCTGACGTTGGTGATAGCTTTGTCTATACGTTGGTCTCGGGAGACGGTGACGCTGATAACGCGAGTTTCGAGATCACACCTGACAATCTGCTGGTCAGCGCCGAAGGCTTTAATTATGAGCAGTCTGAATCACGCTCGATCCGAATTCGCTCTACCGACGCCGGGGGATTGTGGATTGAACAATCATTCACGATTTCGATTCTGGATGTTCCTGAACTTGTCGCCGATCCTGTTTTCGGCGATGACACTGAGCAACGTTCGCTTATCCGGCAAATTGTTCTCACATTCGACAATGAAGTCGTATTTGACGAAGGTGCCATTTCGTTGATCCAACGTGGTGACGAAGGTGGAGTCGTTGACGTCAGCATTTCTGAGGCGAACGAAACACCTTCGGGACAAATTGAATACCTGCTCACTTTTTCGGGAGCCTTTACAAGAGGCACCTTCAACGGCCTCAAGGACGGTTATTACGAATTAGCCATCGACGGCAGTAAAATTCATCGAGACGATCAGTACTTGGATATCGATGGTGATGGCCAGCAAAACGACTTCCTTACCATCGGTGACGAAGAAGCCGATCAATATTTCGCGCTCTACGCCGATACTGACGGCGACGGCTTGGTCGGCATTGCTGAGTTCGGAGAGTTTCGACAGACCTATTACAAGTCGTCTACTGAAGTTGGTTACAACGAGCTGATGGACTTTGATGGAGTTGCGGTCGGCATAGCAGACTTCGGGAAATTCCGTCAGCGTTATGGAAAACCCAAAATGATTTTCTAAGGAACGCATAGTCGCATAGTCGCCTTTCGCTCGGGACGTCGATTGTATTAGTGAAGGATTTCTGGAGTGACTCGATAATTGTACTGGTGAAGCTTTTCGGGATACTCGACTGAGATGCTGGCTGCTTGCTTTTTGGCTTTTTTCGTTGCCGGCTTG
>JBGTBJ010000112.1:0-8693 GCA_041749395.1 Pirellulaceae bacterium
GAGGAATGCCGTGTTCGAGAGCCAACTCGATGCTTCCAGCACTTTTGACCATCGTTTTAAGACGATGATCATATTTACGTTGAATTCGAGGAGTAGCAATCATGATCGAACAATCATAATTGCAACTCTACGGTGGGTCGGCTAAAACGAGTACTCGCGCACGAAAGGTCGTGAGAATCTGCAGGGCCAAATTGGACATCAAGCGTCCGATTGGTTCCTCTGAGCACGCCCCAACATTGATTGGTTCTACGCTGCCCATTTTGGTACCAAACAATAACACAGATCTTCATTTCTCGCTGATCCTCGCACGTGGTATGTTTCGCATTCGACGCAGAAAGCGGACATGAAATTCATTGCGTTAGTGAATCATGGATCCTTCGGAAGTGTCACGATCTCTAATGCGGCGCAATACTAATGAACTTTGTCCGGATTTTCATTTATTTCCGATCTCAGTTGAAGCATCTGTTACTAGTAGAGGACATGTGTAATCGCATGGTCGCATTCTTGGAGACTGGAGATGATTTTTATTCGCAAAGTTGCTGAGCAATATGGTTGATTGGGGAACATGGCGCCGCTTTAGGTCAAATTCGAAGGGATTCTCTACCTAACCTCTGAAGCCATTTTTTCAATGCTTGCGCTTCGATGATGAAGTTATTCGGCAGGCAATTCGCGCCGAAAAGTCACCGATGGCCGCGAAAATGGTGGCAAAGAAACATCGAACACTAATGCGAGCGATTCCCATGTCCGCCGAGGATATAGACAACATGCGAATGTGTTTGAATTTAAAGGTCCAGTAGAATCCGCAGCTACAATGCCGTTTGCTCGGTACAGACGATGAATAAATTGTAGAGGATTGCACAAAGTGCCCAGGAGGCATCGGGATGTTCTGGGGTGCTGCGAAAAGGGGGAAGAATGGAAAGGCGAGAATTGGCTGGTGTACTTTGGATGGAACTTCGCGAGACATTGAAACGCAAGGCTCAGTAGAGCTCTGGACTGGAACGATATTGGCAAAGGGCGAGCCGATGACAGGGATTCACTCTGGGCACCGCTTTGGAGCAGGTTCAGGCTACGGAACGATTCTGTCCGTTTTGCGCAGGACTTGCGATTGTGTGATTGAGGCGTTCAGCCAGTACCATTCGTCGGCAAGTCCGGCGAACTGCCAAACGAACTAGTTTTAGGGATTGATCATGTTCTTCAAGAGCCTTCGATTCATCGTATCTATGGCCTGCTTCTCAGTTTCAGTAGATTCTCTTGATGCGCAAGATTTCTTGTTTCCGGATTCGATTAGAAATGCAAAATTGAATCCTATTTTCGATGATGTAACGGTACCAAAGAAGTTTGTTTGGGAATCAAGTGTTCTTGATGCGTTTACCAAGGCCGTTGATAGTCACCGACCATTGATCCTTATCTTCACAAACTCTGCAAAAAAGGGCGAAGTAACACTAAGCACTCGATTCATCGCAGAACTGGAAGTCGATGGGTTGGCCAAGTTCAGTGATAAAGCCGTCTTCATTAATGTCGCTTTCAGTGACGAAAACTCAGCATTGCAGGATGCGCAAGGGATTCGAATCCTAAAATTGCTGAAAATTACTGACGTTCCAACGGTGTCATTCATTGCACCGAACATAGACGCCATCGCGGAAGGCTTTCGCATTGAAGGATATTTTCCGATTGAAAAAGTCAAGGAAGAAATGGCAAAGGGAATTGATGCTGCCATGGCACGTAACTTGACGTTTTGTCCATCGTCACCTGCGGAATTGGTACTACAGCTTAACGAGGCTTGCCAAGCAGGGAACTTAGAAATGTATGCTGCCTGCTTTTCAGGTCCAGTTTATAACTCGCTTCATAGCCTACACCGGACACAAAGAGAAGTCGGAAACGCAAAGAGGCAAATGCTTAAGGCGATCGAGGCGTTCTTTGGCGTTGAGGCTGACAGGATGCAATTTGTCGATGATGACGAAATGAGGATCAGAGAACTACGCGAGGTTACGAAAATCGAGTCACTCGAATCGCTCAAAGCTTCGACGAGCGATAGTAAGATCCATGTTCCGATGGCCATCACCAAGCTCCATAGCGATGGATCGACTCAAGTCGTAAGGGAAAGCTACATAGCAGTGGAGGATCGCTTTGGCTGGAGATTGCTTGCCCCAGAAGCACAACAACTTGTAAAGTCCTTCAACAAACGCGAGACTTCAATCAAGACGTTGGCACTGGAATTCGACCGAATCACCAAGGAAGTCGTCAACGGAAAGTACGGGCTCGCTTCTGAAGCCTCTGAGTCGGCGAAGTTGGCTTACGAGGCAAGTCGCTCCGATGTCGCTGTCGGGAATTAGAAACGGACTGCATCCCAATGACCTGAAATGTCTGTCGCCCTTATTCTCGAACCCGTTGAATAACTCTATGATCGACTTGCAAGCGTTGCGTGCTCACTCGGTGGAAGAACTTCCTACTGCACGACAGTTCGAGACTCTAGAACGTTTGGTTCTTGATTTGATGATGGAGGTCGAGGCACTGCGATCCTCTGTCATCAAGCTTTCGACGCTGGTTTCCAATCCGCCGGAAACTGAGTCCGCGCTGGACGAATCTCCTGCTGGCGTTTCTGGAAGCCATTCCATTTATGGTCGAGCTTACTTGGAAGCCGCCTGGTTGACGCATTGGTCTGCAGGACCATCGAGCGGAATGGACAAATTGCTGGAATTGTTTTACGGCAACAAAAGCCCCAGCCAACGAGCCGGCCGATGGCGAGAAGTCGCCATGCTGGTGCGACTGGGTTACACCGATGAGCAAATACGGCAATTCATTGACTCCGCTACAACAGCGGAGCAAAGCACTTGAAACACTGGAAGCCTGTGCCAATGTTAAGTTCACCTTTTTTGAAAGTACAGAGATGCGTCCCATACCAACAATCTCGATGATGTTTGCAGTTTTCTTGCAAACCAGTGCATTGCCGCTTCATGCCCAATTCCAGTTGCAGCGTATTCACAATGACATCGGTCTTGCCAAGCCAGAAGACGTTCTCAAACCGGAGTTCGGAGTTTACCAGTCGCTCCCAGCGGTTTATCGAGTGCATGTAACTGGTAGTTGCAAGCTGCAGTTTCCATCCCAAATTGACTTAGATTTTGATCGGCTGAATCAAGAATATGATGCATTCTGTTCCGCAATTGAAATTCCTGTCGGTACGCCCCGTTCAGTGGTCCAATGGATTCAAGTGGCAACCTCGCCCGAACGTTACTTGCGTCCCTCCCCAGAATGGATCACTTTGCAAATTCCGGAGGGGCCGATTTGTACTGGAAGCTGCTTTGCCATCGACCGAAACGGCATTTTGCTTACCAACAGGCATGTGGTGCAGCAACCAGCCGACTCTCCGTTAAATGCAGCCAGCCTGCTGTACAGGGAGCCAACTGCGTTGAAGGCGATGTTTGCCGAACTGGCGAAAAGAATAGGACCTTGGACAGGAGAAGATGAATATCACGATTCGGTTCTCATGTCGTTACTCGATTGGTTTGGTACACACTGCAAGTCGACGGACATCGTAACGAAGATCGAAATCGAAGTAGCATATACTAAGAAAGCGACGGTCGGTCAATCGTCCGAACAACTAGCTGCGCAGATGTCTGCAGAAATGCTTGGATTCGACGTTCGACAAGCGACACTGGTACCTGCCCGCTTGGTCGCAGTGGGGAAGGAGGGTTTCGAGAACGATATTGCGGTCCTGCAAATCGATGGCGAAGTGCGAGACTCGCTCATCTGCCTGTCTCTTGCGAACCCGGATCGAGTGCGAAATGAAGCGAGCGTCTACTCTCTTGGATTCCCGGGCTCTCGCTATGCTTCCATTGAGAATCATTCACGTGACTACTCCTTGGTCAACGTGCAGGCTGGCAACATTCTTGCACTCCCTCAAGGCCGAGAGCCAAGTTTGAAGCAGAGACTTAAGTCGTCGCTGATTTTTCGCGGCTATGACGAAAAGCTGATGGCTGTCAGTGCAACGATAGGCTCTGGTTCTAGCGGCGGCCCCATTGTCTTAGCCGATGGGGCTGTTGTAGGCATCAACGTAGCGAGCTTCGATGGATCGAAGGACAACGGAGAGCCAGGATCTAACGACTCCTTCAAAGGATCGCTCCAAAACTATGTGCGAGAAAGTCGCAACAACATGAATTTTGCGGTCCCTCTCCAAAGAGTATTGGACTTTTTGGAGGAGCACCACATAGCGCTCGACCCGGGACCAAGAACAGCAGAATGGCGAGAATCGCTCGTAGCTTACCGCAATGGGGACTTCACGACTGCATCGAAGCTCTTGAACGAAATCATCGATCGCCAAATCTACCAGCCAGTTAGCGGAGCGGCCTTTCGCCTAAGGACAGGAAGCGTCACGCGCATGGCAAGCCACTACGTTGAGGAATTGGAGTCCATCGCCCGCAAGCAAATCGCTAGATGAGTTTATCCGATGCTAACGAAAATCAGAAACTTCTTTGTACCGATACTAATGATTGGCATGGATTGCAAGCGGGACAAATCCAGGCCACAAGCAACATCGTTTGAAAATTTGGCCCGAAAGTGAAATGGTCTCGTTTCGCTTGTCCCCTCTCAAGCTCCTGAAGCCCAGCGATAATGACTAAGCGGACTATCACAATTACGGGTGCTTTTCTTTGAACACCAATCGAAACAATGGTTCACGGACCAGCATAGGGCTCTTTCGAACGGTCTTCGACCTCCGCACACTAGCGCAAGCAGAACAGGAACGCGAGCACGCAGACGCCACGGGAATTTCAAGGATTGAGGCAGCCAACAAGAACTTTTAGGACCGCTTCAAAATGCCGAAATTGCAAAACATGGTCAGCACAAGGTAGATCGCACGATCCAAAAACGGTGTATCCTGAGAGCCTGGTGAATAAAACGACCCAGGGCGTTTTCTCGGGAAACGGTGCAATGGAACAAGAACGCAATTTTCAAGAATTGATAACCGGCGTACGGGCGGGAGATCAAACGGCAATCACCGAGATTTATGATCGTTACAAGGAGTATATCAAACGGGTTGCCAACACCAAATTGCTCAGTACTCGCATGAGAACTCTCTATCAGTCCGATGACATTGTCCAGACGGTCATGAAGAGCTTTTTGATTCGATTCGGCGCGCCCGGCAACCAATGGCAACTCGACACACCTGAGAAACTGATTGGTTTGCTGATGACCATGGCCAATAACAAAATTGCCGACAAGTCAAGAGAATTGAGTTCTGCGAAAAGCGGTGGCGGCGTTGAACCGAGGTCGATAGACGCAATAGCCGATCCAAGCGATCAGAAACCCACGCCGGATGACATTGCGGCAAACAAGGAGTTGGCTAGTCTCTGTTGGGACCAGTTCGGCAGCGATTTGCGGGCTCTATACGAGATGCGAATCGATCATCAGATGACTTGGAGTGAGATAGGACAGGAATGTTTCAAAAGCGGAGACGCTTGCCGTAAGGACTATGAACGTGGCCTTAACGAAATCAAATCGCAGTTCATCGAGAAATTAGGAAATGACTGAGTCCCTTCTAGGCCTGCACACCGTTCTGCTTCTCGATCAAATCGATGGATGGCAACGAGGAGTTCGTCCCACAATAGAAAGCTATTTGGAGAGAGTCCCCGAGCTTGGGTCAGACCGAAAAAGGTTGATGGATTTAATCTATCAAGAGGTTGTCTTGCGAAGTTCGGCTGGAGAATCGCCTACCGAGGAGGAGTACGCAATACGATTTCCCCGCATGACCAGGGAGCTGCGACTACAGTTCGAGGTTCACTCCAGCCTAGGTGGGACAACCCTAGAAGGTGAGCAGGCTGGCAGCGAACTTGAACCTCAGTTCGAGGGTTACCGCATCGACGGTGAACTTGGGCGAGGCGCTTTCGGCACTGTTTACAAAGCGTGGGAACCTGCACTTCGCCGTTTTGTGGCAATCAAACTGCTGGCCGATTCCAATTCGATCTGGAAAGTCTCCGATAACGAGCAGTTCACTGAGGCACAATCGATCGCTCGTCTAAACCATCCCAACATCGTGCAAATCCACTCTGTCAACCGATCTAATCATGGCGTGTACTTCGCCCAGGAGCTGGTTGAGGGTGGAACGCTCGCTCGCTTCACTCAGTCGCAATCTCAAGATCCGCGAGAATCGGCAGCTTTGGTTGCATGCTTAGCAAGCGCAATTCACTATGCTCACCTTTGCCACGTGGTTCACTGCGATCTCAAACCCGCCAACGTTTTGTTGCGACCTACATTGCCATTGATCCAGGAAAAACCTCGTCGGTTAAGCGATTTTAACCCGATGATTTCTGATTTTGGATTGTCGAGGCATCTCGACATGGAGAGCGCAGTCCAAAGCAAACATTTCAGCGGAACGCTACATTACATGGCGCCCGAACAAACGGGGATCGAGGGAGCAATGATCGGAGCTACCGCCGACATCTATTCGCTTGGAGCAATTCTCTATGAGTTGCTGACCGGACGGCCCCCGTTTGTCGATGAAAGCAAGCTTACCACCTTCCTCAAGGTTCGCAACGAAGCGCCCGCCAGACCACGTGACTTGCTGTCATCTATTCCACGGGACCTTGAGGCCATTTGTCTAAAATGCTTAGAAAAGAAATCTGTAGACCGCTATGCGTCAGCGGCCGAATTGGCGAACGATCTGTATTGCTGGCTGCAGGGCAATACGGTCCAAGCACGACCAGGTTCGCGAATGGAACGAGTTGCGAAATGGTGCCGCCGACAGCCAGCGTTGGCATCATTTATTGGTTTGCTGGTGATTGCTTCTAGCGGAACGATTGCTGGATTGCAGTGGCATCACTTTCGGCTCGCAGACGAAGCCAAGCGAGCGAATGCGAATTACGAGAGTGCACGCCAGACCATTCGACAGATGCTTCTAGCAGCGGAAACATCGAGTTCGATGGATATTCCTAAAGTTGCCGAGTTGCGGCTCAAGTTGCTCAACTCAGCTCTGCCCTATTTCGAGCGTCCAGAGTCCCAGAAAACCGAACAGCAAGTTGTCGAACGCGTTGTACTTCTACTCAACGTTGGATTTCTGGAAGTTCAACTTGGCAAACTGGTGGAAGCAGAGAACCATTTCACGCAAGCTGAGCAGATGTCAAAAAATCAGGTCGATCAAACCATCGACGTTGAACTGCGACGTGCCGACTGCTCGAACAAGCTTGCAGCCATTCAGCTCGCTCGAGGCAAAACTCAACTGGCGATTGGCAGGTACCAACAGTCGCTCGACACGTTGAAGTCTCTTGCAGACCGAAACGTCGCAGTCCCTCAACTGAACGCTGCGACGGCGCAAACCAGACTCAATCTTGGCATCTGCTTTGAAAAATTGGGAAACTTTGAACAAGCGGAGGTCGAGTATCGATCCGCAACTGAGCTGAGACGACGTTTGGTCTCGATGCAACCCAGTGACGATTTGGCTAAGCTGGCACTCGGTGAAACACTAAGCAATCTTGCGCAACGTCTTTTGCACAGCAATTCGGCAGAAGCAGAGCGAACCTTTGAGGAAGCTTTCCAATGCCTTATTGGGGTAAAGGATTCATCCCTCCATTTGCAAGCTCAAGTTTCCGCTGCCGCAAATGAGATAAATTGGGGGAACTGGTTTGGAGGTCAAGGCGACACAACGTCTGCAAAAGAGAAGTACCGCTCAGCCATCAATCGATTGAAAGAAGTATTGGCGACTGAGCCTGCGTGGCGACAAGCTTCGCAGCATCTGTATGCAGCTCTCGGTGCGCTAGCCAATTTGGAAACTGCAGTGGGTGAGTACGACGCGGCGCTTCAGAATTGGAATCATGCGATTGCGATTGCCGGTGATAGTCAACAGCGAGATTATTGCAGACAACTTAGACTGGTTGCTTTGGCCAAAACAGGAAACCATCGTTATTTCTATTCCGAACTCCAGTCTCTCAATGCAGCCGAGGCGATTTCCAATGTGGATCGCTACAACCACGCCTGCTGCCTAGCGATTGCGTCAGTCCATGCGGCAAACGAGTCAGGTGATGAGGCGAAGGATTTAACCGAGCTTTATCAAAAGCATGCTATCTCGCTATTGACCGAATTGAATCAAATAGGGTTCTTCGAGCAACCAGCTTATGCCGAACTCTTGTCGACCGATGCAGACCTTGTCGCATTGCGCGCGCGTTCGGAATTCAAAAATACTTTAAAGCTAAAGCAATAGTGGGAAATTCTTATAACCTGCCGAGCATTACAACAATACTGCACTTTAGGGAAACGGATCATGCAGCTGGATTGATATTGCAACGAAAAAGGCCCTTCGGGAAATGGGAGGTTCTCACACCAAACCAATCATCCACAAAGGGCCAAGGATGGCTAATCGTAAACACTCCGGCAGGCCGCCACAAGCTCAGCATGCCACAAAGTCTGGCTAGTCTCAGCACGACAAACGCGCTGGAGAATCGTGCAGGGCAGCTGTCCATTCGCCAGTCGGATTTGCGGTGCATGGTGATAACCAGATCCGGCGAGTGCCCAAGTGAATGAACACTAGGAAATACAAATCCACCATCCCGCGAGGTAGTTCCCTACAACGTGTTCGATTTTCAAATCTCACGCGAACATGGGCACCCAGAACGTGCTGGGCCAGCGAAGTTTCTGAAGGACTTCAAAGGCTTCGTGACGGTGGATGCTTATGGTGTCAACGACGGAGTGTACTTGGGTGATGGCGA
>JBGTBJ010000113.1:0-2781 GCA_041749395.1 Pirellulaceae bacterium
GAAGGAGCAATTCAAGCCGGCAACGAAAAAAGCCAAAAAGCAAGCAGCCAGCATCTCAGTCGAGTATCCCGAAAAGCTTCACCAGTACAATTATCGAGTCACTCCAGAAATCCTTCACTAATACAATCGACGTCCCCCGCCTGGTAACGCACTGTCTTTAAGGCTCCGCCTTCCGAACCATTGCCACTCGTTACCTGGCTCTGCCTGGTAACGCACTGTCTTTAAGGCTCCGCCTTCCGAACCACCAAACTCCAATAACCCCACCGCAGGCAAAACGTAACGCCAACGTTTTCAGTCTACCACCAATACCCAAATTGAAAACACCGATGAAATTCTTTGCATCATTCGTATTCGTCATGCTTGTTCCACTCGCAGCAAACGCGAATGATCTTCCCAATATTATCGTGATCCTTGCCGACGATCTGGGATACTCGGATCTCGGTTGTTATGGAGACTCTATCCAACTCAGGCTGGCATTGGCGATTTCACATCTGCAAAACCAGATGTCCAGCGTGGCCCAGGATGGTGGGCGAAAAGGTGTCAGGTACAGATAAGTCAGATAATTGTAATCTGTACCTGACACCGTTTTTCACAATGAGAAATTTGCGCGAATTCTTGTTGCTGTTCGATCTAGATTGGAGATCGCATTTTCTAGTTTCGGTATTCATTCGAATGGAAGCTGCGTCATTGCGGCAACGCAACTGCTTGAATCAGGCACTGATTTCGTTAGGCTTCCCAGTATAGATTTTTCAACCCCAATCTTTCACTTGGCATATTCAATTGATTATGAAGATTTCACTCAATGAACTGATCGTAAATGGGTTGCTCTGGGGGTTAATCGGTCTCGGTAACCATGGGATTGCGATAGCCCATGAAGGCCCCGACCCCGTGTTGCACTTGCGCTTTAAAGAATCGCAAATCGAGAACAATCGCTTGAACGCGAGATTAGGTCCAGCAGCTACGATCAAGGGAGGGACTCGAATCATTAATGATGAATTCGGGGGATCGCTCTATTTTGATGGCCGTCAAAGCGAGTGCATCATCGCCGCGGACGTCACTGAGGTTCGTGAGTATTTGCCAAAGCGTGATTTTACCGTTGCAGCGTGGGTTTCAATTGATAGCCGATTGGCCGATGGAGGTTTGATAGGTGTATTGCAGGACAACGGTGATGCTGAATGCGGTTGGCTGCTCGGATACAACAACGATCGGTTTTCATTCGCACTCGCATCGACCGGCGCCGATGATGGCAATGGCAAGCTGACATACCTTCGAGGGAAGACAAAATACGAGACTGGCCGAATGTATCATGTTGCGGCCGTGTACGATGGCGAAGTCATGCAATTGTTCGTCAATGGACAACTTGACGGCGAATCGAAGGAGCAGAGTGGCGATATTCTTTATCCCGAAACGGCACCGTGGGTTGTCGCTGCTTACCACGATCGAAACGAATTCTTCCCCCACCGCGGCTGCATTCGCGAAGTCTCCCTATACGACCTAGCAGCGAAGGAATCTTGGGTGCAAGATGCCTTTTCGCACGCGTCCAGCGTTGCAGCGCTCCGCCCCAATGGCACCACAATCGGTGATTTGTCATTTGTGATCAAACCCTATCTGCAATTCGGAACGCAGACGACTATGACGGTCATGTGGGAAACGTCAAAAAAAGCACAAGGCACTGTTCACTTTGGTGAAACCGCTGAATGTGAACAGCAACTAGCCATGGAGCAGCCCGCCTCAATTCATTCCGTAAAGATCGAAGAGCTGAAGCCGCAAACTCAATATTTTTATCGCACCGTCACGGAAACCGCAGAGGGTGATTTCCTAGAATCAGACACATTCACTTTTGTGACCGCAGTCCATGAACAAACTCCCTACGCGTTTGCCGTAATCGGTGACACGCAGGGGAACCCTCCGGTTGCCTCCAAGCTCGCCGGATACGCGTGGGCTCAGCGACCCAGCTTTGCGATTCACGCAGGAGACTTGGTTGATACAGGGACGACCGATACTGATTGGACCACCCAATTTTTCCCCAGCATGAACGAGCTAATGTGCCGCGTTCCACTCTACCCGGTACTGGGAAATCACGAACAAAACGCTGACAACTATTTCAATTACATGTCGCTGCCAGCACCCGAATACTATTACCAATTTCGCTTTGGGAACGCGCACTTCTTCATGATTGATTCGAATCGAAACGTCGATCCAGAATCTGAGCAATATCGATGGCTTGACGAACAACTTGGTAAATCAGACGCAGTTTGGAAGTTTGTTTGCCACCACCATCCACCCTTTTCTTCCGACGAGAACGACTATGGCGATCTTTGGAAAACCAACCGCTCAACCCACGGTGATTTGCGTGTCCGGCAGTTGACCACACTTTATGAGAAACACCATGTCGATATCGTCTGGAATGGTCACATTCACTCTTACGAAAGAACTTGGCCGGTCAATGAACTAAAATCGGTCGAGCAGGGCGGAACAATATACGTGGTCACCGGTGGTGGTGGCGGCGGGCTGGAAACAGCTGGCCCTATTCGGCCTTTCTTCCAGAATAATGTCCGTCACGGGCACCATTACGTGATGGTCTACGTCAGCGGCTCAACCTTAGAATTTAAAGCATTTGATCTCGACGATCGTCTGTTTGATACCATGGTCATCAAGAAGAAATAGATAGTCGCCTTTCGCTCCGCGAAAGTAGCGTTGATAGTCGCCTTTCGCTCCGCGAAAGTAGCGTTGATAGTCGCCTTTCGCTCCGCGAAAGTAGCGGTGATATTCGCTGCTTTT
>JBGTBJ010000114.1:0-5825 GCA_041749395.1 Pirellulaceae bacterium
CAGCATTGTTTGAGTACCTCACTTACTACAATGAACTTCGTCGTCATTCATCGCTCGGCTATCTGACGCCGATGCAGTTCGAAGCAGCCGCATAAGTAGCGCAAGCTTCTCGGTGGCCCCCGAAACCGGCACCACCTCAACCAATCTTCGTCCGCATAAAAAATCTCGGTATGCATTACCATCCAATAATCCGAGACTCGAAGCCGCAAATCGAAGTGAGGTTTATCGAGGACGAGGACGAGGACGAGGACCCGAAAGGCCGGTGGCTAGCGCCAAAACCGCTCACTCGTGCTCGCCGATGCCGCTGAATTGATTACATGGGGAGAAACAACTCAGTGAGAATTGTTGCGCCAGAGGACGACTTCGCCGGACGATGGATTTTTCGTTCGAGCACGAGCACGAGCACGAGCACGAGCACGAGCATGAGCATGAGCACGAGCATGAGCACGAAAAGATACGGTACAATGAGAGTGGCCAGTTGGGCCGAGCCAACTTGCTAATTGGTGACCCACAGCGACTGCGGTTTTTGAAAACGATCGTCGATATAGGCACTCTAGTCCCATGCGATACTCGATACAAAGCGCGCTGATCTCCACCTGCTTCATTGGTATTGGATTCGCGTGGATGGCTGATCGCACTCGCATTGCACGCGAACGTTATGAATTGCAGGACATGCTCAACGTCGAAGTACAGCGCGGGTATATGGCAGCTCAATCTTATGAGGAACGCAGACACAAAGTTTCAAGTATTGCAAAGGCAACATCGCCATCAGATATCCCACTTTTATTATTTGCTCTCAGCGACCCTGACCAAGTGGTCAGCCAGAAGGCGACACAGGCCCTCACGATCCGTTTTCAACTTTTGATAGTGACACTACCAAAAATGACTAAGACATCGATAGTTTCCAAATTTGCCCTAATCCAAGAACATTGGCGTCCAAAGGTTGTCGCATCGCTTAATGGACAGGAAGTCAAACTCGTAAAATTTCACGGGACGTTTCCTTGGCATATCCACGAACACGAGGACGAGATGTTTTTCGTTTGGCGGGGATCGATGATCGTAGAGTTTCGCGATCATACTGTTGAGCTCGACGCTGGCGAATTATGTGTCGTCTCACGTGGCATGGAGCATCGGACGATTGCAAGCACCGAAGCTGAAGTGATCATTTTCGAACCAGCAGCGACAAGAAATACTGGCAATATTGTCGACGAAGACTTTACTGCACCCAACGGGGTTTCCATCTGACCGAATCAGAGGCAAATGAATCCATACTCATCACCCCCTGAACCCGACGCGGGTCCAGCATCATCGACGATGTGCACGTTGGAGCCTTCGCTTATGAATGGCGTGCAAACAACATGGATAGCAGCAGGATGCTCACTTTTTGGAATGGCGGTTCTCTTTGCTTTGGCGGTGGAAAAGTCTTTCGTGAGTCTAATCGTTTCCGACGATGCCTACCTTGCGTCGTTTGCGATAACTGTTCCCGTCACTGCGTTCTATGCAATGGGGTCGGTCGCGGGATGGTGGTTTCAATCCACGCGAATTTCCTGGATCACAACATTCGCAATTGTTGTCTGCTTTTCTACACTACTCTGGACTGTGGACCTTGTGCATGACTTTGGCGGTGGAGACCAAGTTTTCGGCTACCTTGGGATTGGGACACTTTTTGGCGGCGGCTGTGGTTCGCTCGCGTTCCTATCCAACAGTTCTGTCACTCGATTGCTGCTTTCGCTCGCTCCACATCTTTTGTTTGTGGCAGGATACTCCACCGCTCTATTTGCGATGTGGCGTTAGCGTTGATGCTCGCAATAGGAAGCCGGCGCCGAGTACTAAATAGTACCGCTGCACTGGGCAGAGCTCAAACTAGCAAATCCTCGTGCTCGTGCTCGTGCTCGAAAGAAGTGCTATGAATCAGCAAAGCTCCGATCAAGAGAAAATTGACGGTTATCGTTTTTCGATGGAGCCCGTCGCAACTGTTACAAACTTGACTATACTGATGACAAAAATCAAATCGGACTCCTGAACACTATCGGTTTGCCAGGCGCGCAATCGAGCACGAGCACGAGAAGTCCTAACTAAAACAGTAGCACGATGGACTATATTCTTATCGCTATTTTCGCTTCAGCATTTGTTCTTGCGATCTTCTGGTTTGTTGCCATGACGATCGGGAGACTGCGTGTCGTAAAGAACTCGCCGACACTGGATGATATTCAAAACTTGCTTTACCCCAACTCGGCAGAGCAGCCTGCTAGCTCACACGAAGAAAATAGATTTAACACAGAGGGTCTATCGGAGACAGTTCAAGCAATGGCGGACAGTGGCGACAAACTAGGCGCAGTCAAAGCGCACAAGGAGAATACGGGACTCAGTCTTATGGACGCGAAGAAGGAGGTTGAATCCTACCTAACCAACCGGAAGAAATGACAATAATTGGCAAATCACAAGATCAGTAAGTTATTCAGCCCGAAATGGACAAATTTGCTTTCGCGCCCGTCATCGATCTGCCGCTTGTCGCTGTCACGTTGGCAACGTTTATCTGGCATTTCAATCACTGGGCTTTTCGCAAAGATCTTGATACAAACATTGATGTGGCAGCGCGTCTTCCGACCGCGCGGTATCGCGTTACCGTCTTGTTGATGGGCTTTCTTCTGCTGTGCTGGCTCGCGAACTTTGCAGCGTGGGGCATCTATGCACTGTTGTTCGCCATCGGTGTGGCTATGGCAATCTTCAGCAGCGGAAACTTTGACGGTGGTGCATTTGGCCTGTGCGCTGCTGCGTACCTGATCCGCGAGTGGTCGTTTGGATTTCCACAGCTTGTGCTTCATCCTCAAAAGCGAGACTCTTCAGTGGCCTCGTCATTTCCAGAGAATGAGCTCGTCGGAAAAACGGGTATTACGACTTCTCCACTTAGGCCCATCGGTAATGCCATCATCGACGGGGTAGAGATGTCGGTAGTGTCCTACGATGGCTGCTTGCTCGACACGGGTACCCAAGTTGTCGTTTTATCCTTTCGCAATGGTCGAGCCAATGTGCGGCCGCTACTTTCGCGGAAGGAATGATAGTTGCCTTTCGCTCCGCGAAAGTTCTGAAAGAGCAGCGAATACCAACGCTACTTTCGCGGAGCGAAAGGCGACTATCCGCTACTTTCGCAGATAGGCTGTGAATTTATGAATCGAAGGCAATAATAGTTGCCTTTCGCTCCGCGAAAGTTGTGAAAAAGTAGCGAATACGAACGCTACTTTCGCGGAGCGAAAGGCGACTATCTGCTACTTTCGCGGATAGGCTGTGAATTTATTAATCGAAGGCAATAATAGTTGCCTTTCGCTCCGCGAAAGTTCTGAAAAAGCAGCGAATACCAACGCTACTTTCGCGGAGCGAAAGGCGACTATCTGCTACTTTCGCGGAGCGAAAGGCGACTATCATCGGCCTCTGGCCATCGTTGCCGCGATATGCATAGAATGGCGAGGCACGATTTAGCCAGATGGATTGGCAACCGATCGAGTCGTCTTTCCTTCTCATACCGTCCTCGTGTCGTTTACCCCCTTATCGCATGTATGGATTCCCAAACGCTCATTTTGATTCCAACGGAATTGGAAAGGGGCTATCTGATCGACAACTTGCCTAGCGATGTAGCGAGTGGCAATATTGAACTATGCGGCTTTGGTCCATTGGCATCTGCTTGTAGAACCATGCAATTGCTTTGCACACAATCATTTCAGCGAGTGATTTTATGCGGTATCGCTGGGACCATGAGTCCTAGCACCAAGGTTGGCAAGGCTTATTGGTTCAGCCAAGTTTCGATGGACGGTATTGGTATCGAACAATCGGGAAGCGTGTTGTCTGGACACCGGGCAGGATTTGATCGTTCCGTGCCGGACATCCTTGAACTAGCATCTGCTGCTGGACCATGTGGCGGTTTGCTGTTGACTTCTTGCATCGCGTCGGCTGATCCGACAACTAATACCAATCGCCAAAAATCGTTCCCGGCTGCGACTGCGGAAGAAATGGAAGGTTTCGGTGTCGCCACGGCGTGTTATTTACGCAAAGTCCCCCTAACCATCCTTCGTGGCATTTCCAACCAGTGCGGCGACCGCGATAAAGCAAATTGGAAAATCGGCGAGGCTCTCCAAGCAGTCACTCACATGCTACTCTCGAACTTACCAGACGATCGAATCCGATGAGCCCCACCAAAATTCGCTTAGGTATCTCGACCTGTCCCAACGACACGTTTGCTTTTCACGGCATCCTAAGCGGTGCAATCGAAGTCGAAGGGCTCGAGTTCCAAATCGAATTGTGCGATGTACAGGAGCTAAACGAACGACTTCTTCGAAACGATTTTGATGTGGCCAAGGCAAGCTTTCACGCGGCCTTGTTATTATCGAATGATTACGGCGTGCTCTCCTGTGGATCGGCAATTGGATTTGGTGTAGGACCATTGCTCCTGGCCGCACAACCCGGCCTGCAACCTGAGCAACTAATGTCATCGCATGATTCAACAGAGAGTTGGAAGAGCGTTGTACTTTGTCCCGGAGAACTAACCACAGCGACGCTCCTCTATCGTTTGTTCTACCCACACCTCGGTCAAATCCAACAAGTTGTTTTCTCCGAGATCATGCCCGCTCTGCAACAACATCGGGCGGGCTTCGGCGTCTGCATTCACGAAGGACGATTTACTTGGCAAGACCAGGGACTCTCGTGTATCGAGGACCTGGGAACGCGTTGGGAGAAAGAGACTCAACATCCATTGCCGCTGGGTGGCATTTTGGCTCGTTTCGATCTTGGAAACGAGCTGCTTGCCAAAGTCCATTCGGCCATTTACCAATCGATACAATACGGCTTAACACATCGCGAAGAAACACTCAGCTCTATGCGACGATGGGCACAAGAATTTTCCGACGAGGTCCTGTTTGCCCATGTCGATCTCTATGTCAATCCTTGGACAGTCGACCTGGGCGATATCGGTAAGGCCGCATTGGACGAACTCTTTCGCCGCGCCGTAGACGTGGGCGCTGTTTTAGTGGACGCGCCATCATTGCGCATTATTCGTCAAAGCTGAACGCATCATTAACATGCTTCTTCGATCGACCGTATCGACAGAAAGGGATTTGAGATAAATTGTGCCCATCATAATTCTACTGAATTCGCCCCAAGTCTATTCACCTGCCCATCCCTCTGACTGGAGAAAACATGCATTCCAACGACGCTATTGCCACCGCCTTGACTACCAGCGACATGGTTTTACGCAGCTATGTTGGCGACCTGACCGATAGCGAATTGCTCACTCGTCCAGGGAAAGACTGCAACCATATTGCGTGGCAATTGGGCCATTTGATTACCGCCGACTGTGACCTCCTGAACAGCATTTGCCCAGGAAAAGGAACGGAGCTTCCAGAGGGGTTCCGCGAAAACCACAGTAAAGATAACGCAACTTGCGACGATCCCACAAAGTTCGCCACCAAACAAACCTATCTCGATCTGCTCGATAAGACTCAACAAGCGACTCGCGATGCCTTAGCGACTTTCAGCGATGAAGCGCTCGATGCACCAAGCCCAGAGCATTTTCGCAACATGTTCCCGACCGTTGGACATATTTTTGTTTTGCTTGCCACTCATCCGCTGATGCATGCCGGACAATTTGTCCCCGTCCGCCGAGCGCTGGGCAAACCAGTCGTCATTTAGGGACGGGCAATCAAAAGATAGTTGATAGTCGCCTTTCGCTCCGCGAAAGTAGCGTTTGTATGTGCTAATGGTTTTTAGCAACTTTAGCGGAGCGAAAGTTATGTAAAAACAGCGAATACCAACCCTACTTTCGCGGAGCGAAAGTT
>JBGTBJ010000115.1:0-92529 GCA_041749395.1 Pirellulaceae bacterium
CGGCTTTTTATACAACACATCTCCTTTGTTATGTTTGAACAAAGATTTTGTAGGCATCCACGATAGTTTCGAATCGTGCCATGCCTCGCCAGATCGTGTTGGAACCAGGTGGGCCTTGCGATTTGCGGTTGATATATCCTCCCAAAATGGCGACCAGAACCAGAAACTCGTACATCGTTGGAGGTGTGGCTGGAACTTCACTTGTCTTTTTTGCAAAACGATACACGGGAATCCATTGCTCGGGGTGGAAGTACTTTTCGCACGTCACATAGGGCTCTGCTCTGGCAGCAGACTTCAGGTGCTCCACGCGCCAAGCCACGATGGAAAGCAAGGCGAATGCTGTTAAGTAGCTGTCCAGTTTTTGATACTTCAGCTTCTCAATTTTCAAACCGCTCTTAAGTGTTTTAAAAAAATTCTCGATCGTCCAGCGAAGTCCATACCCGTGCAAGATCGACTCGAGTTGTTCGTCGGTTTCGATCGGCAGTGTGGTTAGCAAGAGCCAGCGAATGGGCTCTTCGCCTTCTGGAGGTGCCGTTTCCAACGCCTCTACAATGTTGAGTCTGACTGGATCAAGGCTCCCGCCCGGACGGTGAGTCCCACGGAGCGTGACCGTCGTGCCTCGCACTGACACGGTTGCTGCGCGCGCCTCACGCGATTGATTGCGAACAGCATCGTCAACGGAAATTGACTGCTCTCGTCGACCGACCTTGATCTGCTTGTCAAAGCAAAAGTCAACTTTTTCCAAAGCTTCGTTAATCGAGCTTTCTTCGGCAATTCCTGCCTCCGACACGGTAGTTGTCACTCGAGACTGGCAGCCGCGAATCAGCAAGTGATAGTTTGGAGGAAAGCTCGACGCTTCAAGAAATAGTTCATAGATATCTGCTTCGCTATCGGCTACACAGATGTAAGTTGTTTCTGAATTGGCGCGTGCGATCTGTTCACCGCTCTGCTGCATCTCAAGCCAACGACAACTTTCTTTCTCTTCAAAACAAAGTTGCTTTCGACGCTTCGACTTCTCTGCATCCGTTAACTTTGTCTCAATGCTTTCACGAGCCCAAACAACCTGATCAACCACTCCTTGAACCACGCCATTTGAATTGACGGCGTATAGCGGATGGAAGTAAAAGCCACGCTTCTGGTTAGTTCCTAGCGGACCGGCTCCTTCGACTTGACGCTTCGGCTTGGTCAAGTCGACCTCCGTGGTGTCCTGAATCAAATAAACCACACGATCGCCTTTGGTTCGCTGGATTGTCGAGCGATTGTGTTCTGAAAGAATATCGATCATTTGAGCCTTGGGGTTTCTGGCTAGGCGATAAGTCGCTTCCAACTCTGCTACACCCTGACAAGCATCAGGAGTCGAAGCAGCAATTCTTGAAAACTGGCTGATGCATAGTTTGGCACGACGATCGAGCCGTGAATCCCCTAAGTCAAGCAATTTCAGTTCGTCTTCGACCCAAGCAGCTATCATCGCCAATCCTTTGACTGTGCTACCAAAACTGCCTAGATACCCAAGCCAGAGTTCCAAGGCAAACCCAAAAAGGCTCGCGGCGAGATGTGTTGTATAAAAAGCCGTCCTCGGGAGGGTCGGGGCGAGGCACGAGCCCCGGGGAGGGATTGCGCAATGTCCTTCGCGATCCCCAGAGATGCCCTCCCCGGGGCTGCGCCCCGACCCTCCCGCTCGCCGCAGACGGCGACTCGGGAGGGTGTATCAGTCAGCCACGTTGAGTGTGGATTGCTTTCGGGCTGGGGTGACCCAGCGGCGTGGTCGTGGCGTATAATCCCATGGACCCTTTCGCCGTAGTGGCCTTACTCGTATCTCGCAGACTTATGTTCAAACGCCATTTTTCGCATCGCTTGAAGATCGGTCGTTTATTGGGGATAGACCTATTTATCCATTGGACATTTTGGTTGTTGTTCTTTGGGGTCGGTGGGGCCGGTTTGTACAGGGGTGAATCGTGGATCGAGGCGGGCATGCACATGTTGCAGATTGGCCTGCTGTTCCTCTGCGTGACATTGCATGAGTACGGTCATGCCATGATGGCTCGGCAATTTGGTATTCGAACGATCGATATCACTTTGCTGCCCATTGGTGGATTGGCCCGGTTGGAGCGAATGCCACGGATTCCCTGGCAAGAATTTTTGGTGGCCGTGGCGGGACCGGCAGTGAATGTAGTGATCGCTATCGTCGTAGCGATCGGTTTATTCGCTTCAATTCCTGGTCTCCGGACCGACTTTGGAAATGTCTTTCCATCGGTCATGGAGGAATCGGTAATTGGCTGGCTGCTGGGCATGAATGTGATGCTGGTCCTGTTCAATATGATTCCCGCATTTCCGATGGATGGTGGTCGAGTTTTGCGATCTCTGTTGGCCATGATGCTGGAGTATCGATCGGCAACGCGAATTGCCGCCCGATTGGGACTGTTTGCAGCATTTGGGATGGCCTACATCGGTTTGAGCTATCCTGATTTTCGCATGCTGTTGTTTGTTGCCGCATTCATTGGATATGCCGGATGGATGGAATCGCGGCAGGTGGATCTGAGTGAATCGATTCGGGGTATCCGCGTTGAAGAAGGGTTGGTCGCCCCTACATGTCATGTTGGGGCCATGGATTCATTGGCACAGTTGGTAGAGATATTTTCCAAGCGTACCGATCGTGCCCTCCCCGTTCTTGGTGTGGAGACTTTTTACTTAGGAATGATTGAGATTGAGGCGGTGGCGAGTGCTGTGAGTCGAGGAGCATGGAACGCCGTAGCATCCGACTTAATGCAACGGGACTGGCCCACCTTGCGTGCTCCTGGGATGTTGGAGAGGCAATTGACCAGTGCTCCACCTGTTAGCGCACAAATGTTGCCAGTCGTTGACAAGCAAGGACATTTGTTGGGCCTATTTGATTTCGAGCGAATGGGAGAACGCGCGGTGTTGCATCGACACCTTTCGGCCCGCCAGCGCCAAGAAAACGATCCGATTGAAGCTGTGTTGGTGTCGACGCTTCCTCCGGGATCGCTTAGCGACACCTATCTTTGATCAGCATTACGACGACTGTCTAGCAAACTCTTGGCAATTCAGTGTGAACGCGCGCCCTGATTTGAGCTATTCTATTCCCTACTAGTAGTGAAGTTTTGCAAGAGCAAAGCCAATGGGATGATGGAAGCCAGGCAAATCATGATTGAGTGGATCACAGATTTCGTTCACCTAATGTTCACTGGTCCTGTTTGGCCATCCAGTCTGCTGATTTGTCTCTTGCTCGCCTATTCTGTGCTAGTGTTGACAGGTTTAGCTGACGCAAGCTTGGATGTCAGTGATGCGGGAATGGATAGCGGTGCTGATTTTGCTGGTTCTGCCGGCTCGATTGGTGCTGCAACCGTGCGATGGCTGCACTTAGATCGTATTCCAGTATTTATTTGGATCAGCGTGTTTGGTTTCACTTGGTGGGTCCTATCGCTAGTTCTGTGGGATGCCTTCGATAGTGACCGTTATCAACCGACTGTTGTAGTGAGCCTATTGCTTGCTATCCGCAACAGCGTGATCGCAGTCGGCTTGACCAAAATTTTCACGTGGCCCATGAAGACGTGGTTTGATGCATCCACTCCCTATAACCCGGAAATGATCCTTGGCAATGACTGTGAAATAGCGACGGGCGAAGCAACTCCCGAGTTTGGGCGTGCAAAGTTTAAGACGAATGGCTCGCCGTTGCTATTAAACATTCGTACCAATGGTGAAACATTGGTTAAAGGCCAACTCGCCCAGATTGTTGATTTTGATCCTGAAACTCGCATCTACATTGTTCAATCCTCGAGTCCCATCCGCTGAATATCTTCCATGAGCACTCACCTCTTAGCCTTTGAGCTTTTATCTTGGCAAACCGCACTGATTATCGGTGTTGTTGGGATGACCCTCGTATTGGCCATCGCTGTTTTAGTTAGCCTGTTCTATGTCAAAGTCGGTCCAGACGAGGCTTTGATAGTCACGGGCGGCCGCAAAGACATGCGCGTGGTTAGTGGTGGTGGGATGATTGTGATCCCTGTGTTTCACCACAAGGAACGCATGGATTTGACGCTGAAGAGCTTTGAAATTGCTCGGCAGGGCTCAGAGGGTTTGATCTGTAAAGACAATATTCGCGCCGATATTAAGGTGGCTTTCTTTATCCGCGTCGACAAGACGGAAGAGGAAATTCGCGAGGTCGCTCAATCGATTGGCGCGCGACGTTGTAGCCAGATCGATACACTGCGAGAATTGTTCGACGCCAAGTTTAGCGAAGCATTGAAGACCGTTGGCAAGCAATTTGATTTTGTCGACCTCTATGACAAACGAGATCAATTCAAAGATCAGATATTGAGAGTCATTGGTACCGACTTGAACGGTTATCGATTAGACGACGCGGCTATCGACTATCTCGAACAAACTCCTTTGGAGCTATTGAATCCAAACAATATTTTGGATGCAGAGGGGATCAAAAAGATCACCGAATTGACCTCGATGGAAAAGGTCAAAGAGAATCAGTTCACGCGCGACAAAGAGAAGACACTCAAGAAACAAGATGTTGAAGCAGAAGAAACGATTCTGGAGCTGGAACGTCAAAGAGTCCAAGCGGTCGAAAAGCAACGGCGTGAAATTTCTGAGATTGAAGCGAGAGAGCATGCTTCTGCGGCCAAGGTAAGAGAACAGCAACGGTTGGAATCCGAGCGTGCCCGCATCACAACCGAGGAAGAGTTAGGGATTGCAGAAGAAAATAAGAGTCGTCAAGTCCTGGTAGCCCAGCGTAATAAAGAGCGAACCGACGCGGTCGAGCTGGAACGCGTTGAACGCGATCGCATGCTAGAGGCCACGGAACGCGAGCGAGTCGTCGGTGTAGCGGCAGTTGAGAAAGAGAAAGCGATCGAAATCGAGAATCGCAATATTCAAGAAGTCATCCGCGAGCGCGTTGCAGTGGAACGGGCAGTGGTCGAAGAGAAAGAACGCATCAAAGATACAGAGGAAAAGGCTGCTGCAGAACGGAAGAAGTCGGTGCAGATTACTGCGGCTGAGATGACTGCAGAAGAATTGATGATCCGCGAGACCAAGGCGGCCGAATCGTCTAAGAAAGCCTCGACATTGCTGGCAGAGAAATTGCGTATCGAAGCCGAAGCAAAACGGGATGCGGCTGAGAAAGAAACACAAGCGACTAAGATGTTGGCAGAAGCGGAAACAGCTCGCGCTGCGGCAGCTGGCTTAGCCGATGTTCATGTGATGGAAGCAAGAGCATCTGCAATCGAGAAAGAAGGAACTGCAGAAGCCAACGTATCCGAGAAGAAGGCGATCGCTGAAGCCAATGGAATTTCTGCCAAGGCCGATGCCATGGAGAAAGATGGTTTGGCTCAAGCAAATGTTATGCAAAAGAAATTCTCCAGTGAGGCCACTGGTATTACCGAGAAGGCCGAAGCCATGAAGAAGCTGGATTCGGTTGGCAAGGAGCACGAAGAATTCAAGCTTCGCTTGGAAAAAGAGCGAGATGTGGAAATCGCAGCTATCTCTGCACAGAAGGATATCGCCGAGTCGCAAGCCAGTGTGATTGGAGAAGCCCTGCGGGCAGCCCGCATCGATATCGTAGGTGGTGATGGTGAGTTCTTCGAACAGATCACATCAGCGGTAAAGGGTGGCAAGGCAATTGACCGCTTTGTCTACAACAGTCGCGTCGCCACTGATATCAAGGATACCTTCTTCAACGGAAACCCTGAGTACTTTCAAACCAAGCTCTGGGAATTGGTGAGCCAGTTCAATATGGACGCAGACTCGGTGAAGGACCTCTCTATTGCGGCATTGATTGCAAAACTGATGGGGCTCGCCAAGACCGATGATGTGCGGGGCCAGTTGAACTCGCTGCTCGGTATGGCAGGCTCGGCCGGATTGGCTGACAAGACGGTTGGTCGTCTCAAGGGGCCAGCCAAACCAGGCGCCAACGGAGCAAGCTAAATGGCTGCTTCAGGGAACTTAGACGCAGGAACCTATGAGGTCCTGCGCGATCGCTTGAGAGCGGCCGCTGACGATTTACGTCAGCGTATTGGAAAACTCAATGAAGCCCGAGCAACCGTCTTCGGCAACATTGAAACCAAGCTCATTGATACCGTTCGCGTTACCACAGAGCACAATTGTGTTGCCCGCGATTTGGTTGCTGTCGGGGATCGTTTTCTGTTTGGCTACAATGTCCAGTTTGGCCTCAAGACGGAAACGCACCTACAGGATGTATTCGCTGCATATAAATTTGATGGTCATCAATTCCATACTCAACCACTTGAATCGGTCTTTACTGACGCTCGCTTCGAACGCGACTTTCAGGAATTGTATCGGTTTTACAAAGGAACCTTCTTAGCAAGGTTCTTTACCAATGGACCGTTTCTCTATCTCGTCTTCCGAGTCGGTAAGACGCCTGCGGATATTAAGGCGTTTAAATTTCGAGTTCCATCTGCGAAAGAAGACAAGCCACTCGAATACATTGATAACCGGAGCGAGCACGAAGTTCGCTATCCACCCCAGCACGCTTTCGAGTGGCTTCGCACGACACGCGATATGCATCGTTACGGTGCACACCCACATATTGCGATCGAAGATCGGCTGTTTGTGGAGTGCGTTGGGGGTGACCTTACGGTAAAGATTGAAGACAATACGGAGTCGGGCAAGGGTATCTATGCGGAGCCTGTCGACAACAAAGATCAGACCCTGGACGATGCTGAAATCTACTATGCGTCCCTTGGTAATTTGATTTTATTGAAGATGAAGCCTTATCAAGAACAGGCTTTTCGGTATTTGGTGTATAACGCTAAGATCGGACGCGCGACCCGCATCGATAAAATTGCACAGGCCTGTGTGCTGCTTCCCGATGATCAGGGAATTATCTATCCAGGCGGCTATTACTTGCAGACGGGCGAATCCAAGCAGTTCGAACACGGACTGTCGGACATGTGTTTCGAACGCACTTTGGCAGCGACCAATGGCGAGGATTTCCTCTATTTGTTTTACGGTCGTGAGTCGGCAACTTTCGTGCAGTTACGATATAACTTGATTCGCCAGCAAGTAGATACGCCTCAGATTTGTAGCGGCCAAGCTTTCTTCGACAGGGGAGAAATGGTTTGCTTTCGAGGACAAGAAGAACCACAGAAGCACCACGCGATACAAATCTGGCAGACCCCTTTTGTCGGTCCTGATTTTGTACCCGAGAGTAATACCGATTCGCTGCTTTATAAGATCGGCAATAAAGACCTTGTTCGCGGAATGGCCGAATGCGCTGAAGTTCTCAAGCTAATTGACAAAGACGATAGCTATGATGGACTTTATATCGATCTGGGTAAAAAAGCGGGCGATATTCTCGACAGCTATTTCTGGATTGACAAGGACGAAACGTCGCAGCTCGCTTCTCCACTGGTAACGATTCGTGATGCCGCCGCCGCAGCAGTCGAAGAGTTTGAAAAGGTTGTTCGGGTTCGGCGCGATACGGAACAGCGAATGGCGACGGTTGAATCGGCCGTCGAAACTTTATTCAAACAAATCGAACGAGCCCGATTTGAAACCATTGATGATTATGTTTCCAATTTGGCTTCCTTGCGAGAACAGCGAGGCCATGCAATCGGGTTGCGAGATCTTCGCTATGTGGACTCAGCCCGCGTTGAGGAGATGGAACAAGGTCTGATCGAGCGAGCGAATCGCTTGAGTCGGCGATGCGTCGACTTTTTGCTAACCGATAATGCGTTGGATCCCTATCGAGACCGTGCTGCCCAATTAGGTGATCGTGTTGCAAAAGTCAACACGGCCGCAGAAGGGCGAACGCTGGACGGAGAGATCGATTCCGCCTCGTCGCAGTTAGAGTTGCTCACTGAAACCGTCAGCAACCTTCAGATCGACGATGCCACCAAGAGAACGGGTATCATCGATAAAATTGGTGATTCGCTCGCGACGCTGAACCGAGTGCGCAGCGCGCTCAAGGGCCGAGTCACAGAGCTTGTCGGAGTTGAAGGTCGCGCCGAGTTTGCGTCGCAAATGAAATTGATCGATCAAACGAGCTCGGGCTATTTGAACGTTAGTGACATTCCGGAGAAATGCGACGAGTATCTGACCAAATTGATGGTACAGCTCGAAGAGATGGAAGGTCGATTTGCGGAGTTTGACGAGTTTGTAACAAGGCTCACTGAGAAGCGTGAAGAGCTTTACAACGCCTTCGAAACTCGCAAAGTCCAACTTGTCGAGGCACGTAATCGCCGCACCGAGACGCTTGGGTCGGCTGCGGATCGCATTCTAACTGGCATCGTTTCACGCGTGCGTCGCATCGAGTCGCTCGATGCAATTCACGCCTATTTTGCTTCGGATTTGATGGTTGAGAAGGTTCGCGGCATTGTCGATCAACTCGGTGAGCTGGGAGATGCGGTGCGAGTCGAAGACTTGCGTAGCCGCCTGAAGACAATTCGCGAAGACGCCATTCGGCAACTCAAGGATCGGCAGGAGTTGTTCGAAGAAGGTGGAGAGACCATTCGACTTGGTCAGCATCGCTTCGCCGTCAATACGCAGCCGATGGACCTGACAACCGTCCTGCGCGATGGCGAAATGTGTTTGCACATGACCGGTACACAGTTCTTTGAACCACTGGTGCATCAGGACTTGTTGGCAGCCAAAGATCTCTGGAACCAAGAGCTGATCAGTGAAAATCATGACGTTTATCGGTCCGAATATTTAGCGGTGTGTCTTTTCGACGCCGGACAGGGTCGTGAAAATACACTGGCGACTGTCCGCGATGCGGCGAGTCGCAGACTCAGCGAAGGATATGCCAAGGGAGTGCACGATGAAGACGCGGCGAAGATTCTGCAATGGTTATGGCAGGTCGATAGCGTCATTGGTTTGCTTCGCCACAGTCCCGAAGTGCGCGCGGCAGGACGATTGTGGTGGGATTTTCTGATCGATGCAGAGACCAAGCTGTGGTTGACACGTTGGATCGGTGGATTCGCGACCTTGGCACGGATGTTTCCAGCGGCTCGGCCAGCAACCGAATTTCGACAGAAGCTGAAGAGCAAGCTCGAGCAATCGCAGCAGGAAACTGATTTTGGCGCATTGTTTACGCAATCGTCGTCCGAACAAATTGCAGACTATTTATTTGATGAACTGGTCAGTGGCGAACAGCCCATCCTTAGCAAATCAGCAGCGAAGTTGTACGAGGACTTCTGTGCCGCATTGCCAGAACGAGACCGTAAGTTGTGTCTGGTCGAGGCGATGGCCGGAGAGGATCGCACGCCGCTCGATTCCTACGTATTGGCGCGGAATTGGGCAGAAGCGTTCTTGGCAGGCCGGTCGATCAGTGCGGATTCAGTAGAGGCAGTCGAACACTATCGAGACGAACTAGCCTTTTTGATTCTTCGCGGTGGACCGGACGACCTGAGCATCGTTGATGCTCAAATTGCTAGCGAACTCGAAGGCCTGGCCGGGACTCATGCGAGGATTGCATCAGGTCGCATGAAGATCCACTTCCATGAAGTGCTGAGCCGGATCCGCAACTATGAAGCGGATGTTGTCACGCGATTCCAAAAGTTAAAAGCGACGAAGATGCAGTTGGTGGAGTCCGCGCGGCGCGATATGCGTGTCGAAGAGTTCAAGCCGAAGGTGCTTAGTAGCTTCGTTCGCAATCGCTTGATCGACGAAGTTTACTTGCCCTTGATCGGCGACAATTTGGCGAAACAAATTGGTGTTACGGGAGAGGCTAAACGCGTCGACCGAATGGGTCTATTGTTGCTTGTCAGCCCGCCCGGTTATGGCAAGACGACAATCATGGAGTACATTGCCAATCGGCTTGGATTGGTATTTATGAAAGTCAATGGGCCGGCCCTCGGGCATGATGTAAAGTCTCTCGATCCGCAAGAGGCACCCAATGCCGCGGCGCGAGAAGAGATCATTCGGCTCAATATGGCATTGGAAATGGGCGATAATGTCATGCTATATCTAGACGATATTCAGCATACGAACCCTGAGCTGCTGCAGAAATTCATCTCGCTTTGTGATGCGACGCGAAAAATTGAGGGTGTCTGGAAAGGACAAACACGAACTTATGATCTACGAGGCCGTCGAGTCGCAGTCGTGATGGCGGGGAACCCGTATACGGAGAGTGGCGACCGATTCCAAATTCCTGACATGCTCAGCAATCGTGCCGATACGTACAACTTGGGTGAAACCATCGGCACGGCCATGGAAGCTTTTGAGATGAGCTATTTGGAAAATTGTCTGACGAGCAATTCGGCACTAGCACCCTTGTCGTCCGGATCACCGAAGGATGCACGCAGCCTCATTCAGGCTGCGGCGAGAGACTCACTGGATGGTCTTGAGATGGAAGGGGCATGGCCCATGGATCAAGTGCGAGAAATGCATGTCGTGCTAAAGAAGCTGCTTTGGATCCGAGATGCAGTTCTTAAAGTGAATCGTCAATACATTCGAAGTGCGGCACAAGCAGAAGCATATCGGACGGAGCCACCATTCAAGTTGCAAGGTAGTTATCGCAATATGAATCGTATTGCAGAACGCGTTGTGGCAGTGATGAATCAAGAGGAGCTGCGGACTTTGCTGTTCAGCAATTACGAGCAGGATGCGCAGACTTTGACTAGCGACAACGAAGCAAATCTGCTGAAGTTCAAAGAGTTGATGGGGACGCTTACGGATACTGAGACGCAGCGATGGGAGTCCATCAAGTATGCGTTTGTAGAGAATACGCGGATGCAAGGGCTCAATACCACCGATAGCGCGGGTCAATTGATGATGCAATTGCAGGCGCTGCGCGACGGGTTGGAAGGAATTCGCCGAGTCATGCAGCAAGGACTGGCAAGTCGAGGCGATAGTGAAACTGCGAATGAACGAATCGCGGATTCAATCGTTCGTCTGGGAGGAGCCGTCGAAGGAGATCGTCAGCGATTGCTGGATGCGTTGCGTGAGATGACGGTAGGGCTGCACGCGTTGACCGAACGCGCCGCCCTTGATCCACCCGATCAGAAAGTTTTAGTGCAGCACAAAGTACCGAGAGTGATGTTGGAAGTCGTGCGCAGCCAATTCCAGCTGATGCAAGAATGGCTGCGTCCCTTGCTTGCCGAAATGCAGGACAAGGGACGCGACGTAGATCAGTTGAGAAATGGTATCGAGCGACTGCTAGAGCACTATGTGCAGTTACGTACCGACTTGGAACAGGGCGAATAGCGAGCCCACTACGAAACTATTCCGCTTCCATGATGGGAGACGGGGTATTTGCAAAGGGTAGAACTTCGGGGATCACTCGCACAGGCGTCGTAAATCTCAACGGCGTTGGTGCGCCGACGTCGAACTGGAATTCGACAAAGTAGGCGGCCCAACCTTCTTGCGGAGTCTCCACATGAACGGTGTAAGCCCCTTCGGCATCGGCCTCGACGGATTGGCTCTTATAGGCTTTGCCGATCGTATCTACGCGAAAGTCACGTGCTTCCTTGTTGACGGCCTTCCAAAGTGTAACGCTTTGGGGTTTAACGTCGGCCGTGACTTTGACGTTGTTGGCGTCGATATAATCCCAATGCAGCGAGGGGCGTTTGATATCGTGAACGATGCAATAGTGGAATGCAGCGAGAGTGTCTAGCGCATTGGAATCGCGTAAAGAGTGATCGGCGTTCGGTACGTAACAGAGATGCTTTTCATTGGGCAGTTCGTCAAAATAGAACTGCGACGAATCGGGTAGGAAAAATTGGTCACCCGACGCGTTGATAAGGCACTTGGGCATGGTGAGCCGGTCGCGGTACGCAAAGGGGTCGACAATTTGTAACAATTCGGCATAACGAGGAAAGTATCGACGGTCAGGAATACGGTGATACACATAATCACCGATCGCAGGTGCCCAGAAGCCATACGCTGAATAATGGTGCTGCATCGAAATATTGACGTTCAGCACATCGATGACAATGGGCGCAATTGCACAGACTCGCTTATCAACAATACCGGTCAACCAAGTTGTCCAACCGCGTTTGGAACCGCCTGCAACAACGAATTTTTCGACAGCGAATTTGCCACCCGCTTCACTAGTCATAAATTCTTGTACTGTGTCCATGGCGCGGACGGCAGACTTGGTCATTGGCAATTGTGCGGGCCAGGTGTCGTCGCCCGTCTTAATGTATTGATCCCACGTGTAGCCAATGAGGTCGTCTTCCTTACGTGGTTTGCCATCGTCATGGAAAGTTAAGGGTTGGTTAGGAACCATCTTCAATTCGACGATCAGGGTCTGCGTCGCACCAGCGAGCAACACCACTTCGCGACTGGCGGAATCGGGCGGATTGTTCCCATTTCCACCACCCGCAATAAACAACAGAGCGGTATCCGATGTAGCGTTGTCAGGCTTGACGATTGTGACCCAGTGTTGCCACAGATTTCGATCGACATCTTCCGGTCCTCGCCACTTTTGCGAAGTCATATCGAGGATATAGACGGTGGCCCCGATGTCTCGATGAGAAGAAACGAGTTTCCATTGAAACTCTGGGTCTTTTTTGTCAACGTACCGGTCCAATGCGGTAGGACCAGCATTGAGGGCTGTTTCTACAAGCGGAGGCAGCTCGGCTGTAGCGGTCTCTTGAGCCCCCAATCGCGGACTCGCCACCAAAATTAGACCAAATAGAAACGCGAAAGAAAGGCAACGGTAGCTCATCGGGACAGACCTCAGTGTGAAACAAGCTCAATACGTGGGGCACTATGGGAATCGCTATCTTACTCGGTGAGAGTAAGGCTCGCACTCGGCCTGATGTCGATATTCACAAACCTCGAGCTCAGCTCGCTCGTTCACTATCTGGCCAAATTTGAGTCGACAATCCACGATCGGCCAACTCGATCGTTTCGTTGACATTCAGCGTTCCGCCAGTGATCCACGCGGAGTTTAGTGCATAAAATCGAGGAACGGTGGTACAGATCGATGGTAAGTTTTGTGAATAATGAAGCGTCGGAACAGCCATTACGTATTTGGCTCTAGCAACCCTTGACGCGTAGACATCGTCACGCGAGAGTCCGGGATACATTCGCTGTAGTCCAGCAAGAAATGTCTCGGTGATGTGTTCATCGGATTCCTTTAGTCCCGGATGGTCTGATGGCCAATATCGGGGTAGGTAGACCAAGTGATGGCCGCTGGTCTGCGCAGGTGGGACTACGGTCGACATATCAATGACCGCTGTCATCGGGATCGAGTCATCGGTGATATTGGTAACGTAAAAGGGGCTCAACGGTTTCTTTAGCAATAACGATAAACAAACAACGCCGATATAAGGAATCTGCCTCAGTTGTTGTTGTTCTCGCTCGCTCAATTGAGGACAGCTTTCAGCAATGCGAGTTGCGGGGAGGGTGCTGATGCATCGATCGAAAGTGAGTTGTCGATCGGCAGTTGAGCCAAGTCCGTCATCGGAGGTCTTGGATTGGACGCTGAGCTCGATGGTTGTTCCCTGGCGGGATGTAACGTCATTAACGTGTGTGCCCAAGATGAACTCCACTCCACTCTGGCGCAAACGCGATTCCAAACGTTGCAAAATGCGCGAGTAACCTCCCGGGACGTACCCAAACATTTCTGTTTTCAATCCGCTGCGCCGCGCTTTATACATCCTGGAAATATAAGACCAGATGAATGCGGCTGAAGCTTGCTCGTAGGTATCACCGAGTTTTGCTCGTAAAAGTGGACGCCAAATTTTCTCGAACGTACTGCGACCACTCCATCGTTGCAGCCACTCACACACCGGAATACTCTCAAGTCGCTCCCAGTTCTTCAACTTTGATCCATAAAATATCGTAGCGCCTAAGCGAAATTTCTCGATGAGATTCAGTGGCGGGAAGCGAAGGAACTCAAACGAGTTGGACATCGAATAAAGTTGGCCATCGCAATAGAATCCGGTCTTCGTGGTGACCCACTGAATATCGTCGTCAAGATCAATGGATTGCAGCATGGATCGGAGCGCAGAGTCCGACATTAGTGTGACGTGATAGAAGCGATCCCACGTGACATCCGCCACTTGCCAGGGACTCACCAAGCCACCAATGGAAGCTGCGGATTCAATCACGGTTACCCGCTGACCTCGCGCGACAAGGCGGTCGGCAAGGGTCAGGCCGAGCATGCCTCCACCGACAATTGCCCAGTGTTCCATCTTCATCCAATTTTGTCCTTCAACCAATTTTGTCAGTGGAAATCTGCCGCATCGCAGGCTGATTTTGCTTCAGCCATGCGGCTCGATCACCCATACAGCGCACGTCAAACGAGGCTGTGTAAATGCCAAGCATTTTAGTGACGAAGGACCGTTTTTTTTCGCCGGAAACTTTCATTGCGGGGAAAAAGTCCAGACCCTGAACTTCGTCTCCACCTAAAAAATCCAATGGGTGTAAAAGAAGAGACGGGCCTAAACGAAACAATCGACAGAGCCACAGAGACCAGCGAAAATACAGCGTCGCCAATGTCTCCGAATACTGTGCAAGATAGAGTAGGTAACTGAAATGAAAGGGTGCACGCAGCATGGGCATCGTGGTTACGGGGATCTCCAGGATCTCACCTTGGGGTGTCTGCCAGCGGTACGGCTTTATCGGGCGGCAGCCATCGCGTATGGATCCAAATAGATTCTGTCGATCGTCCGCTTGTTGCTTATTGAGATTCGATTTGAAAAAATAGTACGCGCGTGCGACAGGTCCGATAAATGTTGGCAGTGTCGACCCGTCGTACTCGTATCCGCGGTTAACCAACAATTCCAACACATCGGCAGACAGACTGTACCCGGGCCCGCGAAATCCCTTGAGGGGTTGTTGAGTTATGTTCGCAATGGCTTGTTCGGCGAGTTGGAATTCCTGTGCCAACTGTTCGCGCGAATAGCGTTGCAGCCAAGGTTCATGATGGAAGGAATGGTTGCCTATTTCATGTCCTTGTCGTGCAATCTCTCGTAGGGCGGATTGGTTTTCTTCTCGCGCCGCGTCCTGACCAACGACAAACACTGTGATTTTGAGTTGGTGCTGCGCCAAGACCTTCAGCACATGGGGAATTAACTGCGGTAGATAGCTGGGGAAAGACTTCCAGCATTCATCGCCATGAGTTTTATGGTAGGACCATTGATTGTCTAGATCTAATGAGAGGTCGGCAACGATTTGCTTCGACATGGTATCGATATCCGAGTTACTCAGACTTTGAGGTATCGAGTTCAGTGAAGCGGGATTCGATCAACTGGTACGACAAGCCACAATTGCATGTCCAAGCTCGAGTGGTGGAGTCTACCAGTAATTCAATTTGCTCAAAGCGGACAACCGGTTCCCCACACCGACAGACGAATCCCACATGACGCGCAGGGTTGCCAACGACCAGCCAAAAGTCGCCAACGCTGCGGGTGACCACGCTGCCCATGCCGATCATGGAAAAGCGACCCAATTCGATGCCGCAACCGATCAAGGCACCCGCGCCAATCGTTGTGCCCTCGCGAACTAAGGTTGGTAGAGTGTGCTCATCGGGATCGCTGGAGCGTAGTTCTGAAAGGTCCGACGTGGTTGCACGAGGGAATCGGTCGTTTGTGAAAATTACTCCAGCGCTAACCATGACGCCGTCTTCAATGGTCACCCCATTGCAAACGTAGACATTGGAATTGATCTTGACGCGATGTCCCATCTGAACACCGTATGCAATATACGACTTGCCACCGACAATGCAGGAGTCACCCAGTCGTGCACCGTGGCGAATGTGGGCATGGTCCCAAACGGACGTACCCCTGCCGAGTTGAACTCCCGCTTCGACAATTGCGGTGGGATGGATGCGGACGTTCATGGCGCGGGGGTTGTGGCCTGCGATACAATCTCCTGGGGCGCAAGGAGCGTCGGAATTCGATGCCAGCGAGAATCCTTGAGGGCTTCGTAAGCGGTTTCTATGACTTGTACGGACGCCAGCGCATCTTCACGGCGCACCACAAATTCAACAATGCCGTGAATGCCTAACGCAAAATTGTCGAGTTGATCAGTGAATGCTTGGACCTTATCGTAACCGTGACCGAAGACGGTCCAATCCTTGTCTTGAGCGCGTCGATATTTGGATTCCTTCCAGCCGACCATGATGGTTCCTTCCGAGCCATACAGATTAATGTAGGCGGCCTGCCCTTTTTGAATGCTCCACGAGAGGTCGATGTCCCCCAAAACTCCATCAGCAGAACGAACAAAAATTTTGACCGTGTCTTCAACTCGCGGTGATTGCAATCGTTTCCCTTCAATCACTTGCAAATCGACAAGTGGTCCGAGAAAGTATCGCATGATATCAACGGAATGGGTTCCGTTGTCGATTAAGACTCCCCCACCTGAGATTTCCGGTTGGCTATTCCAACGTTGTCGCATATCTACGTTAGCCGTGAACATATTTTCGAACAGCACGACTTCGCCAATCATGCCGGAATCGACGAGTGACTTGGCACTGCGAACATCGTCGACATGACGAAACTTAGACGCCATGGTCAGTTTCGCACCGGAAACAAAGGCGGCATGAAACATTTTTTCGGCCAGATCGAGTCGAATTGCCAAAGGCTTTTCGCACAGCACATGAATGCCTTGTTCCAATAACTCGACGGCAATCTCCGGATGCGAATGAGGCGGCGTGCATAGGATCGCCGCATCAAAGCCGCCGCCTTGTAGAAGCGAGTGAATATCGCCGTAGTGAGCAGCGTCGTGGGGACTCGCCAATGATTTAGCCGCTTGCTCGTTGACATCGCAGACGGCGACCAAGCGACAAAGAGAGGTTCGCTTAAGAGCCAACGCGTGTGTTTGCGAAATGGCCCCTGCCCCAATGAGCGCCAATCGCAACGGTTGATGTTTTTTCATAGCAGAAAGCTGTAAGGAGAATGATTATCGGTGAGGCACACCTTAGGCTTGGTGAACGACTTGGTGAAGCGAATCTGCCAGATACTCAATGTGTGCTGGTGTGTAACGTTCGTTCCAAGGGAGAACCAAGATGCGTTCCAGCCCTTTATAGGTGCCGGGAAAGAGTTCTTTGGAGTAGTCGATCGCTTCTGGTCGAGCCAGCGTGAAGGGAAAGCGGCTATTGCCAAATGTGCGTTGCTTGGCGAAAACCTCGCAAGCGAAAGCAGGCTTTTGAATGTATCGCGGTGCCGAGTAAATCCCCCGTTCTTTTAATCGAGCGGCGAGACCCACCGCGCCGCCGTCCACAATGTTGGGATCGACGGTCAGGCAGTATTTCCAATAGGTATGAGTCGCTTGCGGATGAACCAACGGCAACTCGATTCCAGGGACATCGCCAATTTTCTCTGCGAATAATTGGGCCATGGCAACACGCTGTGCAACTGCGTAATCTAATTTTTCTAATTGCCCAACAGCAACGGCACCCGTGATCTCATTCATACGATAATTGAGCGCGATGAAATAGTGATCCGGTTGTGGATCTCCATAACCCCAGGCTTTATTGACGAACAAATAAATTCGTCGCGCGAAGTCGTCTCGCGATGTAACCGTGAGTCCACCTTCACCAGTCGTGACGTGTTTCCCCTGTTGCATGCTGAAGCAACCGATGTCACCAATTGCACCAACTTTCTGGCCGCGAAAGGTTGCTTCAAATGCTTGTGCGCAATCTTCGATGACTGGTATCGAGTGGGATCGGGCAAGATCCATGATCTTGTCCATTTCGCACGGATTGCCAAACAGGTGCGTCACAATAATCGCACGAGTCCGCGGGCTGATGCGTTGTTCGATCGTTTCCGCAGTGACATTGCAGGTGCGGAAATCGACATCGGCGAAGACAGGGATGGCACCTTGATATAGGATCGGTGTCAGCGCACCCATGTCCGTGATCGATGTAGTAATGAACTCGTCGCCCGGTTCCGGATCGATGGCAGCATAGGCGGTGTGAAGTGCTGATGTGCCCGAGCTTGACGCGTATGCATGTGGGACACCCAGTCGCGACGCAAACCTCGTTTCTAGCTGCTTAACGAAGGCGCCTTTCGTGCTCGTCAACGTGCCACTGAGGATCGCTTGTCGAACCAATTCGACTTCCTCCAATCCCAGCGTGCGTCCATCGGCTTGTTGATCCGAAGGAAGAATCATTTTCTCGAGCGTTTTCATTTGAGTGTTCATCATGATGTCAGCATAGTTAGCGCAAGACTGTTAAGAAGCAGAATGGCCACTGGTCTGCCGAGAATTAACCTTTAGCATGCTCGTTTTTTGGTGATTTGAACAGTCTTTCGTAACAGATTGTCACCATCAGCCGCAAATGACGCCTTGCCGTCAGAAGGGTTCTCATTTTGGAGACACCCGTGGTGCGAGGTTTTAAGATGGCTGGAACTTCGCCAATGTTCGCACCCTGCCGATCGAGGTGCCAAAGGAGTTCAGTCACGCCGACAAAGCCAGGAAAGCGAAGCGGCGGAACGCGTTCAAGAGCACGCGTGTTGTAGATCCGCACACACGACGTGTAGCACGTGAGTTTGGAATAGAACAGTCGCCGATACATTGCCGAGGCGGCGCGTGAGAGTGCAATGCGCCAGCGCGCCACATGGAGCACACCACCTTGCGGATGGTAGGGGGAAGCGGAGACCACATCGAAGCCAGTCTCTACCCTTTCCAATAACTTGGGAAGAATCTCGGGGTCGTAAGTACAGTCCGCGTCCATACAAATAACCCAGCGCGTGGTAATAGCGCGAAAGCCCGTTTGCAACGCCGCCGTGAGTCCTTGATTGGTTTCGTGTCTTAGAATTCGAACATCGGGCCAGGTAGAAAACACCTGATTTATTTCTTCTACCGTTCCATCAAGGCTACCATCATCCACAAACACAAATTTCCAATCGATTGCCGTTTCGTAACATTCGAGCAAATGAGTTAGACGATCGGCGAGCTGTGAAATGCTACTCTCTTCGTTAAAACAAGGAATCAACAGGCTCACTCCCGTACGCACATCGTGCGAGAAGTCAAGTTTTCCTGCGATGCGATTCTCCATTGGTTGAGGCTGTAATGAGGCAGGCATGGAAGATTAAATCACTGACATCGAATTGATAACTTAAGGCTCAGACGAACCTACCAGCTTAGGTATGATGATCATCTATGAACCCACTTCCGTCACCCGACTGCATTCGCTCGATCGACACGCCTCGGTGTCCAATTTGCTCACAAACTGGGGTGCTTCGCCTAACGGTTGCCTCGTATCCGATTATGGAATGTGGCATATGCCAGCATAGTTATCTGGGGTCGAGCATCGAAGCGGATCATATCGATCGTCATTATGGCGACGATTATTTCTTTGCGGGAGGTGCGGGTTATAGCGATTATTTGGCCAGCGGTTCCTTGTTGAGGCGTCAGGGTGAGCGTTACGCCAAAAGTGTAGTCGCCCGTCTAGGGCGACATAACGGCGAGAAATCGCTGTTCGCGGTGGGTGCGGCTGCCGGATTTGATTTGCTGGCGTTTCGTGAGAGAGGTTGGCAGGTGTCCGGATTGGAGCCAAACCCGACGATGGTCCAGTATGCAGTCGATGAGCTCAGCATACCTATGGAGTGCGGCGGGTTGGAGACATTTGTGGTGCATCAAGCGTTTGATTTGGTGCTTGCTATGCAGGTAGTGGCTCACTTTGTCGATCTGCGAATCGCGGCAGAAAAACTCTCACAGTTGGTGAAGCCGGGGGGCCACCTCTTAATTGAAACTTGGAACTATCGAAGCCTAACGGCACGGTTATTTGGCAAACGTTGGCACGAATATAGTCCGCCGACCGTGCTGCAATGGTTCACGCCCCAATCAGTGCAGAAGTGGTTAAATCCAGTTGGCTTTCGCCAAGTGCATCAAGGTCGACCGGCCAAAAAGATCTCTGGCCAGCACGCTGCCGGCTTGCTCCGTTACAAACTTGCAGAATTACCCGGCGGGGGCTGGCTCAGTCGGTCGACGAAGTTCATTCCGGGGTCGCTGGAGATACCCTATCCATCCGAAGATCTCTTTTGGGTTATCTTCCAGCGAGAGTGATATCACAACGAAGACGCACTATGCACCGATGGAGTCACGGCCCATCCACAATCGCAGTGCTTTGGGAACGCGTACGGTACCGTCGGCTTGTTGATGGTTTTCCAGCACGGCGATAATCGCGCGACTAGTGGCCACTGCGGTTCCATTGAGTGTATGGACGAGTTCCGTCCCTTTTTGACCTGGGGTCTTGAAACGGATGTTCAATCGTCGCGATTGATAGTCGGTGCAATTACTCGTGCTGGTGACTTCGCCCCATTCACCAGCTTCGCCCCGGCCAGGCATCCAGGCTTCCAAGTCGTACTTGCGATAGGCTGGTCCACCGAGATCACCGCTGGCTGTGTCGATTACCCGATAAGGGATTTCCAGTTCATCAAAAAGTTCGCACTCCAGATCTCGCATTTCTTCGTGAATCGCACTGCTTTGGTCAGGTCGAGTGAAGGCAAACATTTCCACTTTACTAAATTGGTGAACGCGATAGAGACCACGTGAGGCGCGGCCCGCGGCCCCTGCTTCGGTGCGGAAGCAATGACTTAGCCCACATAACTTGATTGGCAGTTCTTCCAGATCAAGTGTTTGATCGGCCAGCATACCGCCGAGAGTAATCTCTGCCGTGGCGATCAGATTGAGTTCCGTATTTTCAATGCTATAGATTTGCGTTTCAGGTCCCCGTGGGTTAAAGCCAGTGCCGTGCAGTACGCTGGTTAATGCCAAATCGGGAGTGGAAATGGGAGTGAAGCCACGTTCGGACAGGAACTGCACAGCGAATTGTTGCAGTGCAAGATCCAAGCGGACTGCATCATTCTTTAAGAAATAGAAACCAGCACCCGCCACACGTGCACCAGCCTCGAAGTCGATCATTTTCCATCGAGTACCAATTTCCAAATGATCAACGGGTTTGAAATCGAACTTAGGAATGGGCGTTTTACCCCGTGCGATTTCTACAGCATCCTCTTCTCCGCCAATAGGAGCGCTTGGATGAGTCATATTAGGAATGGTACGCTGGACTTCGAGAATTTCTACATCCAAGCGATCGTGTTCGCGTTGCGCTTCATCTTTCTTTTCACGCAACTCGCGACCGCGCGCGATCATTTGCTCGCGTTCGGCCGGTGATGCTGCGTTACGAATGTTATTGCTTGTTTCATTTGCCAAGCGATTTAGTTCTTGTGCTTCGCGCAGTCGATCCAATCGCTGTTTTTCCAAGTTGACGAGCGAATCGACATCCACAGTGACACCGCGGAGGCGACAGTTTTCCTGGACTTGGGGAGCATTCTCAGTGATATATCGTCGGTCGAGCATCGAAGTTTAGATCGCGTAAACAAAGGTAGTAGTTGGAAATGGCAGAAGGCTAGTCTTCAAAACGCTCGCCGCCGTCGTCAGCCGGTTCTTGGAAGGAACTCTTGACGACTTGGCGAACTCGACGCTCGCGGATTTCTTGTTGCAAGCGGGCAATCGCTTCTGCGATAGGCATGCTGCCTAAATCACCGTCGATACGATCGCGAAGCGCGATATGTCCATCCTCAGCCTCTTTGGGGCCGACGACTGCCATGTAGGGAACGAGCTCCAATTGGGCATCGCGAATTTTTGCCTGGACCTTGCTGTTGCGCAAATCGGTGGTCACACGCATGCCAGCGTCTTCCAATTGCCGCGCCACTGACATGGCATACTCAGTTGTCTTTTCAGACAAGGGTAGGATGCGGACTTGTTCCGGTGCTAGCCACAAAGGGAACGCGCCGGCAAAATGCTCAATCAGCATACCCGTAAAGCGTTCCAGCGAACCGAAGGGTGCGCGGTGAATCATCACGGGGCGGTGGCCGCGATTGTCGGCCCCCGTGTATTCCAATTGGAATCGCTCGGGCAGGTTGTAATCCAATTGCACCGTGCCCAATTGCCAAGAGCGACCGATACAATCGCGAACCATGAAGTCCGCTTTCGGGCCATAGAAGGCGGCCTCACCAGGTTGTTCGTTGTATTGCAAGCCCGAGTCTTCCAGCACACCCCGTAAAGCGCCCTCGGCGCGGGACCAATTTTCAGGACTTCCCACATACTTGTCGCTCTTCGGATCGCGTAAAGAGAGTTGTACGCGATAATCGTCAAGTCCGACCGCTGAGAGAACGAACTTCGTCAATTCGATCGTTGCCCGAAATTCATGTTCCACTTGTTCCGCCGTGCAGAAGATATGGGCATCATCTTGGGTGAGTCCGCGGACGCGGAGCATACCGTTGAGTTCGCCCGTTTGCTCATGGCGATAGACGGTCCCAAACTCAAACAACCGTAGTGGCAGTTGGCGATAGGATCGAGGTTGTGCCGCAAAGATGTGACAATGGTGCGGGCAATTCATTGGCTTGACGAGATAACGCTCGTTGAGAGTTTGCCAATGGTGCAAAACTCGTTGTCGATCGGCGGATGAGGACGAAGGTTTGTAGTCTGGCAGGGTGACCCCTAAGACTTCAGCGGCCGCCATCAGTTTGTCTTCGCCATCGCGATCGAGGGTGCCCGCTTCGAGTCGTCGGCTCCATGCATCTAGCATTGCTCCTGCATCGGAACCGTACAGAGGCGCAAATTGGCTATCGCGATAGTAAGGGAAGTGACCGCTGGTTTCGTAGAGTTCCACTCGGCCCAAGTGCGGACTGTAAACGGGGTCGTAGCCTCGCTTCAGCAACTCGGTCCTCAAGAAGTCTTCCAGCATCACGCGGACGCGAGCTCCCTTGGGTAGCCACAGACAGAGGCCCTGACCCACTTCGGGAGTGATCGCATAGAAGCCATGCTTTTTGCCGAGGACACGATGGTCGCGGCGGCGAGCCTCTTCCAATTGATCCAAATAGGCTTGCAGTTCTTTCTTGTCGAAAAACGCGGTACCGTAAATGCGTTGCAATTGGCGACCTGCCGCATTCCCTTTCCAATAGGCGCCGGCGGCGTTAAGAATCTTGATTGCCTTAATATGACCCGCGTCAGGGATATGGGGTCCGCGGCAGAGATCGACAAATTCCCCCTGCCGATAGAAACTGACCGCATCCTGATCGGCTAGCCCCGTGCTAATGTGCTCGACCTTCAAGTCTTGCCCCATTTCGCCGCACAATTGCAGCGCTTCGTCACGGTTCAGCGAGAATCGCTCAAAGGGTTCTTTCTCTTTGATAATCTTTGCCATCTCGGCTTCGATTTTAGGAAAATCTTCTTCGCTGATTTTCTCTGGAAGATCGAAATCGTAATAGAAGCCATTGGATGTGGTTGGACCAAATGCCAGGGATACCCCTTTGTAAAGCCGCATCACAGCGCGGGCCATGACGTGGGCGGCCGAATGCCGGAGGACGTCCAACGCCGATCGATCTCGGCTGGTGAGCAACTTGAGACCGAGGGTCTGCCCTTCGCTGGCGATCTCGCCAAAGGGTCGGTTGGCATCGAAAATTCGTCCGTCAATCTCGGCGGCTACCACATTGCGAGCCAGTCCGGCACTGATGCCATTGGCAACATCCATCGGGGTCGCGTGAGCCGGATGTCCGTGAACGGTACCGTCTGGCAATTGAATTGATACGTGTGCCACGGTGGGCAGGTCCTTCCTTGCGAGGTTCATGCAGCGCATCGCCGACACAAAGGGCGACACAATTGACTGTAAGAATGTCGCCCCCAGGTAGATATCGTCAAGCGGTCAAACCACTACATCATGAGCGAAAAGGGTCGATTTTTGGCAGCAGCACCCTATTTCGTTCGGCGCAGCAGTGTGCCCTAAACCAACTCTTTGTGGAGCTTGCGGCGACAGTAGCGCCCTGGCAATGACAAAAGTGATGTTACCTAGACAGGTGTCGATGTGCGGACGTCCTGTTTCTATCTACAACCGCGACCGGTCAGTGTCTACAATCGCCCTCGATTGTCGAAAAATCTTCATGACATCGATCCATCGCACCAAACACGCATTGCAACCCCGAACCAGCATCCCCACACCGTACCCGGAAGAGACGTGGCCGCAAATGAATACGACGGTTCTAGTTTTCGTGTCGCTGTACATTTTGGCAACGCTTGCTATTGGTGCGTGGGCCGGATCACGAGTGAAAAATACCGAGGACTTTGCGGTCGCCGGTCATAGTTTACCGTTGTTCATGGTGATCACGACCAGTTTCGCCACTTGGTTTGGGGCGGAGACGGTGATGGGAATTCCCGCCCGTTTCGTGAATGGAGGCTTGCGAGACGTTATTGAAGACCCCTTCGGCGCATCGATGTGTCTGGTGCTGGTCGGCATGGTATTCGCCACGCGACTCTATCGTCTGAAGCTCATCACCATCGGTGACTTTTATCGCGAGCGATATGGGGTGGTGGTCGAGATCCTCTGTTCCGTCATGATTATCCTCAGCTACCTTGGTTGGGTAGCGGCACAGATCACGGCCTTAGGGTTAGTCTTTTCCATTTTGACTGGTGGCGCTATTTCGGTGCCCATCGGCATGATAATCGGAACGGTGCTCGTTTTGATCTATGTGATGATGGGAGGAATGCTGGCGGTTGCCTATACCGACTTTATTCAAATGATCGTGATGGTAATCGGTCTAAGCTACATTGCCTGGACATCCGCAGGACTCGTTGGTGGAACCGAAAAGGTATTTGCCTTAGCCCAAGAAAAAGATTGGTTTCGCATCCTGCCGGAATCCAATGGGACTGCATGGGCATTCTTTATCGCTTCGGCTGTCACCATGATGTTTGGTTCGATTCCACAGCAGGATATTTTTCAGCGAGTGATGTCGGCAAAGAATGAGACAGCCGCCAAGTATGGGGCGACGATCGGTGGACTTTGCTATCTGGTTTTCGCATTTATCCCCATGTTCATTGTCGCCTCAGCTCTCATTGCAATGCCAGAGCATTCGCAAGAGTTGCTTGAGGAGGATCCTCAGAGAGTGTTGCCTAAGATGATTCTGCAACACATGCCAATCGTCGCGCAGGTGTTCTTCTTTGGAGCGCTCGTGTCAGCGATTAAGTCCACTTCGTCAGCGACCTTGCTGGCACCTTCAACGAGTTTTGTTGAGAACATCCTTAAGCACATCGTTCCTGGGATGTCGGATCGACAATTGCTGTTAAGCATGCGATTGACGATCTTAGTTTTCACTGCTGGCGTGCTGACTTATGCGATCTATTGCGAAGGCACGCCGATATACGAACTCGTTTCTTCTGCCTATCAAGTAACTCTGGTTGGATCCTTTATCCCGCTGAGTTGCGGCGTGTTCTGGAGACGCGCCACGACGCAAGGCGCGTTGCTCTCCATATTTTTAGGCATTGCTTCGTGGTTGATTATTTTGCTTGCGCCAAACATCAGTCCCTATATTTCGGCCTTCGAGGGATTGGACGAAGCCTACCCAGCTCAATTAATGGGACTCGCAGGCGCGGTAATTGGGATGATCGCTGGATCATTAGGTCCGCAGTGGATCAGCAATCGTGGAAAATTGAACTATGGATTTACTAAACCAGAACCAGTGGTTGCCGAGTAACGCAGGTGGTATGCACCAACGAAAAAAGGTACGTTTCGGCTGGGTCGAACGCGAGGTCTCATGACACTGCATGAACTCGCGAACCCGAAACGTACCTTAAGTCGCCTTTCGCTCCGCATAGTCGCCTTTCGCTCCGCGAAAGTAGCGTCAATACACAGCTCTCTTAACGCTACTTTCGCGGACAGGCTGTGAATTTATTAATCGAAGGCAATAATAGTCACCTTTCGCTCCGCGAAAGTTCTGAAAAAGCAGCGAATACCAACGCTACTTTCGCGGAGCGAAAGGCGACTATCCTTAGATTAGCGTTGGGGTTTGTAATTGCCGTTGGCCAATCGCAACTGCCCGACCAGGGTTTGATCGCGACGTACGATGTAGAAATCAGCTTGGGGTGATTGTTTGATTTCATCACTCCGCAGGATAGCATCAAGGTCATCGATCGATGCCGTCTGCCAGCCATGGATACCCAACAACACGTCACCCGAGCGAATGAGTTGTCGATCGGCAGGACTTCCTGGACGAACGGAGACAATTCGCAGCCCACCTTTGTAAGGCTTCTCAATCCGCAGGCGAGAGTTCAATTGTTTGGTTGCGGCGGCCGTAAGAGGTTCCGCTTGAATGCCAATCGCACTCCAAACGCGTGCCGCAATTTTCCGCGGATCGTTCTCGTTACGTGGCGCACTGGCTTGAATTTCCAGCGACGAGTTCTCTGAGCCACGAAGGATATCGACTCCCACACGTTGTCCGGGCTCTATGCCTAGCAGTGCCAGTTCAAAGTCCAGAGGGTCATTGATACGACGATCACCAACTTTCAATATATGATCACCAGGCTGCAGACCGCTCGCCGTTGCCGGGCTGTTGGCAACGAGTGCGGTTACCACGATCCCAGAGCCTCGAGACGAGAAATCACCCGCCGCCACAACGCCTAAAGAGACTCGGTCTTCGTTGTAGTCGCGAACAATATTGCGAGCTACTTCGATCGCCTGATCGATTGGAATGGCGAAGGCAATCGACTGGGCACCCACGCGCACTGCGACGTTGACGCCGATGACTTCACCATTGATATTTAGCAAAGGACCACCAGAGTTACCTGGATTGATACCTGCGCTGGTTTGAATCAGATCGCGATACTCTTGCGTATCATTTACGGGCACATTGCGATGCAATTGACTGATGATTCCCTCAGTCACTGTGTTTTCGTAACCAAACGCATTGCCAATCGCGATGACCCGCTCGCCCACCATCAAGTCTTCGCTGGTTCCCAAAGGAACAACTTGAACGGATTCCGCTAAGCTGATCTTCAGAACTGCCAGGTCATAGCGAACGTCGGTGGCAATTACTTCAGCAATGGCTGTGCGATTATCGGCTAATGTAACCCGAATATCGGTCACATCCTCGACCACATGAAAATTCGTGATCAAATAGCCGCGAGGATCGATGATGATGCCGGTCCCCATACCGTTCACTTGACGAACGGTGTCATTCGATCCACCGGCCATGGAGGAGGCGGTCGACCGAACCATTTTTTGACCGTGTATGTTCACCACGGAAGGTGAAACTCTACGCACGGCTCGTACTACAGGTGTCTCTCGGGACTCCTGAAAAGTAGGCGACTCGCCTCGAGCGTTTCGCTGAGGTGAAGCCAGTACGACGCAACAGGTAGCTCCAAGAACTACCCAACGCCACTGGCGTCCAGCCCGGATTGATGTCAGCCAACTCATAGAACCCCACGCATTCCCAGGGGGTGCCGCTACCTGGAAGACTTCTCGTAAGATCCGTCATCCGAGACGTCCACCCAGACGCTCACATGGCAAACATCGGAACGAAGCGCGGTGAGCTTGACCTGCGACTCAACTGGCCGCACAGCTTGCCTATTTTGTTGCAGTCTTTGTTGGCACGACGGGTGGGTTCGCCATAATACTTAACTAAAGTTTGTAATCTCGCGAGTTTTCCTCAAGTCTTTCTTTTCGTACGATCTTTTCCCGCAGTGGAAATCGTCATCGACTCACGGCGCGTCATCGTCTTGATATGTTCGACGCGACGGAATCGCAGAGCCGACCAGTCCGCATCGATAGCCACTTGTCGAACGGGCTCAAAACCGCCTCTTCCCAATACGTCCCAGCCGCTATCACGATTGAATTCACAACGATAGTTTTTGGATGTCTTCTTTGGATAACAAACCCAAATCACTGCATCCCCGCTAGCGTACTCCAGAACGATTTTGCTGACTGTATTCAATTCAACTTGAGTGATCGCAAATGCGATGGCAAATCCACCTTGCAATTTGCCACTTCTGTCTCTATGCACACGCACGTTCTCGAGCAGTGCTAGTTCACTCTTAAAAGATGCAGGCGCATTGAGGACCAGCATTGAGTCTTGATCACTCAGATTTAGTTTTTTGAATAAAGGTGACACGGAAATGTAATCCTGCATGAATTGCGCGAATTGTTTAGATCAATAGAGTATCGCAAAGGTGTGCTCTCCCCACCAACCGGCAGTGATTGCACTGATGCAGAATGAGAAATGTTGCGGGGGAGCACGGGGCCACGCTGTGTTTTAGATATACTAGTGAGTCCTTGACTACCCCCTTCTTCCCCGCCTAGGCATGATAGTTATGAACAGTTCTTGGAGATCGATATTTTTTGCGTGCTTAATCATTGTATTCGTTGCTCCTCGTGTTCATGCCAAGGACTATTGGCTGTATTACTTGGGGGGGCAGTCCAATATGGATGGTTTCGGTTATACCAAGGAACTTTCCGATGCCGACTACCAGGGAATTGAGAAGGTTAGGATTTTTCATGGAACGGAAGGGCTGGATGGTCAGCCGGTAGCGGGCATGGGTCTTTGGACGGCGCTTCAACCCGGTCATGGCTATGGCTTTCATTCCGACGGGCAAGTGAATCAATACTCGGATCGCTTTGGCGTGGAGCTCTCTTTTGCCAAGCGAATTAGCGAACTCTATCCTGATCGCCCGATTGCGATATTGAAATACTCGCGCGGTGGAACGTCGATCGATCAACGGGCTGCCGGTGGATTCGGTTGCTGGGAGCCCGATTTCGCCGGGGGCGAAGGGGCAGGAGCAGGCATCAATCAATACGATCATTTTCTCGCGGCCGTACGCAATGCCTACCAATCAACAGGCGATATTGACGGGGATGGGGAAGCAGACCGCTTGATACCTGCCGGTATACTTTGGATGCAAGGAGAAAGTGACGCCGTGTATGGTGAGGAAGTCGCCAATTCCTATCAGGGCAATCTTAAGCGGTTGATGGATTTAATTCGGGCCTCTCTAAGAACGGATGATTTACCTGTCGCTATCGGACGCATTTCCGATTCAGGACGCCAGCAAGAGAAATTGGTCTGGACGTTTGGTGAGATCGTCCGACAGGCCCAAGCTGACTTTGTGAAGTCCGATGCTGCAGCCGCTCTGGTGACGTCCACTGACGAATATGGCTACTCCGATCCTTGGCATTATGATAGCGCTGGGTATCTAGATCTAGGCAAGCAATTTGCCGATGCCTTGAAATCGCTAGACAAATAGATGTTGGATTTTTTGGCGCACGCAGTGCGTGAACTCAACGATAGGAATGGTCTATGTGGCGTCGTCTGACACTGCTGTTGGGAATTGGGATTGGTTGTTTTGCAGTTGCCCTATTGCTGCAGCGCCTGGCTGGTGATTCGATTGCTCATTGGCAAATGCAAGTGTCCGATGCCTTTATGGTGCAGGTGGGAGGGCCACGTTGGGGTGAGCGACCGGCAAGCAAAGATATCGTGATGGTTGAATTCGACCAAGCCACTGCCAGTTCCATTGGATATGTTCACGACTATCAAGCTGATTTGAAACTGTACCAATCATTGGTTGCCGCTAATGTAAGCGTAGTTTTTGATACCCGTATGGTGGCTGCGGCAAACTCGGAAGCGTATACGGAAATTGAACCGTTAGTTCGTGGAATATTCGAGTCGAGTGCTGACGGTCGTGTAATGCGAGACATCTGGTTGTCTTCTGAACTGCTGTCCGGAGTTGGTCTAGAGTATGAATCGGTATTGGTGCAGAATGTTGTCAACAGTCATCCTCATCGATTGCCTCAGCAGCGAAGTCGCATCTATCCGCTCTGCTATTTCAATAGTGTGGGGGCACGCGAATCAGCTCCCTTGCGGATCGTGCGAAAATTCAAGGCATTACCCGCGCTAGATGCGGGCGAAGTGGGGCAGGAGTTACTGCAGTCGGGCGTCATGACTGCATGGCACACAATGGCTCCGGATTTGGTATCTGAAACGGCCGTAGAGCAGCGCCCCTATGCCATAGGGGATGACGTTATCCACTGGTTTCCATTTCCAGTAAGTACAACATTAGTACCTCCATTTGGATTTTGGGTCAGCTACGATCCACGGCTCGAAAACTTTCAGCGTTATTCGTATGTGGACGTGATGGAGCATGCGTTTAAGGAGGACTTTGCCGGGAAGATCGTCATTATCGGTTACCCATCGGATATCGACCCGGTGTCAGATTTCTACTCTATTCCCAATCGAATTGGTAAGGCCAGCGCGCCGGATGTCCTAGCCTGTGCGGTTCAAACGATTCTTGACCAACGAACGATGCGACCGATCGATCCCGCCATGGGGAAAGCTCTCGTTGGTTTTGTAGCGATCTTGATGGCGCTCTTGGCGGGTTGGCTGCGCCCAATGTTAGCGCTGGTAGTTTCACTGATTTTTGTTTGTTTGTATTTGTTTCTTGCGGTGCAAATTTATCGTTCGGGATGGTATGCAGATTTCGCTGTGATACCGATCACTGGAATAGTCAGCGCACTGCTGGGAGGAGTTGCCGGCGCGTGGCTCGATTATCGATCCCATCGTCGTATTGTCGATTTGTTTGGCCGCTATGTTCCCCGCGCTGTGGTGCAGCAGTTAATGGCGAAACCTGATTTGGAGGCTTTGCGATTGGGTGGTGCCTTGCGACAAGTGACTGTGCTGTTTGCCGACATTCGGGGATTTACTTCTTATTCCTCCAAGCTTCCACCCGCGGAAGTTGTTCAGCAATTGAATTCACTATTAGAGATCATGGTGAGATGCACATTTCTCTACGGCGGAACGCTCGACAAATTTATTGGCGACGCCATTCTCGTCTTGTTCAATGCACCGATTCAACAAGACGATCATGCGATCCGAGCGGTGCGAACAGCCGTCGAGATTCAAAAGCAACTCAGTGGACATAGTACAGGACTAAGCGTTGGGATCGGGATCCATAGTGGTGAGGCAATTGTAGGAAGCATAGGTACTCCGCAGCGGATGGAATACACCGCGATTGGCAGTACTGTCAATCTTGCGTCGCGATTGTGCGATGCGGCCAAGTCAGGTCAAGTTGTAGTCTCGCCCGAGGTTGTGAACCGTATCAATGACGAATTTACTGTTGAGTCGCTTGGGTTAACCGTTCTGCGAGGACTCGACGAGGCGGTCGATATATCGGTTGTTACTGGACTAAAGAAATTGCAGGAGATTTCGCAAAAGTAGAGCAATTCTCCTCTCTGGAAGCGATTCGGTTTGCTTCGGAAGAAGGGGCGAGCCGTTGCCTATTTTGTGTGAATTTCGGCAGTTGATCCTGGTAACGCTTGAAACACTCGAATAGAATTCTCTTGCCACTCGCTCGAAGGAGATTTTGTGATTGCTCAAGACGCCGCCGCAGTTCGTGATTCATTTGTTCATCGGGCAATGCTAGTCCGCGAGAAATTGAAAGAGTCCATCGTTGGGCAAGACGAAGTGCTCGATCAATTACTCATATGTGCATTGACGGGGTCCCATGCCTTGATAGTTGGCGCACCGGGCCTCGCGAAAACAATGATGGTGAAGGCGCTCTCGCGCGCATTGAACCTGAAGTTTACTCGTATTCAGTTCACACCTGACCTGATGCCCAGCGACATTACAGGTTACGAGTTATTGGCCAAGGCATCGGGCAATGATGAAATGTCGATGCAGTTTCGTCGTGGGCCGATTTTTGCCAACTTGGTCTTAGCGGATGAAATCAACCGCGCTGCACCGAAGACCCAATCGGCGCTGTTGGAAGCGATGGCAGAGCGACATGTCACCATCGGTGGCGCGACGCACGATTTGGACGATCCGTTCCTTGTTGTGGCGACCCAAAATCCCATTGAGCAAGAGGGAACCTATCCTTTGCCAGAAGCACAGCTCGATCGATTCATGATGGAGATACGAGTCGGTTATCCGAGTATCCAGCAAGAGCGAGAGATTGTCATGCGAACAACAGCGGAGCCTGAATCGTGGACAGACAGTTCGATGACCCGAGAAGAGTACTTTTCATTGCGGAGCACAGTACGCGCTGTGCCGGTTGCCGATTGTGTTATCGACTATGCGGTAGGATTGTGTTCTGGAAGCCGTCCCGAAAATGAATCCGCCAGCGATATGGTAAAGAACTATGTCGCTTTTGGTGCAGGGCCGCGGGGAAGTCAGAATTTAGTGTTAGCAGCCAAAGCACGCGCATTGCTCGAAGGTCGTACGGCTCCGATTGTTGCCGACGTCGCTGCCGTGGCCGGTCCAATTTTGCGGCATCGTATCCTCTTAAACCATCGCGCTATTGGTGATGGCGTTGGTGTGGATCAAGTCATTCGTGCATTGCTGGCATCGCAGGAGTCAGCAGCTTACAAATAACGGAATCTGCTTGCTCCCGAAGAGGAATGTACTTTGGTGAAGTCGTCAGCCAGTTGGCAGAGTTTATTCTTTGAACCACAGCGTCTGAGTGGATTAGAGACGATGCGATTTACCACATCGCGTCGAGTGGAAGGTTCGTATACCGGACGGCACGTGGCTCGGCGACGTGGCGGCGCGGGTGAGTTTGTCGACTACCGCGAATATTCGCCAGGTGACGACCTCAGGCGGCTTGATTGGAAGGCGCTGGGTCGTACCGGTCGGAAGTACTTGAAGTTGTACCAAGACGAAACCGATTTGCGTTGTACGTTGGTTTTGGATTGCAGCGGCTCTATGCTGCAAGGGGCGCGATCTGCGACCGATTTGCAAAATTCGAAATTGCAGTGGATGCAGTATTTTGCCACTGCACTATCCCATGTCATCCTGTTAGGACGCGACGCTGTTGGCCTCTGCACCGTGGGTCAAAATGTCGAGCAGTTTCTTCCACCTGTCGCTTCGATTCAGCAGCGCGGACTGTTGCACGCCGGCATTGAATCCTTGCAGGCCAAAGGGGAAACCGAATTGGCTGCCGGTCTTGATGCGTTGTTGATTCAATCCACGCGGCGCGGTGTGGTTATGGTGATCAGCGACTTCTTAGTCCCCCAGGTCGATGCGTTGGTCGCCTCGTTTCGGAAGTTCCGTGCACGAGGTTGGGAAGTGATTGCTTTGCATTTGGTACACCCTGACGAGGAGCATCTCCCGAGCGGTGTCGCGTATCGGTTTCAAGATCTTGAGGGTGAGGGAGTTGTTAATTGTCAATTAGCTGAAATCCGCAAGGCGTATGAAGATCGCTTCCAAAGACATTTAACGGAAACGCGCAGTGCATTGTTGGGCGCAGAGTGCGACTACCATCTGGTGAGAACCTCGGAAAACTATCTCGACGTGCTCCGGTCATTTCTCGTTAAACGGAGCGCGTGAGACGAGCGATGGAGTTTCTTAATGCCTGGGCGATTGGGATCGGAGTGCTCGCTATTGGTGCGCCCCTCGCGGTGCACCTGCTGACGAAGCCTCGTCCGACAGCGATGCCGTTATCGACGATTCGTTTTGTGAACGAAGTGATTCGACAGCGACGCGCTCGCAATAGGTTGCGGGATTGGTTGCTATTGCTTCTGCGCATGTTATGTGTAGCGCTTTTGGCAATGGCACTGGCCAGACCGTTATGGAACGAACGTCCCGCAGTGCCCACGACCCCAGAGACCGGTTCGCATCGCATCATTCTGATGGACCAAAGTCTGAGTATGATGGCAGGACGGGGTGGTGTTACGGCTTGGTCGACGGCTGTAGCCAGCGCCCTTCCCTTTCTCAATCAGTCGGGAGATATGCGTGCCGCCGTGATCTTAGTAGGCGCGAAACCTCGTCCGGTATTCGATCAATGGTCACCGAATTTAGGCGCTTTGCGCGAAGCTGTGACTCAGGCCAAACCAATTGCTGAACAAGCGGAGCCTCGCGCGGCATTAGAATTGGCAGCGCGTTTGTTTGACCAAGCTCCTGCCGGTACGAAGGAATTGGTGATCGTGAGTGATTTTCAGCGCGCCAATTGGGGCACGTTGTTGATCGATTTGATCCCTCAAGATGTGCGCATTCAATTTCAGAGTGTAGCACAAGACTCTTTAGCCAATGTAGCTGTTACCGATGTCCGCTGGGACGGTCAGCCTGTGGCGGGGCAGGCTCTTTCTCTGCACATTGATGTCGCCAATTACAGCGACCAAAGCGTCAACATTCGCTGTGCTCTGGATATGTCTACAGTACAACGATCGCAGACAGCCACTTTGCAACCACAAAGCACTGCCACGCTGAGCGAGTCGGTTTCAATTGATGCGCTGGGATGGCATCACGGCTGGGTTCGATTGGAGAATAATTTGGATGTGTTACCAGACGATGATGCGAGACCTTTTGCCTGGCACGTTCGGGCGCCTCTCAAGGTGGCGTTGCTGACTCGACAACCAAAGAATCAGATTCCATCTTCCAGCTTCTATTTAGAACAGTCCTTGGGCGTGGCGCTAGCGCCGAACGCATGGGGTGCGAAGGACACTGTCGGTGACGATGAGTGGAAGGTTGTGGAACGGCTGAACCCAAGTCGCGACAGTGTGGGACAATGGCCAGCCAGCGACGTCTTTGTGCTCGATCATCCAGGGCAACTATCCGATGAGGCATTGCAGCATTTGGCAAATCGATTGCGGCGTGGAAAAGGTTTGCTTTATGTGACAGACGAGTTGGTCGACGCGATGAACTTGCGTCGTTTGGCGGAGATATTGGGCAGCGAGTTTCAGCCGCCGATAGAATTGCTTCCCGATGACGTCTCGCGAGCGCGGAAAGACTTGTTCGTAAGGCAGGCCAACAGCCGACAGCGGCCTTTCGATGTTCTTGCCTCTAGCAATGTTGCCGCTCTGTTACGACCAATACGATTTGCCGGTGGGTTGCCAACGAAGACCATCGCGGAAGGATTGCGAAGTTTGGTCTTGGCCGAGCTGAGCGACACCTCTAGTCTGCTTTATATCACTCGCGTCGGCGCGGGGAGTATGGCGGTGCTCAATACAGATCTGGGCCGATCGAACTGGCCTGTGCAGCCCACTTTTTTGCCAGTCGTTGGTGAGCTGATTCAAGGTCTCGTCGGACAGGGTGCGCAGAGACAGGCCAATTGTGGCGAGCCATTGGTTCGGTCATTCTCGGAAAGTGTTGATCGCGATGCGACGCTCGTGGGGAGAACGATTGCTGGTCCGCCACCTCAAGATGGCAGCTTTGGCACTTGGGAGTGGAACGCGATGCAGGGAGCGCTCGTTTGGAATTGGCAGGAGCCCGCTGGAGCTGGAATCTACGCGTTAGACCTCGACAGCGTACCGGAGATGATGGTGGCTACCTCGACGCCAGCAGTTGAATCGGATTTGAGTACGTTGCCCAAGGAAATTCTGACCTCGCGGTTGAGTGGAACTCGAAAAGTGGGATATGCGACCGTTGAATCGGCAGAATCAACGACCGATCAATTATGGAATTGGTTGATACTGGCCTGCCTGGGAGGACTTGTGATGGAAATCGCTGCGCTACGTTGGAGCCGCATGTAAGGAATCGCTTGTGTGGATTGTCGACCCTAAAATACCGGTGACCCTTTGGTGGGCGATGGCAATTGTTGCTGCGGCGACATTGCTCTGGTATTCGCTGCGCCGTGAGTGGCCGGTGCCCAAGCGAATTCGAATGGTGCTCGTTGCCTTACTTGCGCTGGGTTTAATCGGTCCTTTGATCATTGCCCTCAATCCGATGTGGGTCGAAGCGGTGCCACCCCTGCCCGGTAAACCGATGTTGACCGTTCTTGTCGATGGCACGGCGAGTATGCGCACCAAAGATGGATCGCCATCCGATTCACAATCTCGTTGGGATGTGGCCTTAGAGCTGGCCAAACAAATTGATGCTGAGGATGTCGATTTGGATATTAGATATCAAAGTTTCTCTGATTGGCTGCAGCCGCTGGAGATTAACGCGGCAGATGCGAACACGAAGGATGACTCAGCAAATGGTCCTACAGGGCATCGCAGCAATTTAGCGTCAGCACTTCGACAGACAACTCGAAACGGCTCGCCCCTTGGCCACGCGATACTGCTAGTCAGCGATGGAGCCCATAACGTAGGATCGACGGAGAGTGTTTTTCATGCCGCAACCGAATCGCGCGCACTATCAACGCCCGTTTATACCGTGACCCTGGGAACGTCGGTGGGCACCAAAAATATGTCGCTGACTGCACGTTCCCCACGCATGATTGCTTTCCCAAATAACCCTGTGACCATCCGTGTTAATCTCAATCATACCGGGTTGGCTGGAGCCAATACTCAGGTATCGCTCATTCGAAATGAGCAGGTGATAGAAACCCAAGGAGTCCGTTTGGACAATAACACATCGCGCGAGGTTCGATTTAACTTGCCCGATGGTGTATCGGAAGGGATGGAAAGGTTCGTTATATCGGCTACGGAAGTACCGGGTGAGGCAACATCTTCGGACAACCGGACGACAGTGTTGGTGCAAAAATTGAATGCGCCGATCGGGGTGCTCGTATTGGAAGGCAAGCCCTATTGGGATAGTAAGTTTCTAGCGCGAAATCTGGCCAACGATCCAGTCGTCAGTTTGACGTCGGTGGTTCGCGTGGGACCCGATCGCTTTTTGAAACGACAATTGCAGCGGGAGTCCTTGGAAGATACGTCGGTTGTCGAAACCGGCGACGACTGGAACATCGAAAAGGGGCTAGCATCACCGTTGGAGTCGAAGCAATTGCTGGAACAGTATCGGTTGGTGATCCTTGGGCGCGATGCAGATGCGTACTTGACTGATGCGGGTATCGAGAATCTGCGTCAATGGATGTCGCATCAAGGTGGTTGCTTGTTGTGCGCACGTGGTGCGCCGACAGATAAAATGGCAACGAAGTTAGCGGAGCTATTGCCTGTGCGTTGGACTGCGAGCGACGAATCGCGGTATCGTGCCTCCGTCAGTCAGCATGGTGTCGATACATCGGTGTTCGATCCGATCATGTCTGACGGTGAGGATCCCCTGGGCTCGCTGCCCAGTCTGTCGGTTGGTGCGATACCCAAGCCTCGCGCTGGATTGCCTCAGGTGTTAATGCAAAGCACATCGCTGCCCGGCACCGAAGAGACGGTAATGTCTGCGGGCATTGTACCACTGGTTACCTACCAGCCGATCGGCAGTGGACAGAGTATTGTTGTAGAAGGTGCTGGGATGTGGCGTTGGGCTTTTCTGCCCCCTCAGCATGCCGCCAAAGACAAAATCTATCCAACACTTTGGCAATCGTTGGTACAGTGGATCATCGCACAGCAGGACATGATGCCGGGCCAGGATATTTCAGTCCGGCCCGATCGAGCAACGTTTCTCAGTGGTGACCGGGCGAGCGCAACTGTGTTGATGCGCGAGCCAAATCGATGGAACGATCAACAAGGGCGCAACGACCTCAGTGTTTTGGTTCAAGGAAGCGAGGAAGACTTACCACAGCGATTTGGTATGGTTTCCGGCGGGAACGACAATGCGATGTTGCGTGTCGATCTAGGCGTCTTGGATGTTGGCTATTACACCCTGAAGGTTGTCTCGGGTGAACGTGATGAAGTGTTGGCGGTCTCGGCGTTTGAAGTCCGCGATCCATGGTTTGAGAGTTTGGAAGTGGATGCCCGTCCCGATATCATGAGTCAGATCGCTCGACTCAGTAGCGGAGAGGTATTAGCTCAAGAAGAAGTTGGCAGTTTGCCCAAACGGTTTCAGGAAAGATTGAGAGCTCAGAATCCGAGTCGTGAGATCAGGACAACGCTCTGGGATCGTCCCTTCGTGCTAGTACTAATATTGATAAGTTGGATTGGTACTTGGATGGTTCGTCGATTGAGTGGTTTGGTCTAGGAGCAAAAAGAATGGCTACAGGAACTTCGCACAATAGCATCGAACAATTGCTAACCAGCATTCGCCCTTTACAGCGACGTGTGCAGCGATTTGACGTTGGACGAATTGGATTATTCTTCCTGGCGTTTTTGCTGTTAGCGACAGTTGTCTTACTATGGCTGGACACCATCTGGGCATTGCCAGCCGCGGCACGATGGGGATCGACTCGCATTGGCGGGTTATTGGCCGGCGTCACTCTCCTGATCGTTCTCTTTTGGCGTTGGCGGACGGTTACCCCAGTGCGTATTGCCAATCGCGCGGATCGAGTTTTAGAGAGTGGCGGAGAGGTGCTCGCCGGTTGGCAATTGGCAACTCGGCCAGTTTACCCAGGGAATGAGCTATCGAAGGGTATGGCAGTGATTGCCAGTCAACAAGCAGCAACTCGATTGAAACTGCTTGCACCGCAAAAGTTGGTGGACCGCAGCGTCTTGCGCACCGGGGCGGTCTATCTGGCGGGAGCAATGTTGACGGTCATTGCAATTAGCGGCCTCGCACCTGAGCTGACCAGTTATCAAATTCAACGTTTTCTCTTTCCTGCCCGCGATCTACCACCCTTCACGGGCACAATTATCGAATTGGAACTCGATGCAGACCAAGTGCTGTACGGCCAAGACGCACCGGTGGCAGCCAGCATCATTCGAGGACGCGCTGAGCAAATGCAATTGGTAGTCACCACGGGTAACGGCCAAGAGCAAGTGCTGCCGATGTTGGCCGAGAACGAACATCATTGGAAAGCGATCCTGACTCGCATTACGGAGCCACTCGATATCTACGCGCGAAGCGGCAACAGTCGTTCACAAATGCGACGATTGGAGGTACAGCTTACTCCGCAGATACAAAGCTCGACTATCGTTATGACGCCACCAGCCTACACCCGTGGCAGCGTCTATCGAGGGCCGATTCCTGAGCAAGGAATACAGGGTTTAAAAGGGACGACTGTGGCGTGGGAAGTGTCTAGTAATCGACCTCTGGCAAATGGACAATTGAAGCTGACCTATCGCGATGGTCGAACCGAATTCGTCGTGTTGGAACCCGCATCCGACGCCGTAGAACCGACAACCGTTTTCGGTCAGCTTACACTCAGTCAATCTGCACAATTCGAATGTATGATCGAGGATGTAGAAGGTATTGCGTCCCAAGAAAATGTCACCGGCAGTATCCAAATCCTGGAAGATCGCCGACCCATTGTGCGCATCACTCGTCCGCAAAAATTGTCATTGGCTACACCCGACGTGGTTTTGCCCGTTGTTGTGAATGCCGATGACGATTATGGAATCACCAAGCTGGTGCTCTATCGTTCACTCAATGGCTCACCCGCACTGCCTGTTGAAGGGACCGTTTCGTTGCAACCACGAATAGAGCATACCTGGCAATTGGCGTTGCCTCAGTATCAATTGCAATCGGGTGATGAGATCCAACTTTTCGCACGCACCGAAGACAATGACCCGGCTGGTGCAAAGGGAGCCGAGTCGCCCGTGACGACTATTCGCATCATTTCCGTGAGCGAATTTCAAGAGCTTATGGTGCAACGCAAAGGAGCAGAGAGCATTCAAGCCAAGTACCAAGCAGCTCGACGTCATTTTGACAAATTGGCAAGCGAGTTGAGGAAGTTACAAGATGCGGCAGAGGCAGCAGAAGCTCAGTCGGAATCTGCTGAGGCTAAAGAAAAGCTGCAAGAACAATTGGCAGCAGCACAGCAAGCCGCAAAGGAAGCGGCTGAAGAGATTGCTAAGCTAAGTCAGCAAGCTATGCCTATCGACGTCGATGAAGAGCTTGCTGAGGGACTGAAAGATTTGGCTAAATTAGCTGAAGGTATGCAACAACAATTGCAGGAAATGAATGCCAGCAAGCCAACCAGTCTTTCTAGCGAACAAAAGCAAAGCATCGAGAAAATGCTCGACCAAAGCCAGCAGTCGCAAAAATCGCTTACCAACGATGCGATCAATCCACTGGGTACGATGCAAGCCGTATTGCCACTGATGATGTCTCAACAACAATTCACTCAGCTGGCCGCACAACAGCGTGACCTGTCGCAGCGGTTGAGGGCCATGGACTCGATGGACCAGGAGGATCCAGCTACGCAACGACGGCTCGCAGAATTGGAGTCGGAGCAAGAGCAATTGAAACAACAGTTGGAGCAGTTGCTCGATCGAATCGAACAGCAAGCAGCGGCACTTCCTGACAATGATCCAGAATTGGAGAAACTAAAGACGACTGCCCAGGACTTTGTCGAAGCAGTACGTGATAGCCAGGCAAAGGCAGAGATGTCAGCGGCACAACAAGGGCTGCTCGATGCCGATGCGAAGGAAGCTCAGGTACGAGCGGAAACAGCGGCGGAAATTCTGGAGAGCTTTATCAGTAAGTGTTCGGGGATGGGCGAGCAATGCAACAATGCGTGTAAGGCTGCGTTCAATCCTAGCAGCGGTGGCGCGAAGCTCGGGAACTCACTCGAACAAATGCTGGCCATGATGGGCATGAAGCCCGGTCAATCGGGGAATAAACCGGGGATGGGAATGGGAGCAGGTGCAGGTGGCGGTTTCGCCCAGCGTTTCCCTGGACCGCAAAATGTAGGTTTGTATGGTTCGCTCCCCATGCCACAAAACAGTCCCAGCCAGGGACGTGGTGATGAGAGCTCCGCTGGTATGCAATCAAGCCAGCAAGTGGCAACGCCCGGAGTCGGAGCAGCAGCGACCGATGAAGCCGTTGCTGGCTCTGCTGCTGGTCAAGGGGTCGAGTCCATTCCCGCAGATTACCGCGGTCGCGTGGCTGAGTATTTTCGTACGTTGTCAGAGAATCTAGGTGAAGCCGAATCCACAAATCAAGGAGAAGTTCCATGACAGATCGAGTCAAAATGATTTGCAGAACGGAGAAATGGACGGGCTGCAGGTCGATGCCTTTGCTCGTGCTGTTGGTCATCGGAGGATGGAACTGCAGCGCCGTTACTGCCGCAGACAAGCCTGCCTCGAAAACAGCTGGCAGCGTTGTGGCCGATCCCTCGTCGACTGGCGGTGAGTCACAAAGTGTGGTGCAGGTGGCGAACCTGATTTATGCGGGGACAAAGACCAGCGAGTGCTTTTCCGATCATTTTTTGCGTAGAGCGGAGACGGATTCGGCAATTAGCACCAGTCGGCGTTTGCATAGCGTCAAACTTTCGTCGGAAGAGATTTTTAATTTCCCGCTATTGATTATGACGGGTGAAGGGGAATTCACTTTGCTGGAAGAAGAGCGCGAGAATCTGCGTCAATTCGTACAGCGAGGTGGCTTTCTACTTGCCTCGTCCGGTTGCTCGTCAGATGAGTGGGATCGATCCTTTCGCAACGAATTGGCCAAAGTGTTTGTCGATCGAAAATTAGATGAGCTGGCGTCGGATCATCTGGTGTTTCACACGGTCTACGATATTCAGTCCCTAGAGGCGAAGCACGGGACACCGAAGCCACTCGTAGGACTTCATTTCGGATCGCGGTTGGGTGTGCTGTATTCGCAAGATGGTCTGAATGACACCTCGAATTCGCAGGGGTGTTGTTGTTGTGGAGGAAACGAAATTACGAATGCCGAAGAAATAAACGTCAATATTTTGGTTTACAGTCTGCTTCAATAAGCATAGGAATATTGACGTGCGTGATTGGCTTGCATCGCTTCGAGTGTTCTTGGGATTGGCCGCGGGCTTTACGCTAATTGGCCTCCAGGGATGCACGTCCTCGAGTGATTCCACAATCACTTTATTGGTGAGCGGTGACACGCAAGGTTGGATCACTCCTTGTGGATGCGCTGCGAATCAATCGGGCGGTTTGGCGCGACGCGCTACGGTCTTTGCGGATGCGAAGAAGTGGGGGCCAGTGTTGATGGTGGATGTCGGCGGATCCGCAGTTGGCTCTACAGAATACCAACGGCTCAAGTTCGAATCGTTGCTGCGAGGAATGCAGTTGATAGGAGTGGATGTCTGTAATGTAGGAGGGCCCGAGACAGTTTTTTCGCCAGCGGAACTTGCCGAGATATCACAATCGGTGGGTGTGACTTGGCTGAGCTGCAATTTGAAGGACACAGGGGGCCAGAAGTCGCCATTGGCCATTCGCCATATCGAAATAAATGGGATTCAGATAGCCATCGTTGGCGTGGTCGATCCGGCTCTCGTTGAACATACGGATTGGCAAGTCAGTGATCCACTGCCGGCGATACTGGCAGCATTTCGTGATGTTGATGCTGACATCCGTGTGGTTCTGGCATACTTAGACGAAGGTCCGCTGCGGGCGTTAGCCAGTTCATTACCCGAGGTGGACTACGTCATTGGCGGACCGACGGGACAAACGATTAGCCCCGTGCGAATCGGTGGAGTGACCCTGATGTCTGCCACGAACAAAGGAAAGTTTCTCGCAGAAGTGAGATGGAACAAGGATGGTGACGGAGTGGCGAAGAGCGATGCTCAGATTGTCGAAGTGAGCAGTCGATTGATGGAGGATCCCGCACAACTAAGAAATCTAAAGGACTATTATCAGCGATTGTCTGAGAGAGATATTGTTGCGACGGAATCGGGTTTGGCTGACGATGCACTTGGAGACCAAAGAGGCTACTCGATTGCTGGATCGGAATCCTGCAAAACTTGTCACGACATCGATGACGCGATTTGGCATCAATCGAAGCACTCTCATGCGTGGGACGTGCTAGTTGCCAAGCAAGGAGCACAGTTTGATCCACAATGCCAGCAGTGCCATACCACCGGATATGCGCAGCAGGGAGGTTTTCAGAGTGTTGCGGAGTCCGCGCATCGCGTGCACGTTGGATGCGAAAATTGCCATGGCCCCTCGCAATCACATGTACTGAATCCTAAGACTCGCACACCGTTCCTCGCAAAAGAACAATGTTTGAACTGTCATGATCACGAAAATAGTCCTGAATTCGATTATTCCATCTATTGGGCGCGCATCGCTCACTCCGGATTGTTGAAGGATTCGCAATGAAGTATCTAAACAGCTGGTTCAATGGCCTGATTTTTGTCGTAACGATCGGCTGCTTCGTCGTGCTTCAGGCTCATTCGATAGTGGCTCAAGACGACGATGAACTGGGAAAAGACATTTTTATTGATATTTTTGGTACTGAGGCTGAATCTCAGACGGATACAGGCGCGAAGAAGATCGCTTCGCAACAGGATACCACAGAACTTGCCGAATCGAGTCCCGTTGCGAGGCAAGTCGCGGGCGAACTCAAGCGACTGGAGCCCGTTCACACAATGGATGCGGGCATCAAGTTATCGCAATTGGAACAGCGTCCTTTGCTGGTGATCTTCGGTGCGGATTGGTGTAGTTGGTGTCGCAAACTGGAAGCCGAGTTAGCTCTCGATGAGGCAGATGAAGTTCTTAAACAATGGGTGATCGCATATGTCGATGTCGATGCAGAACCGGAAGTAGCGGAGGAAATGGAAGCGAATGCGCTGCCTGCGTTGCGCCTTCTTGGTCCTCAACAGCAGGTTGTTGCGGAGAGAGAAGGCTACCTGCCATTGTCTGAGTTACAAATCTGGTTGAACGAGGGGCTGTTGTTGGCTTCACCAGAAGTGCAGCGAGTCCTATACGATGCGACCAAACTTTCAGAAACCGATCTCGCCAAGCTAATCGCATTTTTGGGCGATCGAACCCCATCGATTCGAGCGGCAGCACAGACTCGATTGGCTGGGCAGCGCGGAAGGGCGGCCAATGCACTGATGCAGGCTTTGCGGAGCGGGGGCTTGGCGCAGAAGCTAAGTGCGCTAGAGATTTTGCATGATTGGGATGCGCCAGTGCAAGGAATCGACCCTTGGCAACCCGAGTCGCTGACTGACAAGGCATTTGAGCCGCTATTGCAATGGTTGAGGGCGTTGGAGGAGTTGAAGGATGAAACGCCTGTCGATGGGGAGTCGCAAGCGAGCGTAGACCCGGCGGTTGCGTCCAATGTGCTTATTAATGTTCAGAAGACGCCCGGCGAAGCAACGATGGCGGCGGCCGTCAAAATTGGCATCGGACTAATTCCTGATGTCCGTCAGCGTCTTGCAGGGGCAGGCGAGATCGCGGAATCGGAAACGATTGCCTTGCAAGAGTTGTTGTATCGCCTGCTGGCCAGCCCCCAAACGCGACTTGAAAACGGTTCACTTTTAGTAGCGCTAGCTTCGCGAGATGCAAACTCGCATCGCAAAGCAGCAGAGAAATTGCTCGAATTGGCGGCTCCGCTGGATCAACCCTTGGTTGATGAGCTATCCCAGGACAACGATGTCTTAGTGAGAGAACGAGCGGTCTCGCGATTGAGTGAGCTTGGTCTACTTTTTGATGCTGAGCGTTTTCGACGCTTGCTCGCTGATCGGCATCCCAGTGTTCGTACGGCCGTGCTGCGAGCCTTGGCTGAGGAACCAAACGAATCTTCCATTTCAGCCGTTATCGAATATGTCGAACGGGAAACCGACGAGGATTTGCTGGTCTATGCAACGAAAGCACTTGGCCAACTAGGAAATCAAGGAGGTGCAAACGCGTGCCTGTCGAGGTTGGCAGGGAACGAGAGTTGGCGAGTACGTGCGGCCGCACTTGATGCTATTGGGGAAGCAATCAGTTCCGATCGCTCCGGAGTTCTCCACTTCTCAGGCAGTTCATCGTCGCAGCCGAAGGACGATTCGCAATCGGAAGTAACGAGGGCCATACTGAATCGGTTACAGGATAGTGATCCTTTCGTCGTCGAAAAGGCAAGCCAGTTACTACCGAAAATTATTGGTTCAAGCACGGTTGAACCGGTTGCTGAATACTTGTTAGCCCATCCAGAGCGTATGAAGGATTTCACTTCCTCGCAAATGGGCTATGGATATGGCAATGATGCGCCCAGCACCCTGTTGGCTAATCACGTTGAAAAGTGGGTTGATCGTGCTGAACCAGAGCGTGTCCGCGCTGGAGTCATTCTGCTATCGCAACTGGAGCCTGAGAAATTACAAAAGCGAATTGCCTCGCTCATGCAGTCTGAAGATGCGGACGTACGCATTGCAGTTGCGGGAGCGATCTTGCGGAATATGAAGGACTACCGCCGCGAAGGGATCAGTCGACTCAAGGGAACAATTCATCGCCCTTCGCCACCTAATAGTGATGCGGTTGCACGGAAGCCCTGGTACGAAGTACCTGAGGAATTGATTGCGCTTCCGCCGAAAAAGAAGCTGCTTGGATCACAGAAAAGCAATTCGACCAGTGATGAACTTGAAGCGAGCTTTGCGGTCGACGACATGTTTGGATCGATCAATACGGACGAAGGAAGCGAGGCAGAATCTGCTCCTGAAATTGAAACGGAAACGGACCCGTCGCTCGCCGTCGTTGATGATTTCTTTGGTGGACCGGCACCCGCCGCATTGTCGGTTGAGAACCCTCAAGAAAGCCCACTGTCCGAACGCGAGGAACGAGAGGAACCTGGATTTTTCTCGCTCTTTGGCTCAATCGGCAGTCTCTTTGCGGGCTCACCAAAACGGGTTGAAGTTTACGATGAAGATTGGCAATTCCACGATGAAGAGGTTTCCTTTCCCGTCGATTACGGAAATGAGAATTCCGATGGAGGCGCGGGGCATACTGGTTTGCCGTCCGAGTGGCTCAGCATGCATCAAAATAAAGAGCTTGCCAGCAAGCAGCCCAAGTGGATGTCCGGTGCGTATGAGGCAGTCGAAAAGAGACTTGCCGAATTGCAATTGAAGAAGGCTGATGAATTGGCGGCGGACCCAAAAATGGAATTGGAGTTGGCGTGGATGCAAGCGGCCGCTTTGGCCTTGGGAAGTTCGCGTATCGAAAATCCATGGTGGGGTGAAAAGACAATCTCGAATGAAGAGATTGAAGACGGACCGAATCGAAAGCCGCATTTGTGGGAAGTCATCTCCTGGTTGCCTGCGGAAGAACGCCTCGAAAAAATTCGCAGTGTCAATTTGGAATCGGAGGGTGCCAACGAATTGTTGCGAACACTAGTCGAGAGTGCTACTGAGATTGATGAATTGCAAATTGCGGATTGGATTTGGGAAAATGTATTGCCCACGCTCACCACATCCGAACAATGGACGAATTGGCAGCCAATTCTGCTGCGATCACTCATCGGACAAAACGCCTCATCCATTTCACAATATCGATATGTGTATGACGATAGCGGAGGTGCTGGATGGGATTCGAGCGATGCATTTGTGCCTGGTGCGGATCGTGCGACGGAATGGCTAGCGGAGCGATTTCAGCATGTAGAAACGCCTCTGCAACGTAGTTTGCTGTTTTCGTCTCTTTCGTATGTGGATTACAAGCTGGCTGTGGATTCTGCGACGGGCTTTATTGCGGCGGCGAATCAGTACGATGAATCGGTACAAGTCGCACTTGTTATTTCTCTATGCTCCAATAGCGAGCGGAGTGTCGATCGCGCTATTCAATGGTTGAGCCATCCCTTACCTGAAGTCAAGGAGATGGCGTTGTTGCGTCTAACTAGTACCTCGACGCAGATGCTGGAACATTCGAGGCATACAGACGTCGTGAGGGAGTATGACTATGAGAATTATTTTCCAGGCTTCTACATCATGCGTAGAGAGCTTCCCGTTGACGAACTGAAAAAATACGACGACTCCATGAATGCGAATTTCTGGAGAGCGCAAGTTTTATTGCTGGCTGCGGGAGAAGAACTTCCCTGGCAGTCGTTGGTTGCTGATAACAAGTCGCTAGATGCCAAATTGCAAATTGCTGCAGCGCTCTCGATCAGCGGGCACGACGATGCGGAGAGTGTTGCGTTCTACGAAAGTCTCGTTGAGGAAGTGATAGAGCAACATAACCCTGCGGTTATTTATCAACTGATTCGCAATATGAAAAGTAGTCCTGCGCAGGAGTTGCGAAAACGCTTAAGAAAAATTCATGGTGCTAGCGTCATTCAAGCTGCGCGGTAATGGACTTCTTGAAAGAGCATTTGGGTTTGTTACTAGTTGGTTCCCTATTCAGTTCTAGCATGAGTTAGTTGATCATCATGAGAAAGTTGCTTCGACCTTTGGTGTTGTATGTCGGTTTCGTTACGGCAATCAGCTGGTGCGGATTAGGGACGAACGTCGCCGTGGCACAGTTTGGTGGCGAAATGGCACAAGGATTATCTGCGGTTGGTTCCGAGTCGGTAAGTGTCAAACCGGATAAATTGCGACTGATCATGTGGGTCAAAGCTCAAGGAGATAGCGCGAAAACTGCGGTGTTATCGTTGGCCAAGCATCGAGAAAGGGTAAAGTCAGAATTAGAAACAATGAAAGCAGTCCCTGCGAGCATTGTTTTTTCTGCCACGCGTGTTGCTGAAGGTGCAGGAGATGCGTCAGGCGATCAGAGCGCAATGATGCGAATGCAGATGCGCTCTATGCAGCAGTCGGGAATGGGTGGCGAAATACCCGAAATGCCAACGGTATTTACTGCGAAGTGTGCTGTACGTGCAGAGTGGGCGCTGCCTGTTCAAGAAGGGGATGCGTTGGCCATTCTACCAGCAACATTGAAGGAGCAGATTAGTGCTCGCGATCTTGCTGGCGAGAACAACACTCCCGAGATGAGTGAGGAAGCCCAAGAGCGAATGGATGAGTTCGCAACCATGGCAGCGGAATCCTTTGGTTATTCGTATGATGGCCAGAGCACCGGTCCAGAGATTCAATATGTTGCTCCGATTACTCCGGAAGCGAGAACCAAAGCCATGCAGATCGCCTATCAAAAAGCGGTTGCAGAAGTGGAGTCGATCAGCAGGGCGAGCGGAATTGTGATGGGCAAGTTGGTGGGGATCAGTAATCGTTCCAGTATGGAGTCGATCATGGGCAGTGTCAGTTCTTTCAATCGCTACGGCCAATTGTCGGCATGGCCAGCAAGTCTTGTCCCTGACACGCAAGACGAAGTGAGCAGCACTTCATTAGACGAATTGTTTCTCAACGCAGCCGTGCTGGTCACATATAGCGTTGCCGAATAGTGGCAAGCGATTGTTAGTTGGTTGCCCAGTGAATCGCATTGTAAAGTAACTGCTGAAACGATGGATGTTCGAAATCAGCAGGGGCTCCAAGTGAAGTGTAGAAGGACTTGCCACCATTTTCTCGTTGATAGGTCCATGCCACAGGTTCGACTGGTTTTCCTGTTACGGAGCCGGTCATTAGCACTTGGGTCCCGTTCGCGATGGGGGATACCATGTACAACGAGTCTCCCGCGATGAACGGTTCTAAAGAAACGCCTTGCAAGATTGGATGACGCACTTGATTGGTGGGGACTTCGATCCGAGTAACTAGTGTATTGCCGTAATGGTTGGAGTAGTTGCCACCGAACACTTCAGCATCCCAAGTGGGCCAGTCGCTGCAACCGCTTGGGACATCGCCCGTGCGAAGTGAAAACGCATGGTTCGCAGTGCGAATTCCGATTACCGGTTTGCCGCTGGAAACGAATCGTCGGAACTGATCCAATTGTTCTGTGGGCGGAGTACGTCGTCTCACAGACAGCAGCAATGCATCGGCGGATTGGAGTTGCTCGATGCCTGGGAATTCATTTACCTCAGTTTCATTTCCATAATACATACTAATGCGAAAATCGCTCCGAATCCGATCGTCGAGATACAGAGGCAGGGTGCGAATCGTTTCATATTCGGGCTCATTGATCACAACCGCAAGGTGAGGGCGATTATCAGCCGCGAAGCGAAATTCGTCCCCATTGATAAATTGATTGCTGCTGAGCGTTGGACAAACATACCGCTCCACATGATCGATGATCAGATCGGTTCCAGTGAAATGACTGACATAAGGCCATGCAGCTGGGTTATACATTGTGTCGGTCATGTCGCGAATCAGTGCGACGCTCATCCCTGCGCTGGCCATGCGTCGCAATCCGAACGGTCGGCCCAGAACGCACATGTTCGTGTGAACTCCGGCGAGAATGACCTGTTTGATATTCCTATCGCGGAGGATGTTCCAAACTTCTTTTCCTTGGTCGGTAATGAAATCTTTTTCGGAATCAATTTCTAGAACTTCGATCTGTTTCTGCCAAGGTGCGCGAGGGTCGCGACCATCGCTAATCAGAGACTTTTCCCATCTCGCATGTTCTTCTGGCGTGTCGTCTTCACCTCCATCGGACTGATCGATTGGGTACCGCCCTTTCTCTTCGTTGGGGATCTTATAGCACCATGTGGAAATATCTTCTGGGTAATCATTGGCTGCAGGTACAGCGATCGCCCGCATGCGAGCTGGGTGTTCGGTGTAGGCGGCCATGCAATCACTTGGTGCATGAAGAATCGTGGCACCCGAGCTTCTCGCGGCGGCTAACAGTTCATTGAGACGAGGCGCAAATTCATTCTCTCTCTGCACCGCTCGAAAGCAGTGATGAGAATCCCACATGTCACACACGATGATGGCCGTCTCTGCAGGCTGCCATTCGACATCGGACAAAAGACGATGATAGCGATTGCTTCCTTCATGCGTTTCGACTTGATGGCGCAGCTGCAATTTCCACGGTGTCTCTGCGCGGCAAATGATGGGTAGCATTATTCCGAAAAAGAGGGAGAGAATTCGCCAGTTCATCAATTTTTCCTGGTGGGATTTGATTCGGAAGGAGAGAGCTTATTCGACGAAATTGAATTCCGACGAGTACCATTTTAGCAGAGTCGCTTGTCGCGCGAGTCGATAATCATTAACCGTTTCAACAGCTAGCTGTTGCATTTCGATCTTTCCATGCTCGCTGATAAGCGACTCCCACATGGGAAGGTTTTGCTTCTGGAAGTGACTCTGCAATCGTTGCTGTAGGTTCTCCGTTTCTCCAAGATAGAGATAGTTTCCAGAGACAACGCGAATGGCGTAAATAGCGGGAGTCGCTGCAATTTTTTCGATCTGTTTGAGATCAAACGGAATCTTGTCGCTCGACTTAAATTTACGTATTCCGAGCGATTTCGAGCTAACACGATCGGCGCGGCCACTGCCGAGTCCCAGTTCCTTGCGGAACTTGAGAGCGGCCCAGCGATAGTGCAGCGAGCTGTGACCAGGAGCATGTTTTGCGGCCGCATCATCAAATGCTTGCGCCAATCTCGGATCGCACAGAATGTCGTCAAGGCTGAGTCCGGCATATTGGTCTGCAACAATCCGCCAGGCAATTTCCGCAGCGTAAACAATGGGCTCAATGGCTTGCCAACCTAGGTCGGTCCGCTTTGACGTTTCGAGCCCGAGCTGTTTTACGCGTCCCGCCTTACGTAAGCGAAAGAGGAATCGATTGCGATCAGCAGCAGTTCCAGGCAATGATTTCTGATCGCAAGAAGATTGAAAGGCTTGATTGAGTTCAGGGTCAGCAATCAGGCGATCTACCGAGTGCCCTTGGTGGGATTCAGCGAAGCAGGCAAGGATCTCTTCGGCTTCTGCCATTCCCGAGTGCGACGCGGGTTGTGAATCGCTTTTGGTAGTGGATTTTGCGGTAGTTTCCAGAGTTGAGTCCGTAGCGTCAAAGCCGGGTAGGGACTGACCCACGGACTCTTTCTTGCGTTTCTTGCCGGCTTGTTTCTCTACCACAGTTCCACGGGGAGGTTTACCTTGGGCCGTCGTTGGGGCGCTGACCTTGGGTTCTTCCGCACCCTCGAGCTTATCTCCTACTCCTATTGCTGAGAGTCGTTGGGTCCCGCGTTGGTAGTAGTCCGTAGATAATTCGAAACCTAAATATTGGCGCCCCAATTTCTTTGCCACGACCAATGTTGTCGCGCTGCCAGAGAAAGGATCGAGCACAATCTGATTGGGTTCCGAGCATGCTTTGAGAATTCGGCCCAGAAGCTGTTCAGGCATTTGGCAACCGTGAAAACCGGCTCGTTCCTTGAACGTTCCATTGACCCGAGGAAAGTACCATGTGTCTTCGTCCGGATTGAAGCCATCGACACAATCTTGAGGCCGAAGGATCCACGTGTCATCGGGTAGCCTTCCCTTGGGGTTGGCCCGGGCATCGGCATAGACCAATTGTCGCGCAGATGGGACGGCAATCTCAGATGCGCTGAAAGTAAAGTTTTTGGCGTCCTTCACGAAATAGAAAAGATGCGCGTGAGACCGGGTGAATTTGTGCTTACAATGTACGCCGAACGTGTAGTACCACACGACCCAGTTGCGCGAATGAAAACCGACCTGCTGAGCTTGCAATTTCAGCTCCGCGGCATACTCGTCGCCGATTGCCAACCAAAAGGAACCGTTGGGAACTAGGACTCGATGGATTTCTGACATCCATTGTCCGGCCCAAGCGATGTACTTTTCAGCATCCAGGCGGTCATCGTATTCGTCGTAGTCGTAGCCAATGTTGAAGGGTGGATCGGCAAACGCTAAATGAACAGAGCTATCGGGAAGAGATTTGAGGCCAGCAACGCAATCGCCGTGATGTATTTTTCCTAAGAAGTCGTTGATCACGTGCGGCATTGTCTGTTCTATTCGGGAAAATACGTGGGCGGATGAGTGTCGTGGGGGAATTTTACACGTAATGTTCGATTGTGGGGAGAATGCAGATGAACGGGGAAGAATCGATGTCGCAACGCCTGAAAACTCAGTCAACTGGCCTTACTTTTAGACTGAACTTCTTGCTCCTTCTGCTCGTTCTGTTGGCCCACAACCTGCTTTCCAGCCACCGTTTGTTCGCGCAAGATCGCATTACCGGCCGACCTTTCGCCACACGGAGCGAGGTTATTGGTCAACAGGGAATGGCGGCGACGAGCCACCCATTAGCAACGCAGATTGCCTTGGATGTGCTTCGCAGTGGGGGTAATGCCGTGGATGCCGCCATTGCAGCGAATGCGGCGCTTGGCCTGATGGAGCCAACGGGTTGCGGTATCGGTGGCGATTTGTTTGCGATCGTTTGGGACGCAAAGACCCAGAAGCTGTATGGTCTAAATGGGAGCGGACGTTCGCCCGCTTCGCTCACCTTGGAGGAATTTCAAGAGCGAGGCCTGACCGCAGTTCCAGCAACGGGTCCCTTGCCTGTATCGGTCCCTGGTTGTGTTGATGGATGGTTTGCGTTGCACGAGCGATTTGGACATTTGCCGATGTCTGACATTCTTGCGCCCACCGTTCATTACGCGCGTGCGGGTTTTCCAGTGACAGAAACGATTGCTTACTATTGGAACGCGAGTGCGAGGCTGCGAGAGTTTCCTGGATTTGCAGAAACGTTTCTTCCCGGAGGCCGAGCGCCACGCAAGGGTGAGATATTCAAGAACCCTCGGCTAGCGAAGACGCTGGAACGCATTGGTGAAGAAGGACGCGATTGTTTTTATCAAGGTGACATTGCGCAAACCATTTCTGACTATATGCAAGAGCAAGGGGGCTTTCTGTCCTACGAAGATCTCGCTGCTCACCATAGCGAATGGGTAGAGCCGGTTTCTTATAACTATCGTGGAGTTGACGTATGGGAATTACCACCCAATGGGCAAGGAATTGCCGCCCTGCAAATGCTGGCTATTTTAGAAAATTACGACTTGAAACAGTTTGGCTACGGTAGCGTAGATCATCTGCATTTCTTTACCGAAGCGAAAAAGCTTGCTTTTGAAGACAGAGCGCATTTTTATGCTGACACTGATTTTCAAAAAGTCCCCATCGATTGGCTCATCTCTCAGGAGTATGGCAAGCAGCGACAGTCACTGATTCAAGACCGCCGCGCAGCGTCTCGTTACAAGGCAGGCAATCCAGCGCTTGAGGAAGGAGATACGATCTATCTAACCGTTGCAGATAAAGACCGTAATATGGTCTCTCTGATTCAAAGCAACTATCGAGGCATGGGTTCTGGAATGTGTCCAACGGACTTGGGTTTCTGCTTGCAAGACCGAGGTGAATTGTTTGATTTGACCCCGGGGCGGATGAATTCCTATGAACCTAGCAAAAGACCATTTCATACAATTATTCCTGCCTTCATGACGAAAGATGGCAAGCCCTGGATCAGTTTTGGCGTGATGGGAGGCGCAACTCAGCCACAAGGTCACGTGCAGATTGTGACAAACTTGATTGACTTTGGTATGAACTTGCAAGAAGCAGGTGACGCGCCGCGGTTCATTCATGAGGGATCTTCGGAACCGACTGGGGAAGTCATGATCGATGGAGGCAAATTGCAAGTTGAGTCAGGTATTGCTTATGAAACGGTTCGTGGTTTGATGCAGCGTGGCCATAAAGTAGAATTTGCTGTGGGGCCCTATGGTGGTTACCAAGCCATCATGTTCGACAGTGAGCAGGATGTGTATTACGGCGCTAGTGAATCTCGCAAAGACGGACATGCAGCGGGCTATTGATGACCGAAGAGACTTTTGATCCTGCTGACGTCTTGACGGCATTCCACGAAGCGGGGCACGCCATCATAGCGCTGGTCATGGGACGCGATGTGCATCGAGTCAGCATCATTCCCGCCAAGACGCGATTGGGACATTGCGAGCTAAAGAAGGGAGCGTCGAAAACTGCCAAAGACTGGCTGGAGTCGGAAGTGTTGATCCTGCTCGCGGGAGTTGCCGCCGAAGGACGCCTGACCGGACAATATTGTTGGTCGGGCGCTGCGCGTGACTTGAAGCAGGCGAGAATGCTCACGGAGTCGAGAGCCGGAAGTGCGCAACAAGCAGAGCGATTAGAAAAACGAATGTTGGATAAGGTTGAGCATTTACTGGATATGCCGGAGCACTGGGAGGCGATTCAGTCGGTAGCACGCGAATTGTTGATGAAGCAAACCGTGAGTGGACGCGCGGCCCGCCACTACTATCAGATGGCTCTCGCGAAGGCAGAAAAGAACCGCTGATAGTTTGCAAAAGTTTGCAAAGAGCAATCAGAAAAGGCTAGCCGGTTCGGCCTTTGTTAGTTTTCGCACTGCAATGATACCGGCAGCCATGCACATGATTGTGCTCAGGACTCCCACTAAAAGCAATCGTTCGAGGGTCATTGCAATGGGAATCGATGCGAGTGAACTTGTGATCGCATAGAGCACAAAGGATAAAAGTGTCGCTGGAATATACGCGCCGATGGCCAACAAAAGAGATTGATGAAGTAGGGTTCGTCCCAAAAATCCGTTGGAGTATCCCATGGCTTTGAGTGTGGCATATTCAGGAAGATTCGCGAGCACTTCTGCAGCCAGAACCATATAGCAAATTACTCCACCGACCACGACAGCAAGTGCGACACCCATGGCGAAAATTAAACCAATTGGTGTTTCTGTGTACCATCGCAGTCGTTCGTGCCACATGGCTTCCTCTGCCAGCAAGACTTGATAGTTGACAAAGCCAAGTTGACGAAGCTTTGCTTCAATCGTCGATTGCAGTTCAAGGACAGACGCTTGGGGTTGCAAACGAATCAGCAACATCGAGACTCGTCCTTGATGGCTGCCCGGCGCGATGCGTTGAAAGCCTTCACGGCTGGTCATCAGCGCACCTGCAGCGGCGAGGCCGGTGCCCATTTTGAAAGTACCCACCACGCGAACTTGTCGTCCGTTAACCTCGGTGCTGCGTCCGACATCCGCAGGCCCAAATTTGCCCTCCTCTGCGGGACCAAATTCGGCGCGACTCGCTCGATCAACAAGCACGAATTCGGGGCTTGAGAGCAAGCGAGTTTTCTCAAGCAGTTCTTCTGTGACGACTGCAGGGCGAGGTGGATCAATTCCAATTGCCGCCATCGCGCGGGTCTCAAAGTTATCAGGATTCTGCCACGGTGCGAGCACCGTATCGATGGGAATAACCTCTGCGATGCCAGCAAGAGATGCAATCGAATAGGAAATCGATTCGTCGATCGAGTCGGGTTCGAATAAGTGAACATAATCAGGCGAGCGGATCAACAGATCCATGGGCATGAGGCGATAGACAACTGTCGCCGTATCGCCGACTGCTCCCAAGAAACCCAACTGCATGAACATCAGCACAATCGCCAGCATCACGCCGCCCAGCGACACCACAGTGCGGCTTGCTTGATGAGATAAATTTTTGACGGCCAAAGGGGTTCGACGGGCCATCACTCTTTTCCAGCGAGGATGCCGACGTCGACCTGCCCCTGAATTATTTTGGCGGCTCTGGGCGCGTCTTGTGGATCAATCTCGACGATGATGAGAGCTGACCGCCAGTCAACCTGGGCCATCGGATTTGGATTGGGCAAACGCGGCGGACCAATGATGTTGCTAATCGATGCGACTTTACCAGACAACGGTTCCGATAAACCACTGGCAACCATTTTGACTGGCGCTTGCAATGACACACGTGCTATCTCTGCCAATGGGACTTCCACACGGCAGATCATTTTGGAGGTATCGGCGAGCCGCATTACGGGCATTCCCGTCGTGGGCTGTCCAGGGGCCATATCAATTGCTACCACGACACCATTAATCGGGCTCTTCAATTTGCTGGAGGATACTTGCAAGCGAAGCAAGTCGACTTTTTTCTCGAGCGATCCTAAGGGAGCGAGTGCACTAGTAGATTCGATCTGCAGTTCAGCAGCATTCAACTCAGCTTTAGACGCCTCAACCAGCAGACTTGCCGCCTCGACAGCCGATTGCCCGTTTCGCTGTGCCGCATCGAGTTCGGCTAACGCAGCCTCAACAACGAGTTCTTGTTGTTGAACAACTGATTCATTCACCAAACGACGCGAATCGGGTTCCGCCGCCGCGACGCGCAATTGATTGAGCTTTTCAGTTGCCAACGCGGCCTTACGTTGAAGCAAGTCCAATTCGCCCCCCTCTGCCGAAGCACGCTGCAATGTGGCACGTGCTTCAGTAAGTTGCATTTCATTCTTAGTTACACCGATGCGGGCGACTTCAAGTTTGGCTTTTGCTGTGGCAAGCTGGGCCGTTGATTGCAACTTACCTTCAGCGAGTTGGGTTTCCGCAACAGCCAGTTCCGCTTGACGCAGTGCGGCTCCTGCAAGCGTGGCGAGTTCCTTTCCCACTGTGACAGGGGAACCCTCGTCCACGTCAATCGATTCCAGGCGATCGCCGACGGGTGCCACAATCGGAATGACCCCTGCTGCCGGTTCAAGTTGCCCCTGAGCAAGAACGACTGTACCGGGCGGTGCATTCAAGGCGGCAATTACAGGCAATTGCAGCAATTCCTGACTCGATGACGGCGAAGATTCGCGACGACACCCAAAAAAAGCCAGTGCTAAAACAGCGGGGAGGATCCAGCGGATAGGGGCTTTGATGTTCATCTGTTAGATTGTATCGCGTTACAATGGGATCCGCGAACCCCAGTTCCTTTAACAGTGTATTCCTGTTCCCTTTGCAGTGTATTCATGCTTGCGACTCATTTTGACCCGAATGCTCAGTCCCGTCGTGCCGCGATTTCTGTCGAGGATGTTTCCCATTTTTACGGCAGTGGCGAATCGAGCAAGCAAGTTCTCTACAATAATCGCCTCGACGTAAGTCCCGGTGAAATTGTGATCATGACTGGGCAGAGTGGGTCGGGGAAAACAACCTTGTTGACTCTGATCGGCACCCTACGTAGGGTGCAACAAGGACAATTGAAACTGTTGGGAGAGCCCCTGAATGGTGCGACGGACAAAGAACTCGTCGCCTTGCGGAGACGAATTGGCTTCATTTTCCAGGCTCACAATTTGTTTTCTTCGCTGACGGCGATGGAGAACGTTCGCATGGCACTTGAACTTCAAGAAGGTCGTACCTCACGCCGCCAACAAAATAATCGCTGCCGAAGCATGCTCGAAGCAGTGGGTTTAGGGGATCGCATCAACTATAAGCCTGGAGGATTGTCAGGTGGGCAAAAGCAACGAGTTGCAGTAGCCCGAGGATTAGTCCATAAGCCAGAAGTCCTTCTAGCGGACGAGCCCACCGCAGCACTGGATGAAGGATCGGGTCGACAAGTCGTGAGTCTATTTCAAACGATGGCGCGCGAATCGGGTGTAGCCATTGTGATTGTCACTCACGACAATCGCATTTTGGATGTCGCCGACCGGATTGTAAAAATGGACTTCGGTTCCATTACCCGCGACACTCGCTTAGCCGAAGCGGCAAGAATCGGCGAGATGTTATCGGAATGTACCGTCTTTGAAGGGGTCACCGTTCGTACGCTGACCGATTTGGCCGAAGTCATGATGGCGGAGACCTATCCCGCCGGTACGCGAATCATCCGCATGGGAGATCCAGGGGATCGGTTCTATTTGATTCGTGATGGGCAAGTCGCGATTCGTGACAGGGATGGCGGCGAACCCTTGGCGAAATTAGGCCCTGGTCGCTTTTTTGGAGAAGCAGCACTGATTACCGGTAACCCGCGCAATGCACATGTCGATGCCGCAACGGATGTTGTGCTCTTTAGTCTAGACAAGGAATCTTTCGGCCGCGCCATGGCAGAACGAGCATCTATGGACCAAGAAGTACGCAGCACTCTCTTCAGTCGCTAGCAGCGTTCCCAGCCTCGCTACTCCTCGTCCTCGGGGCTCCGCCCGAGGACGCACTGCAATCAAGGCTCCGCCTTCCAGTCCGACTGCAGTAAGTCTGTTTGCCGCTTGGTATGGGTTATTCGGTAACATCGGGCGGAGCCCGCAAGGCAGCGCGTCCCCGGGCGGAGCCGCGGGGACGAGATTGCTACTCCTCGTGCTCGGGGCTCTGCCCGAGGACGCACTGCCATCAAGGCTCCGCCTTCCAGAACGACTGCAGTAAATCTGTTTGCCGCTTGGTATGGGTTATTCAGTAACATCGGGCGGAGCCCGCAAGGCAGCGCGTCCCCGGGCGGAGCCGCGGGGACGAGATTGCTACTCCTCGTCCTCGGGCTCCGCCCGAGGACGCACTGCAATCAAGGCTCCGCCTTCCAGTCCGACTGCAGTAAATCTGTTTGCCGCTTGGTATGGGTTATTCGGTAACATCGAAGAACTCAACCCGAGCATAAACGTTGAGATTCTCATTCTTAAGGAAGAGCAGGCGATTTCGTTCTCGTTCGGTGTCAATTGTGCCATGCAAATACCGGTGCCGATCCCACACCCCACTACTCCTGCTTGCGCGGGTGTATTTCTTGCGCGGGTGTATGTCAGAAAAGTTGAGCCAAGGTAAGTCGGCTCCCACGTCTCACTAAAATTCAAGGGCGTGTACGTTGGCTCGTTTGAGTCGACGTCACGCCTCACCATGGGAGATCAACGCTGTGGCCATATTGCAACCCATCTAGTTTGTGTCGCGGAATCCGCGATGTCGCAAACAATCCTGGCGGGCGTCGCTTGTTATTCCATTGGAGCGGAAATAGAATGCCGGAAATGGCAACGCATTGGTAATATCACTCGTTCATAGCCAACGCTCGAAATCAAATACATTGTAGCATCCCAGCATGTCGCCACTCCTTGCGAAGCTATCTAGTCGAGTTCAACCAATTGTTGTCGGAGGCCCCGAGCCTAGTCTCGAGCGTTTCCGCGAAGCAGTTGGACGAGGATACGTTCACATCAAATTCACGGAAACGCAGGGTGGAACGGACTTAGGTGTCCAGCTCGATGAATCGGCATGCTTGATCGAGAGTGCAGATCTTCAGAATGGGACCGGAAGTCTGCATCTCGAGGGAACACTTACTTTGGATTACCAGCCAGTAAGATGTGTCGCGGATTTCGAACTGGAATCACTTAGCGGCACTGGCACCTTAATCTTTCTGAAAGCCTAAGCGATGCTCGCGATCTCTCAGATCGCTCAGAGCAATACGGCAAACTGCACTGCACAGTAGCCTTCTATATGCGACCGCAATGTGGTGCGCAACTAACCCTGTTTCCGATGGAAAATGTTGTATGAATGATGAATACAGAGACTGGCAAGACAGAGAACTGAAAGTCGTGTGCAATCACGATAACATTTGTTCGATCTGGCCTTCGCACCGCGGCAATGCTCCAGGATGGAACGATGTAGGTTTCATCGGAATGAAGGCTGAGTGCTTAAAGTTCATTGAAGAGAACTGCGACAACGACTGTCGATTAAGACTACCTCTGAAATATGAACAGTCTATCTAAACGCCGTCTCCATGAAGGATAGTCTTGCCTATGTCGGATTTTCTTAAGCGAATTGGACAGCTTTCGCCCAAACAGTTAGCTGTCCTAGCGGATGGCCTTTATTCTCGCTTGCAGGAGCGTGAGGACCGTGAGCGAGAGCCCGTTGCGATAGTGGGTATGAGTTGTCGCTTTCCTTCGGCGCCCAACCTGGAGTCGTATTGGGACTTGCTTCATCAAGGCCAACAGGCTATCAGCGAGGTGCCCCCAAGCCGCTGGAAAATCGAAGATTTCTACGATCCAAGCCCGAAATGTCCGGGCAAGATGTGCACAAGATTTGGAAGCTTCTTGAATGACATCGAATTGTTTGATCGTGAGTTTTTTGGCATATCACCACGTGAAGCTGAAAGTCTTGATCCTCAACAGCGATTGCTTTTGGAAGTAGCTTGGGAAGCCTTGGAAAATGCTGGGCAGGCGTCTTCGGTCAACAGTGACACAGGTGTCTTCATAGGTCTCGGTATGAGTAACTACCGAGGAGGTGTTAGTGTCGATTCTCCGCATCTGTTCGATGCGTACTCCCTATCAGGAAATACATCTAGTATTGCCGCGGGTCGGATTTCCCATTTGCTCGGCTTGAAGGGGCCGAACTTTTCCATCGATGCGGCATGTTCTTCTTCGCTGATCGCAGTTCATCAAGCGTGCAATAGTTTGCGCGCGCGAGAATGCCAAATGACATTGGTAGGTGGAGTTAATTTAACACTAACTCCGGAACCAAGTATTTGTTTTTCTCAAGCTGGACTCCTTTCCCGTTCTGGCAGCTGTCGCTCCTTCGATGCTCGAGCGGACGGCTATATTCGTGGGGAAGGTTGTGGAGTGCTTGTCTTGAAAAGGCTATCCGACGCCCAATCGCAAGGCGATCCAATTCTCGCCACGATCCAAGGAACCGCGGTAAATCACAATGGTGGTGGGCTCAGCGTTATGGCTCCCAGTGGACGTGCTCAGCAAGACGTGATTCTCCGAGCGCTAGAAAATGCGCAACTTAAGCCAGAGCAAATCGATTACATCGAAGGCCAGGGGGCTGCAACGTCATTTGGTGACGCCATTGAATTGCAGGCGCTGGCAAAAGTTTATGGCAAAGGTAGGTCCAACAAGCACCCGCTCCACCTCGGAGCAGTAAAAGCAAACTTGGGGCATCTCGAGTCCGCCTCCGGTATGGCTGGATTGATCAAAACAGTGTTGGCTCTACGCCATCAGCAGCTGCTTCCCCAACCTCAATTTAGTGACTCAAATCCATGCATTGATTGGAAAGACAATTGCTTTCAAGTTGCCTTAAAATCCAAGCATTGGCCACTTCACTCGGATCGACGATATGCCGGCGTGAGTACGTTTAGCTTTAGCGGTGCAAATGCTCACGTGATTATTGCTGATGCCCCCGCCTCTCAGGATAGTACAGATTTTTCGCGCGGTAGTCGAATTCGATCGTTGTGTCTTTCGGCGAAATCTCCCAGTGCATTAAGTGAACTTGCCCGTTCAACTGCGGCTCGTTTAGAAACGCTGCCGGTCTCTGAAATGGGCGATGCGATATGGTCGATGAATGCAGGTCGAGCGTCATTCGAATACCGAATTGCGGTTGACGCTTCCTCTAAGGAAACGACCATCGAAGCGTTGAGGAAGACTGTTGTCGATGAACAAGGTTCTATTCCGTTATCCAAAAGAATTCAGTGCTCGCCAAACATCTGCTTCCTTTTTGGTGATTGGGATGGGCAATGGTGGAGTCAAATTCTGCCGTCCCTTCTGGAAATCAAGTCGTTTCGAACGCCTCTTAAAAGATGTGAGCGCATTGCCCAAAAGCTCGCGATTCCGTTTGCGAGTACGATTCTGAATTCGACCAGCATCATCGAAACCAAAGTTATCGAGGGAAGTTTAGAGCAATTTTCGCTTCAGTTTGCTCTCGCTCAGATGTGGCGCTCCTGGGGAGTCAATCCCTCGAGCATCTTGGCGTTCGGTTCAGGGGTGTTGCCCGCAGCATGCGCTGTAGATGCGCTCACGCTCGAATCTGCCTTCAAGTTACTCTGGGTGGAAAGAAAGAGCGCTGGCAATCAAGTGAAGGAACGCGAGTCAGAAATTGCAGAGCAGCTATCGCAGGCCTTTAGGCTGGCGTTGCCAGAAACATCATTCCTATCGCCACTCGACGGAGCCATACTTTCTTCCAAGGAACTTGGAGAGAGCACTATCTGGAAGAGCCTATTGCTCAGTTCATCTGCCCCGAGCGGCATATTCGATGCGTTGCCGCAGCCAGGAGAGTCGTATCTGGTTTGCGTTGGAAACGCAATTAAAGGACAACAGCGTGATCCCAACAATGCTGTGATCCCTGCGAGATATGTTGCTGTATCGATCAACTCGCAAAACTTTTGGCAATCGATTTCCGACAAATTGTCACAGTTGTATTTAGCGGGCACAATTGTCAATTGGAAAGCGGTGGAATTACCGAACAAGTCACGTTGGGTATCGCTCCCCAATTACCCATTTCAACGAGATCGATGCTGGCTTAGCGTACAACCTAGAAACATAGCCAATGCATGGCGACGTAGAGACCTATCGCAATCAGTGGATAGCATTCAATTTGAAAGAGTTTCACGTCTCGATAGGGCGTATCTTGCTGCTTGCAACGCGCTCCATGGACTTGGAAATGTCGCCAACGGCGATTCCTGTTTGTGTGTTACCGAAGACTCGGAGTTTGCGTGTGCGGTCGTAGCGGTTGCCCGCGATTGCGGAGCGAAAGTCACGTTCCATGACCCTGAATCGCACCTAGATCGAGATCTCGTCAAGGCCTTCGGCGAATGTAGTTTTTGGGATACCCAGCCCGATAATATTGAACTGATTTTCGAAGTACTCATTTGCGAGCATGTTGTTGCAGCTCCAACTCATTTGTTGGACTTGGTTCGAGCTGGTGGTACCTGTGTTCTATTTGGAAGTGAGTGTGAGGCTTGGTTTTTGGAAGCAAGTTCTAGAAACGTTCTTATCGGAAGAATAGATTTAGACTCGAAACTTGCGAACTGTCCCAGCATTGTTGACGAGCATCGCGAGTGGCTCGTCGAGTTCACCTCTGAGCTTGAAGATAATAGGAGATCGTTGTCACATGGTTTGAAAATGCCAGAAGTCAGCCTCGAATCTCTCTTGCTGCTGTCGGAAGTAGGTCGCGAATCAACCGTTCTTAATTACCTGTGTAACGAACTCTCGGACGTGCTCCGGCTGCCAAAAGAGAAGCTCGATCTAGATCGGCAAGTATTTGAATTGGGCTTGGACTCGATATCGGCAATGTCATTGAAAGCACGCGTCGAACAGCGTTTGGCAATCTCAATACCACTTGTCGATCTTCTCGATAACCCAAGTCTCCGACAGCTAGCTGTTCGGCTTTATTCTCATGTTGCAACACGATTGGAGGCTTCATCGCTACCGAGAGTTTTGCTTGCCCCTCCGATTTCCCAAGTAAATCGTAAAGAACTACTTCCGCTCTCCTATGCCCAGCAGCGATTGTGGTTCCTGGACCAACTACAGCCGAATTCAGCTTTCTATAACATGCCTGCCTTGGTCCGGGTCATCGGTCCGCTGGATGTAAAAGCACTGCACCAAAGCGTGCAGCAAATCGTCAACCGACATGAATCACTGCGTACGGTCTTCGGAGCCAATCAAGGTGAACCGTTTCAGAGGATACTTCCATCGCTAGAGATTGATCTGCCGATTGTTGATCTTGGATCTTTAGAGAAATCGAAACAAGAGTCCGAAGTTCGCCGCCAGGCCATGGCCGAAGGGATCGCACCTTTTGATCTGTCTACGGGGCCATTAGTCAGGATGCGATTGTATCGCCTAGGAGCAGAGGAACATGTCTTTCAGCTGACCATGCATCATATTGTATCCGATGGTTGGTCGATGGGAGTGCTGCTGCGTGAGCTGGCGGTTCTTTACGAAGCCAATCATTGTGAGCTCCCCTCACCACTCTCTTCGTTACCGATTCAGTATGCAGACTATTCACAGTGGCAGCGTAGCTGGCTGACCGGCGAAGTGCTGGCTGAGCAGATCGCTTGGTGGGCAGAGCAACTGCAAGAGATGCCGTGGATTCTAGAACTCCCGACCGATCATCCTCGACCGGCCGTTCAAAGCTATCGAGGTTTACAGACCAGCTACAGTCTTTCCTCTGAGTTGAGTGGTCGTTTAGAGCAACTGAGCCGTGAACAAGGCGCTACGCTGTTCATGACGCTGATGTCGGCCTGGCAGATCGTGATGGCTCGTTACTCGAGCCAAGAGCGACTCTTGATAGGAACGCCGATAGCCAATCGTCATCATGCGGAGACGGAGTCTCTGATTGGCTTCTTCGTCAATACGCTGGTGATCGGTGGAGATGTCAGTGAGAACCCAACCTTCACCGACTATCTAGCCCAGATCCGCAGCCGATGCCTGGGTGCGTATGCACATCAAGACCTGCCGTTTGAGCAGTTGGTCGAACACCTCAATCCGCGTCGCGATCTGAGCCGTAGTCCTCTGTTTCAGGTGTCGTTTGCCCTGCAAAATGCGCCGCTCCCCGACAATCGGCTACCTGATGGTTTACGTCTATCGCCGGTAGAGTTGGAATCCCACATCAGTCGCTTTGATCTGGAGCTGCATGCTTGGCCACAGGCTGAACAGGGCATCCGTTTGCAGATGGTTTACAACAGCGATCTGTTCGATGTTTCAACCATTGATCGGATGCTGGTTCACTTTGAACGGCTGCTTGAAGGGGTGGTGGAAGATCCGCAGCAGCGAGTTGGCGAATTACCGTTACTGACGGAATCGGAACAGGAGCAGATACTGATTGAGTGGAACGACACTGCGGTAGAGTTTCCATCGGACAAGTGTGTCCACGAGTTGTTCCAGGAACAGGTAGGAAAAACACCTGATGCGATCGCGTTAGTATTCGAAGAGCAACAACTAAGTTATGGCGAGTTGAACCGACGTGCGAATCAGCTAGCCCACTACTTGCGAGAGCGCGGCGTAGGTCCCGATGTATTGGTAGGTATCTGTGTGGAGCGTTCGATCAAAATGATCGTGGGCTTGTTAGGAATACTCAAAGCGGGCGGCGCCTATGTGCCGCTGGATCCTGAGTATCCGCGAGATCGCCTGTCGATGATGCTTGCCGATACCGCTGCACCCGTACTGGTGAGTCAGAAATCGCTTGAGGGGATTGTCCCTGAGTATACCGGCCAAGTCGTGCTACTGGACGAAGGCTGGAATGTTATCAGCAAGAATCCGTGTACCAACCCTGTCACCATCAATCAATCCTCTGATCTGGCTTATGTAATCTACACCTCTGGATCTACTGGAACGCCCAAGGGGAGCTTGCTCGCACACAGTTGCGTAAATCGACTATTTTCTGCGACAAGCAATTTGTTTGCTTTCGCGGACAATCAAGTCTGGACGATGTTCCATTCTCTAGCATTTGATTTTTCAGTTTGGGAGATTTGGGGAGCACTACTATTTGGGTCGCGACTTGTTGTAGTTTCCAACAATGTCAGGCAGCAGGCAGACCAATTCTACGAACTCTTATTGAATCAGCGCGTCACGATTCTCAGTCAAACGCCTTCGTCCTTCTATCGACTCATGGCAGTGGAGCAAACTCATGGCGACTCGTCTCTGTTTTCGCTCAGAGACATAATCTTTGGCGGCGAAGCGCTGCGTGTTGCTGCGCTAGATGACTGGTACCGAAGGCATGTCCAAGATCAACCGCGGTTGATCAACATGTATGGAATTACCGAAACAACTGTCCATGTTACCTATTGCCAACTTGATAAAGGCGATTTAACAACATCCTTTCATAGCCCGATAGGGCAAAGAATCGCGGATCTCTCAACATATGTATTGGACAGTTCATTGCAGCCAGTCCCAATCGGAGTATGGGGAGAGCTGTACATAGGCGGCGCTGGTTTAGCACGAGGTTACTTGAATCGGCGCAGCTTAACGGCCGAACGATTCGTACCCAATCCGTTTAGTGTTAAGCCAGGGGCGCGGCTTTACAAGACCGGAGATCAAGTGCGTTTGTTGGCCGATGGTAACCTGGATTTTATTGGACGCTTGGACCATCAGGTAAAGATTCGCGGCTATCGCATTGAACTGGGGGAGGTCGAATCGGCACTAAGAGCACATCCAGCAGTGGAGCATGCGGTTGTAGTAGCCCACGAGGATGGCAGTCGCGGTAAACAACTGGTGGCTTACGTTGTGTCTGATGTGGAGCTATCGCCGAGTGTCTTGCGAGATTTTCTTCAATCTTGTTTACCCAGCTACATGATTCCGTCGCAGTTCGTGGTGTTGGACTCGTTACCACTTACGCCCAGTGGCAAGCTGGATCGACGAGCTTTGCCAGCACCAGATGGTTCTCGGCCTGAACTTGAGCAACATTATGTGGCACCGCGTACGGCTGTAGAACTGCAGTTGGCGCACATATGGAGCGAAGTTTTAGGAGTCGATCGCGTCGGTATTCACGATAACTTCTTCGAACTCGGTGGGCACTCGCTGCTGGCAATTCGACTTGTACATGAAATTGAGTCTTCGCTAGGTCTTTCGGCCCCACTCAAGTTGCTCTTTGAAAAACCGACCATCGCGGAACTTGTCCCGATGCTTTATTTGGACAGCAAGCCAGATTCCACCAGTTTGATTATTCCGATTCGTATTGGCGGCCCTTCAACCCCGATACTGTTTATGGTGCATCCCGCAGGGGGCATGGTCTTTTGCTACAACGACTTTGCAAGGCATCTGGAAGGTAGTATCTCCATTTACGGAATTCAAGCGTCGGGTATCGAGCATGGTAGCCCACTTCGAACGATCGAAGAAATGGCGAGGAGGTATGTTTCTGAAATTCAGTCTGTTCAGCCCATTGGTCCCTACATCATCAGTGGCTGGTCTTTCGGCGGGCCCGTCGCGTTTGAGATGGCTCAACAATTAATGCGGCAGGGGGAACGTGTTGAAAAAGTAATACTGTTCGATGCCATATTGGGACTCGAAGGTGATCCTATGCACGATGTTTGCAATCAGGACTATGCGATGATTATTGATGATTTCTCACGTCAGTTCCCTGAGCTTGGGTTGATGGTTCAAGTAGAGGAACTGGCCCTATTTACTCCGGAAGAACAGATTGATAAATGCCTCGTCTCAGTGAAGGGGTTACCAGAAGAAATGAAGGACCTCGCTAGGGATCAAGCTCGACGCATTTTTGATGTATTTGCATTAAACGTAGCAGCGCAGGGCAAGCATAGAGCCGAGGTATATGAGGGCCAGATAACGCTGATACGAGCAACTGAGTCGAATGAAGGAGGGGTTGTATTTCCGAGCGATTTGACGGCGCGTTGTACAGCATTATCGACGGTCCCTCCTGACGTCTATTCGATCGCCGCTCGGCACAACGAGATGTTTTCGGCAGTGCATGCTCCCAAGTTGGCTGCAATCGTTGACAAGATTCTGTCGAAACGCGACTTGCAACGCTCGCCGATAATCGGTCACTCCGATATTTGATACCGAAAGAGTCAAATGATTTCAGATTTCAAAAACAGCTCAGAAGATGATCGTAACCGATGGTTGATCCCCATTCGGCAGTCGGGGGGAGTTTGTCGACTTTTGTGTATACCGTATGCCGGCGGAGCGTCCCATATTTTCTACAAGTGGAAAACATTATTGGACGACACAATTGATGCTTATTCAGTTCAACTTCCAGGTAGAGGGAAAAGGTTGCAAGAAGCTGCTGTGACGAATTTGGGAGAGGTCGTAATGCCACTTGCAATCGCCTTGGAGCCCCTTCTAGATAAGCCGCTAGCGATATTCGGGCACAGCATGGGAGGTCTAATCGCATTTGAACTCGCAAGGCAATGTCGACACCTTTACGGGGTCCTGCCGATTCAGTTGTTTTTGTCAGGCTGTCGAGGGCCAAAGCAGATCGGTCTAGATCAGGCTTACTCGCAGCTTGATGACAGTGCATTTCTGCATGCGGTAAATCGATATGGTTCTATTCCAAATGAGGTCTTCGCAAACGCAGATCTACAACGCATTGTGCTGCCGGCACTGCGTGCCGATTACTCCATTATTGAATCGTATCAGTATCGCGAAGACGCTCCACTCGACTGCCCAGTTGCAGTTTTCGGTGGACTTCAAGACACTCATGTTTCTACGGCCGATCTTGACGCCTGGGAAGAGCAGACGACCAAAGCGTTCCAACGGCACCTAATGCGCGGCGGTCATTTTTTTCTGCGCGATTCCGAAGTCGAATTGCTGGCAATCTTGAATTGGTACCTGACCCGCATTCGTTAACAAAGACACAATAAGTTCACATTTAGACATACACGAAACGTGTGCGGAAATAGCCGATGAATCAAACTGATAAATTCCATTCCCAGCTGCAGGGAATGTCTCGAGATCAACTCGACGTACTGGTTAAATCTCTCTACGCCAAATTACGCGAAAGGGAGGAGGATTCCAGTGAACCAATCGCTATTGTGGGTGCAGCTTGTCGATTTCCAGGTGCCCCGACGCTCCAAGCCTATTGGGAACTCCTTAAGTCAGGTACAGACGCTATCACGACGATTCCATCCGATCGATGGGATATTGAAAGTCACTACGATCCAGCACTAGACTCGCCGGGTAAAATGTACACGAAGTCGGGTGGCTTCATTCATGATCCGACGCGGTTCGATCCTCAGTTCTTTGCAATTTCGCACCGTGAAGCATTGAGTATGGATCCTCAGCAACGACTACTTTTGGAAGTCGCTTGGGAATCACTTGAGAATTCTGGCATACCCGCGTCCCGATTGCGAGAATCGCGGACGGGTGTTTTTGTGGGAATCAGTACGAATGACTTTTTGCAGCTTGGCTCCGTGCATCAAAATCGTGATGAAATGGATGCTTACTATGGCACAGGTTCCGCAGCAAGTGTTGCAGCGGGTCGTATCTCCTATGTGTTAGGACTGCAGGGACCAACTCTCGCAGTGGACACAGCTTGTTCGTCATCGCTCGTAGCTCTTCATTTGGCTGCAAACGCATTGCGGTCCAAAGAATGCGATGCTGCGCTGGTTGGCGGTGTCAATTTAATGCTATCGCCCGATACGACCATCTACTTCTGCAAAGTGCGAGCTCTTTCAATCTCCGGTCGCTGCAAGTCGTTCGATGCCGATGCTGACGGTTACGTGCGAGGCGAGGGCTGCGGTTTTGTTGTGCTGAAACGACTAAGTGATGCAATAGCTGCCGGCGATCGAATTATGGCGGTCGTAAGAGGCACGGCTGTTAATCATGATGGTCGCACGACAGGGTTGACCGTTCCCAACGTGTCGTCGCAGATAAATCTCTTGCGTTCAGCTCTGGCCAATGCCGGTGTAGATCCTGGGGAAGTGCAGTATGTGGAGGCGCACGGAACCGGTACACCCCTAGGGGACCCTATTGAGCTAAGCGCCCTACAAAAGGTTTATCAAGGTTCACGGATAGAGGGACGCCCACTCTTGATTGGGTCAGCCAAATCCAATATTGGCCATCTTGAAGCCGCTGCTGGAATGGCTGGCGTAATCAAAGTCGCACTTGCAATGCAGCATGGGCAAATCCCTCGCAGCCTTCATTTTGACCGACCTAACCCAGCTTTCGTTTGGGGCAATTCGGAACTCAAAGTCGTAACACGGGCGCTGGAGTGGCTAGGGAAAGAACGCATCGCGACGGTAAGCTCTTTCGGTTTCTCAGGAACCAATGCGAACGTGGTGATGCAATCCCCAGATGCGTTCGTCGACAAATGCGAGTTACGCGACAGCCCGCTGTCATCGCGGAGAAGTCATTTGGTGTGTCTCTCTGCAAAGACGGAAACCGCGTTGCGAGAGCAAGCTGAGCAAATTAGCAAATTGCTTCGCGACCCAAAGGTTTCACTTCCCGATGTTGCAACTGCTTTAATCGCGGAACGCGAGCAATTCAGTCATCGTATTTCTTTTGTGGCGTCTGACAAAGAGACTTCGATTGCAAAGCTGGCGAGCGTCTCAAGCGGCGATAATACCCTGCAGCCGAGAACAGGAAATGAACAGTCTCCGAAAATTAGCTTTCTCTTTACCGGACAAGGGGCTCAATTCCCTGGTATGGGAAAAGAAATCTACGATTCATCGAGAGTGTTCCGCGACGCAATTAATCAGTCCGAAGCAATCTGGCTCAAGAATACTAGCGTTCCACTCAAGGAAGTGCTGTTCTCGCCTAGTTGCAATCTGGTGCATCAAACGCGATTTACACAGCCAGCGATGTTTGTGTTTGAATATGCACTAGGGCAACTATGGAAGTCATGGGGATTGCAGCCGGTGGCTGTCATGGGACACAGCGTCGGAGAAATCGCTGCCGCTTGTTTCGCTGGGTTAATCTCGTTTGACAACGCGTTTGAGTTTGCTTTAGAGCGTGGTCGGCTTATGCAGTCGCTACCTGGAAACGGCGCGATGTTCGCTGTCCGAATATCCGCTGAGAATATTCGTGAACTTATGAGTCCGTTTCCTGGTGTCTCCGTTGCCGCAGACAATGGTCCAAGAAGCGTGGTGGTTTCTGGTATGGAATCTGCGTTGACACCTTTTGTCAATTTACTTGAAAGCCGGAACTTTGCCGTTCAACGACTACAGGTCTCACATGCGTTCCATTCGGAGCAAATAGAACCAGTACTTAAAGAGCTTTTGGGGAATTCTTCTTTCTGGCAATACTCTGAACCTACTGCTGTAGTTGTTTCGAATGTCACTGGGCTACCTATCGACTGGAAAAACGTTCCTTCCGACTACTGGGCCAAACATGCGCGTCAGCCCGTACTCTTTAGGAAGAGTATTCAGTCGCTCATCGAACTCGGTACAAACGTTTTCGTCGAAATCGGCCCGCAAGCGACACTGTCGGCGATGGGGCAACAGTCCGCCGACGGTGAGCATTTACTGTGGCTACCTTCGTTGCGTCAGAAAACAGGAGAATGGCTGCAGCTCAACGAGACCGTATCCAAACTTTATTGCCTAGGCGTTGATTTCGATTGGAGATCTTTTTGCGACTATGAAGCAAGAACATCGATCGATCTTCCGAACTATCCATTTCAACGCACCCAGATACGTCCCAAGGTTCAAGAACGCGCGCTCACCGAAGTCGATACCACGGCATCGAAAGCCACACACAAAGAGACTCACACAAGTTCCAGATCGGAGTCAGTTGCGAATGCGGCTAGTGCTCCACACACCTCCGCAGAATCGCTCAATTGTCTTTTCGAGCTGGATTGGATTGAGCAGGCGCAAGGAGTCTTGGAGAGTTTTACCACGGGGCGTCGTTGGTTGATTGTTGGCACTGGCCGATTGTCCGAGGCGCTCTGTCAGCAATTGATAGAACGGGGTGATTTTGCTAGTCGGATTGAGTGTGATTCCCTGGGTTCATCGCTGAAACAAGTTGATGAAAATGAACTTGACCAAGCAATGGCGCAGGAGATTCAAAAGGCAACGGACAGTTTTCACGGGATTGACGGAGTTGTTTTTCTTGCGGAGGACTACCAGGATTCGCCTTTTGACAAAAGCCGTGGTTTCGTTCGCGACCTCTTGCAACTTAGCAAGGCGCTGATCGCATCGACAAAAGAGCTCGAAAAAAGGCTCTGAGTGATTACTCGAAATGCGGCATCCCATCCGGAAACCGTACTAACGCTAGGACCGGCAATGATCCTGGGAATGGTACAAACAATTGCGGTAGAGGCGCGTGAGCTTAATCCAGCGACTGTAGACCTGCCGCTTGAGTCGACTATCGAAACAGACATTGATTTCTTGCTGAGTTGTTTGCACTCAAAGGACAATGAATCGCATTTCCTGTTGAGAGCTGGAAAGCGGAGTGTGCTTCGGTTAAAAAAATCGACCGAAAGTTCATCGCAGTATCCATTAATACACAATGATGGTTCGTACGTAATCACTGGAGGTGTGGGAGGCCTTGGACTTTTATTTGGTCGTTGGCTTTGCGAGCACGGGGCGGGCCACGTTCATTTGTTGGGTCGAAATGAACCTGTGCAAGAAACACAAGCTACATTGTCGACCTGGCGCAGCAAATACGATTGCCATGTTACCTTCCATAAAGTAGACATTGCGAATGCAAGCATGCTGTCGGAAGTGATCCAACAGATCGACGCTGGAGCGCATCGCCTTCGAGGCGTTTTGCATTTGGCTGGGATCAATCTTGACAAAGCGATTGTGAATCAAACATGGCAGGATTTTGAATTAGCGGCAGCACCGAAGGTAAAGGGCAGTCTTAATCTACACCATGCTGTTGAAGGCATTGATCTGGATTGGTTTGTTGGCTTTTCTTCGGTGGCTTCGGTACTAGGTTCCCCTGGACAGGCAAATTATGGCATGGCCAATGCCTTCCTTGATTCGCTAATGCACTACAGAAAAGCAATGGGCCTTAAGGGCCTTAGCCTCAATTGGGGACCATGGACAAACGTTGGGATGACTTCAAGGATGGCCCCTGAAAAACTGCGGCGCTGGGAAACGACTGGAGTCCAGACAATCGATGCAGAACTTGGGACGGTCCTGTTGGGCCAATTGCTGGGCAGTGATGCACCTCAATATGTTGTCGTCCCAGCAGATTGGTCTCGATTACTTAGGCTCTTTCCTCCCGGACTACAGCCTTCATTACTAACGGATTTTGTCGACGAGAGGCGAGTATTACGATCCGCGTCGAACGAATGGAGAAGTCTCAAAACAAGAGTGAGTTCGCAGCCGAAGCGTCAAAAGTTGGATGTAGTTACCACTTTCTTGGAACAGCTAGTGCGCGATGTGCTCAATCTTCCAGCGGAAGTAGGATTTGATCGAACGGCAGGGTTTGTCGATTTGGGAATGGACTCATTGATGGGCGTTGAACTTCGCAACCTGCTACAGAATCATCTAGGAAATGAAATGATTCTGTCTGCGACCATTGTTTTCAACCACCCAAACGTGCAGTCGATGGCCGAATACCTTGTGGATGAATTGCTTGCAGACGGAACGAAATCGATACTTCGCCCCAAGAATCTTGATAAACGACAGCAGGACGAATCCGTTGCTATCGTCGGTTGTGGAATGAGATTTCCGGGTGGGGTTACGAATTTGGACTCCTATTGGAAGTTATTGCAAGCGGGGGCGATCGCGATTGATGAGATCCCAATTTCGAGATGGGACAACAGGATTTACTATGATCCAGACCCAGATTTGCCGGGGCACATGAATACGCGCTGGGCTGGAGTTATGCAGGAGATTGAGAGTTTTGATGCTGCATTCTTTGGAATTTCGCCCCGTGAAGCCATAAAAATGGATCCGCAGCACCGGGTGATTCTGGAAACCATGTGGGCTGCACTAGAAAACGCCTGCATTCCCCCTAGTTCGTTGCTCGGCTCTCAAACAGGTATTTACCTTGGAATTTGTGGCAATGATTACGCGTCGCTTTTCCATCGAACGCGAACTGCGGAAGATATCGATGCGTATCTAGCGGTTGGAAATGCCCATCAATTGGCAGCGGGGCGAGCATCGCACATCTTTGGTACTCATGGTCCAAGTTTGGCAATTGATACTGCATGCTCTTCGTCCTTAGTCGCAATCCATTTGGCGTGCGAAAGTCTAAGAACTGGCGAGAGCTCAGTCGCTCTGGCAGGCGGAGTCAATGTACTCTTAGCACCTGAGATTTCAATTAGTCTTTCGAAAGCCCACATGATGGCGCCAGATGGGCGCTGCAAAACATTTAGCGATGACGCCGATGGCTACGTACGCAGTGAAGGCTGTGGAGTTGTTGTGCTTAAGCGTCTTTCGGACGCAATTGAATCGGGTGATCCAATACTCGGGATCATTCGGGGAACTGCTGTGAATCATGATGGAAGATGTAGCGCGGTAACTGTGCCTAACGGAGCCTCACAAGCAGCATTGATTCGGCAATCGCTATCTCGAGCAAATCTCCAACCAGATCAAATTGACTATGTTGAAGCTCACGGCACGGGAACTTCGCTAGGCGATCCGATCGAATTGGAGGCACTTGCTAGCGTGTTTGCAGGTAGAAATACCGTGCAAAACAAATTGACCGTCGGCAGTGTTAAAGCCAATATCGGTCACCTGGAAGCGGCGGCAGGAATAGCTGGGATGCTGAAATTACTTGCAATGTTCCGTCATTCGCAAATACCGCCTCAACCGCCCATTCGTAAGCTGAACTCACACGTTGAATGGAAAGGCTTACCGCTGCAAATCTCGCTCGAAAATAGAGAGTGGAAATCTGTTGATCGCAAACGAGTAGCAGGTATCAGCAGCTTCAGCTTTGGTGGGACCAATGCTCATATCGTAGTCGAAGAGCCCCCTTCCCGCGTCTCTTTTAAGGAGGGCACTACGTCTGAAAAGCGTTTTGTGGTCGTTCTTTCTGGGAAAACAACAGATGCACTAGACGATCAAATTCGACAGCTCGCCCGCGCGCTTGGCTCTCAAGAAATTGGAGATGTTGCTTATTCACTGTCCTCAGGGCGGGATCATTTTCAGTACCGAATTGCCACTCTTGCCTCAACTACAGCAGAGCTAAAAGTGACACTTGAAGAGTTCGCTAAAACGAGCACTTCTGACCTCGTCCGGAATTCTTCAGTCCAATTGAGCGACCTTCCCAGTGTCGTCTTTCTCTGCAATACAATTTCAGGCGACGTTTTGAGTGTAGCCAGTCGACTTGCCAACTCACATCCAGAAATTAAAGAGCGATTTGAACATGCAGTTGGTTCTCTGGAATACTCTGAGCAGGATTTCGCGACCAGTCCAACTACATGGTTGACGGTTCAGTCTATCGTCGTGCAGGCGCTATTGGGGCGTGTATGGCAGGATTGGCTCGACGGCTCTTTGGTCTTCTCTGGGATAGGAAAATATTGGTTTGCGGCTAGTGCTGCTGCCGGCCGAATTTCAATTCAGGATGCCGTTCGACTGGCCATCGCATACGAAGGACTGGACTCACGAAGCGAAGCAACGGCCTGGGAGCACCAACTGGCCGCGGTTGAACGGTTAGAGTCAGATGGGCTGTTGCTCACTTCGGATGGCGATTATATCAATCAAACAGCTCACTGGGACAAAGTGACGAATCAGTTATTCCGGGACAAAAAGGTGAGTGTTAGTTTGAACGACCCGCTAATCGTTCTTAGCGTTTCGCCTCTAGATGCGTCTGAAACTAAGTTCAACACCGATACTAAAACTATTTGGCTAAATCTGACAGATTCTATTGAATGCTCGCCAGAACGATGGCTGCAAGAGCTGTATCTGCGGGGCGTGAAAATCGATTGGCGAGCGTATTGGGGAAGCCGGCAAAGTAGCGTTGAACTCCCAAGTTACCCGTTCGCTCGAAAGCGTTACTGGCTAGATGTAGATGAGACCAAACCATCGTTGCAACACGCAGTGATCGAGTCCATCTCGCACCCATTTTTTGGTCGTCGCCTCAGGGGACCGACAATCAAGGGAATGGTCTTTGAACAGGCGCTATGTGCAAAGGGATCCCTGCTGCTTCAAGATCACAAAATCTACTCGATGGTTGTGGTCCCAGGTGCATTTCATCTTGCTGCCGTAATCTCTGCAGCGATATCAGAGAAGAACGCCTCCGTGGAACTCTCAAATGTCGTTTTCCCCGAAGCGCTGATGTTGCCGGATAACTCGATCCGCCCATACCAGTTAGTCTTCGAAGAAAAAGAGAGCGAGCGAGGCGCCTTTGCCTTCAAAGCGTTCAGCAGCGCCGATTCCTCTGATCGGTGGAATGTTCACTGCGAGGGAACGCTGCGGTGGCTCGATGAAACGGCAGCTATCCCCGACAAGGCGATCGAAGCTATTCCAACCATTGGAGATGGAAAGATTGAGCTACGCGGAGAGTTCTTTTACAGTTTGTTGGCGCAATACGGAATCGAGTTAGGCGGCGAGTTCCAGTGGCTTGATCACATCCGCCGGGGCGAACACCAGGCTATCGCCCAAACTCGAAAGCCATCCGCTAAGGATACGGCGTACACAATGATTCCGCCTGGACTCATAGACTCCTGCTTCCAAATGATGGCGGCATGCGTTGAGCAAAACGATGTTGAACGCAATGCCTATATTCCTGTTCGATTGGAACGCTTTGTTGCGTATCGTCCCGTCGAGAGTTCTGGAATAATGGTAGCGAACCTAAAAGAGAAGGATGTCGCTAATAAATCTTCGCTGACAGGCGACTTGCGATTGCTTTCAGATCAAGGGCAGACGTTATTCGAAATGTCTGGCGTTGGCGTTCGCCGCGCTCAGCGTTCGGTAATGATGCAATTCGCTCAAAAGCAAGTCACAGACATATTTTACGAAACCCGATGGGAGGAAGTTCCTCTACATACTGCGGACGCCAACCCAACTTCTAACGCTACCAGAATCTCAAATTGGCTTCTGCTGTCAGATCGAACGTCGTTGGCTGACCGAATCGCAAAATCGCTCAATATCGAAAATGTAAACTGCGAGTGGCTTTACCCGTCCGAGAGTAAAGTAGATGAAGTATTGCCCGAGAGACTCAACCACCTTTTACAAGACTTGAACGCAGATTTCAAAGGTGTGATTTACTTCCCAACTCAACCTGAGCATAGCCAAGATGACGATGTTAATGACCTCATGCAAGATCAGCGAAAATACTGTGGAGAAATTGCCGATCTTGTCAAAACGTTGTCCGCCTCTAAACTCCCACACAATTCCCGTTTGGTTATTGTTACTGAACGTTCGCTGGCGATAGAAGTTGACGGGGATTGGAATCCGTGTAATCACACTATCTCTGGGTTGCTTAACGTTGTGCGTAACGAGCAACCTTTCCTACGTTGTATGCACATTGATTTAGAGAATGATAGTGATGTATCAGCGAACTTCGTATTTCAAGAACTAATCGCGGCATACGCTCCCGAAATGGAGCGTGAGGATCAAGTCAGCTATCGAGGTGGAAAAAGAAGGGTCCCAAGGCTTGAGCGACAAGTCATTGCACAGAAAGCTACTCAAGCAGGCATAGAGTTTGATCTATCGCTTCCATACCAGCTCATTCCTGGGAAGAATGCCTCACTCGCGGGCATGTCACTACTGAGTCGCGAAAGAAGGAATCCTGGACTTGGCGAAGTAGAGATTCAAATTAACTCGACTGGGTTAAACTTTCGAGATGTGCTCAATGCCTTAGGTTTATATCCTGGCGATGCGGGAGCTTTGGGTGTCGAGTGCGCTGGCACCGTCACCGCGGTAGGGGCTGGATTGAGTTGGCCCAAACTCGGTGATCGCGTCGTTGCTTTGGCACCAGCTGCCTTCAGCCAGTACACCAATACGGATTCGCGATTGGTTGCTCCACTTTCGGACGACATCTCGTTCGAGTCGGGAGCTGCTGTACCCGTAGTTTATTTGACTGCAGATTATGCCCTGCGACGCGTCGCAAAACTACGTTCGGGTGAGTCGATTCTTATTCATGCAGGAACTGGAGGCGTCGGCATCGCAGCGATACAAATTGCCAAAAAGATCGGGGCGAACATATATGCCACAGCTGGCTCAGAAGAAAAACGACAAGCGCTTCGCGACATGGGAGTGGTAGGTGTTTTCGATTCGAGAAATACGAATTTTTCTGAACAATTGCTTGCCCAACGAAATGGATGTGGGGTCGATGTTGTTCTCAATTCTCTTGCCGGCGATTTCATTGATCACTCTTTGCGAACGTTAGCCTCCGCAGGACGATTCGTTGAAATAGGCAAGATTGGCATCTGGTCCAAAGAAGAGGTGTCGGCGGTGTTGCCGCATGTCCAATATCATGTTTTCGCTTTAGATCACCTGACGATGGAACATCCCGGCGAGGTGGGGATAGCACTACGTGAATTAATGGCCGAGTTGACCAGAAAGGAACTACCGCTCATCAGGACCCAGTCATTTGAAATGAGCGAAGTGAAGAATGCGTTTCACTACATGGCTCAGGCGAAACACACTGGCAAAATTGTCATTAAACACCCAGAGCCCAAACCTAGCCGAAGCGTCGTCGTCGACGATGGGGGTTATCTCGTTACGGGTGGGCTTGGCGGTATTGGTTTGATTGTAGCTAAATGGTTGTTCGAACAGGGCGCTGGAAGAATTCTGCTTTGTTCGCGCAGTGCACCTTCGCCGGAAGTAGAAACAGATTTGAATTCCTTACGATTGCGGGGGGCCGATATTCGAGTATGTCAAACGGACGTAACGAACTATGACGAGGTTATCGCGTCACTAACGAATTTTGATGATCAGTATCCGCTCCGAGGCATAATACATGCGGCAGGTGTGCTGGACGACGTACTACTCTCTAACATGACATGGGATAAATTCGATCGCGTGTTGCGTCCCAAGCTTCTCGGCGCTGTAAATCTACATCGAGCAAGCCTTAAGATGGAGTTGGATTTCTTCGCGATGTTTTCTTCGATCGCATCGGTCATCGGATCCCAAGGACAAGCGAACTACGCCGCAGCAAACGCCTTCTTAGACGGTTTGGCATTTTATCGACGCGCCATGAATTTACCGGCAGTTACGATTAATTGGGGGCCATGGGAAGAAGCTGGAATGGCAGCACGCCAGTCGTCTACGCTGACCAAACAATGGCAAAAAATGGGCCTGTCGTTGCTGAGCACCGATCAGTGCTTGTTTGCGCTGGAAAAATCCCTGCTCAACGGTTCTCCACAAAATGTTATTCTGGCCGTCGATTGGGAAAAGCTTGGGAATCAGTTTCCGTTAGGAGCTGAACCAAGAATGATACGACGACTACTATCTTCGAAACGTGCCCAGTCTGGTCCTAGTCCAGAATGGAAGAAGCTAATTGAAAACATTAAGGTCACACCGGCTCCACAGCGACTCGAGAAATTGGTGGACTTTATCTGCAGCGAAGCCAGGGACGTGCTAAATCAATCGTCGGATTACTCGCTCGATCCGCGATTGCCATTTAACGAATACGGATTTGATTCGTTAATGGCCGTCGAACTGGCAAGTCGTTTAGCCATGCAGTCCGGGATCTCGTTGCCAGTTACACTTCTTTTCGACCATCCTACGATCGAGTCCCTGGCCAGGCATGTCTTGACTGATGAACTTGGCCTACTTCCAAAAGCAAAGGAAGTACCGTTAGTGAAGACCAAACAGTCTGTTGACGAATTTACATCTCAGCTACTTCTGGAGATAGAATCCATGACAGATTCCAGCAACGTGAACGTTGATGCCGACGAACCATCCGAGTAGTTTCCGCCTACGTCTTTGCGAGAACGGGGAAACAGTTTCGCGGAGCGTAATCAGAAATTTCATCGATTGTAGTTAGTGCCTAGCGAAGATATCGATATGATCTGTTCCGACTCCATGCTTGCTCCACAAACCTGAACGTGGAGCGTTTGCAAACAAGTCGGCCACTTGTATGAACATTGCTTCCCGCGACTTTGCGGAATTTCATCAAGTGTGAACTCACTCAATGAGTCGCTGCCCGGAAGTTGCAGCGTCACTGTCCGGCCAAGGCGATGGCGGCGAGGAAGCGACAGTCGGTACCAGTGGTGTTATCGCTCAGGATGCTGCGAAGTTGATGGACTAACTCAGCGCTGTAAGTTCGTAGGAGCTCACGAATTGGACCGGTGTACGTGAGACGTCGGGCGGAGCCCGTAAGGCAGTGCGTCCCCGGGCGGAGCCACGGGGACGAGAGGTTGTAGGGCGGAGCCCGCAAGGCAGTGCGTCCCCGGGCGGAGCCGCGGGGACGAGTGGTTGTCGGGCGGAACCCGTAAGGCAGTGCGTCCCCGGGCGGAGCCACGGGGACGAGAGGTTGTCGGGCGGAGCCCGTAAGGCAGTGCGTCCCCGGGCGGAGCCTCGGGGACGAGATGGTATCCCAGTAATGTAAAACTTCACCTGTGCTAACAAATTTGCACACTATGCTAATCGTATCGCGAACCTGATAGAAATACAGGCATTTTGCACTCTCGCGACTCAAGCGTAAAGTTTACCTGGTACCTCTAACTGATTCTGAACGGTACCCATCAAAGGCCGCACTGCCCGGATATTCTACCCCGTTGCTATAGTGGTAACTGGTGAGAGTTGTTTTAGGAAAACATCCGCAAAAGCGTGTCTTTTCCGCCGGTATCGATAGAGGGGGAGTCGCATTAATACTCTGTGCGGTCTTTGCGGGAAGTTCGAGCAGTTCTGTTTATGCAATACTCAAACGCTTGACTAAGTCGACAATGTACTCGTTTCCCGGTCTAGGCATTGAAATGAGTTCATATGCGATCTTGGGAAGTAATGGTGTTCACGGATGACTTCGACCATGCGCAAAACTTTCTTGTACTTGTTGGCATTTCAGCTTTGTCTCGCGACGAGTTTGACTCACGCTACAGATTACGACTTTTCTGAGTTCGACCCTGCTCCTACCTGCAAGAACAACCTTTGTTGCAATTCCTACAGCGGCTTTTTTGCTGGAACGGAATTGACGTTGTTGACTCCTCATTCGGGGTCGGTTTCCATTGGCCCACTCAACAATGGCGCGGCCATTCTACCCGAGCGAGATTTGGGAGTTGGTGGACGATATTGGTTAGGATATCGGGCAGAATCTGGATTAGGAGTTCGAACTCGCTTTTGGCACTTCGACCAGGAAGGGCCTGGCGGAGCTGCACTGAATCCAGGCTTAACCGCGCAGACTTGGGATGCTGAATTGACTCAGCTATTTGCTCGAGGCCGATATACGTTCGATCTATCGGGTGGTGTGCGATGGGGGAAAATCAATGATCACGTTGCGCCAGTGTTGACTGAATCATTTGACGGCTGGGGATCGACTGTTGCGATTTTTGCAACTCGTCAAATCTGTGATGGTCCATTCTCGATCATTGGCGGCGCGAGAGGTTCACTTCTTTTCGGTGATCATGACGTCAACATCTTGGGCGCACCGATATCGTCTTCGCAAGACGTGTTGCCCGTAATGGAAATGCAAATTGGTACCCAGTATTCCAAGAACATCTGGGGAAATACGCATGCGTTTGCACGGGCTGCTTTTGAATCTCAATTGTGGGAACTTCCCCCAACTGCAGTTGGCCTGCTCGACCAAAACATCGGCTTTGTAGGTATCACTCTCTCGGCTGGTATTCGCTACTAGCCGAAATTCCTGCTTGTCAAAATTCGAAGAAGGCCGGTAGCATGATAAGATGCTGCCGGTCTTTGGTTGCATGTTGAGAGTGGTAAGGGGCGGGGGTAGGGGCGGGGGAAAGGCCGGTGGCTAGCGCCAAAACCGCTCAGTTGCGGTTGCGGAAGTTGGTTGTTATGTAAGGCCGGTGGCTAGCGCCAAAACCGCTCATTTGCGGTTGCGGAAGTTGGTTGTTATGTAAGGCCGGTGGCTAGCGCCAAAACCGCTCACTTGCGATTTTGGAAGTCGATTGTTAGGTAAGGCCGGTGGCTAGCGCCAAAACCGCTCTCTTGCGGTTGCGGAAGTTGGTTGTTATGTAAGGCCGGTGGCTAGCGCCAAAACCGCTCATTTGCGCTCGCGTAATTCGGCTCGTAGTGCTTCAATTTCCTTGCGCAACTCGCGAATCAACTCTTCCACGTCCGTCCGCTCGACAATGATCTCCGGGGGATATTGATTCAATCGTTTCTGCATTTGCTTTTGCAGCACACCGATATTTGATGAAGAGTCTGCGGTAGCGTCAGTTTGGTCATCAGCTGATTCGGTTGTGCGATCGATCTTACGAAGAGTTAAGCCATTTCCTTCGGATTCGTCAGGTGCAGGAACCGCTGCAGCCAACTGGCTCATATCCATCGCGACCAAGGTCAATTCCAGCTCTAAATTCTCTTCGGGTAGATCTTCTTTCTCTCGCTTTACCAATAGCGAAACTGTGTCGCCAGCGCGGTAGTGTTGCAGAATCGAAAAGATCCTTTGTTGCGCAGAGACTTCTTGACCGCCAATCTTCGCGATCCGATCTCCGGATTGGATGCCGATTTTCTCTGCTGGTCCTTCAGGGATAACGCTTTCGATTAATCCGGTTTCCGTGTCGACGCGAATTCCCATATATCCATACTTGAGAATGACTGGCTCGTCGTGTTGCGAAATTTCCTCAACAAGTCGATGGATTGTCGCGATAGGTGCGATCAAGTTTACAACTTGGCTCTGATCCTCCAGGGTGAGTGGATATCCACCGACACCTGCGACTGGCATTTTAGGGCGCCAAGCTGACGCGATGCGAATTTGTGTCGCCAGTCCCAACAGCTCACCGTTCGCTGACAGAATTGGCGCTCCCAGTTCGGAAGGCGAGTCAAGCGAATGGATCGAAGCCATGCCACGCATTTGGGCGCTACCATTGCACGTGACGATCGTTGAGATCGCTTGCGGAATTCCATCGACAAGCCATGTCACAACGACCGGCAGTGCTAGCTCGGTTTCGCCTTCGGTTAAAGGTGGGAATTCAGGCGCGTTGCTGCGAGTGTCCCGCAAGATCACAATGCCCGTCAATTGGTCGTGGCCTGCCATGGGAATGTCGATCCAAGAACCATCAGCTTGTTCGAGTTGCCACAGCTCGCCTTGAGCCGATTCGATCGATCCAATCAGTCGATCGCCGATGATCAATCCCATACGATAGTGATAAGCTAGGCTTGGTGATGGAATCGCATCATCATCAGGTGATGCAGTTGCGTCCTCTTCCTCACTGCCAGGCGTTGGATCTGATTTGGAAAGGGTCCTCAAGTTGACCAGTCTTGGCACTGCCTGCTTGACCGCATGGCGAAAGTCTTCTGCGCGCACTGACGGGTTTGCAACGGATATCGACATCAAGGCAACCGCGGCTACGAAGCGTAAGTTAAATATGTGCTTCGTGGTGCTTAGCGGCATATTATCTGCGGTATCTGCGGATGGCTGGCAAGCGGTGCGCATGGAAAAGAGATCCTACGGTAGATCAATGAGTGACAGTGTTGCGTTGTAGAGATCAGAAATGTCGCAGGGATTAGAAAGTGGTACCGTCGAAAGGATAAGATTCAACTGCGCGTATGACTCGCTGGCGATCTTTGGAATTGAGCGATTCTGGATCAACCACCGTAGAGCGTTCTTCCGCTACGAAGCCGGCGAAACCGTGCGACTTTCCTGAAGCATCGACCCATTCAACGGGCACCGGTTCCCACCACCTTGCCTTCATGCGGAACGGGGGTTGGATGGAGTCGCTAGTGTTGTGGGCTGGATTGCCTACGACATGGACCTCGGGAATCTCACTACTAATTTGATTCACGGGGAGCAGAGAATTTGAATTTCCAGAATCCATTCCGCGCAGGCTCCAGCCGAACATGGAAAAGGCAATTACAGAACCCGCTGCATAGGTTGTCCAACGCGCATTGCGCTCCCGTCGTCGTAAGACTCGTTCCCGCAGCGCAAACGCGGAGGGGATTTTGAGTGGAGGCGTGGGGATTTCCTGAGCCTGTGCGGTTAACTGCGAAGTCAACCAATCATTTTCTTGATTATCTTTGTTCACGAAATATTCCTCATACCTCAAGATGCCGCTGGGCGATGTTCGGTAGTGCTGTAGAAATTTCCAAGGCGCCTTCTTGAGATTCTTTCAGCACTTGAATGCAGTGCCGATCGCGAAGTCGTTGAAGTGCCGCATGAAGTCGAGTCTTTGCCGTACCTACCGGAATGTGGCAGGCCTCAGCGATTTGTTGGTAGGTGAATCCCTCCGCAAATCTCAACAGCACTACTTGCTGTTGTCGTGGAGGCAGAGTGGCAACCTCTGCCCACAAGCTTTCACGCCAGGCTTTTTTGGCCAGTAATGTCGCAGGATCGTCCACCACAGCATTGGGCTTTTTGGCCATCTCCAGCCATCGACGAACTCGTTCGGTCGCCCGCATCGCAGTCCGAGAACGCTTGGCATGCTGTCGCAGCAAGATGGAATACAACCATGTCGATACTTCGCTCCGGCCTTCAAATCGATGCCATCCATCAATCGCCTTCGCAAAGGTCTCCTGGGTCAAATCGTCAGCTACATCCGCCCGCCCGCACAACAACCATGCCGATTGTCGCAATCGCGCGTAATGCTTTTGCACCCAAGCATCGTCTGGCGGCTCCGCTGCCGTCATGCCAACCTCGTACTAATGTTTGATGGATAATACCCTACGATAGACTTGGGCGCATTGTCGTCAGCGAACCCCAATTCATTTGTACCCAGCGACAGGCGTGAAGTTCAGAATTATACCCAATAATACTTGTTTTCATCGGGCGGATGGCACTCCAGTTCAACCGCCCGTAGGCAAAAGCCAGTTTGAAGGTCCCTCGTGCCAGAGTACAATTAGATTCGCAATCGAATCCCTTCCTTTCGTCCCCCTCTGTTGCGATACCGACGTACCTCCCCTGAAGCAATTGCGAGTTGGGGCTGTGAAATGCTGCATCCCCCATGTGGCAGGTCTGTACGGCGCGTTTCCACACACTCTTTTTGATCAATAAACAATGACTAGGGCCTTGGAACAAAGCAGCATGTATTTTTCTTCGCGGTTTGGTCGTTGCGTCGTAGCGATTTGCGTTTGGTTTTTTGGTGTCGGTTTGACACACGCTCAATCGACAACTGGATCGGATGACCCGTTTGAGCTGGTGTCTGGTCAGCGAATCGTCGCTGTTGGTGGCGCATTGGCCGAGCGAATGAATTTGTACGGAAACTTCGAAGCGGGTCTACATCTTCGGAATCCGGAGAAGAACTTAGTGTTTCGCAACTTTGGTTGGCCGGCAGACGAGGTAGGACTGCAGCAGCGACCAGGGAACTACACCACGATTGACGATCCGCTATCAGTGTTTTCTCCCGACACTTTCCTATGTTTCTTTGGATTCAATGAGTCGTTTGCAGGTACGAGCGCTGAGCAACTCAATGCATTTAAGACTCAATATAAAAACTGGATTGATCGCAAACTTGAGGAGTTCAGCAAGGATGGGGCTGCGCCACGATTTGTCTTAATCAGCCCTGTTGCATTTGAAGCATCGGGAAATCCGCTTCAACCCGATGGAGTTCAAGAAAACGAGCGGCTGCGTTTGTATTCAGGTGTTATCCGTTCGTTGGCCAGCGAGCTCGAATATCGCTACGTTGAGTTGTTTGAACCGACGTTGAAATTGTTTTCTGCCGAACCGGGTTTGCAATACTCGATCAATGGTATTCACCTCAACGAGCAAGGGGATGCGGTTGTCAGTCGACTGATGCATGAGTCGTTATTTGCATCACCCGCTCCGCGAGTGGACGAGGCCAAGTATGTCAAACTGAAGGAGGCGATCAATGATAAGTCATGGACTCATCTGCAAGACTATCGCATGCTCAACGGTTGGTATGTTTATGGTGGGCGTCGCACTTGGGATACGGAAACATTCCCCAAAGAGTATGTCAAGATTCGCAACATGGTTCGGGTGCGAGATCAATATGTTTGGGACATCACTAACGATCGGTCGGTGCCCCCAGAGCCTGATGATTCCAACACCGGCGATGTCTTTATTCCTGAGACCATGTTTGGAACTCGCGACGAAGGTTTTCGTCGCGGCCGCGAACCTGACACGTTGACGTATCCAACTCCGGAAGAGTCGATCGCCAAGATGACTGTTCCTGAAGGCTTTGAAGTAGAAGCATTTGCATCGGAGAGCGACTTCCCCGAGTTGTCCAATCCAACGCAAATCAATTTTGATTCCAAGGGAAGATTGTGGGTCTCTTGCATGCCCAGTTATCCACAGTGGATGCCAGGCGATGCAAAACCGAGCGATCGGTTGCTGATTTTGGAAGATACGGACAACGATGGGCGGGCAGATGTTTGTAAGACTTTTTACGACAAGCTTGCCTGCCCGACCGGATTTGAATTCTGGAACGGCGGTGTGCTGGTTGTGGACGAGCCTCGCATTTTGTTTTTAAAGGATACTGACGGAGACGATGTCGCCGACTCGGTGTCTCAAATCTTGGATGGTATTGGGACCGACGACACGCATCACGCCATGGGCGCATGGGAGTTTTCGCACGGCGGATTGCTGCACATGCTGGAAGGTGTGTCGATGTCGACCACCTTGGAAACTCCTTATGGACCGTTTCGTGTGGCGGGGCCTTCCGGATCCTATGTCTGGGATCCTCTGACATTGAAAGTTCGCTATTTCAAGACTCCCGGGTATGGCAATCCTTGGTGTTTAGTATTCGATTCGTGGGGTAATGGGATCATTGGCGATGGAACCGGCGCGACGCAGCACTGGGCAACTCCACTGAGCGGTGCGGACGTGCCTTCTCGCAAAACATTGCGGCCCATTTTTGACAACCAAGGGATGCGGCCGGCTGTAGGAAGCGATTTTCTGACTTCTCGACAATTCCCTGAAGAAGTCCATGGACAGTTTATTTACGGCTGTGTGATCAATATGCATGGCTTCCCTCGCTTTCATATCCGCGATGAAGCAGACGGAGCTGGCTTAGTTGGTGAACGGATTGAAGACTTATTGTCATCGACCGACAACTTCTTTCGTCCCGTGGACCCATGGATCGGGCCCGATGGTGCGCTGTGGTTTGGCGACTGGTGCAATGCGCTCATTGGTCACATGCAGTATTCACAGCGAGATCCCAATCGCGACCACGCTCACGGTCGGGTCTTTCGCTTGGTTTACAAGCCCAAGGACTTACTGACGCCAACGATTCAAGAGGGTAAGACCATTCCTGAATTGCTTGATCAACTGTTGGCTTTCGAGCCTCGGACTCGTTACTTGGCGCGACGCGCTATACGGGATTTGAATGCTGATGAAGTACTAACGCAGTTGGAGAAGTGGCTGGGCGACTCTGTCGATCCACAAAAGTTGGCTGAAGCGATGTGGGTCCAAGAGGGTTTTCGACGCGTTGATACAAAGTTGATTTCTCGGATCATGGCGACAGACGATTTTCATGCGCGGGCTGCTGCGGTGCACACCGTGTCCAACGAGATCGATCGTTTTCCTGATGTGTTGCGATTTCTAACCACGGCGATTCAAGACCCGCATCCGCGCGTTCGGACGGAAGCTCTGCGCGGATTAAGTTTTGTGAACTCCGTCAATGCGGCAGAAACTGCGTTGCTAGCGTATCAGATGCCGATGGATTATTGGATTGAGTACACCGTGGAACATACGCTTCAAGCGCTTGAGCCAGCTTGGCGATCAGCGGAACAAGCGGGAACCTTCTTGGCCGCGGCACCAGAAGCAACGAAGAAAGCGTTTCTGGATTACAAGTATTCGACAGGACCTGGCCGGGCGATTTTTAAGCCCATGAAAACGGTCGTGAATGTCGATGCGCCGATGGACGAGCGACGCAAGGCATTGAACGAATTGGTCAATGCAGGTGGAGGCGATGCGACTCGCGGACAAGGGGTGTTTGTGCGAGTCTGTGCGGCCTGTCATAAGGTAGGTGATGTCGGAAAAGAATTTGGTCCCAAGTTGACCGACATTGCCGCGAGAATGTCTCGCCACGATATCGTTGAATCGATCGTGTGGCCGAACGAAAAAATTTCCAAGGGCTATGAGACCGTCATGGTGCTGACCGATGATGGACGCACGATTAATGGATTTGTGCTTGAAGAGAATGATGGCACAATATCGCTGGGCGTATCCAATGGAAAAGTGGAAGTCATAGAGAAGGATACCATCGAGTTGCGGCAAGAGAAAAAAGCAAGTTCGATGCCGGAAGGTCTGACAGAGACGATTGCACCCATTGAATTTTTGGACCTCGTGCAATTTCTTGTCGGCAACTGGATTGATACGGCACAACCCGAAGTGGGCGAGTTACGAAAGTATGGTCCGTTTGAAGAGATATCTCGAGATGCCAAGTTGCAAATCGGCTCGGATTATCCGCAGCAATGGAATCAACAAGTTGCATACTTGCTGAGCGCTGTTCCACCAGGTGACCGTGATTTTGCGTTCCATTCCAACGAATCGAATGATCAGCAACCAGAGATTGTGATCCGTTTGCCCGAGGCGCGCGAGCTGCGGCATGTAACCATGCAGAATCGGGTGAATTCCCAGTTTCACGAACGTGCTCGGAATCTGACCGTTTGGGTTTCCGAAACGGGAGATGCTTGGAAGCAGGTTTGGAAATCGAGTAAACCCCAAGCGAATTACGAGGTCGATATTCCCGCAGGGCCGAAGGTGCGATACGTGAAAATTGGTATTCCCCATAAAGCGACATTGCATCTTAATCAGGTGATTTTGTTCGGTGTCCGATAGTTACTCCTACTGACAAGCCACCGCTTGGTTCGCTCCATGGATAGTGCGGAACTAGGTATTGAATCGCTTTCCGTACCAAGTACATGCTCCGTTCGTTTTGATATTCGCCGCGTGTTATCGCGCGGCGGAATGGGGGTAGTCTGTGTCGCATGGGACCGGACATGTGGTCGATGGGTGGCAGTCAAATTCTTAAGGGAGGAGTATTCTCGCCACGTCGAATCCAATGATCGGTTGGTTCGCGAAGCGGTAGTGATGGGGAGGCTGCGGCACCCTGGAGTGCCCGGAATCTATGACATGGGCGTCGACCCCGAGGGGCGCTCTTGGTATGCAATGAGATTGATCGATGGACGCGAATTGCGAGAGGAAATTGATCGCTGTCATTTGCATAGGCCACGAGTGGTCGATCGACATTGGCGTTCCTTTCGATTGCTACTGCGACATGTCATTTATGTGTGCCGCACCATACAATGGGCACATGAAGCGGGGTTTATTCATCGCGACTTAAAACCGGCCAATATTTTTGTCAGCCGACATGGTGAGTCAGTAGTACTTGACTGGGGTTTGGCCGGGCTTTGTGGTGCGAATGCGCCAGCGAGCTTGGCATTGGGGACGGATGATCTAAGTACGATCCCGTTCGATTTCCCAATGACCACCTCTGTTGACTCTGCGGATGGAGCCACCTCAACAGGTCCCGAGCTTGGCGTCTTGGATACCAAGGGCGACGTCACGCCGAGCGATGAAGATGAATTGGCAACCGCAGTTACGATAAGCGACGCCGTGCGTGATTCGGGTCGCGAAGCCGATTATCTGAAGGTTGTTGACTCGTCTTTAACCCAACACGATTTGCAAATGGGCACTCCTGCCTATTTAGCACCGGAAATGCGCCGCGGGCGGAAAGCGGCGATTGATAAACGTTCGGATGTCTATCTGTTAGGCGCTACGTTGTTTCATCTTTGTACGGCCGAGTCGCCGCATGGAGTGACCTTCAGAAAAAGCGCCGCATTGCGTACCGCCATGCAGTCTGTAGGTGTGGCCAAAGATTTGATTGCAATCTGTTTGCAGGCGATGAGCGATAAGCCTGAAGATCGCTATGAGTCAGCGGAGAAGTTGGCGGATGATCTGGAGCACTATTTAGAAGATGAGCCGATAGCCGCCTGTGTGGAATCACCACCACGGAAGTTGGCTCGAGTGATTCGTCGACATTGGCGCTATGCAACCGCAGTTTCTTTAGTCTTGTTAACCCTAACTTTTTCTTCTGTGGGCGTTTGGATCGCATTTCAGAGAGAGCGAGGGTTGCAGCTGGAATACGATTTGTTGGAGGTCCGTCGACAAAATGCGATGGGCAAGCTAAAGCAGCAGGAGCGGGAAACAGAACTAGCCAACTTGTATCGCGATGTCAACGAGTGGGAGCGATTGTTCCGTACCCGCAGCATTGGCTGGATGGCGAGAGCGACGGCGTTGCAGAGCACAATCATTGACCAAGCAACGCTTGATCCCGCACAAATTCCACGTATTCGCGGATTGGCTTTGAAGATGGCGATGGGACATGATGTGGTCTCCGCATTGGACGAGCATAAGTCCACAGAGAATTGGCCTAATTTCCACGCAGGATGCCTTGCAATCGACCGCCGAAATGGATTTGTTGCCCTGGGGCAATCGAAGGCAAACCTGTTTGTTGGTTTGCAATTGAGTACCGGTAGTCTTGATGCAAATTCATGGAATTCGCTGTCGTCTATTTCGTTATTACAAGGGACGATGAATTTATTGCAGACGAAGCCTCAGCCCGGCTATCGTTCTGCTTGCTTCTCGAGCGATGGAAATCGCCTGTTCGTCGGTACTCGCGATGGGGATGTGTTTGCCTGGTCGAATGACGCAGAGGGTCAAGACTCGTGGAAATCGATATCCTCACCGAATCGTATCTTCAAAACAGTGGGAACCATCACGGCCCTCGCCATGGACCCACAGGATGACTGTCTTTGGATTGCTACCGATCGATCGTGGTTGCATCGCCTCGCCATGGATCACGATTCAACAATGCCAGTTGATTTCACTTCATCGGTCGACTCGCAAGAAGCGTTCGTACAAGTAGGACCGTTAGTGAGCCGGCGCATGCTCACCCCAATTCATCAGATTCTTCCTTTTTATGAGCATCTCTATATTTCTCCATCGAAGTCCTATCCTCTTGATGGCCAAACACTGAAAGATGTGCGCGAACTAGCCAGTATTGTGGGTGAGAGCATTGTTCCTCATCCTGATCGACTTGGTGTGATGGCCTCGGGGCCTGATCGGCGACTTTGGATTCGTCACGCGGCGACCGGCGACATTCTAAATTTGGTGGCACACGATGCGCCTCTCGATACTCCCAGTCGCCATGCCATTGCTCTCAGCGCAGAAGGTGCATGGATGGCCCGTACCCTCGCCTCACCCACAGGTTCTGGCTTGGAGATTTGGGATATGACGGACAGGCAATTGTTAGGTGTATTCCCTATAAGAAATCACCTAGACACTCACATACGATTTGATCGCAATTCTGATCACCTGTGGGTTGCAGGACCTGATATCGACGTTATGAAAATTCAAGCGGTTGATCCACGGATTAAGCGTTCACCGACATTCTCTGTGCCGATTCGGCAGTTCGTCGGTGGAGAATTTCAATCGTTCATTTCGACGCAGTACAACACTTGTGCTTTAAATAGCCGGCCTGTCGAGGAGGCGCTATTATCTGGGGAGAGGCAGGCTTTTCCAGTTCAAACGGATCAGAAGGCATTTGTCGCTAGCGACATTCGTTATCAAGAGATTAACGGAACGCGAGTGCAGTGGACGGTTCAGCACTTTGAAGATGTGAATGGCCGAGTCGAAGTCATCCGATCGACACGTGACGAAGAGAGCCCTCGTGTTGCTACTCGGAACTACAACGAGGTAATCTCCGCAATGGGACTGGATGATCAATGTCGTCTTTGGACGGTACTGCGGGGTAAGAAACAATCGCTCTATACGATTGATGTATTTGATCCTCATGCAAACAGTTCGATTGAGGTCAAGCCACTGCGAGAAGTGGATCTGGATTCAGTCTTTAGCGTCGCATCTTTTGAGTCATCAGGCGACTACGCAGTATTGGGCATGCGAATGGGATCGTTACACATTTATGACACTCAATCACTAAAGCAAACATTGGAGTTCAGCACGGGTGATCCGGCACGAATCAATGCAATGGCTTTTGCTCCGCAACGGTCGGACAGTTCGAATCGCACGCTGGCTGTTGGTCGCGATGACGGTGGCTTGGTGGTGGTTGAATTAGCTAAGACTGGTGACGTGACAACGCATCGGATAGTCGCTATTCCACCGCAGATTATCGGTAAAGAATGGATGGATAGTTCGGTAGTGTCATTGCAATGGCTCGACGAAAATCGCTTGCTTTGTGGCACCAGCGACGGTTTGCTGAGAGTGTTAGATTATAGATCAGGGAGTGCGGAAGTTCTCATGGAAGTTGGGTTTCTTGCACCGTGCATCAAGATGGACGTACTCGACGAGACTTTAGTGATGCACTTCGAGGGAGATCATGCGGTTTATTATGTTCCAATCCAGGTCATCGACGAGAAGTTAATGCTCTGTGATGATGAATGAGACATTGAACCAAGTTCGTGTTGGGTCCAGTCATTGTCTGGCGAAGTAGAGATTCGAGGAGTCTTGTTGTGTTGTTAGTAAATTCAATTATTCGTCGCAGTCTGGTGGGCATGTTGCTATTGGCCGTCAGCAGTGTTTGGTGTGCCGTAGTTGGTAATCATTGTGCCGCAATTGCGTTTGATGACAGCGAATCGGAACTCGATTTCAAAGAGATGAAGAGTCTCTCCTTGCGTGTAGTCGATTCCGACGGCAATCCGATTGCGAATGCGAAGGTTCGCCCCTATGCGCTTCGCGCTGTCGGAGATACTAATGCACACTATTTTTGGCCGACCAGTAATATTGGAGAGCCACCTGTGGTGCATACCGATGAGGAGGGATTGGTCAAAATTCCCTATCCGGTCCGATTTGGCAATAGAGTTCAGCCATTGGAGTCACGTGAGGTGACGTTTTCCGTATCGCACATAGACCACATTTCGGTCACTATGAATTCATCAACCACAATCGAGCAAGCGACCGCTTCTTTGGTGCGAGGATCTCGTGTTCGCATTAGCGGGGTGGACGAACAAGGTAACGCGATCACGGAATTCGGCGTATTGATGCCCAATGTGGACTGGAGGCCAAGCGAATGGCCGATCGACGAAGAGGGCTATCGATCCAACAGCGCCATTCGGAGCGGCAATTGGCAAATGCTCGCCGTTCAACCGAAACCTGATGGCAATACCTTGTTTAGTGATTTAACCACGATTCGCATTCGACGGGGTCAATCGCTTAGATTCAGCAAGATCGTTCTTCGCCCAGGAGTTCGTGTGGAAGGACGGTTGGATAATGCTGTTCCGCGTCCTATTCAGAATGGCATAGTGATTGCCACATTCGCTCCCAAAGTTGCAGGTGAATCCTATGAAGAAAAGGACCCTACGCTGACCTGGTCCGATAAGGTTGATATTCAACCGGATGGAACGTTTACGATCCCATCCGCACCACGAGGTGGCGTGGTCCAAATGATAGCGATCTGCGATGGTTGGTTATGTAAGTCTGATCATCAGAATGGTAATCAAGGGTCCGTTATTGGCCAAAATTTTGACGTTGAGAGCGAGATAATTTCTCCCGAATTAGTGATGGAACCAACGGGGACGTTGGAAGTCGTGTGCAAAGACAACCAAGGGAATCCGCTATCCGATGTCGGCGTCGCAACGTGGCCGAATCAAAAATACTTCATGGGCGGGAGTACGATTCTAGGGAGCGGCTATCAGTCGATATCGTTCATTGATACGCAACTGAATCCGTCAGCCGATGTTCGACCACCTACGCTTGGTGATGATCGATACTCAGTGAAAAGTAATGCAGAGGGTCTCGCTGTGCTTCGAAACGTACCGATTGGGACAAGTGAATATTTAGCGATCGGCAGCCAAGGCTATCGATTACCAAAGCAAGCGGGAGGCGAGCAGTACGTTCCCTTCAAGTTGGAAGATGTCCAACCATTAAAGATCGAGTTGACTCTAGAAAAAGTTGGGGAATGAATTGTAGATGAGGCGAATGAAGGGCCTATTCTTTCTTGCTATGAACAGCGTAGAGAACGATTCGTCCGCATTTTGTGCAGGCCAAAGACTTGATTGTGCCGCGCGCTGGTATTGCACCTAAGAATCCTTTCTTTTCGTCCGGTAATGCATAGCTCAGGCTCCCGTCAGCGGATACGAGCTCATTCATGCGGCTGCGATCGATGATCATAATTTCGCCCATGGCTGCATTACAGTCGGGGCATGTTTTTTCGGTGGACATGGTGTTGATTTCCAGAAGGAGATAGTTGCAGATAGTTGCCTTTCGCTCCGCGAAAGTAGCGTTTTGTTTTTGCAACTTACGCTACTGTGTTTTTGCAACTCACGCGACTATGTTTTTGCTACTTTCGCTACTGTGTTTTTGCTACTTTCGCTACTGTGTTTTTGCTACTGTGTTTTCGCTACTGTGTTTTTGCTACTTTCGCTACTGTGTTTTTGCTACTGTGTTTTTGCTACTGTGTTTTTGCTACTGTGTTTTTGCTACTGTGTTTTTGCTACTGTGTTTTTGCTACTTTCGCTACTGTGTTTTTGCTACTTTCGCGGAGCGAAAGGCAACTATCTGCGAAAGGCAACTATCTGCGGGTAAGTTTACTATCTGCGGGTAAGTTTACTATGATCGCAGGTGTCTTTGGTCTACCTGAAGTGGACCCCAATTTTAGGACCACGGCCGCGCGTTTCTTAGATAGAGGGAACGTCGCGTTTTAGCCGGCCACTACGGTACACTTCTGCTGGCGTTTGACGGTCAAGCGAAGTGTGCTTACGGACTGAAGTGTAGTGA
>JBGTBJ010000116.1:0-19177 GCA_041749395.1 Pirellulaceae bacterium
AAAGTAGCGTTGGTATTGGTTGCTTTTTCAGAACTTTCGCGGAGCGAAAGGCGACTATGTTGCCTTCGATCACGGTACGGCCACGCCATGCGATATCAAATATTCACGCTTCTCCTGCTATCCTGTTATTCTCTTGCAGTACCTACACTTCAAGCAGCGGAGCCACAGAAGCCCCACATCGTGTTCATTCTTGCGGACGATCAGGGCTCATACGACGTGGGCTACAAGGGAGGAGAAATCAAAACGCCAGCGATTGACCAGCTGGCACTTGCTGGAACGCAATTAGATCAGTTCTACGTTCAGCCTGTTTGTTCTCCCACTCGTGCGTCGCTCATGACGGGCCGATATCCCATGCGGTATGGATTGCAAGTTGGAGTGGTCAGGCCGACTGCACAATACGGGTTGCCGCTCGAAGAACGTCTGCTGCCAGTGGTTCTCAAGGACAACGGATACCGCACAATTATTTGCGGTAAGTGGCATTTGGGCAGCTTTGATCAAGCGTATTGGCCCATGCAACGCGGCTTTGACTCGCATACAGGTCACCTGTTTGGCGCGATCGATTATTTCAAACATACGCGCGATCAAAAAAATGATTGGTACGTGAACGGTATCAATACGGAGCAGCAAGGATATTCAACGCACCTCATTACTCAAGCGGCTGTTAAGGCCATTGAGGAAAATGATCCCAACCAACCCCTGTTCTTGTACGTTCCTTACAACGCAGTGCATGGGCCCTATCAAGTTCCCGATCGTTACAAAAAGGGATACGAGCATTTAAAGGGCAATCGTTTACAGATGGCGGGTATGCTTACCGCACTCGATGAGGGAGTCGGCACCATTGTCGCGGCCCTGGAACAGAAGGGGATGCGCGACAATACGCTATTCATTTACTCAAGCGACAACGGAGGAGTTGGTCCAAATAAGATTACTAGCAATGGTCCCCTCCGCGATGGCAAAGGGTCTGTTTACGAAGGAGGAGTTCGAGGAGTCGCCTTTGTAACATGGAAGGACAAAATTCCAGCTGGAGAAGTCTGCAATGAACCCATACACATAGTTGACCTTTATCCAACCCTCATCAAATTGACTGGCGGTTCGTTAGAGCAACCCCTGCCACTCGATGGCATGGACATCTGGCCGGTAATTTCTCAACATGCCAAGTCTCCGCACCAAGAAATACTTCATAATACAACTCCCAATGGTGGCGCTATCCGAGTGGGTGATTGGAAGCTCATTGTCAAAAATGCAGGCAAGCAGAAAAAACAATCGGATGAATCGTTTGAACTGTTCGATCTCGCCAACGATCCTTACGAGACAACAAATAGGGCTCTAGAATATCCCACAAAGTTGCAAGAACTCAAAAGACGCTACGAGCACTACGCCAATGCAGCCGTAAAGCCTAAGAATCTTCAGTGATCGTGCGGAGTTAGCAGGCCTCACAACGCTGGGCGTCAACTACATCTGCTTGAAATCCGAGAGCTGCTGCTCTGACACAGTGGTCATCCGCCGAAGAACACAGCCAACCATATGGTTAGTTCATGGGGAGACGTCCATTCCACACGATGCCGCCTGTGTGCAGGAATCAAACAGTGATCCCCCGGCTTCATGGAAAGAGCCTCTTCATGTTCGAAACGCAGTACCCCTTCGCCCCTGAGCACGATCACCCATTCATGCTCATTTTGATCGTACCAAAAATCTTCTGGGCTGATCTGCCCTTGCGACACAATCCGTTCAATTCGACAGCCCGGATGCCTCGCTAGCACGGTGACCAATTCTTCCGTGAGGTGGACCGGCAACTCTTCGAACAGATTCATTATCCATTTACTCAAATGCTAATAGACGCCCAAATCGTGAGCGAAATTGATTGAAGTCAGCGAGACTAACCACACCATTGCCATCGTAATCAAATTCTTCACGGTAACCCGGATCACCGACCGATCGACCAAACGCTCCACGCAACTGACTAAATTCTCCCAGACTTACGGAGCGATCTCCGTTCATGTCTCCAAACAATGCAAAGAAGCGATCGGCAGATTGGGTGCCATAATTGTAAAGTCCACCGTCAACTCCATTGCTGTCTCCATCCAAAATCATCGAACCGCGACGTACCTTGGTGGGATCAATAGTCAATTGATAACTCCCGTCGATGAGCGCGCCAGCGAGACCGCGCGTCTGATCTCCACTAAACGAAATGGTAGCCACGGTTTGACCTTGACCGTTGATGGAAGTCGCAAAAGAGGTAAGCACTGTACCACCCTGTGGACCTCGCTTCACCACTAAAAACGCATCGGGATCGATTTCGACTTCACCATCGAAAGTCACAACTAATTGCTTAACCAAGGATCGTTGGAGGGTTCCATCTCCGACAACGACTCCATCCACTTCGGGCAAATCGTTCACGTTGATGGTCAGAGGAAAATCAACGAATAACCCGCCCGCATCCGTAGCCCGTATCGTAATACTGCGGGTCGCACCTTGCTCGAAATCGAGCGCAGTTGAACCTATTCGCAGTTCATTGCCGACCAGAGTAAACAGCGAGGCATCACCCTCGGGTCGCAACTCAAAAAAGAGTCCTTCGTTTCCGTTGGGATCTTCTGCCGAGACAATTCCAATAACAGCTTGCAGACTGTTTTCATTCACGCTATTGGAACTGAGAGATAGATTTTCCGGGTAGTCGTTTTCTTCATAGCCTGGCGTACCAAGGGGAACGTAACTTGCCCGCCAATTGGTTGGCAGATCGTCGCTGCGATCGATCCAACGCATTGTCAGCGATGTGCCGCCTCCATCGGGAGACGTCGGCCATGGTGCTACATCGTCATAAGTGAACGACTGTAGGACGGTGCCTAATGAATCAACGACCGTGATCGTCTCTCCTCCATTGCTGAGATTCGTACCGGTTGAGCCATAGGTTCCCGCAACGATTGCATCGTCACCATACCGTCCTCGAAAGGCGGCCAGATTTCTCGCGACGATGACATTCTGTCCTGGATTCAGATAACTAATGGAACCCGAATTGAAATCAAAGTTGATTCCCGCTGAGAATTGCACACCTACCAAACTAATCGGTTGATCGCTGACATTGCGGAATTCAACAAATTCAAATTCCTCTTTGTCGAGCGCAGGTTCACTGACAGAGGGAGCAAGTGGGTTATACATGATCTCCGTTATCACTAGTGCACCCACGGTTGCGGGAACGGCCGTATTGAAGACCGCTTCGTTCTTGGCCGACCATTCCCCTGACGGTGATAGTGCTCGCGCAACCAACGAAATGGAACTGTCAATTGTCAGGCCAGGATTTAATTGGCTATCGCCAATCAACTCAGCGTCAAAGGAAATGTCGCTGCTTGTACTGGATGATTGATGAATCTCAATTGCCAGCGAGTTAAGTCCAGTAACGAGAAGAGCAGGGTCGATGGAGAACTCGTAAAAAGTGGTCTCGTCGGCCCCACCAACAGCGTTGCTTGCCAAAGTCGCATAAGTAACCGTACCACTAGGCATGTTCGTGCGAACTACTTCTGATCCATTGAGATAAACCACAGCGCCATCGTCCCGCTTCAATCGAAGTCGCAAGCCAGTCATAGCAATGGCATCGTCAACTTGAAACGTTTTTCGGAAGTATGTCGTGATGTACTTGTTTGCAGCATTGGGCCCAAAGTTCACCAGAGTGGCTTCGTCTCCGTCGCCATAACCCAGTTCTGCATCTCCTTCCGCCCAGCCACTATCATCGAACGGTCCTGCCTTCCACGCAGTCCCCAGGTCGATGCCTTGATCGAAATACTTCCATTGTGACTCAGTCGGAACCAAGGTTGTCGGTTCCGACGTTGGATCGTAAACCAAAGCCTCGGGATGTATGGCTCCTCCAGGCAGTCGTGGATCAGTACCATCGAGCAAGTAATAAACAAGTCCACCCGTTGCTGCAAATCGAAGATTACTCCCAATTTCGGTGAAGCCTCCGGTCGATAGGTTGCCGTTTACCAAGAAAGCAGGTGCATTGATGGATGGAAAGAGGTCAATCGCCCGCCATTGGTCCAATACAATGTCGCCTCTCTGCGTCAGATAGTTGTCGCGCACATTAATTGCCGCATTCAACCAGTCCTCTCGGTCTAAAGGGTCATTGGGGCGTTTTGCATCTCCCCACCTTGCCGATTCGGCAATAATGGCTAGGTCCAATTGTTCGATATGCGCTTGGTAGCGAGCCTGCGCCGCAGCAACGGTCAATGGTCCATCTCCAAAGAACGATGCCTGCACCTGATCCGCGAAGGAGATTCGATACTCTGGATTCGCCATCAATTGCTGATGAAGCCATTGCGGATTGAAATGCTGAAATTGCTCGCCAGCCGAGTAGGGACCATTGCGATTTTCGTTTAGGCCCCAGGGGAGGAGTGTATGTTCGGAATCGTGCAAGAAAAACTTGAACCCATCACGCCCCGTTCGATCTCGCACCGCAAAGAAATTGTTAACAGCACTATTCCCTAAGAAGGCGGAAATAGGCGCGTCGAGATTGCCACCGTAAAGAATGTTGATCATGTAGACCTGGAGGTTTTCCACGTCCAGAAGAACTTCGTAGTCCAAGTTGTCGGAACCATCTGGGTTTTTCCCCTGAACTCGTAAATAGTCCTCATCGGCCCCAAAACCATCGACTGCCGATTCCCAAAGTCGACGATAGGCTTCGTCGTTGCCATCAGTGGCCGTGATGATGTAGGGCCCCGCCTCAGGTTTCAGCACGTCATAGTCGGCAGCGGCGCCGCCAAAATAACTTGCTGCAAACTCGGCCTCGGCACGTTCTTGAGTTTGGTACAGTCCCCAGTACTGGCCATCAATGTAAAGGTGGTACCATCGGCTGCGCGTGTAAGGCTGATCCATATCGCGCTGCGTCTCGCGTGCAAATACGTCCGCTATAAAAGTATTGCTTGCATCACCGCCAAAACTCCATGAATAGTTTTGAGCAGTTCGTAAATCTAATTTCTTAAAGGACTGAACACCCTCTGTGCCAAACATTGGATAATCGAGACTGCCGTCTCCATATTCCCCTCGGAAAAAGAAACGGAAGGAGTGCTTAGGGTTATCGTTGCTCCGACTGTATCCGCCGCGAATGCGTATGCCAGCGTTGACCTGAAAACCAGCCGATCCGTCAGGATTCAACAATTCCAACGATGCAGGACGCTCCCACTCACGCCCATCACTTTGCGCAGACGAATAGATCCCAAACTGGTCATCAAAAAGATTACCCAAGTCCGTAGAGACTGCCAGTGTGGGAATGGCCAGGAGCGCTTGCCGAACCACCTCCGCCGATTCCTGTGAGATAATGTCGGCGTCCATCCCATAATCGACGACGTTGTTTCCCCAGGTGCTTGGCCAACCAACAGGCGGCTGCCCGTCCGCAGCTTGCGAGATCACATCTTCCAAGAACAAATAGGTTCGACTGACAGTGGGCAGCGATACATAGTCCGTTAGGAATGCGCCAGCCCTTAAGGTCGACGTTTCAGAAATCAAGAGTGGAGAGGAATAGACTTGCCCATTTTCGACGGTTGGTGTGCTTCCATCAAGGGTGTACTTCACTGTTGCCCCGGCAGTTGCAGTCGACAGCGATACCTGAAAAGGCTCGTCATAAAAGCCCGCTGCGACGGAAACATCCACTCGATCCACGACTCCCAAAAACGGATCCGCGTTCGGCTCATTCGGTGTAGGCGAAGCAAAATATCGCGGTTGATCCGTATCAATCGTCACGAGGGAAAGAATGGGCTGTATCAGCAAGCTATCGTCATTTGCAGACGAATTGAGCACTTGAATTGCCAGTGCATTTTGGCCCGAAACCAATAGCGGAAGGTAGTCCGTTAAACTGATTCGTTCCGTTACTGCGACTTCACCAAAAGTACGATCATCGGTCGCTGCAGAATTGTATTCGAGAGACAGAGGCGCATTGCGGCGGACTACTTCCGTTCCATTCAAATATGCGACAAAGCCGTCGTCGTATTGAATGTCTAACACCAATGCATCGGCAGCTTCGAATGATTCCAGAGAGAAGGGGATATGCACGTAAGCACTAGTGTTAATTCCCTGCATAACCGAGCGGAGGTCCGTTTCAATAGGCACGCCAAAGGATGCGATCAGGCCACCATTCGCGCTGTCTCCCACTAAACGAAATTGTTGAGCGTCAAAGGTAGTTAATTCGCCTGGCGCTGCGAAAAACTCGACCTCCGCGCCTCCACCCCGTTCGTACATGACAAGCCTAGCTTGCCAGTCTCCCGCACTGGGGATATTAAAAGTTGCCAACGTGTCTTCTGGTCCGCGAGGTGCAAAGAATTCCGTGTAAAATTCGACCCCATCTTGCTCGAGAGTCAGCGAGAATCCATCATCACTATTGACTCCAAAGGTCCATTGTCCCGGATTGGGAATGGAAATAACTGCGCGTGCTTCAATCAGGAAATCATCGTAGTCGTCGCCAATCTCTTGGGTTGGAAATGCATAGTCATTGACGAAATGAACGCTGCCGCCATTTCCCAAAAAATTGACCACGGGATAGGCCGACTCTACGACTTCAGCCTGCAGCATGGGGTCAGCCAACACATCTTCGGCAACGCCCAAATCTGTAATATTGATATTCGCTTTGACATAGGTGACTTCGAAGCCTGGCTGCGCAAGTCCATAGCCCATCGCCAGGCTTCCGTTCGTCCAGCTCGACGTATCAAAACCAGCGCTCGTCCAGGTATCACCCAAGTTATTATTCGTCGGTATCAATACTTGAGCTTGCGATCCTCTTTCGATAACCGTCTGTGTTTCAAATACAGCACCGAAGGATACGTTTGACACCTGAGGTGGGAATGTTGGTGCATACTCGCTGGCAACTTGACCCGATGGTTGAACCAAAGCCAAATAGTCTCCATCTGTCGAAAGACGAAAATTGGTATGGAGCTCGCTACCCGAGACGGCACGATCTTTTCCTGAGGCAAAGATGGTGACAAAATCATTGGCCGCCAAAGTCAACGATGGAAGTTGCCACGCGTTTAAGTCACCGGGATTGTCAGTCAGGAACCAGCCCTCCAAATCAACGGGAGCCGAGGTCGGATTGTAGATTTCGATCCAATCGCTGGAATCACCGTCCGCATCGCGCAGTCCACCACTATTTGCCGCCAGGAATTCCGAAATGAGCGGCTGGCCGTCCATTACGCAGCGCGATTCCAATCGCTGCAGTAAAGCTCGTCGCAATCGAGCTCTTTGATTATTTCCGCGACGAGTCCGAGGGGAAAACGCCAATATCCCTGAAAACACGGTTCGAAACATGACTTCACTGGTGTCGCGAAAAGGAGGGCAGCAAAAAGAAGTCGGTGTGCAGCGTGCTAAGCCGCCCGGCTAACCCCCCCAGAATACACGAAATGCCAAGGTTCCGTGAAGAACCCGTTAAGTTTCGCACATAGTCGCCTTTCGCTCCGCGAAAGTAGCGTCGTCTATCCCTGCGTCGTCTATCCGCTATCCGCCTCAAAATGCAGGCGTTTCCTCATCGCGAATAAAAGCCTTTTAGTGAAAGTAGTGAAAGCAGCAGCGCCAGACGACGCTACTTTCGCGGAGCGAAAGGCGACTATCTAGTTTTATTCTTTTTGATCCGGACTTAATTCCGGGTGATGCTTGCGCAAGTATCGGTGGCACTCCACGCATCGCACCGTTAGCGCAACGTAGCCCAGTGCAGCCCGTTCTACATTCTTCTCGTGCGCCGCTTCTGTAATTGCTTTTGCAATGTTGCGGAAATCACGACTTTGACTCAGGTACTCCTCAGTTTGCACGACGTTCCAACCGCTTTCCAAGCTCAGTAAACTCAATGCCTGCGCATGTTTGGCGATCTTCTCATGATCGTCCAAAGCCAAGCCCTCAAGAATCTCTTTTGAATGCTCCAACTTGAGCCGCATAAAGGTATCTAGTGATCGAGGCTGATCTTGTGAGACGCGAGCTTCCGTTGCGCCACGTACAGAGAGCGCAGCAGCCAGCGACCCCAGCAACAAGACCACCACTGCAAATAGAGATTTCTTTTTCATGATGCTAATAGACCGATGCGGAGAGAGTGCCAGCGAGGAGAAGTACCAATGCCAATCCAACCGCAACCACCATCACCCACCAGAGTCGTTCATGTTGTTCATGTAATGAATGCAAGTTGAACATCACTGTCTCCCTCCAAAATGAGCGTACTTGGTTTGCGAATTGGTTTGCGAATTCGATTGCCACGCTATAGCAATGCAACAAAAGTACCGAACTGGGTACTTACTTCACAAATTGCACTCCACTGGCGTTAAGACAGTGCATATTCCCGAAGAAATATCTTTTGCATGGTTTCCAACGGATTTTCCAAAACTCAAAACATGTGCGGGCACAGTGCGAATGAGCGCACTTTGTCAAAGAGAGTGTGCGAAACACTCAAAATCGCGCGTCGGAATTCTCTGCCACTCGGTCTTTGGAATCTAAGTGTTCCAAGTGGTCCAGCAGAATGCTGCGAACTTTTAGAATGGTCTCTGGCTTGGTGTGAATATCGACGTGATTGGCTCGCACTTGATAGTCACGAGGATCAGGTTCACCATTGGAGCTTAACCGAGCGCTGACGGTTGAAACCACACCGTCTGTATCCCCGTTCCCACCACCGAAGAGCTTTGTTTCCTCGGTAATTCCGTAGATGTTGTTGTATTGCACATCGGGTGACGACTGCGCGCGAAACAAAACTGGAAAGATGGGTGATTCAGGCGCCAATGAATCGATTGACGTCGTCATTGTCAGCAATTCCGTATCCTTAAAGATGCCCGGATTGTCTTTAACCAGTCGGCTACCCGTCAACACGGCAAGCTTTGGTAATTTAATGATGGAACGACCAAGCCACTGTGTGTACTGATTGGAGAACTGACTGCCACGATAAGGTGTGGCAATAGTCACAACTCGTTTGATCGATTGATTCGGATGAAACTTGAGAGTGCTAACCAACTTATTCACATCTTCAGGATCGCCGCGCAGTTTCTCAATTGGCTCGTCACTGATAATTCGCCAGAAGTCGTCTCCACTTTCGATCGTTTGCATACGACTCACCAGCCCACCCATACTGTGCCCTACGAGCACCATTTGATCCATGTTTTGATCGCGACGGGCCGGATCGAAGACATCCCTTGACTTCGCTAGATCTTCGCGCATTTGTGTGGCGCTAATCCAGAATGGCTGACCGGTGGGATAGAGATAGAACCAGAACTGATAACGCTCACGTATTTCTGGGAAGCTGCGTAAGTCGTTAAACATATCCATCCAAGTAAGCGGACTCGACCAGAGACCGTGTACCATGACTACGGGTATGCGAGTGGGGTCATAGGGCTCCAACATATACAAGCCCTTGGAATCTTGATTCTTGTTTGGATTCAGCAGACCCTCGGTAGCTAGATTTTTCGCTCGAAACTGCGGTGTATCGAGAAAGTAAGCCAACGGCGTGGTAAGGTCGGTCTGCAACGGCACCCAATGGTTGGCAAGATGGATTTGATTCTGCCGAAGCGGGTCAAAGAATTCCAAGACACAACGTGGTTTGCAACGAGATTCTGGCTGTTGTTTGTCAATTGACGAATCATCGCGAACGCTCCGAAGCATCGCTGTAACAGCAAAGCTAACCCCCTCAGGATAATAGCGATCACGATCGCTCGGAGCCGCTGGCGGTTTGCGAACGGCAATTAAGGGAACACCCAGACCATAGGTCTGATGACGGTTGTTTAGCGTCTTAATCTTATAATCACTGACGAACTCAAAGTGGTCTATATCATCAGGTCCCCATCCTCCGGGCATCGAAGTTTCGATGGTCACAGTGCGATTGCTAGCGCTGAAGGTGAAGTTGCTACCCGGCTTGAATTGCTTGTTGGAGCACAACAAGCGAAGGGTATCCTCTAAAGCTTCATTGTATAGGTCGCATGCACCTCGAAACTCAGGGTCGTAAGGGCTGCGATTTTCAATGAACTGCGGCGAAAACAAGTAGTCGTAGCTACTCGTCAAAGCAATGGAGTAATTCTCCAGAGCTAGGCCAAACTGCTTGCCACGCTCAGCTTTTTTACCTTCAATATAGGCAAGTTCTGCAACAGCAAACTGACGCTCAATGTCCTGCTCATCACTTGCCATCTCACGCAATTGTTGCAGCACGATGTCAGGGTGCTTCTTGTAACTATCACTGAGACCGTAGCGACGCAACAGGACGCTTGTTTGGTCTCGAATCTCCGGCCCGCGGAAAGAGACCAGATTGAGCGTTTCTTCGAGCGCATTCTCGCGCACGGGCCGCTTCATCAGGTATCGCTGCGTGGAACATCCGCCCAGGACAATTGTCCAGCAAAGCAGACAGAAGACCACCAACAACCTGGATTGCGCGCAGCTGCTGGAAAAGCAAGATTGCTTTTCATGGTGATTACGGCGCGAATTCGTTTTCCTGTCGAATTGCATCTTTCAGTACAATACGAGGGCAGCATGTCCATTTGGGAAACTAGGGAAGCTGCCAGCCGCGTGTCAATGTCAGTTTGCTAGGTCCAGAAAATGACTCATCTCCTCCCAACAAAGTTTCTTCCGAGTCGCTCCAGCTTTATCGCTGCTGCACTGATGTGCTTGATCTGCGCAAGTGGATTTTCAACCGGTGATGCGGATGACAAAGTTCCTGGTGGGACGGCAGAATCGGCCGGGGACGCGATCCGTGTGCCCGTAACACGTGACGTGTGGGTGAGCGCTTACCCAACGGAAGTCGAAGGGAATAATGGCGGCTCACCGCGACTCAAGCTAAAGGGCATTCAAGAGTTCTTTTTGATTGACTTTGATCCAGACGCGATCAAAACGGGAGGCAAACGAGTCGTAAAAGCTCGTCTCCACCTTCACGCGGAAAGCCCTGAAGGGATCGGACGAGTTACGGTCTCTAGCGTTGCAGACGCTTGGGTTGAAGGGTCTGCGACAAGTTATGAAGCAGCGAAAGGCGCAAGTAGCTTTTCTTGGGCGGAAAACGAAATACGCCGCTGGCGTGGTGACAGCGCCGATTTGACTTCAGTAGTGCTTGGAAATGGTGGTTCGCAATGGGGATTTGCGGATGCAATACGCAAGGAAAGCCCGGTCGATGCGACCGGCCAATCCGCGTCACGCGATTGGTTCGAAATTCCGATCGATCCGGCCATTGTGCAAGCGAGAATCGATGGTCGCTCACATGGGTTCTTTGTCATGGATGATGTCGGAAGCGAATATTCGCGGAGCGGCAACACTATCGATTATCGCTTGTTTCCCAATCGATATTTTTCCAGCCGGGAAAGCAACAAAACATTCGCGCCCTATTTTACGATTTGGCTGGCGTCTGCAGACAACAACAACCATGCAGAGTCAAATACCGTTTCCAACTCAGCAGAATCAGTGAAAGTCAGCCGCCGGGGGAGCGACTCAGTTAGCCCCACTCGCCTTTTACCAACGGCGACAAGCTTGCAAACGGAGGTTGTTCGTGAAAACGACATACTCGATCTCTACGACCAACCCATCCACAACAATCGACTGTTTGCAGCAAAGGGAGAAGCAGTCTGCATTCAGATCCCGAAAGCACCAATGGAAGTGGAGTCCCCAGCTGGAATCGTTGCAACCATTTTCTCCATGCCGATTGTCGCAGGAGAACGCGACCCGTTGGTTCCGCGGGGACATGGGAGTGAAGCGATGCTTGTGAATGAACTGGATTCGCGAGCCTTCATAGAATTTTATGTTGAACCCCGTGCCTTGGCCGGTGAGCATCGCGTGACCATTAAAACACAAGATCAGACCATCGACCTAACGATCGAAGTGTGGAATTTTACCTTGCCGGAGCAGCTGTCATTCTTACCTCAAATGAATTGTTACAGCCTCCCTGAAGACGAGCTCGCTTATTATCGCATGGCACATGAACATCGTACCGTGTTGAATCAACTTCGATATGGTTGGTCGGGCAAAGTACAACAGGGTGCAGCACCCACGGTGACCTCGCAAGGCGTCTGGGACTGGAGTGCTTTTGACAAACGTTTCGCGCCTCTGTTTGACGGTAGTGCCTTTGCCGGTTTGCGGCGCGATGGAGTACCTATCGAAGCCTATTACTTGCCGCTCAATGAAAATTGGCCCATGGCTCACGAGCAAGCATTTTTGGGAGGCTATTGGATTGAGAGCGCTTATCCCGAATCCTATTGGCAAGAATTTCGAAACGCGGCGCGGCAGTTCGCAGGGCATATCGCTGAGCATCATTGGCATGACACAACGTTCGAATTCTACTTAAACAACAAAGTCTATTTTAAGCGAGATCGCCAGAACCGCTGGGATGCCTGTTCGGCTCCCTGGATTTTCGACGAGCCAGTCAACACGCAAGATTTTTGGGCACTTCGTCGTTTTGGTGTCGAGTTCTGGAAAGGGGTCGATGAGGCCATGAATATTGACCAAACTCATTTCGCGTTTCGCGCTGACATTTCGCAACCGCAATGGCAACGGAACTTGCTGGATAACGTTACCAATGTTGAGATTGTGAGTGGGAGTTTGCGCAATTATCAACGACGTGTAATGGATCGCGCTGCAGAGTTTGATAATCTTGTCTACATGTATGGCACGGCGAATGAGATTGGGACATCGAATGCGATTCCCGCTATGTGGTCGCTGGAAACTTGGGCACTCGGCGCAGATGGTGTCGTACCATGGCAGACGATCGGTACCAAAGAGTCCTGGAAAAATACGGACACTCTGGCGCTCTTTTATCCAACCGATTTTGGTCCCGTTCCGAGCATTCGCCTCAAATCGTTTCGCGCTGGCCAGCAATTAGTTGAATACTTAACCATGTACATCGAAATATCCGGCGTCGATCGATCGGACATTGGCCACGAGCTGTTGGTCGACGATGGATTGCTCGGCAAAATGGCAATGAAAAACGAAGCCGACGCGGGCAGTTCGGAGTTTGATAACGCAAAAATATCACGCTTGGAACAGATTCGCCGTGGTTTGGGAGAATGGTTGCATCAAAAATCACCAGCCTATGTGGCTCGCTGGCATGACCCTCGACCACCGCGACGACATCCCGAAGAAATTGAGGTCATTCAAACCGTTCATTGATATCCATCGTGGACTCGGCAAACTGGATATACAGACTATGATTTTAGAATCTGACCGATAGTCAGTTATTTGTTTCCAGTCCACCTGTCTGGCTAGTTCCATTGTCTGCCGCTGAAATTCAAAGTCTGGTCTTAAATTGGGGAGCCAGCTGTGGCTTTGGACTCGAGGCAGTGCTCAAGCGAGAACTTGAGGCATTGGGATATGCCGCACAGGTAGTCTCTCCGGGACATCTTTCCTTCCAAGGTGATTGGTTTGCCGTTTGCCAAACCAATCTGTGGTTAAGAACTGCCGATCGTGTTTTTGCAGACTTAGGGCGTTTTTCCGCAGACGATTTCGATACTCTCTTCGAAGCGACCAAGCAGTGCCCCTGGGAACTATGGATCGGTCCAGAAGACGCCTTTCCTGTAACCGCGCATAGTGTTCGTTCGAAACTAACCAGTCTGCCAGCCTGCCAGCGAGCCGTCAAAAAGGCAATCGTACAGCGTCTATCCGAAATGCACGGTGTCACGGAATTGCCAGAAACGGGGACTGCATACAAGGTGCATGTAGGCATTGTGCAAGATTCTGTCTCCTTAACGATCGATACCACGGGACCCAGTTTGCATCGGCGCGGATATCGGCAACGCTATCGCCGCGATTCAATGAAAGAAACGCTCGCTGCAGCGATGGTTTTGCTCTCCTATTGGGAAGCCGAACGCCCGCTCATCGATCCCTTTTGCGGTAGCGGCACCATTCCAATTGAAGCCGCATTGATTGGTTGTCGAATAGCTCCCGGCCGCAACCGACAATTCGCCGCAGAAGCGTGGCGACAAATCCCCACTGAATTCTGGGATCGCGCCAAGCGGTTAGCAGATGAACAACAACGGACTGATTTGCAGGAGCGCATTGTTGGAATTGATGCGGATCCTTCCGTTCTGCGCGAAGCAAGATTTGAAGCGGAACGAGCAGGTGTAGAGGAATCCATCCATTTCCAACCCGCTCCTTTTTCAAGACTCAGCAGCAAACGACGCAGTGGCTGCATTATTACTAATCCACCCTGGTTCGCCTCTCAGACAAATGCGAAGGAAATTTTTGCTCTCTACCGAAGCATGCCAGATGTATTTCGCAAACTGCCCACTTGGTCGTTTTTCATTCTCACCGATTGCGAGAATTTTGAAGAACTACTAGGCCGTAAAGCAGATCGTCGTCGCAAACTGTACAACGATCGCATTCAATGCAATCTGTTTCAGTTTGCAGGGCCGAAACCGGGTGCAGTCTTGGGTCGCATCGAAACTGCCACTCCGAGCGACATAGAAACAAACGATGCGACACTAGATTTGCCGAGCTTGGCCGATGAATCAGGTGACTCGGGTGAACTAGGTGGCTTAGGTGAAGTCCTGGAAACCACTGATGAAGCAGAAGTTGCAGTGCCCGAGGAACCGGAAGAACCGCCACGGGTACAGCGTCCCCGTCAAGTAATGCCGGCTGCATTTGGACAATTGACAGCAAAGGCGCATGAGCAAGCCGAACTGTTTCATCGTCGCCTAGTGAAGCGAGCCAAGCACTTAAGGCGATGGCCGACTCGACAGGGAATTACCTGCTTTCGTTTATACGAGCGAGATATTCCTGAGATCCCCTTGGTCGTGGATCAGTATGCAGACCATCTTCATATGACCGAATACGAACGACCTCATGATCGCGATCCAGCATTGCATGCAAATTGGCTGGATTTGATGGCGCAGACCGCTGCGAAAGCACTGGAAATCCCGATCAAACAAGTCTTTTTCAAACGACGATCGAGGCAAAAAGGGGACACGCAACACCAGCGAATGGCGGAAGAAAACTATGAAATTTGTGTCACCGAGGGAGGCCTAAAATTCTGGGTTAATCTCTCCGATTATGTCGACACAGGGTTGTTCCTGGACCATCGCGTAACTCGATCCATGTTTCGCAGTGACGCTGCAGGAAAACGAATCCTCAATCTGTTTGCCTACACGGGCGCGTTCTCAGTCTATGGTGCCGCTGGCGGAGCCGCAGAAACCACCACAGTCGATTGGTCCAATTCCTATTTGCAGTGGGCGCGTCGCAATATGGAAACCAATGGATTCAACGGTGCGACGCACCAGTTTGTCCGCTCAGACTCATTAAGCTTCCTTCAATCGCTCGAAGAGAAACCATTGTTTGACTTGGCTATCGTTGACCCACCCACGTTTTCCAACAGCAAGCGGACCGAACGCGATTGGGAAGTTCAAAGCGGATATGTGGAATTGCTCAACGCCGTTTTACGACGCATGCCAACGGGAGGCATTGTCTATTTTTCAAACAACTTTCGTCAATTCAAATTCGACGCTACGCTGATCCCGGCAGCAATGATCCACGAGATCAGCAACCAAACCGTTCCAGCAGATTTTCGCAATCGCCGCATTCATCGCTGTTGGCGGATGGTGAAATAAACCACTCACGGCGACTATCGTTCGAATCGTGGCTTTCTGGATTTCTTACGCGCACCAACTTTTTCGCCAGTTCGCTCGCCCTCGTTTCTAGTAGAACGAGACGATGAACGCCCCGATTTCTTTTTAGGTGCGGCTGCTGCGTGGGAAGCTTGAGCACGCGGGTCTGCGATGTCCATGGCATCCGTGGCAACTCGAATTTTTTTCTTCAGCGACTGTTCGATCTCTCGTAGGTGAATTCGCTCCTCAGGATTACAAAATGAAATCGCAATTCCCGACTCACCCGCTCGACCGGTTCGCCCAATGCGATGCACATAGGTTTCCGGCATATTTGGCATGTCGTAATTGATCACATAGTGAATTCCGCTGACATCAATACCGCGAGCAGCGATATCTGTCGCAACAAGAATTTCAATCGTACCAGCCTTAAACTGATCCAAGGATTTCTTGCGATTGTTCTGCGATTTATTGCCGTGAATAGCGACAGCGGGAATACCTGACTTCGTCAACCGCCGTACCACTGCGTCAGCGCCATGTTTTGTGCGGCTAAAGACGAGAGTACTCCCGGCTGGACGAGTCGCAAGAAAGTGCGCGAGAAGCGCCGGCTTCCGAGTTTGTTCCACAAAGTAGACCTCCTGTTCCACTCGCTCCGCCGTGGTTCCTTTCGCTGCAATCTGAATCGCAACCGGGTCAACCAATATCTGATCCGCGAGCTGGCGAATACCATCCGGCATCGTGGCAGAAAAAAAGAGCGTTTGACGACGCTTGGGTAGTGTGGCAATGATGCGTCGCATGTCGGGCAAGAAGCCCATGTCAAGCATCTGATCGGCTTCGTCCAATACGAACATCTCGACGCTACGTAGATCGACAAATCCCTGTTGGTACAGATCTAATAATCGACCGGGTGTAGCCACCACGATATCGACTCCCGCTTCCAAGGCGCGGGTTTGATTTCCTTGGCCAACACCACCAAAAATGACGCAATGCCGGAGTTTTGTTCGTCGCGCATAGGCCTCAAAATTGTCACCAATTTGGGCGGCCAACTCGCGGGTGGGCGAAAGCACTAAAACGCGAATCCAACGTTTGGCCCGAGTGGGCAGCGGGCTCGCCAGCAAGCGGTGCAGTATGGGTAACGCAAATGCGGCTGTCTTACCCGTTCCTGTCTGTGCACATCCTAGAAGGTCGTTGCCTTCCAAAATGGGCGGAATTGCTTGTATTTGAATGGGCGTCGGTGTGGTGTAGCCTATCGACTCGATCGCTCGCAACAGGGGCTCAGCAAGTCCCAATTCTGCGAAGTCCATAAAACGGAATCCAAAAAAGAAAGGCATCCCTCGTTGGGGAATGCCCTATGTTTGATCAGTGACTTCGCACTGAAATCGACAATTGACATGACTCAGAAGTAACCGGTTATTCTACCCGATCCAAGGCCTGTCCGCCAGACGCACGCCGCGATTGCACAACTGAATACCCCATGCCACTCATAAACGCACTTGCAAAACAGGTGCTGTCCGTCAATGTCGGGAGCTAAATGTTGACACAGAGTACCAGGAAAACTTTGTAGCGGGAGAACTTTGTATCTGTGAAAGCAAAGAGAAGTTTCAGTAAGGAATCAAAAAAAACGGAGGGGGTCCTTTAGAAGAACACCCTCCGTCCGATCATTTTATTCTTCGTTCAAACACAGCTCTCACAAACTACAAGAGCCATGTTTGAATCAGGACTAGTCCTGCATCGTTGGCGCCGTTTCACCACCGCCTGTACCGCCAGTGCTTGCGGGTTCAGCAATGGGAGCATACGTTTCAGGAGCGGTTACCTTAGTCTCGCCGCCACCACAACCGGCGACAACAGCAAACAGAGCGACCAACAAAAGCAATCTCATCAGAGAATCCTCAGAAGCAAAGAAATAAACAAAAATTATTGTGGAAGCGAAACGACTTGACCATCAGCCATAGCCGACAGGTAGATGAACGCTTGGAAATCGATGGTCATGCTAATCGGCTTGACTGCACCGTCGCTCATTGTGAACTGAATCACGTCAGCTGGATGCATGCTCGAGAAGCGGTACCATTGCTTTTGATTGCCCAAGTTGTAAACCGAACGGTGCCATTCAGTGAACTGAGGTCCGGTGTTCCAAGAGAACGACCAATCACGACCGGTCGCCTTGACGGGGTCAGTGAACAACCCAGTAACTTCACCGAACATCAAAGTATTCGAGGTTCCGTCGCGAATATCGCGGAAACCAGTCTTACTACGATTGAAGAATACGCCCTTGAACGGGTCGCGGCTCGCGAGTCCAACACCAAGCTGACCAGCGCAACCGAGGTAGTTGGTCTTACCGAGAGCATCGGTCAACCAACCTTGCATAGTGCAACCGGTTGGGGTGGTGTAAAGCTCAGTTGCACATACACGAGTCAAATCGGGGTTGTCCGATGGGCAAACCAGAGTCGAAATCTTGAACTGCAACTGATCCCACAAGCTTTCTGTTGGATAGGCTCCGTCGACCCAACGGCGATATCGCCATGCGTCAGTAGTCGAAGCGCCAATGCCGCTCTTTGCGACGTTCATGTCTCGCTTTGTTGACCATAGGTCATAAAGCTGAGTTGCTTCCATGTAGGGGAACAAGAAAACCAAGTGACCTATATAGGTGTTGGTGTCTGGCTTCCAACCGCTTGTCGCGGCAAATTCGGTTGCATTCAAATTTCCCATAAATCCGGGTGGGAATTTGTCGAACGCGGAGTGGTGGTTATGAGCCGCCAATCCGAGTTGCTTAAGATTGTTCTGGCAGCTCATGCGGCGAGCAGCTTCACGAGCAGCTTGCACGGCAGGAAGCAACAGACCAACCAAAATGCCAATGATCGCGATGACCACGAGCAACTCCACCAAGGTAAAACCCTTGCTCTTGTGGAGCGACGTACCAAGTCGACTTGCACTACGCATCTGTCAACACCTCAAAGAATGATGAAAAAACCGGCCGTGGACGCCCCGTCAGAAAACTCCGACTGATAAAAACGACTTCTTTGACTCACCAAGGTGCTGTGCGAAAAAATCTTCGCCACAGCGATTCACGGGTATCGCAAATAAAAACTCTGAATGATGCTCTCCACTCCCAGGAACCAAAAAATCCCAGCAGCTGTGAAACCTCAGCAGTCGCGAAGCATTGCTGGCCCCGTAGCCTTCCGGGACCCAGCAGTCCCACGACTCTTATGGATGCGATTCTAAGCGAAATTCGAATAATTCAACTAGTTTTTGTGAATTTTTTTCGAACCTTTTCACCAATACCACTTTGGAGGCAGCGAATCCGAAGCAATCAGCACTGCAAAGGAAGAAAATCCGCCATTGCCCAGTAGTCTAACTTTCACACTTTTTAAATTTTTTTGAAATTCCAGACCGTTTTGCGAAACCCAATTTTGGAAATTCACACCGAAACCTTTTGGAAACAACCCTTTAGGACTAGCGAATAGTCGCCTTTCGCTCCGCGAAAGTAGCGTTGCGAATCAACCGCGTAAGAAACAAACGCGACTTTCGCTGATTAGGCTGTGAAGTCATTAATCGAAGGCAATCATAGTCGCCTTTCGCTCCGCGAAAGTAGCGTTGCGAATCAACCGCGTAACAAACAAACGCGACATTCGCTGATTATGCTGTGAAATCATTGATTGAATGCAATCATAGTCGCCATT
>JBGTBJ010000117.1:0-57265 GCA_041749395.1 Pirellulaceae bacterium
GAACGCCCACGGCAGATAGGGACCGACCTGTCTCACGACGGTCTGAACCCAGCTCACGTACCACTTTCATTGGCGAACAGCCAAACCCTTGGGAGCTTCTGCACCCCCAGGATGTGATGAGCCGACATCGAGGTGCCAAACCGCCACGCCGCTGTGGACGCTCGGTGGCGATAAGCCTGTTATCCCCGGAGTACCTTTTATCTGATGAGCGATGGCCCTTCCATACGGGACCACCGGATCACTAAGACCTGCTTTCGCACCTGCTCGAGTTATATCTCTCGCAGTCAAGCACACTTCTACCTTTACGCTCTACGCCTGATTGCCGACCAGGCTGAGTGTACCATTGCACTCCTCCGTTACTCTTTAGGAGGAGACCGCCCCAGTCAAACTGCCCGACTGACACTGTCCTTCGCCCGGATTCACGGGATCGAAGTTAGAATTAAAGCATGACCAGGCTGGTATTTCAACGTTGACTCCGCAAGTGCTAGCGCACCTGTTTCATAGTCTCCCAGCTATCCTACACAAGACATACCTCAACCCAATATCAGCCTACAGTAAAGGTTCACGGGGTCTTTCCGTCTAACCGCGGGTTCGTGGCATCTTCACCTCGGCTACAATTTCACCGGGTTGGTGGTTGAGACAGTGCTCCCGTCGTTACGCCTTTCATGCAGGTCGGAACTGACCCGACAAGGAACTTCGCTACCTTAGGACCCTCATAGTTAGGGCCGCCGTTTACCGGGGCTTCGGTCGCCAGCTTCGCTTGCGCTAACCGTCTTCCTTAACCTACCGGCACCGGGCAGGCGTCAGACTCTATACATCCACTTGCGTGTTAGCAGAGTCCTGTGTTTTTGATAAACAGTCGCTAGAGCCGATTTTCTGTGGCCCACTTGCGTGGGCGCCCCTTATCGCGAACTTACGGGGCCATTTTGCAGAGTTCCTTAACCACCGTTCTCCCGAGCGCCTTAGACTTCTCGTCTCACCTACCTGTGTCAGTTTTAGTACGGTTAAGTGTGCTTCAAAGCTTAGAAGCTTTTCTAGGACATCCTTCCAACATCATCCAGAACTTGAATGCTGTTAGCTCCGGTCCTTGAACCTACTGAGGCGGATTTACCTACCTCCATTCTTAGACCGAAGCAACGGACACTTCTAATCGTCCGCATGCCTTTCGGATGCCGTCCCTCCATCGCTCCACACACCTAGCGCGGGAATATTGACCCGCTATCCATCGTCTACGCCCTTCGGCCTCGACTAAGGCACCGGCTAACCCTGGGCGGAATTACCTTCCCCAGGAAACCTTAGGCTTTCGGCGAGCAGGATTCTCACCTGCTTTATCGTTACTCATTCCGGCATAATCACCCGATGGCCCCGACACCGCTCTTTTCAGTACGGCTTGTATCTGACCACCGGCGCTCTCCTACCGCTCTAGTCAAAGACTAGAACCCGTAGCTTCGGTATTGTACTTACTCCCGTTCATTATCGGCGCAGAAATGCTCGACCGGTAAGCTGTTACGCACTTTTTAAATGGTGGCTGCTTCTAAGCCAACATCCCGGCTGTCTAAGCAATTCAACTTCCTTAGTGACTGAGTACAATTTAGGGACCTTAACTGACGGTCTGGGTTGTTTCCCTCTCGACCACGGAGCTTATCCCCCGCGGACTGACTCCCGAGATAGTTGTAACGGTATTCGGAGTTTGGTTTAGTGGGGTACCCCGGGAAGGGCCCCCATCCAATTCAGTCTCTCTACCCCCATTACATAGTGGCTCGAGGCTATCCCTCAAGATATTTCGGAGAGAACGAGCTATCTCCTGGTTTGATTAAACTTTCATTCCTCCCCACAAGTCATCCCCTCGGTTTTCAACCCAAGTGGGTTCGGTCCTCCACGCAGTTTAACCCGCGCTTCAACCTGCTCATGGGTAGATCACACAGGTTTCGCGTCTACGGCATGTGACAATTTCGCCCTATTCAGACTCGGTTTCCCTTGGGCTACGATCCGTAAGATCTTAACCAGGCCACCTACCGTAACTCGCCGGATCATTATGCAAAAGGCACGCCGTCACCCGTGACCATAAAGGCCATAGGGCTCCGACCGCTTGTAAGCACATGGTTTCAGGTTCACATTCCTCCCCTAGCAGGGGTTCTTCTCATCTTTCAATCACCCTACTGGTTCGCTATCGGTCGTCAGAGAGTATTTAGCCTTACGGGATGGTCCCCGTCGATTCAGTCCAGATTCCACGTGGCTGGACCTACTCAGGTATCTTATGGGAGGTGAATCAATTTTCGCGTACGGGGCTGTCACCCGCTATGGCCACCCTTTCCAGAATGTTCCACTAACCGTTCACTTGGTAACTCCACAACAAAGACCCTACAACCCCGCAGAGGAAACCCCCACGGTTTGGGCTGCTCCGCTTTCGCTCGCCGCTACTTACGGAATCGATTTTTCTTTCTGTTCCACCGGTTACTTAGATGTTTCAGTTCACCGGGTTGACGATATCCCACCTATGTATTCAGCAGGTATCATTCAGGAATCTCGGGATCATAGCTCGTTTGTCAGCTCCCCCAAGCATTTCGCAGACTTCCACGCCCTTCATCGTCTTCTGACGCCAAGACATCCCCCATGTGCCCTTAATAGTTTGACCATCACAATCTCAAACTCGCAAAGCCTTACAGCCTCACTACTTCAACATTGCTTCAAACTAAAACGATAAAATTGCTAGCCTCTCCACCCAAGCCAAAGCTCAGACAAAGGTAACTAACAAAGAATCCTTGCAAGCTCGTCTAATACAGACAACACTGAAGATCCATCAAACTTAGCAACGCCAAATCTGACCTCTCAAACAGCATCATCTAAACGCTCTTATTTGAACTTCACTTTGCTCGAAGACCAGACTTTCCGGCCCACAAGCACATGTGGTGTTTTAGATGCTTTTTACCCAACAACCAAAATGTCAAAGATCAGTGCCCGCAATCGCGGATCATTTGCCACCCGAAGGCAGCCGAACGAACAGCTTTCATTTCTGTTCACTCGGTCGTCTTCGTGTGAGTCGCGAATCTTACTGAATTCGCTTAGCAGTCGTCAACCGCAACTCTTAACTTTTATTCTCGGAAAACTCTCAGTATCACGCTCAGACACTTCGCTTTTCCTAACCTCTTCTTAACTCACTTGAGTCTCTCGACGGCGGTGAAGTTATCAAACTCATCTTCGCTGCGATAGGCCTCTTTTCACTCTTTTTTTCCGTCGCTTACTTGCGTTCGCGTCAGTTACTTGAGTGGGCCTAAAGATACGCTTTCGTGAATTCTGGTCAAGGGCTATTCGGCATCTGTCAAAAGTTTTTTAAGACGCTTAACAATCCTTGATTTAGTGGAGGCGGACGGACTTGAACCGACGACCCTCGCGTTGCAAACGCGATGCTCTCCCAACTGAGCTACGCCCCCCCAAAAATCATCTTCAACTCTTCGGTCCATCACCGATCGACCGTTCCGCTTATCCTACTCTAGTTAGAATTTTCGGAAAGAGTGGGCGTGCCAAGATTCGAACTTGGGACCTCTACATTATCAGTGTAGCGCTCTAACCAACTGAGCTACACGCCCGTACCCTAGTGTATGTCTTTTCGGCCACCTCAGCGCTTCCTCAAGAGAAATAACTGACTGGCCGAGCGAAAATCTTACGTCTCAGCCTGCCGCTGTCAAAGGGAGTTTGGCATTCTTGCAAATTTTCTCCCTTTGCCAGCCAACGTAAACCGCCGAAAATGGCTTCGCCGCAAAGCGATACCTCGCATGATTTTGCGGTTTCTGCCGAGTCCGGTTTATCGTCCAGCCACCGCGAATACTTAAATTGAGTTTTTTTGAATGGGTTGGTTCAGGGAGATTTCCGATAAACTCTTCTGTATCTTTTCGTTCGGATGCTTCAGCACGATCGAGTTTCTTTAATGTTAAAACGAATTCATTTGGCCGCCGCCCTGGTCGCTTCCGGTGCTTCTTTTGTCATTCCCCCGAGCTTTGTAGCCAAGGCAGCTGCGGCTGACCTGCCAACAGCGTCTGCAGCGCTGGGCCTGCGTCCGGTGCAGTCGGACGTCGAGTTTGAAAAACCGGACACTGAAGCGGCGGCAAAATGCACGGTTGAAAAGTTGTCAGAAAACGACTGGACGGGATTTCTGGTCGTGGCTGCGGACGGTCGCCGTTTGCGACGCTTCGCGGACACCAACGGGGATCGCGAAATCGACCTGTGGTGCTATTACGATAATGGCGTAGAGGTTTATCGCGACATCGACGCCGATTTCAATCGCAAGGCGGACCAGTATCGCTGGATGGGCACAAATGGTATCCGCTGGGGACTCGACAGCAATGAAGATGGCAAGGTCGATTCTTGGAAGTCTATCTCTGCAGAGGAAGTTTCCGCGGAACTCATCGCCGCAATTGCGGCCAAAGATGCTCGCCGTTTTGAACGCCTGCTCGTCTCAGAACGTGAGTTGAGCTCGCTGAAGTTGGGCACAGAGCTCAACACAAAAATCAACGATTCACGCACGCTGGCCCTGAGAGAATTCGATCGGTTCTGCACACAACAGACAGCAATCGATGCCAACAGTCGCTGGATTCATTTTGCGGCCAGCCGTCCTGGAATCGTTCCTAGCGGTACCCTTGGATCGTCAGCCGATCTTACAGTCTACGAAAATGCGGTGGCTATGTTTGACTCGAAGGGCACCAATGGACAGCTGTCCGTCGGAACACTCATTCAGTCCGACAGCGCATGGCGATTGATTGGATTACCGCAAATTGCTGGTGCGGACGCAGGTATCGCCGACGGCTCTGGGTTCTTTTTCTCAGGCTCCAGCCTGGCCATGGCCGATCGTGCGAGCTCTTCGTTGCTGACGGCAGATATTCAAAAACTCGTTACCGATCTAGAGAAAATTGACTTAGCCCTCCGAAATGCTACTCCTGCGACCGCAGCGAAACTGCACGAACAGCGCACCGATTGTTTGGAAGGGATCATTGCGGCGAGTGAACCTAGCCAACGCTCAGGTTGGGTTCGCCAGCTAGTCGACACGGTGGGTGTGGCCGTCCAGGAAAACACCTTTCCGCGTGGAGTGGAGCGTCTCAAAGGACTTAGTAGCAAACTGCGGGCAGACGAAACGGACTTGAAAGCCTACGTCGATTTTCAAGTGATCAGCTCTGAATATGCGGAGCGTCTTCAGAAAGTGGAATCCCAAAAGGACTTCCCTATTGTCCAAGAATGGTGGCTCAAGTCGCTCGAAACATTCGTCAATGATCACGAAAAAACCATTGAAGCGGCTCAAGCCATGTTGCAATTGGGTTTGAGCAAAGAGTTTGAGGATGACAACAAGGCGGCAACCCAGTGGTATTCGCGTGTGGCATCGTCCTATCGTGGCACCGAGGCTGGAAACAAGGCGGCTGGAGCCGTGTTACGGCTTGAGTCTGTGGGGCGTGAAATCCCGCTCAAGGGCACGACTCTGGACAATAAGGCCTTTGATTTGGCTCGCTTAAGAGGCAAACCCGTTGTCATTCATTACTGGGCCACTTGGTGCGAGCCTTGCAAGCAAGACATGAAACTGCTTCGCGATTTACAGGCTCGCTACCAACGAGCTGGTCTGCAGATTATCGGCATCAACGTAGATGGAGTGAAAAACGACGCCGTCAAATTCGTGAACGAAGCCAAGATTGCCTGGCCCACTCTGTTTGCCGAAGGGGGACTCGATTCGAGCCCACTTGCGACGAGCCTCGGAGTTCAAACTCTGCCAACCATGCTACTAGTGGATGCGAAGGGCAAAGTTGTTCGCCATAACATTGCGGCCAGTCAACTGGATGACGAGATCGACGCCATGATTCGGGCAGCAAAATAGCGGCCCTAGACACGCGATCTTGATTTCCATGCTCGCTAATTTTCGGGTTCCCCGATTCTCCCCCTCTACGTATCATCCATGGGTCGTAGAGGGAGGGCGTCCGCTGGAGCCCACCTCTGTTTGCGTCCAAGTGCCCTAACTCCTTAGGCTCTGCTATGAACCGCTTCCCGCAATTCCGCTCTAAGCTGATTTTCCCATCGCTGCTGGCCCTCCTAACACTCAGTGTTCTTAGCAACTGGCCGCTCTCAGCAGATGATCCAGAGACGCCAGCCGATGCGGTGGCGGTAATCGAGTCAATGCAATTGGGCGACGTCAAAAACCTACATCGCTGCGGGACCATTTGGATTTCGGGCCAACCAACGAAAGCTGACTTTGCTCTGCTCAAAGAACAAGGAATCACTTGTGTGGTAACTTTTCGTACCGACGGCGAAATCGACTGGGACGAGGCTGACGTAGTTGCCAAACAAGGGATGGAATTCAAAAAGATTCCCTATGCCTCCACGGACAGCCTGACCAAGGAAGTCTACGCCCAAACGCGCGAAATTCTTCGTGCCCAAGAATCTAAACCAATTCTGCTTCATTGCGGAGCGGCCCCGCGAGTGCTGGCGGTTTGGCTGGCTTACCGCGTACTCGACCAACACGTGCCACTTCAACAAGCACAAGAAGAGGCAGAGAAAATGGGGCTCCGCTCCAAAGCACTCTTGGAAAAAACACTTGAATACATTCGCGACGAACAGACCAAGTCTTCACTTTGAAACGCCGGTAGGACAGCGAGTTATTGTGGTTTGCGAAATTCGATGAAGTAGTTCTCGTGAAAGCCTTCGATTTTCTTTTCTTCCACAAATTCGAAGCCAACCGCTTCAATCTCCTGTCGCACAACATCTTTGCCCGCGCGAACATGGTTCATCGTCCATTCGCGCGACGTGCCTTCGATCCGTTCAAAATCGATAATCACCATTTTCCCGCCCGGTTTAAGGGCTCGATAGATGGATTCTAACGTCGCCTTGGGGTATTCGAAATGATGATATACATCGCTTGAAAACACGACGTCCACGCTCTCTTTAGCCAATCGAACCGAGTCCTCATCGCACAGCACTGGCACCACATTGGTCCGCTTTAATTGATGCGATAATTCACGGATGTGCGTCAGAAACTTCGGCGCAATTTCGACCGCATAAACAGCTCCATTGGGACCGACACGATTGGCAAAAGCCATCGCATAGAACCCCGTTCCCGCACCGATATCCGCGATGGCCGTCCCGGGAGAAATATCGAGCGCTTGGAGCACCGCTTCTCGCGCTGAAAAAATCTCGCGACTCTCCACCTCGAATCGAGCAATAAATGCGTCCACATCGAGGTTGGGGTCGAGAAAACTACTGTTGATGCCCGGATTGACGCTCGACTTGGTGTTTTGATCCGCAGCGACAGATTCCTGAGCGGAATCCTGAGCACTGCCCCGTACTGCGGTACCTAGAAACATGTATCCCAGACACATCAATCCACAAACATACTTCATCATTCTGATCACTTTTTCACTCATAACAGGCTGTTATCTCTGGTAAGCGAGCCATCGACAGCGGACTGCTTTTGGCTCCACGATTGAATATTCTGTGAGTGCACGGTCCTATGCAGTCTGAAGCCAAATCAAGCAGCCTGTGTAAGCAACCCAGGCCACGAACATCAGTATCCCCTCCAGTCGAGAAACTTGCTTGCCGGTAATAAAGATGGGCAAACAAATGATCGCTACTCCCACCATCACGGGAAAGTCAAATTTCAGTAACTCGCGATCGATATCCACCCCCTGGGGCGCGCATACACCTGACAGCCCCAAAACGGCGAGTAAGTTAAAGACATTGCTACCAACAACATTTCCCACGGCAATGTCTCGCTCGCCGCGAAAACTGGCCACCACAGAGGTAACACATTCCGGCAAGCTTGTTCCCGCAGCAACGATGGTCAACCCAATGACCACATCGCTCACTTCCAACCACCTTGCAAAAGTAGTTGCGGAATCGACCAGCCAACGAGCCCCTACGACCAATAAACCCAGCCCAAACAGGATTCTCACCGCCGAAATTGCATATCCACTCCATCCCTTGGCACCCTCGACATCCATTTCTTGCTGTTCTCCTGCCGCAATCGCTTCATTCCGTTCGCGGGAAACTTGCTTTCGCCCCATCCAGACCTGTCCAGCAACGTAGGTGAGCAGCAACCCCAGCAGAATAACGCCATCAAGAAGGCTGAGGACTCCATCCGAACACAAGAAAACGGCAAGCAGCGTCACGCCAATCATCAACGGCACGTCTACGCGAATCATTTGACTGGAAACACTCAGAGGAGCTACGGCGGCGGCCAGACCCAACACAAAGAGCACATTAAAAATGTTGCTGCCGACCACGTTTCCAACGGCAATTCCCGCATCCCCAGCCATCGATGCTTTGACGCTGACAGCCATCTCCGGAGCACTTGTGCCAAAGGCTACAACAGTGAGACCAACCACCAGCGGCGTTATCCCCGCGGCAATGGCCAACTGCGATGCGCCACGTACCAGTATGTCGGCTCCAAAAACTAAAGCTACGAGACCCAGCACAAATAATACGGCTTCCATATCGCTCCCCGCCTATCAAAAATAATCTCTGAAATCCCAGACAGACGGCCTGCACTCGGTCGCTCGATCCCACAATTTCCGCCATGTTCCCACAATGGGCCCCTTAAAGGGGATAGCGGTGCATTATCGGCTCAGCACCACACACCACAAGTGCCAGTTGCACTTTCCCACGTTTCTCACACCATCGATTAGACTGCGCCCCTCCGTCAGTATTCACCATACGCACGACGCATTCCTGGGCGAGATCAAACGCGACTCTCGTACACACAAGCCCAATAGTCCATGAAAAAAATCTGTGTCATCAACGTTGTTGGGCTCACACCTAATTTGCTGCCGCATGCTCCCCGCCTGCAACAACTAGGGCGAGCGACTCCCTGGAAAAGCCCGCTCCCGGCAGTCACTTGTACGTCGCAAGCCACCATGCTCACGGGACTCGCTCCACGTGAGCATGGAATTGTGGGAAATGGCTGGTACTATCGCGATACGGCCGAAATTCGCTTTTGGCAACAGGCCAATTCTCTTCTCCAGGGCGAGAAATTTTACGATGGGCTCAAGACAGCCAAAATGTTTTGGTGGTTTAATCAACATGCGTCCGTGCAGTGGAGTGCAACCCCCAAGCCCCACTATGGATCCGATGGTTCCAAAGTCTTTGATATTTTAGATCAAACAGGCTGCCAACTCCAAAATCGCTTAGGTCCATTTCCTTTCTCATCCTTCTGGGGACCTAAAGCGGGCCTCGCGAGCTCCCGTTGGATTGCCCAAGCGTCAGCGATTGTGCTGAGAGAAAATCAACCCGATCTCACACTCGTTTATTTACCCCACCTCGATTACGACTTTCAACGCCACTCTATTCAAGACCCACAAAGAGTCGCAGAAGTCGATCAATGTGCCGGGATGGTGATCGACGCGGCCGATGCCATTGGCGCCCTGCCCATCGTCGTTTCCGAATACGGCCTGGTACCTGTCGATCAATCTGTTTCTATCAATCGACATCTGCGTCAAGCCGGCTGGCTGGCTACTCGCCTCGGTCCGTTCGGCGAGCAGCTCCTACCAGGCGATTCCTCCGCTTTCGCTGTGGTCGACCACCAACTAGCGCACGTGTATGTCCGCGACGTGGGATTGATCGCCGACGTTCGCGCCCACCTGTTAACCCTGCCAGGAGTAGACCGAGTGGTCGATCCGGCTGAGCTGGAACTCGACCATCCCCGCAGCGGAGAATTGATTGCTCTGGCAAAACCCAACGCCTGGTTCAATTACTATTTTTGGAATGATGATGCTGACGCTCCCGACTACGCGCGAACAGTCGATATTCATCGAAAACCGGGATACGATCCAGCGGAACTATTCATGACCTCCATGCCGCGCGCTATGCTGCGATTGATGCAAAAAAAAATGGGGCTTCGCTATCGCATGGATGTGATCCCGTTGCAGCCCGAGCTAGTTCGCGGCAGCCATGGTCTCCGTCCCTCGGCAGGCGATGGACCTCTGATTATCGGTCCCGACGCGCCTCAGGATATGAAGGAATTAAAATGCTACCTGCTCGGTCTGCGCTAGTTTATATTGCGTAGCCGCACCCTTTGATCCCGCGCCCTCTTTTCCCTCATTTCCCCTCCACTGATGTCGAGATCCCCTGATGAAACGACCTGCCTACCAACTTCGTTCGCGCCAATTTCGTGCCCGCCTCTTTGCGCTGCTTATCACAACATCGGCAATGTCCAACGCATTCGCAGCAGAATTACCTCCCGCCGATTCGATGATACCTGTCAAGCTTTTCGAAGTTGACAGCTACTGCGAAGGTGTTGTCTTTGATCACCAAGGCCAAGGCTTTATCTCCTGGGACAAAACACTGACTCAATTCGCTCTCACCGGCAATGCTCAAACGTTTGCGGTCACGGGCGCTCCCAACGGGCACAAAATCCTCGCCGACGGAACCCACTTGGTTTGCGATTCCAGCCAACATGCGATCGTGCATCTTGACGCCACAGGAAAACCACTGCCCCACGCCTCTTCCCATTGCAATGGCAAGCCCTTGCGCGGCCCAAATGACTTAACGCTCGATACCGCCAATAACGGTTTCTACTTTACCGATCCGGGTGATTCGAGCCTGGATAAACCGATTGGCACTGTGCACTATGTGGATGCACAAGGTGTGACCCATTTGGTCGCTGAAAATCTTGCCTTCCCTAATGGCATCGTAATTACTCCCGATGGCAAAACGCTGCTAGTTGGCGAGAGTCAAAAGAATCGAGTTCTTGCCTTTTCCATTCTCGCACCGAATAAGTTGTCGGAACCAACCGTCTTTGCCGACTTGCCCCAAAATGTTAGTGGCCAAGTCAATGACAACCAGCCTGACGGCATGTGCCTCGATGCTGAAGGAAACCTATATGTGGCCCATTATGGAATGAAGCAAGTCCAGGTCTTGTCACCCCAAGGTGAGTTGCTTCGTTCCTATGATGGCGGTAATCAACTCACCAGCAACGTCGCGTTCGGCGGCCCGAAACGCGATCAGTTGTTCGTGACTGGAAGCATTGGTGCCGATGGCAAACCTGGGGCAGTTTTTCGACTCGACTTAGGTGTCGTAGGTCTGCCCGTTCTTCCTAATAAGCACTAGACGCTTTCACCAATACGAAGTGTTTGTCAGTTGACTAGCTCACCCCATGAAGATTCTGATTGCCGACATACCGCGCAATCAGAAGTCACCGACTACTATCGCGAAGTTCAGCGTGACTACGACGCCTGGAGCAAACGTGGTTACATGCATTTCGGCTATTGGAAGCCGTCCATCTTGCCTTGGTCACGGCAAAAAATGCTGGAAGCAATGAATGATCTCGTTTTCGAATCGCTTCAGCTCGATCGACATGCCAGCGGTTTTGTAGTGGACTTGGGCTGCGGCCTCGGCGCTGTATCAAACTATGCCAGCCCACGATTCCCCAAGCTTCGCTTTGAAGCGGTCTCTATCAGCCCTGAGCAAATCTCAGAAGGTCAGCGTCGTTTTTCCCACGAGAATTTGAGTATTCGCGAAGCCGACTATCACGCACTCCCCTGGGACGATTCAAGTGTTGATGCAGCTTTCTTTTTAGAAAGCCTCTGCCATAGCCCTTCCCCCGAAATCGTGATTGCAGAAGTTTTCCGAGTCCTCCGTCCGGGAGGTCGCTTGGTTATTGTAGATGGACAACTTAAACGCCCCTGGAAAAAACTGCCTCGATATTATCGTTGGATGGAACAGGCTGTCGCACAAAACTGGGCAGTACCACAATTTCATCACCACCAAGCAATTCGCGATCACGCAGTGCAAAGCGGCTTTCAATTGCTTGACTGCCGTGAACTAAGCTTTCGCATCGCACCCTGTGTCGCTCACTCGCCTTTTTTGACTCTCTCCCACGCGGTAAAGCTACTCCTGCGAGGCCATGCTACACGCCGTCAATGGCAACACTTAGCTGCTTGTGGATTGTCGCTTGTTCTAGGCATGCATCTTGCCTACTTCGGGTACTATTTGATCTCCTTCCAAAAGAAATGATTCCTTTCGTCTGAGGCGATTGTCGACAATGCCATTCCAAACGCCCTCTCCATCGCGTCGCAAATTCTTGGCGAACAGCGCGCTTTTAGCGAACAGCGCATTATTAGCATCGGCATTCACGGGCAACTCCTGCATTGGTATCAACAGGCTTCTCGGCTCCTGCGTGGAAACGGGTAGGTCAACGACAGCGCAGGAGGTACCACAGTGGTTGGCCAGTGTTGCCAAGTGTGTCGTCACTCCCCAAACCAACGTTTGGTTAGCCGGTTATGGCAGCAAGCGATCACCCGACGGAAAGATCCATGATCTGTGGCTCAAAGTGCTCGCCTTGGCCATCGAACCGTCGGCTCCCTTGATTTTGATTACCAGCGATTTCCAAGGGGTACCGAAGAGCATGAGCGATCGAGTCTTCGCGCGTTTGCAATCCGACCTTCACATTGCTCGCTCACAAGTCATGTTTACTTTTTCCCACAATCATTGCGGACCGAGATTGGGCGACGACCTGATCGATTATTACCCCTTCGAAGCAGAGCAAGAGTCGCTGGTCGAATCCTACACCGACGCAATGGTTGAACTCACTATTCAAACCGTGCGCCAAGCACTACTTGACTTGGCACCGGCCTCCCTAGCGACTACTAAGGGGCAGACCCATTTTGCCGTGAATCGTCGCAATAATCCTGAAGCCGAAGTGCCTCGCATGCTCGCACAGAGCGAGCCCTTTCGCGGCCCCGTCGATCACGATGTGCCTGTCTTAATCGTGACACGAGAGCCAGACGAACCGCTTGCCATTCTCTTCGGTTACGCATGCCACCCCACCACTCTCAGCTTCAATACATGGTGTGGTGATTATCCCGGCTTCGCCCAACAAGAAATCGAACAACAATTTCCTGGCGCCACGGCAATGTTCGTGAATACGTGCGGTGGCGATCAAAATCCGCTCCCTCGACGCAGCCTCGAACTCTGCCGCAAATACGGAAGAATGCTCAGCGATGCGGTGGTCGCCGCGATGCAATTGCCGCGGACTCCACTCGCAGCGGAGCTACACCATGCTTTTACCATGATCGACTTGCCCTATTTGGAAGTCGTTTCAAGACAACAACTGCAATCACTGGCCAGTGACAACAATGCCATCCGCGCCCGCTGGGCGTCGCGCCTGTTAAAACGACTAGACGATGGCCAGACGTTTGAAGCCTCCTATCCGTATCCCCTTCATGTCTGGCGACTCGGCACCGATACACTATTCATAGGAATGGGCGCCGAAACCGTTGTTGACTATGCGCTGCACTTCAAGAAAATTTACGGAACCCAAACCTGGGTCTGTGGATACACCGACGACATGATATCCTACATCCCATCGCGACGCGTCTGGGAAGAAGGAGGCTATGAGGGTGGTGCCAATCTATTCGAATATGGCCGACCCGCGCTTCGTTGGAGCGGCAATATCGAGCAACAAATTCATGCATCTGTCGATCTGCTCGTCAACAAGATTTACACCCCTAAGTAACCTCTAGGAACCCGTGCCACGATGACTTCCCCAACAATGCGTCGCCATTTTCTTACTACCATCGCATGTCTCACACTGCTGATCGGCACCTTGGGCTGGCCATCCGATACGCGGGCACAACCCGAAAAGACAACCGCCACCGGAACTTATATGGTGGCCATGCGCGATGGCACACAATTGGCCACCGATGCCTATGTTCCGGAAGGTGACGGACCATGGCCAGTCGTCTTACTTCGCTTTCCCTACAACAAAGCTCTGGGCATTGGCCTGGGGCCGGATGCGAATCGGCGAGGCTATGTGTTCGTTGCTCAAGATACGCGTGGACGTTATTTGTCAGAAGGCGAAAATCTCCCCTTCGACGCTGATGGTCAGGCCGATGGCAAATGGGATGGATATGACACGGCCCAATGGATCTCCGAGCAACCTTGGTGCAACGGCAAGATTGGTACCTGGGGCGGTTCGGCCGGAGCCATCACACAATATCTACTGGCCGGCACCGGTCAGCCCAATGTCGTTAGCCAACACCTTGTCGTCGGTTCACCAAGCCTCTACCGCAATGGCATCTATCGAGGTGGTATCTTTCGTCAAGCCATGATTACCGACTGGCTCACCCAAACACACTTCGACGATCGCGCCCTGGAGCTTTGGACCACACCGTACGCGCTCAATCAGTACTGGAAAGACCGTGAGATTAGCCTTCGTTTTCAGCAAGTCCGACCAGCCGGCATGCACATCGGCGGCTGGTTCGATATCTTCGCTCAATCGACTGTCGATGCCTTTATCGGTTACCAAACAGAAGGTGCTCCAACCGCCCGAGGCCACCAAAAGCTGATCATGGGTCCTTGGACTCACAGTGTGCTGCAAAAAGAAGCGGGTGAGTTAACCTTTCCCGGTGCCGATTCGGTCCCCAACAATCTTCACGATCCATGGCTCTGGTTTGACGCAACGATGCGAGAACAAACCAATGCCATCTCTTCAGCAAAGGCAGTGACCTATTACGTAATGGGCGACACCAAGACCCAAGGTGCCCCAGGGAATGAATGGCGTGCCGCGGATCAGTGGCCACCCCAGCCGACAACACCAACTCCTCTATTCCTCCATGCCGATCACTCGGCAAGCGTCTCGCCCCCTAGCACCGCCAAGTCGCTGACCATTAAAAGCGATCCGCTCGCACCTGTTCCCACGATCGGCGGATACGAATTGACAATCCCCGCTGGACCAAGAAACCAAAACGCTATTGAATCGCGACCGGACCTACTCGTCTTCACATCGACACCACTTGCCGAACCGTTGGAATTGACCGGCAATGTACTCGCGAAACTGAGCCTCTCTTGCTCGACTCCCGATGCGGATCTAATCGTCCGCATCTGCGATGTTTACCCCGATGGAAAGTCCTACAATATTTGCGAAGGTGCGCTCCGTTTGCGGTTTCGAAATGGTCTTGACGAAGAAACGCCCTTGCCAATCAATCAACCTTTCGATGTGGAACTCGCGCTGTGGCCGACGAGCATTATTTTTAACTCCGGCCATCGTCTTCGCATTCATGTGGCTGCTTCTAGCTCGCCCGCTTTGCAGCCCAACGCTCAAAATGGACTGAAACCGGGCGAAGGAGAACCACAGACCTCGCAAATTTCACTGCATACTGGACCGAGCGACAGCTATCTCCTACTGCCGGTTCCCAGTACCCCATAGTCGCCTTTCGCTCCGCGAAAGTAGCGTCCGAATGTCACCTTTCGCAGACAGGCAGTGAATTAATTAATCGAAGGCAATTATAATCGCCTTTCGCTCCGCGAAAGTTCTGAAAAAGAAGCGCGTACCAACGCTACTTTCGCGGAGCGAAAGGCGACTATTTTTTTCGCTCGGTTATGCCATCGAGTTTTCCGCTTTCAGCGAATCAATCGATTCAAAGACCTTGTCTAACTTTGGCTGAAACAAATCTCCAATCAACAAATCGGTGATGTCCCCTCTGTGCTCTGGAAAACGACGCACAAACTGGCCAAAGTTAAAACCGTCGTAGTACTCGCATACCAGTCGGCGCATGCGAGTCATGCCCTCGGTGAATTCGGGGCCCCAGCAACCAAGCTGCTCGGCCGAAGTATCTCCCTTGTCTAAACCGTCACAGATCGCATCGGCTGCTAATTCACCCGACTTCAGTGCCAACAACACACCGGACGAATAGAGCGGATCTAAGAATCCAAACGCGTCGCCAATCAGAACCCAGCCCGGTCCCGATAAAGTGCTTGACCGGTAGGTGAAATCCTTCGTAGCATGCAGGCGATCTACCTGGGTACCGACCGAGATCCGCTCCTTAACGCTGGGACAACGATCTAGTTCTTCGGCAAAGACCTGCTCATGGTCCCCTCTACCCTTAAACAGATAATCGAAGTCGGCAACAACTCCTACACTGACGATGTCGTCGTGCAAAGGAATGAACCAGAACCAACCTTTCTTCCCCTCGGTTTGCGAAACAAGCGTGGCCCCCCCATCAATTCCCTCTTCACGCCGGGCGCCCTTGTAGTAGGTCCACAGCGATCCCTTATTCAATGCAGCATCCTTGACTCTCATTTTGAGCTTGTTGATCATTAAGGTGCTTTGGCCCGTCGCATCGACCACCACCTTCGCCGCGCGGTGCTCGGCCGGTTGCCCATCAACGGCCACCTGAATTCCTGTCGCTCGCCCCGCGTCGTCCAGGGTAACGTCCATCACCCGAGCGCCCTCGGTTACTCGCACTCCATGCTCCCGAGCATTGCCAACCATCATCTGATCAAATTCGCTCCGACGCACCTGCCAAGTCTGAGAGCTTTCGTGCTGACGGTTTTCGTGAAAGTAAAAAGGGGCGGAAACTTTGCCGTTATCATTCACAAATTGCACGCTGTATTTTTTTGTAAAACAGCTCTGCTTCATCTTCTCCAACATACCGAGCCGCTTCAGCGTCCAGTACGTCTCGGGGATCAGCGATTCGCCAATATGAAAACGGGGAAAGTGTTCGCGTTCGAATAATTCAACTTGATACCCGCGCTGGGCTATGAGCGTCGCTGCGGTAGCACCGGCAGGCCCACCCCCAATGACAATAACATCAGTCGCCTGGTTTTCCAAAACTGACATGTTCGCTTCCCCTTTTGGGAACGGAAGGTTGATTCGTCCGAACTCTGACCGACTTTACCGCAAAACGATCGTCAAGACAACTATTGTCTAAACATGCTATTCGACAAGTAGACAGCAGGAACTTAAGCCTCCCCAGCCCACCTGGGGACCCTTTAGCTGCCCGCAAAACTTGAAAAGTCGACAAATCCTTACTTGTCCCCATATTTAGGTAAGGAATTCCGACGCCTGGGCTTCAGTAAATCCAGTCGATCGCCAAACAGATTCTACGTTTGATCAAGGACGATGTCCCCTGCGCTCGTACCAACCAGGAGCGGGGAGTGCGATGCAAGGATTGGTAAGTGCTTGAGTTTCAATTGCTCCAAATGAAGTTAAATTCCGCCCGAGGAAGTGTTTCGAATGACTACTGCCGATCAAATACTTGAAGAGATTCTCAAGCAAAGCGTTGCAACACAACACGCCGGAGCAGGGGAAGAAGAGCACGATTTGTTAACGGGTTACATTTCGGAGAGCACTAGAAAAGTCTTCTCGACCATGTGCGCCCTAGAGCTAACAGAGGGGCATCGCACGACATCGAACGATGTTCCTCCTGGGCATGAGGTGCTCAGTATGATTCGATTGAGTGGTGGAGCCACTGCGACCATTAAGCTGAGTGCTAGTCGTGATTTGATACTCGACGCTGCTTCGGTTGTGTTGGGAGATCGTCCTCTTAACATCAATGAAGACGTCCAAGACTTCATGGGTGAGTTGGCCAACATGATTGGCGGCAACACGAAGAAGAAGATAGGTAAGCCCGATATCAATTTGAGTTTGCCCATAGTGGAAGCTCAGGTTTCCGATCAAGAATCGACCGCATATAGCGTGGCTATAACCTGGGAAACGGGTGATCCCTCCGTATCCACTCAGGGCATTGAATTCCACGTCGCCAAAGTTTAGTAGACTGGCGAACTATTGGACTTGCGCAGCGTCGAATATTACAGCTCGTCCTGCACGATCAAAGGAGGCCAATTGGCGTCCGTTAGGGCTCCATTTTATAGCCCCTACAGGAGCATTTCCATGGATGGAAATGACCGCACGATGTTGCTCGGTGTCCCAGAGAATCACATTTTGATCATCGCTACCGGAGGCTAAGCGTCGACCATCTGGCGACCAATCCAGACAGCGAACAGTGGCCGTATGTGCGACGAGTAATCCTTGGTGCTTCAGATCATCGGCAGCAACGATTCGAATTTTGCGAGAATCATCGGCAACTGCCAAACGTAGTCCGTCGTCACTCCAAGCGATCACGCTTATTTGGCTTTCCCAGGGTGCTTCTCGCACTATTTCACCACTCTTCGCATCGATTAAAATTATTTTTTGCGCCGCGCCAACGGCGATGAAGTCACCGTTTGGACTCCACACGGGACCAGCGTATAAATATCCACTTTGTCTTTCTACCAATGGGGTAGTTTGCTGGGTCTCCATGTCCAGCAGGTACAATCCCCAGTGTTCCCTATAACGATACGCCTGCAGTAATAAGTGTTTTCCATCGGGACTAATTTGAGTTCGATGAAAAGGGATGTTAGGCGTCGCCGACTCATCGTGCTTAAAGCGGTCAACCAGTTCCAAACTCTTGCCGTCCCAAACAGAAATAGAATCGCGATACGAGGTGACCAACGTGGCGTCGTTTGACCAACCATGGAGATCGCCGAGAATGGAATAGTTGTCGGGAGTTCGCAATTTCAGTTCTCCCGTTCCGCCATCTCGCACAGAAATGGGAACACCGTTACACAAGGCCAACCAATGACCATCGGGACTCCAAGCGATCTTTCCTGCTGTCTCTATGTCCTGTGAAATTACATTCTGGCTCTGTTGAATGGGTTTCGCCGCGGATTTCCAAACGACAATTCCTGTGTCCGAAGAATACGATAGACGCGTGCCGTTTTCCGAGTGAACGCGTGCCCAACAAACGTCGTATTCGTGGCAGAAAAAATGCTCGGTTGGTTCTAAGTCCTTAGCACTCACTTGCTGCAACGAACCATACTGCGCACCCAATAACAAAGAATCGTCTTGCCAAACCCAATCGATCGATTTGACTTGCAATTGCAAAACCTTTTCTAAAACAAAGCTCTCATCAGCAGCATCGAATAGCAACAATCTGCGATCGAAACTCGCTGCTGCGATTCGGTCATCGTTGGGATGCCAACGAACGGCGCTGAGGGGATGCCCCTCCCAGATTCGTTCTCCATCCATCCACTGATTCACGGTATCAAAGATCATTAAGCACACTTGACTGTTCCGCTGCCCGGCGATGACTACCCGCGTACTATCACCATTAGCGGCAAGAACTGGTTGCAGTTCCGTTTTGGAGAAATCAACTCCGGCAACTAGAGTTCGCTCGGACTGCCCGCTAACGACATCCACCAGATCAATGCAATCAGGCAGAGCCTGACCAGTGCCCTGCGCACTTCCACCCTCCAGAAGCAGAACGAGCTTCGCATCATTTTGGACCCAAGCAATACCGAAAGCACCCGTCCGCACACATCCGCCTAATTGAATACCGTTCTCCGCATCATAAATATTGACTCGCCCATCCTGACCCACCACGGCAATGCGATCACCACGATTCGAATAGGCGACAGCTGAGATATCCGATCCGAATTGGATCGAGATAACCTCTTTACCCTCCATCCAGTCAATGATCTGAACAACGTGTCCGTAGCCGACATACAGACGAGGCAACACGGGATGCAAACCAATTTTCGAACTATCGTCGCTGTCAATAATCTTGGTCACAGGTCGCTCCGCGATTGCCTGCAGCCAATACCACTCGAATCCACGCAGGTCCTCTTCAAGTTCGCCCATCGAGTCCTGATTGTCAGGGATCCAGTGGTGCAACAACTCTCGCAAATTCGCTAGACCAGTTGGCTGCGTTGATGCTTCAACAGCGAGCTTCATTTCTGCATTGTAGAGATGGCGACGATTTTCTTTAGACATCTTCTTTGCCAAGTCGGCCGACTGTCGCTGCTGCTGCTCTGCCCTTTCAGCTTTGTTCTTCAATTGAGTTTGCTTAATAGCCATCGACCGGAAACGGATGGCTGCAACAGACGACCCGACCAGTCCCAACAGGACCAGCAGGACAATCAATATCAGCGAACTGGCAACCGCTCTATTTCGCAGACCCCATCTCCAAACTCTTTCCGTCGTTCCAACTCGACGCGCTTTAATAGGCAAGCCCTTTAAGAACAACTCTAAATCGTCTGCCATCTGGTCAGCCGACTGATAGCGCAGCGATGGCTCTTTATGTATTGCTTTCTCAACGATTGTTTGTAGATCGCGTGGAACTCCCGCATCAATCGATCGCAACGTCTTCGGTTCTTCGTCCCTGATACGTTTGACAATCGATAACTGGCTACCACCACTAAATGCCGGTTGCAAAGCGAGTAACTCGTAGAGCGTCATCCCCAATGAATAGATATCACTGCGGCGATCACACAATCCATTAATCCGCTCCGGCGCCATAAAACGAAGGGTGCCGACCACATCTCCTGTGCGAGTCAAATCACTATCTTCAGTTTTTGCTAAACCAAAGTCGGTAACCCAAACGTGTCCTACATGATCAATTAACAAATTGGACGGCTTGATATCGCGATGAATAACTCCTCGGTTGTGCGAGTGAGCCAGAGCGTTAGCAACGTCCCTGCCAATCTCAGCTATTTGCAAGTAGTAGTTGGGCTGGCGCGTTTTGCTGACTTCTTCGGTCGCGGTCAATCGTTGTGAACCGCGAGCAAACTCGTCTACCTCAAATTCCGATGAATTCCCCTCGGAAACATCATTGGGAAGCACGAGCACGGTAGATGTGCTCCGCGATTGCTGCGTACTATCCGCATCCTGACGCTGACGATGCATGCTCGCAATTATGCGATCTAAGCCGCAGCCGCTAATCAATTGCATGCTGTAGTAATAGACGCCATTTGCATTTCCCACATCGAAGACGGGCACGATGTTTGGATGCTGAAGCTGTGCTGCCGTTCGCGCCTCAAGTTCAAAACGACGTATTGCCAACTCGTTGCCCAACATCAACTGCGGAACTATCTTCAGCGCAACGAACCGCCCCAAGGAACGTTGCTTTGCTTTGTAGACAATCCCCATCCCTCCCGCACCAATTTGCCGGATAATCTCAAAATCCGCCAAATCGGGCAGCCTGTTTTTATGCTCTCGCTCCTTCCGCTGATTGACAAAATGCAACGTCTCTAATACTTCGCGAAGCGGTTCGGCAATGTCGTTATTGACACTGACAATTTCTTCGATGCTAACAGACTCACCGTTGCGAATCTGTTTTAGATATTGTTCGGCGATGTCGTCGATGCGATGGAGTTGCGAATCGTCACTCAAGACTCGTGAACCCAGAAAAGGACTGAATTTGATTGCGCAGGCGTTGTACGGCACCGATGAACCGACGGCTGGCCGCTTGTTTGGTTATTTCCAGGATCGCTGCCGTTTCACCATTGGTCAACTCTTCAAAAATTCGCATCACAATCACTTCGCGGTCCACTGGATCCATTTCAGAAATCATTCGATGAAGCGTGTCGCGTTCCTCCGCGCGAATGGCCCGCTGATCGATCGAGGATAACTGGTCGATTAACGCGTCGGCTAGGCGAAGATGGGTGTCGCTATCGTCAGAGTATTGATGCAACGATACATCGCGGCGGGCATCTCGTTTCTGCGCGCAAATGTGTGTCCGATGAATCGCTAACAAGCGCTCAGTCGTCACCATACGAAACCAAACAAGTATTGGTAAGTCTCCCTTATGTTTGAACTCGGGCATGCGTTTGGCTAAGTCCAGAAATGCCTCCTGAAGCACGTCCGATGGATCAATCCTGCCTTGTAACTGCGGCGCCATCCGGAATGAAATCATCTTCCGCAGCTTCCCGCGATACTCATCAAATAACTGCCCCAACGCGGCCTGGTCACCGCAGGAAACGGCATTCGTCAACGCGATGATTTGCAACTCAGAATCACTCATAGCACTCCATCACATCCCCCGCACGGAGGGGGTGACCTCACATAGGGCAGGTGTGCGAATCCGAATGACCAGCGGGGGAAAAAGTCATCCTTTGATCCAAAGGTAACGTGATCATCTTCTCCGCTGTCATCAAAACGAGCGATATTTACCGCTTTTCGTGAAAAAATCAAATTTCCCTTCAAGTTTGCCAAACGAAATTGCGACAGCCGCATACCTCTAGCAGGTTAAGGGTATATGTCTCTAGCGAACGGATTCCCACCCCTCATTCGCCGCTCAATTACTGAACGGCGTATCCCTTCAATCCCATCCGTTTACCGGCTCCCGCTCAACGGAACCCACTCTAATCTCGAAGAACGCTTGCGATGACCCGAGTATCTTCCCCGCTACACCGCGCACGTTTTCAGTCCATTCATCGCGCAGATAGACGGCGACGATTGATTGAACAACTCGAAGCGCGTCAGATGCTGGCAACCGATGTCACGCTCAATGAGCCGCTGCAAGATCAGATCATTCACCTCGTACGAAATCTGGATGCAGCCGCTGATCAGATTTCTACTTACGATGCACTGCAACGCAAAATTCCTGGGACGGGACGAAGCCTTAATGATTTACTGGATTCATCCGACGGTCTGTTCCAACGTGACTTGGGAGACTTAATCCGTTTTGAACAGGTCGTGACGGATTACTTTGCCGCTTACAACCCCGCCAGCCCACTGTTTGATCTCAATAACGCTGGCCAAGAGCCGACAGCGTTTGGTCTGCGCGACGCAATTCAATCCCAATTGCAACTGGGAAGTAATAGTGCGTTTGTGGGACGCGGCGCAAATCCTCCGTTGGTTGTCAGCGCCGATGTCGATCCCAACACCAATGTGTTGCGATTTGATTTTACGCTAGCCGCCGATTCGACTCTGCAGCTGCCTCCCGATTTCCAGTCTCTGGGAGACTCTTGGAACGATCTGGGGATTGAATTCGACAGTGGTAATAGCTTGGCAGTCACGGGCGCCTTGGATATCGAGCTCGATTTCGGACTTGATTTATCAACCCCCGGGGGAAGCAGCCCGTTTCTCGATTTCACTCGCTTTGACTTTACTACCAATCTTTCTGCGACCGGTGCCGCACTCGATTTTCAAATCGGTCCAGTAGACGGAATGGTCACTGCGCAAAATCTCCAAATTGGGGCAGGAGCCTCCGTGGCATTCGCTCCAGGCGCACAGTCCCTGCTGGATCGCTGGAGCGTTAACGCAACTGGTAGCGTGAATTTAGACTTTGATTTTTCCGCCTCCCTCTACGGCACACCACTCGTTAGCGGCGCAAATCTTCCTAGCTTTCAAGCTGTGGATAGCCAATGGTTTGACGCCAATGCGCCTACGTTGACTCTTGACGTAGAACCGTTGGTCATGGACCTCTCGGCCCAGCACATCGTCGATGGGCTGCTGGCGCTCGCTGATTGGCTCAATGACGCCATGGCAGGTCCGGATTTCGCAGCGGCGATTCCCTTAATCAATAAGTCGGTTGCCGACTTGTTGGGAGGATCGCCCCAAGCTCGCGTCTTTAATTCAACGGCGATCACGGCGATGACTTCAACAGTCGTCGATGGAGGCTTCAAAAAATTCTCCGCAACTCTGGATACTGCCGGGAAAAGCCTCGCTAACCTTGGAATTCGGGCTGGAAACTCTATGAAGTTTCTCTCCACCGCAGGCGACCTGCTCGATGCAATTGTCGACTCGGTGGAAGGATTTGTCGTCAACCTACGGTATGACGAAAATCGAAACGACGAGCCCAATGTGGCCGCTCCAAAACTATCGTTCCAGATCGGCGGTTCCATCGGCGAGCAACTCCGCAATGGACTCGCCAACTACAATTTGCCAGGTCGCGCTGCGCCGAAGCTGGGCGAACTGCTCAACGACTTGGCAGGTCCCCTGGGCATTAACTTTGGCAACATCGGCTACAACGTGCAGACCAAGGTTCTCACTCTTACGCCATCATTCACTCCGGAACCAGTGACATTTGAATCAAAGCTCGACTTTGGCGATGAAATCCCAGGACTAGCCTTCAATGCGTCCGGCAAGTTCGCGATCAGTGCGGCTCCCGAAATTCGACTCCCCCTGTCCATCAATCTCGATTCCAATAGCGGACTGGCGCTGGCAGACCGTGTTGCCTTGACAGACGATAGCCTGCCAGTCGTCTCGATCAGCCTCAGTGCCAATCTCGATGACCCCAACGCGCGAGCCTCTTTGGGGCTACTCAGCGCGGTTTTAGCCGAAGACTCGACCATCTCCAACAATGATGGAATATCCTTCAGCACTCAGTTCAACCTGCTCGTTACTGATCCAGGTACCGGCCCAGCCGCCGATGGCAAAGCCACAATCGCTGAATTGCTGGGAGCCACCACTATCGGCGATGCCTTCGCCCCAGATTTATCTGGGTCGTTTGAGATTGAGGGTGTCAAAATCACTCCCGAATTCGCCGGCTCTGTGATTCCGGGCTCAGTCGAAATCTACACCACAACCGATGGTAGCTTGCGAGGCCCAACGACCTTTGCAAACCTCGGTGATCTGAGTACGCTCTTCTCAAAAATTAAAGTCGACGTCGACAGCCAAATCGACGATTTCAAGTCACTCACTCCCGATGATTTGGTGACGATGTTTATCCAACTCGGATCATCGGTCCAAACCATTGCCGATTCTCTCGATATCCCCGCTGGTCTCCCCTTCATCGATACGGCAATCAGCGAAGTCGTACAGTTTGTCGATGTGACTCAAGATTTTGCGAAGCAACTCTATTTCAATCCGAAATTAATCAGTGACAGCGATATCCAGATCACCGACGGACGACTATCTGCAGACGCGTCATTCACGGTTCGTATCGCCGGCGGAGATGCCATTTTCATTACGATCATGGCCGCATCTACGGCAGACAATTTAGGCATCGATGATCTCTATGATGACATCAATGCAGCAATCCTTGCGGCAGGTGCGGGCGATCAACTCATTGCCGAACGTCAATCGCCAACCGGATCAGATCAACTTCTAGGAGTGGCCCAGGTAACCGCCAATCCTTTGGGAGCGGCAATTGCCCCATTGCCCGCTGGCTACGAACGTTACCAGTTCGATTTTGATAATTCATTCAATCTCTTCAACTTGGGTCTCCAGGTCGGGGATATGGTCGACTATCTCGATGTCAACGGTGATTACTTGCCGGCCTCAATCGACGAGCTAACCCTGCATTCAATGTTCGTTCGCTTTCCAGGCTCTCAACCTGCACCAGCGACCAATGGAGATCGCAGCGTAGCTCTCTTCGACCAAGATCTTGCCAACCGTCTTGTCATTCGTACCACGTCACCAACAGTTGGCATTTCCCTCGATGTCAGCACTGTTCAAGTGACGGCACCTCATGACGCGCCTAGCCAACTCAGCAGCGATTTATCTTGGTCACTAGTGCTCGATGGTGACGTAATTCCCGTTCTTGTCACGGCGGAAGCGGCACAGGATTCACTCCAACCAAGCGATATGGTCGCTTTACTGAATCGGGTGTTTGCCGACACAACTTTTGCTGGCTCTTCGAAACTAAACCAAAAAGTACAGGCGAGACTGGTTGGCGATACCATTCGCATTGTGGCAATTGATAGCGCTATTGAGGCGTTAGAAGTTCGTGATGCAGCAATACTCGGCTTCTCTGCCAATCAGCCAAACGACGATAACAAGGCGACCTCGGAACTGGGTCTCGCCGCGATCCAATTGGTTGCACCCCGTTTTCGTGCAGGGACCATTCAAGATCTCGTACACACACTCAACGGTCTGATTCAACAGCAATTTGCTGGCCAACCATTCTCGGCCGCGTTGAACTATATCGGGGGCGCATCTCCCGTTGTGACCTTTAAGCTGGCCTTGGGACAAACCTTTGAAGTTGGCACCGATCTCGACTTCGGTGCTGGGCTTGATGTGGGCTTCGCTGAACTGGCCGTTGCCGGGGGTGCGTCAGGACTATTCTCCGCATCGGCCGGCATAGAATTGGGAGTGGGTTTTGAGCTGAATCCTATCGGCGCTGGCGCTTCAGTCGATGGTGCGACGCTATTGAGCGATCTTGATGCGGGACGTGGCACGAGTGTCAAAGTGGGATTAACAGGAAATTCAGTTGCCTCCAGCGGGGCAAACTCTCCCCTGACCGCACTGACCCTCTCGCTGGACGTTCATCAATACGGCGGACTCGTCACTCCCGTCACAATTACCGTTCCGTCAGCCGAAGTCGGAAACAATACTTCTCTCAGCGAATTGGCTAGTGATCTCAATACGGCGTTGATCAGTTTTTTCCAAACAGCCAATCTACCTTTACAAGTTGTCGACGGAATAGCGCCCGTCGAAGTACAAGTGGCGGATGGTAAACTGCGCGTTACGGCCAATAATCGAACGATCAACGGTCTCGAAGTCCGCGCCGCCACCAGCTCTTTTCTCGGGCTAGTGACGGGACAACAGAGCAACGAACCAGACCTGGTCATCGCGCTACGTGATGGTACGCAGTTTGACGTTGTCTTGGATTTCGCGGACACACTTGATGACGTGAAAACAGCAATTGAAACTGCCGTGGGTGGCTCCGCTGTCGTATCTGTAGATTTTGTCGATGATCGCATTCGCTTGATCGACCATACAACCCAATCTGGCTCTACGACATTCCGTATTCTTGCAGCAGGGGATGACAATGGTTTTAGCCCCATCGGCTCAATTCTCCAAATTCTCGGTGAGGTTGTTCCCAGCGATGATGACCCCAACACGCCGAACATTGATGAAACCAATGATGGTGACACGCGACTTGGTGAATCGCTCTTCGGTGGCAGCACGCTCGACCAATTTTTCGTCGACACGGCAAACAGCCGAATTTTTGCCGATGTGACCGTCTCAGCAGATCAAATCGATTTGGTTGCCTCCTTTGGCCTCTTGGACCTCGGCATCGTTGACGGCACATTAGGCTTTAACATCAACGCCGGTGTGCAGCTGGCAGACGTCGACGATCCGGATACATCTGCGGACGAATCGCTCGATGGTCGACTGCGGTTAAAAGATTTCTCGATTGCCGGTTTAGGAGAAATCCTTCAGCCTACATTTTCCTATGGCGGCAATGCCACGCTCCCCATCGATGGGTCGCTGCTCGCTTTCCTACCTGGAGAGTTTCAACAAGGTGGCGCAAACCCCTTGTCGATCAATCTCACCCTGGAAAATCAACCCGGATCACTGCAGCCCAATCTTGACTTTGAAGTCACAAACTTCCAAGCGGCGCTCAGTGGCTTTAAAAATTTCTCCGTTGCCGATCTCGTCGGCGTCGTGCGGAGAGTCGTTGATCTGCTGCAACAAGAGGATATCGCTGGACTGAACACACCCATTCCCGTAGTTAACAAAACCCCGAACGAGGTCCTCGATTTCCTCGATGGACTCGCTGCGTCAGCACAAAAGCTGCTCGAAGGTCCCAACGAAACAACCTTAGCCGGCCAAGTTGCCGAACTAGAAGACCTGCTCGATCGACTCTCGGGAACTCCATCTCAAAACGGCAGCATCAGCGATGGAGTAGCCAAAATCAAAGCGGCTATTTCGCCCGATCATCTCTTCACACTTGCACCCGACAACGCAAACTCTGCAAGCCAAACGACTACTGAGATTTCACGAGACGCGGCTCCGTCAGAAGTGAGGGACGCTCTCGAAGCGGCTCTCGGCGCCGGGGTGGTGAAGAGTGTTACGGGTGATCGCGGCGGGCCGTATACGATTACTTTTGAACCGAGCCAAGGTGATGTCGATCCACTACTCGGGTCCAGCGCCACGGGACTGACCGTTCAAGTGCGTACCGAAACAGAAGGCGTGGCGAATACAACATCGGAAGTGCAGCTAGTTAGCTTTGTCTCTTCCAGCAAATTAACGTCAACACTGACTAGCCTGAAAAACAAACTGAGCAATCTCCCAGATGCAGTTGGTGGCAAAGATCGTCTGCTGGAAAAAGTAAACGGCCTACGCGCGTTGATTCCTACTCAAGACAACTTGGGTAAGATTTTGGGAGACCTGATCAAACAGGAATTAGGACTGGCCGACGATGCCTTTGACTTGGTCCTGGATTTTGTCGATGCGGATTCCGTCGCCAGCGGATTCCAAGCTGCCGCTGTTGTACGACTCGGTATCCAGAAATCGCTCACACAATCTTTTGATGTCGACCTCAATCTTCCCGATTTAGGTCCGGTTACCATCGACACGGGAGCTCAAATCGATTTCACCGTCGGTGGTGATCTGCAGCTCGACTTCGGATTCCGCTTTGGAACATTTACTCCCTATTTGATGAATACCACGGCACTGTCACTCGACGCCTCGATCAATTCGTTGATCAATGCATCGGCAGGTATCGGCGGTATCTCAGGAGGACTGAACGGACGTCTGCGTCTGTCAGACGTGGTCACAGCCAATGTGCCGCAAAACCAAGCTTCATTTACACTGCCACAATCACCGCTCGATAATCTGATGGTGGTCAGCGCTGGAGATACCGTCCTAAAGCGAGGTAATTCTCTTTCCGCTGCGGGCGTTGATTACATAGTCAATACGACGAACAACCCACCAACCATTCAGTTCAAAAACCCCACACCAGCCAACGTTACCGTTGAATTCGTCAATGCGGCCGCTCCAGGCCAAGCAGGTATTGAAGTCGGAGTGGCGTCGGGGCTTGTGCCAAGCGATGGAAACACGATCGGAGGCATTCCGTTCTCACAGCTTCTGTCGACATCAACGCCCATCAGCAGCAAACTTTCCTTCAACTCCGGTGGCATGGCAACCGCAGCACTGGATGCCAATATCGCCGGCCTGACGATCGACAACGCAATCACGGTCGCCCTCAGCCTCGATCATGTGGGATCACCACAGCTGAGCTTCGATGGGATTACGAACTACCTTTCCAATCTCACGGACATTAGCCAAATCAGCCTTGGACAGATCATTGCGGGAACGCGTCAAGTCTTGAACATGGTCCAGTCAGGCTTGGAAAGCGACCTACTGGAAAAACTCCCCTTGATCGGCGAAGGGGTCGATCTTGGTAGTAGCTTTATCGGTAAACTCAATGGCGCGATTGATGATCTCGAGTCGGTGATCAACTCGGCCACAGGCTCCATTACTGCGTTGACCAGCAGCGTACAGCAAACTCTCTATGATTCTCTCGGCCCCAATGGGGTCAATATTCTCAAACTCAATCCACTGTTTCATAATGATCCCGAAGTCTCAGATGCAATGGAACGGGCCGACTTCCGTGACATTGAAGTCTTTGTCTCGAACCCATTAACGACTCCAGCAGCCGATCTACAATTCTTTATCAACCTTAGCATTGCCGGGCGTGACACAATCGATGTCGATTTTGACCTAGGAGTCGACGCATTTGTGTTTGCCTTGGAAACCGAAGGTGGCCTGGAAGTCTCCTGGGACTACGGATTTGATTTTGGCTTTGGCATCAATCTACAAAAAGGCTTCTATTTCCAGCTCAATGACAATGTCGTCTACGAGAATGGCTTGCCAGCCAGCGGAACACCTGAGATTCGATTAAACGCCGATGTTAATCTCAAGCCAGGCACTTCGCTAAAAGGCGAATTGTTCTTCATGAACTTGATTGCTCAGAGCAATCCCATCGAAGACTTTAACCGCGATGGAGTCCTCAACAACGGTGTGGCTGGTCCGCTCCTCAATGAGCTCGCCGATGGTATCGACTACGACCGCAATGGAGTAATCGGCAACAATGTCGTTGAAATCGATGCCAATGGCGACGGTCGGCTCTCCAAAGGCACAGGGCTCAAAGGCGAGATCTTTATTGACATCAATAATCCGGATGGTGACGCCAACAATCGGCTTACATTCTCTGAGCTGACCAGTACGCCGATCAAACAAATCTTCAATGCTGGAATCAGCACCGAAGCTTATGCAGACATTCACCTTTCCGCTGATACCGACTTCGCAGGTCTTCCCGCAATCACCGCCGACCTTACGCTCGACTGGGCCATTGGCCTAACCGTGCGCGACGGGCTCGTTGGTGGCGGTCTTCCCGACATCGTGATTCATGACGTCACACTCGATGTAGGCAGCTTTGTCACGAGTGTGATTGCCCCTGTTTTTGAATTCTTTGACAAATACGTAGGCCCGGTTCGTCCCTTAGTCGATTTCCTCGCCTCACCGGTTCCTGGTCTTAACGATCTCTCTGAATTGCTGTCTGGTCCGAAAATCACATTTCTCACTCTAGGCTTACTCGGTGCCAGCAAGAGTGCAGATACGATTAAACAAGCCCAACGCGCTCAACAAATTGTAGGACTCATTCAAAATATCTTCGAGCTGTCCGATACCATCAATGCTGCGGCTCGCGATGGCGATGAAATCAAAATCAATTTCGGAACATTCTATGTGACGGGTAAACCAGTTCTGATTACCGACGGACCAACTCAAGCGGGCTCAACTGCTAAAGAAAAACTCCTTCCCAATAATCCACGCACCGGTACACCTGTCACAGTAAAGGTGTCAGGTGTGGTCGTTCCCAAGAGTCAATACGATGTAGTCAAATACAAAGACAATGGCGTATCGAAAACGAAGATTGTCTTCAACGCAAATCCGACGGGCCCCGTCACGGCAACCTACACTACCACCCAAGGTGGCTCTAAAGATCTGACTGATAAGAATGCTGCGGTGAAGGTTGACAATAGCCTGATGGATACACCGATCGTCCCGGGCGCCGGGGGTGGTGTTTCAACCAGCGTGCTTAATCAAACAGGCAACTCAGGTAAAGCTGGTTCACAGAAATCGCGCTCACTGCTTTCCAAACTCGGTGGCTCGCCCGACAGCAACGGTGATGGTGGCTTCGGTATCAAGATTCCACTTCTTTCCGATCCTTCCAATATCTTCAAGCTCTTTACCGGCGAAAAAGCTGATATTATTCAGTGGGATATTCCCCGCCTTGATCTCAGCGTCCCATTCCGGATGAAGTTTGGACAGATTCCTTTCCCTCCAGTACCGCTCTACGCCACCTTCGGTGCAAGACTCGATGCATTCCTCGATTTTTCCATCGGCTTTGACACACGCGGTATCGCCAAAACAGGCGACTTTATCGATGGCTTCTATTTCGGCGACTTGGCAAATGTTACCAGTGGTGCCGACATCGATGAATTTGGCATATCCCTAGAAGCTACTGTTGGCGCGGTAGTCGACATTGGGTTTGCGTCTGCTGGTATCGAGGGTGGGGTCCGTGCGAATCTGAATTTCAATTGGAATGATCTCGATGGCGACGGGAAAATCTATCTAGATGAACTGGCCGATCTTTTCCAATTACGCCCCACTCCATCGACCGGAGCAGACTTCCCAGGCATTTGCGTCTTCGACGCACATGGTTCCATCAACGCATTTGTTCGTGCTTACTACGATGTCCTTTTCTTCGGTGGCGATTCCTTCAATATCGTCGACGTTGAACTCTTCAAATTCAGTCACTCCTGTACCGCGCCAGGACTGGCCGAATTGAAAGCGGGCGATGCAAAGTTTGAGGATGGAACGCTCGTCCTATTCGCAGGTGAAAATGCCTCCGGCAGACAAGGCCTCTATGGGACCGATGCCAACGAACAATTCGAAGTCAAGCAATTGCTGGATGAACACAACGAAGTCCTTACCCAAATCACATTCCACTACATCAATCGCGACAACGATCCCGATACGACAACACGAACCTATAAAGGGGTCACGCAAATCTACTTCTCCGGTGGAAGTGGCAATGACAAGATCACGATCGACCCAAGTGTTACAGTACCAACCAAGCTGATTGGTGGTGATGGCAACGATATTCTGATCGGCGGTAGCGGCAACGATGTGATCACGGGTGGCCTGGGTAACGACACAATTTCCGGCGGCATGGGGAATGACCGTTACGTGTTCGCAGACAATTGGGGACAAGACATCGTCACCGATGGAGGCACCGATTTCGGAAACAACGATATATTCGACTTCTCTGCCGTGACGGCATCCATCGGCGTCACCTATGGCAACGTGTCTGCAATCAGTGGCAACAATCGTGTGGATGGTGGAACAAACTCGACCGGCGGACGAATCGGGACCGAGGGAATTGAACGTGTCCTTGGTGGTTCTGCTTCCGACACGCTAACCGTTGCTCAAATCGTTGGTACCGGCGCGGATAACCGCTGGAATCTCACCGGTGCAGGCAAGGGAAATGTAAACAGTAAGTTCATTCTTGAAGGATTTGAGAATCTTACTGGTGGATCGCAGAACGATTACTTTACGATCGACGCTGGGGATACCATTTCCGGCATTGTCGATGGCCATGGGGGCACGGACACACTCGATTATCGCTCCATGAATGTTCCCATCTTGGTGAATCGTCAATTGCAAACGGCGAACAATCTTGGTGGCTACCGCAATATGGAAGTCGCATTGGCAGGGAGCAATTCCAATGACCGCATCATCGGTCGCAATCAGAATTCACTTTGGAAATTCACCGGAATGGACTCCGGTGAAATAGGTCCTCAAGGAGGCGCTGCCGACTTCCGTTTCGAGAGCTTTGAGAACATCACTGGTGGCGACAACAATGACCAGTTTGTGATGCAAGCAGGCAGCAGTATCTCCGGCAATTTGCTTGGAACTGCGACCCCTGGCGCAATAGACTCGGACCATGTCGATCTCTCCGCACAATCTGCCAGTATGCTGGTCAATATGATCGGTCAAAACCGAGGTTTCGTAATTCTGAGCCAACGCGTTGTCGACTTTACGTCGGTGGAAAGTGTCACCACCGGTTCGGCGAATGATCGTTTTGCGATGGCACCCTTATCGAGCCTAACCGGTGCGACCAACGGCGGTGGTGGCGACCGCGATTTCCTCGATTACTCCTCATGGACTAGTGGGATCACGGTAAACCTAGCCACGGGTGTGAATCATGTCGGTACGGTAACAGGAATTGAGGATATCACGGGTGGCTCCGCGAATGATTCGCTGACTGGTAATAGTGCATCGAATCGCCTTATCGGTGGTGCAGGGCGTGATTCGCTGCATGGCAACAATGGCGACAACATTCTGATTGGCGATTTGGCGGAAATTACCGCCCAAGGAACTGTAATCTCATCCATTCGAACCAACGACTCGATTCAATTCGATGATACGATCACGGCAGGCGACGGAAACAATATCGCGGTTCCAGGATTGGGATCCGACACTGTCACGCTGGGTAATGGCAATAACTTTGTCGCTGGTGATGCTATTTTGATCACGCTCTCCGGTGGCCAAGTGGTTTCCATGCAGAGCACTCAATCCTCCACAGGCGGACGCGATACTATCAATGTCGGCACGGGAAATGATGTGGTCATCGCCGGCAATGGCAATGATACAATTGTTGACTTGGGTGGCAGAAATGTGTTAATCGGCGACCGAGGCCGAGTGCAATGGATCAATGGATTACCAAGCATTGCAGTTAGCAATGTATCAACCCTCAGCGGTAATGACTCCATTACCAGCGGTAACGGACACGACGCGATTATCGGTGGTGGTGGCTCCGATACGATCTCGGCTGGTGATGGTAATAACTTCATCCTGTCCGACGATGGGACGCTATTGTTCGCGGCGGGTTTAGCCAATTCGTACACGCTGAATCTCAATTCGTTTGATGGCAATGATGAGATCACTACGGGTACGGGGCGCGATATTATCTTCACTGGTGACGGCGACAACATGGTCCATGCGGGTGATGGACCAGATGATGTCACCGGCGGCAATGGTATCGACATCGTGTTTGGCGAAGGCGGAAATGACTTCATCATCGGCCTCATGGGAGACGATGATCTTTCCGGTGGCGCGGGTCACGATGTGATGTTCGGTGGACTGGCGATTGGGATTCGTAGCAACTACGACTTGGGAACAAGCGATTTCACGTTGCCACTCGATTTCAGTCTGCTGGGAAGTCTCTATAGCACCAACCCGAACGCGTTTGGTCGGCCCAACATCACAAATGGAGGATATGTACCAGCGATTCTCATTACGCCAACGATCGTCAATGGACTATCAATCGATGGAACGGCTGGCGATGGTCGCGATATTCTTCGAGGCGATAACGGCGACGATGTTCTCTTCGGCGGATTCGATACCGACCAATTAATGGGTGGCAATGGCTCCGATTATCTTGATGCCGGTGCAGGAAACGATTTGGTCGTTGAAGGTGGTGACGGCGACGACGTAGTACGCGGTGGCAAAGGTGGAGATTTGCTGAGGGGTGGCTTCGGTATCGATCAACTCTACGGCGATGAAGGGGACGATACGATTTATGGAGATGCGGGAACCAATGGTGTTCAAGCGGGCCAACGACTCCTCGGAGGTGAAGGGCGAGATATCCTCTTCGCTTTCGCACCACTTATCACCAACCTTGGCGAATATGGCGCGCAAACGCTCTTAGCAGGCGATCAGTTGTTTGGTGGTCCCGGTAGCGATTTCTTGCACGGAAATGCGCGCCGCGAAGTCTTTGTCGGGGACGGTGGTAATGATTTTATTACTGGCGATGAGTTTGTTGGTGCCAGCTATCAAACACACTTCGTCGCGAACATCGGAACCGAAGCAGATGTCAATGGTGCTGACGACCTGATGTTTGGTGGCAGCGGCGAGGATCAGTTATTCGGCGGCGGTGGCAATGATGAAATCTGGGGTGGCGCTGGAACCGACTATATTGTGGGCCAACAGGGCAGCGATAAACAGTACGGCGGAGCGGGTATCGACTTGTTTATTTTGCCTACATCCTTGGGACGCGATGGTCACTTGGACCCGGGTGTTGACACCATCGACGGACACTTCGGTAACCAGTCCATCGGTGACGTCCTAGATGACAACGCAATCGACATCCTTTCAATTGATGGCACAAGCGGAAACGATACGATTCTGATCGGTCAACAAAACGGTCAAGCGTCGGTTCGCTTCAACGGCAGCGCGATTCCTGTCTCAATGCTCGACGCACATGGCAATTTGCTGGTCGAGCAATTCCGTATTGCTGGATTAGCGGGTAACGATCTTATCGGTTTCTATACCGAAGCGGCGATTCTATCGGGTGCTCTGACACCTGTCCCAGGGCTCAGCACATTGGATCTCACTGAACTGGGACGTCGTTCCAAAGACTTCGTTGGCGTCTTTGATGGCAACAGTGGCAATGACCGCTTGATCGGGTCAGCGGGCCGCGACAGGCTGGATGGTGGAATCGGCAGTGATGTTCTCTATGGATTTGAAGGCGACGATCGACTTTGGGGTGATAGCGGCGGAGGTACACCAGTCGATCATGACCGATTGTTCGCTGGCCAAGGAAACGATGATCTTGTTGGCGGCCAGGGAAGCAACGACCTCTATGCATGGAGCTTCGATCCGCTACCAAACTTGATTGGTCCACTCGCTCCAGGACAACTCTACGATCAACAATTCGGAGTGTTCGTGGATAGTGATGGAACACTCTATCACGATGACGGCGACTTGAATGACAATGGCATCCTCGATATCGATGACGCCATTCCCGTGGGGCCGGGGAGACTTGCGTTTGTGCAAGAATTGACCGGCTTGAATCGGATGCTCGGCAGCGAAAACAATGATCTTCTCTATGGGGGAACGGTACTCGATTTCCTTTATGGAAACGGCGGCAACGATACGCTCATTCGCAGCGATGGCTCGACCTTTGAATCAGCTGATGGTGGCGTCGCTGGCGACGAGTGGAAAGATTATGCGCGTGAATCAGATCAGGTCTGGTATGTCGGTGGAACGAATGCCGCCGATCGAATCAATGTCGACTTTGTAACAGAACCAGGACTGTTGACAGACCACCATCTGATCACCCGGTTAACCAACAACAATGGTAATTTCAGCTTCGCGGCACAAGTTCGGCTCGACTTCAGTGCAACCAATGCGGAAGGAGATAAAGTCTGGAGCGCGGTCGATCTGCAATTCAAACTGGATCAATTGCTCGCCGCGAAAGAACCCGATGACCGCGCTCTATTGTTGCACGACATTGCCGAAACGGATCAACAACAGGATCTTGAATCGGAATTGCTAAAACAGTTGCTTCCTCCTGAGGGAGACTTCTTGGTGATTCTGATCGATGCATTAGGGGGCAATGACCAAATCACGGTTGGTCCTACCGTACAAAAGTCGGTTTGGATCGACGCCGGAGCAGGGGATGACGTTGTCGAAATTCTGGCGGGTAATTCCATTCTAGTGGATCGCGCTGAGAATTCTGTAAGCGCCACAGGTCTGCGCGGCCGCAACGATATCCCAACTCAGGCCTACGAGTTAATCGCACCCAGCGCTGGTCAGCTCAAAGCCTTTGATGGTACCGAGGTCACCTCAGATGGCATCGAGTTCAACGGTCTCTCCATCGACAATCCGGAAGATACGGATTGGTTCAACTTCCAACTCGACCAGGGTTCCGTGGCAACCTTCTCTGAAGACTTTGCAATGGGAACTCCAGCCAATGGTTGGTCCTATTTGTGGAACGCGCCCACAGGCTGGACCCCAGGTGGTCCATTGGGTGACGGTACAACAGGTGCGATTGGTGATCCCGCCAACTATCAACCTCTCCTCCCTGTGGGAGATCGCTACACGGCCGATGGTGATGCCATTAATGCCAATAATGATCCTTCTCGCTATCTCTATGTGAGCGCCACAGATTCTCATCCTGGTGCCGGATCAACCCAAGCAGGATCGAACAATAACTCACTGGACCGATATGCAATTTATGCCTACACCATTCCCACGGACGGCCTGTATGCAATCAACGATGGTTTACTGACTCATTCGTCAAACGGCCAACTGAGATTGCTGGTTCACGTCAACGATAGTGCACCCGTCCTAAACACGCTCAATTCGTCGACAGATCCAGCGTTTAGTGCAAACCTGGGAGCGTTATCCGCCGGCGACATCGTCTATGTAGCTGTGGGCCCCAATACTGTTGACTTCGGGGATGGCTACTCGATTGATTTCTCTATTGCTGAAATGATTCCCAGCCGTATTGAATTGGCGAGCGGCTCACCGATTGATGAATTGGGACTAGCGATTTACGAGGCAGGTGACGATGTTACCGATCCACTCAATAAGATTAACGCGGCCACCTTTGTCACCAGTGGCGATCACTCCAGTCTCTCACTCTCTGGGCTCGATCCAGACAAGCAATATCTATTGCAGGTCTCAAGCCCTAATCTCGTCCCAACCAACTACGATTTGCGGATCAATCTATCGGGAACCACAACACCTGAGATTCTTGCAGAACTTCCCAAGGTAGCGATGTCACTGCGCTCCGACTCCGATCGCCGCGACGTCATTCTTGGCGGCAGCGGAGACGATATTCTGCGGGGCGGTGCCGGTGAAGATTGGATCTTCGGGAACGATGGCAATGACGTTCTCATTGGCGGCTACGATCGCAATGCGAGCGATTTGCTTTTCGGTGGGGATGGGGACGATACGTTCCAGATCATTCCCGACAACCTTCCATTGCTGGGTAACCAGCCAAACACTAACTTCGACCCAGCAACACGCACCTATCTTCCCACCTTCAGTGATCAACTCGTCGGTGGCGATGGTCGCGATCGTGTTCTCTACTTGGGTGGCGACTTCGACCGCCGTGGGTTTGAAGTCCCCGACTATGCATCGTTGCGATACAACACGGGTTTACATCGGTATGAATTTACCAGTCTTGTTTGGGACATCGGCCTACAGGAATACCGCACTAAGTATGTGGACTCCAACGGAAACGGCGCACAAGACTCGGGAGAAGCCACAGTTTACGAACAAGAGTTCATGTTCTTCCAGACGCGTGATATTGAGGACATCCAATTTGATCTTCGCGCAGGCGATGACGTAATTCACGTCGACTCGCCCGAAGGGGGACCTTTCCAATTCTTGCCCATTATCGATGTCGTTAATGGCGATGACATTCTCGATAACACGGCCGACGCGTCCAATTTCGAAGAATGGGGCATTGACCGCGGTGACTTCGAACAAGGGGCTCGCGAGTCCTTTATCCTTAATGGCGGGGCAGGGGATGACTACTTGTTCGGCACGCCCTATAGCGACACCATCGTTGGTGGCCCAGGCAACGATTACATCATCGGCGGCATCGGAAACGATTCCATCGATAGTGGTGGTGGCGTGGACACAATCTATGGCAACCAACCCGCCACCGTAGAAGCCAACTCCGCTTATCCATTTACACCAAACCAACCAGCGAATTTCCAATACTTCAATTTTGAGCCGGAAGCCTATGTTTACAACATGGCACCTCCCTACTTGAGCCTCCCCTCGGATCGCCTCGGTGTAGAACTCTATTCGGACGACACGGTTGTAATGATCGACAATGTTGTCCGCGACGCCTACGGCGTAACGGGAGCTGGATCAGGTCCATTGACTGCTCCGGTTCGCATTGGCGATTTTAACGATGATGGACAGGACGACTTTATTACCAGCGGCGATCACGTTTCCTATATTATCTTTGGTCCGTTCGCGGTTGACGATCTGATCAATGTGGTCACACGCGCAGATATCTCGATCTCACACGATGCACTGGGGCGGCCCGCCGAAGACTCAGGGGACTTCAACGGAGACGGCATCGCCGATCTTGCCTTTGTTCGCAACGACTCCGGACGTACCCAAGTTCGCATCATCTACGGCGGAAAAAGTTCTGGTACGACAAACGTTGGTCCCACCGGCTGGCCCAAGATTTGGGATCAGTCGTTTGTAGTTAGCACTCTGCGCGCGAACGGCGCTAACTTCAACAGCCGTGAATTCACCTTCAGTAACGCTCAAATTGCCGCCCAAGGTCTTCGCTTGGCTGTGCTAAATTACAACGGAGACGCTACCGACGACTTACTCATTTCATCAAGTTCGAAACAGGGTACGCTGAATCCACAGTTCGATGAAATTATCAATCTGATTTATGATGCGAGTTCATCCGATTCGACCAGCAATGTGAACTATCGTGACTTCAGCAACGACCCACTTCTTGTCAATGGCGATACACTGCTAGCACTCCACAATCCGGGTACTGCCGTACTGGACGATTACTCGACGAATATGCTCTCCTCCTACAACTTCGTAGACATCTTCAGTAACGCGGACAACAATCCGCAACTCAACGGCGGACGCCTCAATCTCAATGTGGGAACGGGTACCGGTGGCCTAATTTGGAACGAAGGAGAAGTTCTCGACGAAGTCAATGACCAAGTCAGCGTGGACTTCGGCTTTAACTATCCCATCACTGGAGGATTCGCCCTCTCTGGCGCTGGCTTAGGACTGTTTTCAAGCAATACAGGTGGGCTACTAGTCGAACTGCGCGTGCTGACACAAAAGACGACTCAAACGGGGATGTTCTTTTCCGATAGCATTGTCGATACGCCCCTTTCAGGAATTCCTACTGGCGCAATGCGATTGACGGCAACCGTCACAGCCAAAACGAGCACCACACTTACAATGACTTATACGCTCAGTGCGGCGGGCATCAATAACATTACAGGAAGCCAAACATTCAATGTACCGGCCGTCTATTTTGGTCCTGTCGCTTTTGATGTGAGCGCTCAGCAGTCTTATCATGATAATTTGAAGGTATCGCGCAAGGGCGAAGTCTATTCGCTCACTCCATCAGGATATAACCTCATTCAAAGGTTTGAAGACGAAGTTGTCGCAGGTACCGTAGCTAATGGAACAACTTGGATTGCGACACTCGAGTCGCCACCACCACTAACAGCAGCAAGGGTCAGAATTTATAAACAAGTTGGAAATACATTCCAATTTGATTCACAATTCAGTCAGTTCTCGCCCAATAGCATTGAGATGGCAACGTTCGTCGATGCCAATGGTTTGGAGCGTCCCTATTTGACCTCTTCCGAAGGACTCTACGACGTTATTGCAAAACAAGCCTTAGCGCCGTCGGTAAACGCGGATATTGACGTACGCAATGGCAACTCGGTGGCATGGCAATCGGGTGTACCTGCTGGTGCAGTATTGCATTACAGCTTTGATACGTCGAATCCTGGCAGCGACACCTCCGGGAATGGAAACAACGCCTTATCAACTTTCGGCGTGGCTCAAACGCCAAGCGGAATACGAGGCTCGGCTGCCAACTTCGGTGCCGCCAGCTCCCAGATCATTGTTAGTTCGAGCGGACTAAATGTGGGAACAGAATGGACTGTTTCTGCTTGGGCGAAAAACCTAATCAACGATAGCAACTGGAACACGCTATTCCGTGGCGCCGCACAAGGGCACCACGTGATCATCAAGGAAAGTGGAACGGATCTGGGTGTTTACCAAAATGTATTTGTGGATACTGGCTATGATGTCAGCATTGCCAGCTTCGCCGCCGGTTGGCAACAAATCACAGCTGTGGGTAAGAGCGATTCCGTTGAGTTCTTTGTAAATGGCCAATATGTCGGCGCATCACTCACCGGCGTACCTGGGAACATTCATACCATTGGGAACTACGCAGGAACACAGCGCTTTGCAGAATATCTTGACGAGGTTTACATATACGACCGTGCGTTGAGTGATTCGGAAGTGACTGCGCTCTATAATGTCAACGCGCCGATTACTTACCAGTACTTCGATCCTCGCATCCATACCTCGGTTCAGTCCGTCACATTGGCGGCAGTACAAGCCGGTGGTAATCCAGTATTTGCCGGTAATGAAGAAAATGTCAGCGTCTTCCATTTGTATAATGAGGTCAGCGGCAAGAGCGAGTTGATCTTACGTGGTACCAGCGCTGCGGGATCGCCAGCCACGGGTACCGAACTTTGGAAAGTTACCGAGCTTGCCACAACTCCCGTCACTACAGTCATCGATATCCTTCCAGGAATTTCCGGTTCATTCCCCGAAGATATGACGGTTATTGGCGATGCGTTGTTCTTCACGGCAGTCGGCGGCCCTGAAGGCCGACAACTCTGGAGAATTCGAGCGGGAGAGAATACGGCTGCTCGTGTTCTCGACCGCAACGGGTTAGGAATTGGCAGTGTCTACAACCTCAGCGAATTCGATGGTGCGCTCGTATATGGACGTAATGGCAATCTCTGGCGATACGACGGTATAGATGCGGTCTTGCTGGGAGTTAACACGGGTAGCGCACCGGCGAGTCCAAACCCTGTAGTCACCAGCAGCGATTCGCTCTATGTTCGCCAATCGGGCGATCAACTTTGGCGTTATGATGCAGATACAATTGGTTACGTTTTCTCCGGCGAACAAATTACCAATGGGTTACCCAAGCTCAGCACTGCTTCCTTTGAAGTGGACCCATCTGCCGCTCTTAGTGTGCTCTCTGGCAATAAACTTGGCATCGCTTTCAACAAAGATATTTCCATCGAAGTTATCGGAGATATCGATGGCGATGGGGGTGATGATATTGCAGTCGCAGATGGCGTCAGCCTCAATGTGAATGGCACGCTACTTCTAAATGAAGACTTTGTCTCCAGTAAGGATGTTACATCGCCTACTCTGCCTTCCATTTTGGCCGCAAATGGATTTTCTGCTGGCTCCAATCTCGAAACGGTCGTTGGTTCATTTACGGTACCTGGAACGTCAGGAACTAATACGACATTGTCATTCGATCTCATTACTGACAACGGTGCATTTAACTTCAGCTTTGGAATGTTTGAGCTGGCCAACGTGAACGCGAATCCAGTCACGGAAAAGAAGAATTATGCGATACAAGCAATCTCGTCCGGAACATTGCTCTTCGATGATCTAGCCACCAGTCCTCCAGCAAATGTGAGCGTTGTTGTTCCTGCCGGCGTTGAAATTGGCTTTTACCTCATACCAGATGCGACTGTCGCCCAATTCTTAAACAATCCTGACTTTTTCTATACACCGTTTGAGGACGCACCACTCTTCTCTACCAGCCTAGCAAACCCTGGTGAACTGGACCAAATGCTAGCTTTCATTGGCAACCAGAAAACGCTCTTCGCATTTGAAGACTTGACTCGCACCGACACATCGAAGATCGGTGCATCCGATAACAATTTCTCCGACTTGATCTTCACAATTAACACTTCGTTGATTGTTTCCGAAACACTCTCGCCACGTGCCATCGGTGACCTCAACTTTGATGGATACGATGATTACGCCTATCGCAAATCGGGCAGAGTCCACGCAGTATTAGGTAGCTCGGTCACGCCGAACTTGCTCTCTGATGGACCCGATATCACCATCGCTGGATTCAGCGACGGTCCTTTATCCATTTCCGGCGGCGATTGGTTCTTTGATCGTAAAGGGGATCTTGCTGTTCTCGACAATGGCAAGGTCTATGTGTTCTCTGCTATTTCTGATTCAGTCGGAACGGTTCTCCATATTGCCGACGCAGATGCCATTCTGACTGGCCAAGATATTGCACAGACACTCTCCACCGGTTTTGCAATTCCAGTTACAGCGAGTGCCAAATCAGTGCTCTCGGAATTGCTTTCGGTATCCGCATTGGGGCGCCAAGATACAAACATTTTATTCCAGTCGGCGTCGTCTACTTCCTATTCAATCTCCTTGGCAGGCACCAAGTCTGTTGAGACGCTCATCGGTGCAACGACCTTTGAACGACCTGAACGATTCAGTATCGACGTTCTGCTCAGCGTCCAAACGCCGGCTGCAGCAACTTGGACCGCAGCGCTTGACACGTTGATTACTCGGATCAATCAACAGTTGCAAGCAACAGCACTCGCTGCTTATCCCATCTCCGCGGTCCGCGATGGTTCACGCGTAGCATTTGTTTATGACGCAGCAGCCGGCGGCGGCAAACTCTTTGAGCTGGAATTGAAGATTTCTGAGTTGCCACAATATAGCTTCAGCGAACTCGGTGCCCTGCCAAAGCAAGACGTTACAGGAGATGGCTATGACGACCTGTTAATCGAATCCCATGGACGCAGTGGTATAGTCTATGTCGTTTCGGGTGGAGGCGATTTGGGGAATCTTCCCAAGTCGGGTTTTGATGTACTGGAGAACTTCTCCGTCGCCGGTAGTGGTTCCTATGTTGTCGACAGAGGCATTGGTCGACCTGAATTGTTTGATCTGGGTGGCGATCCATTTACGGTCGATGCAGTTACGGGAGAACGTTGGTTCCGGTTCTCAACTCTCGGTGATGGTCGAGAAGAAAATGTCATCCGTTTGCTGGGCGAAGTTCGAGGTGATCTCCTGGACGACAAGGGGCGAGTCCTCATTGCCAATCATGCCAATTTCGATATGCGAACCATACCTGCAGGTACCTACTTCCTGAAGGTTTATGATTGGTCAGACAATTGGCAAGCATTAAAAGTGGGTGCAACCACTTGGAATTTCGACTCACATGTCAATGGAGTCGTATCCAACCTGTATGGCGATTCCAAACCCGCTGTCCTGCGCAATGGAGCCGCAATTACTACTGGAGATCAAGGTTTCGGTGCGATCGGCGAAGCTCTCCGGCCCAACGGTGATAGCAATGCGTCGACGCGAGGCTATGCCGATATAACGGGTCCACAGAGCTTCGATTTTAACAGCTCGTTCACCTGGCATGCGCGAGTGAAAACAACAGGTGTTGCGGGTGGTATTATTAGTCGGGGGCAAGCCGCTGATGTCAATGGTACCGTTATTTGGAACCAAGGCTCCAAAGCGTTGTTCCTGCGAAACGGGACATTGCAGTGGGATACTGGCTGGGTAGGCAATGGACAAACGGGAATATCCGTCAGCGACGACCAATGGCACAGCATTGCCGCAACTTTTGATGCCCTGACCGATCGGCTCAAGATCTATGTGGATGGCCAGATTGTCTACAACAATATCCAGAATGTTAATGCGTACGATGAGCACAATCATGTACATAACAATGGAAAAGCAGAAGATGGATTCCGTGTCGGATGGGTCTCGTCCGATTTCGCCAGTGAGGAATTCACTGGACTGATCGATGATTTTGGAGTTTGGGATCGCGCGTTAGGCGATGCCGAAGTCGCCTTGCTCGCAGATACTAGCTTCCTTTCTCATATTCCTTTCAAGATCGAGTTTACTGCGCCTATTCGTGGCATGCAGCAAGTTATTGAAACCGATGGCAGCCCCGATCGAGATCAAATTCAAGGTGGTGATGGTGACGATGTTATCTACGGTAACCATGGACTCGATCGCATCTACGGTGGCAGCGGCGCTGACGAGATCTATGCCGAGCCCATTGAAGTTCTAGATCGTGATAATGCAGACTTGCCTCTTGGTAGCGTAGACCTTGCTCAACTCACTTATGGCAATGATCTCCCTTCGCTAGATCCTATTCTGATCGATACGATTACCGATCGTGTCTACTTCGAGGATCAATTTGAAAGGTCATCGTTCGGAGCGGATTGGACATCCTCGAACGCGACCATCAGCAAAGAAGGACTCAAACCACCCTCCGGGTATCTCGCTGCAAATCTAAACGGACAAGATCAATTGACGTCTCGTGCAATGAACTTGGCCGCATCCAGAAGCGCAGAGCTCACCTATTACTTCCAGCGCACGGGACTTGGAAATTCCCCAGAATCGGGCGAAGATCTGCTGCTTCAATACCGTACTAGCACGACCAGCCCATGGATCGAGCTCTATCGGCATTTGGGAAGTGGGCCCGACATGAACACCTTTGAAAAGATTGAAGTCGAGATTCCACAGGCAGCTCTGACCAGTACGTTCCAAATTCGATTTGTTGCAAACGGCACGCTCTCATCCTTCGACGACTGGTTTGTCGACAATGTTGTGCTAACTACGTCAGATGTTGGTATCGAGCCCGCGTTGCGAGCCGCCATCGCCGCCGAACTTGGTCAACCAGTTACCTTCAAACCAAGTGGCGAACCACGTATTCATGTTGATATCACCACTTCGGATATCGCTTCTCTGGACAGTCTCGAAGTTCACTCGCCGCTCATCGACGATATCTCGATCTTAAGTCATGCAACTTACTTAACGTCACTCAACCTTAGTGGCACTTCGATCGACGAGTCCCAGTTGGAAATCATCTCGCAAATGACATTCCTCGAACACCTTGACCTACGGGACACAAACATCGATGGGGCGTCGCAAGCCACTCGGAATATGGTTCGCTCTCTACCACGACTGAAGTCTTTGTTCTTACCAAACACTCAAACGGATACCTTCTTCTTCGAAAGCTTCGAAACGAGCAAACTCAATGGATCATGGAACACCACCACTTCGACTCCCTTGGGTCGAATCCAAGTAACTAACAGCCGCGCAGCTGCGGAAGGAAGCTACTCGCTTTGGATGGATGTAACTGTGGATAACACCAACAATCTCAATGAAGCCGTGTGGACAGTTGATTTAACAAATATTCCTCAACCATCATTGAGCTTTTCCTACATTGATGCCGCAGACGAGCCCAATCTTCTCCATGCTAGCTTTGCAGGAAGCTTCAATGGTGACGGCGTCTCCATCAGCACGGATGGCACGAATTGGCATACAATCCTCAATACAAATGACTTCACTGGGCAATGGCAGAACAAAAGCTTCGACTTAGTTTCTCTCGCATCCAATTTCGGACTAACTTTGGGTGGTGAATTAAAAGTCAAATTCCAACAGTACGACAATTTCACATATCCAACCGACGGTATTGGATATGACAATATTCGTATCATTAGTAGCTATGTTCCCGTATCACCAAATCTCGATCTTGCTGTGAACGAGGGTGACACACTCGTCGCAGATATCAAGACATTTAATATCTTGTCGGGATTAGAGTTGTCCGGCGCAGTTGGTAACTATGTAGAGATTGCAACGTTGCCTGAAATTGGTAGTCTGACCAATGACTTTACTGTCTCGGCCTGGATTCGGCCTGCAGACTTAATTGGTGTTCAACGGATTTTCAGCACTAAGTTTACCTCCGGTGTAACGAATGGCTGGGGTTTCGGCCTGTCAGGCTCTAGCTTGATGTTTACCACTTTCTCGCGCCAAGACTACATTTCAACTCCTGTCATTGTGCCCAATCGCTGGACCCACGTGATGGCGACCTTAAAAGCTGACAATTCCGTCGAGTTCTTTGTCGATGGAGTTTCTGTTGAAATCATCGCGGGTACTCTCCCTGCATTACCAACGACCCTTCCTTTCGCGATCGGCGCTGGTCCTGTCAATCAGGAATTCAATGGCAGCGTTCAGCAAGTAAACGTTGTCCAAGGGGAATTGTCGGTAGACCAGCGCGGAAGTGTCATTCGCGGCTCTATTAACGAGATCTTTGATGATATGGTCGCCTACTGGCCACTCAACGACGCTTCAGGATCAGTAGTCTCCGATATCGGACCTCATCAATATGATGGATCGGTGCAGGGGATAGTCGTTTGGAACAAGGATCTTCACACACGCGTGTACGACGAGCAGATCACCATTCCCAATGATGGTGACGGCGTCTACTCGTTCTCCGCGGGCAATGTATCGATTCCGTTTACCGTACTGAACGCGTCACCCGTGGTTACACTTCCCGCAATTTCGGGAATCACAGAAGGACAACAGATTACTGTCGGCGTACCGGTTCGAACAACCGATTTCCGCGCTCCCATCTTGGTCAACGGAGTCTCTCTTGGAGATATTGTCGTCGCGGATGCTGGAATCGCCGATATTCCTAGCCTGATTACCTCTGTCTCCATTACGGACCCATTCGGTCAAACGACAAGCCTCGTTAACAATGCAGTTGTGTTTGACGACAATGTGCTCGAGCTCTCGAATATTGTCCTAGACCATGCCAGCAATTTGACTACGACCTTCTGGCTAAAAACCGACAAGACGGGCCCTCAAACCGTGCTCAGCGGTTCAAGCCGCAGTGACGCAGACCAATTTCGCATTCAATTGGATTCGTCCACCTCGTTGACTGTTACTCTCGCGGGCGAAGCGGTTAATTGGAGCGGGCTACAGTCCATCGCCGACAACGCCTTCCATCATTTTGCCGTGACGAGGAACTTGCAAACACATCAAGCACAACTCTTCATTGATGGCGTTTTGCAGGGTACAAAGGCGCTGACCTCCGTGAACCCGCTGCATATCGATAAAGGGGGACTTTTTGTCGGCCAAGATCAAACCCGTTTTGGTGCTGGCTTCTCACCAAGTTCATCGCTTGTCGGCACGCTGGATGAATTCACCATTTGGGGACGCGCGCTCTCATCCATCGAAGTGACAGAAGTCCTGAATGGGTTTATTCCCAGAACCGACAGCAGCCTGCGTCTGTTCTTGCCTTTCGATGAGGGTGCAGGAACAATCGCTACCGATCGTGGACCTCTAACGCAAGACGCAAGCTTTGATATCAACTATCCGATATTAATGCGTCGCGACGAAGCGGCGATTTATATCCCATTGAACGAACCCACCGGTTCAACACAAATCCATAGCCAAGGTCTTCTCGACACTCAGCTCGCAGCATCGTTGCCAAATGGTGTAACCATCGAGACGACTGGTCGCGTCAACAACGGTCTACATTTCTCATCCACCGGCGTGGGGCTAGGATTTGATGAAGATATTCCTGCTGGTGAGATTGGAGGAAGTGGCTCCTATTCGGTCGAACTTTGGTTCAATAGCGATACTACGGTTGCCGGCCAAACGCTTCTATCGCTTCGTTCCAGTGCCGGGGCCACTTTCCTTGTGGAGACGGCCGCGAACCAGACACTGCGATTCTTGCATCGTTCGCCCGGCGGCAATACAGGCGGACAGGACTTGTACTCAACGCTAAAATTTACGGCTGGTGAATGGCATCATCTTGTCGCCGTCAATGATGCAGGCACGATGCGACTTTACCTCGATGGCTTTGAGAACCCGGCAACTATCGCATCTACCGGTGTTATGAATGCAGCAATGACTATTTCCATTGGAGCGCTCGACGTGGGGAGTAACAATCGACTCTTCCATGGCTCCATAGATGAAGTGGCATTGTACAACAAAGCCATCAATCTCCAGCAGATCCGCAGCCATTACGAAGCGGCCACCACGCCCGATCCAAGCTCAGTGTTGCAATCCTCGCCAGCCGTCGTCGGTGCACCACAATGGTCTGCCAGTGCCGCCCCATCGGCCGCAGCAAACTTCATTGCGCTGCAGGATGGTGCATATATAATACGAGTCGTGGCACAAGATGGAGACGGCGGTTATCACCGCGTAACCACGTCGTTTGATGTCGCCAATGTGGCTCCCACCATTTCAAGTTTGAATCAATCCGGGAGCCCAACCGGCATCGGTATACCTGCGACCTTTGAAGCGACTGACTTCGTCGATCCCGGCAAGCTGGATACGCACAGTTATTTCTGGTCGGTCTCCACAAATAATGGACAAGACATCCTAACCAGCGACGCGAAACGATTCTCGTTTACTCCAACCCACGCTGGAACCTACACCGTTGAGCTAACGGTCACTGATTCCGATGGCGACGCGAGTACTTTCTCTCAAGTCATCAGCGTCGCTCCTATTGCCGTCATTACAACGCAGGTGATTGCCGAACCAACTGATGGCAGTAGCGCTGCAGCAACGCTACCGCTGGTGGGCGAGGTTGTATCCCTGATTTCATCGGAAAGCAGCTTACTCGCTGATGCCGGTGCGATTCGTGGCAACACGATTGCAGCAGATCGCGAATATCAATGGACGATCAGCCACAACAGCAATCTAGTGGCAACGGGGACCGACGCTCAAATCGATTTCGTACCCGTTGCGCCAGGCGAATATATAGCCGATCTCACTATCACGGATGTGTTGCACGAAGATTTGACTCAATGGATTGGGGTCGGAAATTCCACTGGAGCCAACGACTATGAACCTATCTCCACTCGCAGCGTAGGTGGAACGTTCCAAGGCCGCGCAGCAGGTGCTTACCTCGCTGACACGACGCTTGGCCAAGTATTCAATCCTGCAACAGATGCTTTCTCCGCTTCAGGTGTGTTGAGCTTCGACAACCCCAACAATGCAAGTACTAATTTGAGAATTGGGTTCTTTAACACGACGAATTTCGATGCAAACAATGAAACGTTTGGCATCGCTTGGGCCAACGCTTCTGGAAACCGCATGTCGTTTACCAACTCGCGTGGTGGATCTGCTACTGCTCTGAATGCTGGCCAATACCCCTGGGCGATCACCTACAACCCCAATGTTGGCAATGGCACGTTAGTCGTCACAGTTAATTCAATTTCCAAGACAGTGGCTAATCTGAATGCAACGAACTTAACCTTTGACGCGTTCGGGTTTGTACAACCCAATGGCGCTGTGATTACGACCTTTGATATGATCCTTACCGATGTCTCCTACAGCGGTGGCTCACAGTTCACGCGACTTTCCGATCAGTCCTCAGCAATATTCATGGTCGATCCAGCGCCCAATCTGGTACTGGGAGATCCGACTGGAGTGGCCTTGGAAGGAAATGCGATTGAAATCGGCCTTGTCTCTCTCGCCCCGATCGTTGAAGGTGGAACTCGCGTAATCGCTTGGTCCGTTACTCCCAACAACGTTGCCATTCAGCCTGGCCTCAACAACGAGTCTCTCACTTTTGTGCCAGACCGTGATGACCAATACACCGTTGATGTGACGGTGACCGATACTATCAATGGTACAAACATTGTCCGTACGACTTCGAAAATCATCACTATTGGCAACGATACGCCGGTTATCTCTTCAACCGGTGTAGAAGGCATCGAAAACACATCCGTGACGATTTCTGCGAATGTCATGGATGCAGGAGCCGACGATACTCACACCTATACGCTTAGCTTTGGTGATTCGTCTAGCGATCAATCGGGTCCAGTTGTCGGAGGCCAAGTCGCCATTGCTCATACGTATGTGCAAGATGGAGACTACGTTGCCACTCTTACCATCACTGATTCCGACGGTGGCGTGAGAACTCTGCAGATACCAGTAACCATTCAGAACTCTGCCCCTGTTGCTACAGACGACAATGGACTGACAACTTCGGAAGACGCCCCACTTACCATCGCACCACTCCAACTGCTTACTAACGACAGTGATGTTGGACTGCTCGATATTCTCAGTATCGTTTCTGTGGAAGGACTTTCCAGCAGCGGTGCCACGGTGACTTTGTTGGCCAATGGCTCAATCGTCTACGATCCGACCCAGTCGGCATTCTTTCAGACTCTGGCTGACGGTCAGTCGATCACCGACACATTTACTTATGTGATTACTGACGATGCGGGCGCGACCGACACTGGCATGGTTCAGGTGCAAGTCACTGGTAACAATGACGCACCTGTCACAGTGGCAATTCTCCGAGAAACAAACGAAGACTCAACCGCGGTCGTTGGTGGGAATTTGTTGAGCGACGTCTCTGACGTTGACAGTAGTACGGTCCTAACCATTGCGGAACTCAACGGCTCAAACGACGATTCACAGGTCGCGAGCGGCGATTTTGGCTCACTCATTTGGAACGAAGATGGAACGTATTCCTATCTTTTGGACAACACCAATCCTTTTGTTCAAGCATTGGCGATAGACCAAGTTCTTATCGAACGGTTTGAGTATCTCGTTAGCGATACACATTCGTTGGTACCTCAAACGCTCACCATTTCTATTGTGGGAGTCAACGACGCGCCGGTAGCCTCCGACAAGGTCCTCACTGTCGACGCAAACGCCACGCTTGTACGACAGCCAGACACTTATAATGATGCTGTGCTGGTAAACAATCCTATTGCCTATTATCGATTGGGAGACACCACAGGCACCGTCATTACAAATGATCGCGCTCCTTCGACGCCCGACGCAGTGCTCCATGGAAACCTTGTTTCTGTGCCAAGCTTGATTAGCGGTAGTCCGACTGGTGCGCTTCATTTTGACGGCTCGTCGTTCCTCACCATTGTCGATAATGTGCTCATCAATACGTATGCATCGCCGCGAAGCACAAAGTCCTTTGAATTCTGGATGCGAGCGGATTCGACTTCAGGTCGACAAGTGTTGTTCGCTCAAGGAAATACGACGAACGGCTTCAACGTCTACATTGCCGACGGCAACATTTACTTTGGTGCGTGGAACAATGGAGTCACTGGATTTACTTCAACTCCTATCTCAAGCAATGTCAATTATCACGTAGCAGCAGTCTTTAGCTCTGGAGCTATGCGGATTTATCTAAATAGCGTCCAAAAAGCCATTCTTACTGCTCCGTTTACAACTGTCGCGGCCCATGCTGGTTCTGTATCAGTAGGCGCGAGCAATGGAGTCCTCAAGTTCCATGATGGCGATTCGAGTACTACGCCAGGCTCTTTCTTCCAAGGGACTCTGGACGAACTGGCGATATTTAATGCGAGCTTGTCTGCAACAGCCACGAAGAGCCACTACCAAAGTTCCGGCCTAATTTCTGTTGATGTAGATATCGATAACAATGACCAGAAATCGATTTTTGCAGTCAATGGTGTCCCAAGCAATGTGGGACATGAGATTCAACTGGTTAGTGGTGCGCTGCTCAATATTCATGCAGATGGTAGTTACTCGTACAACCCCAATGGCGCGTTCGACTATTTGCCACTCAACGTTGTTGCCAATGACACCTTCGAATACACGATTCACGATTCGCAAGGGGCTGCTGATACTGCAACCGTCACCATTCAAGTCCGTGGTGTCAATAATGCTCCGGAAAGTATTGGACTCAGCAACCAAGCGATTACGGACTCCAGTATCGCCAATGCAGTGGTGGGTGCACTAAGCACCATTGATTCCGATAGTGGCGACGCCCATACCTACACTTTGCTGGATGACGCTAGCGGACGATTCGGGCTCACCGGCAACAATTTACTTTTGATTGACAACTCATCATTGGCTCCAGGTCAATCATTTGTCATCCGCGTCCTTTCAACGGACCTGCTTGGGGCTACAGTCGAGCAAGCGTTTGCAATTCAAGTCATTGCCACGCCCGTTCAGCCAAATCTATCGCTTCGCTTGGCAGATTATGGTTCCCAGTCGGCAATCATCCGACGAAACGGCCTGAATGTCGAGATAGTTGACAGCGTCAGCGGATTGTTACTCGTTCCCGCTCAGCCGATTGCACAAACTAGTTCGATTACGATTACAGGACTGGATGGAATCGACGAAACACTTGTCGTCGATTATCAGTCGGGAGGTTTCTTCCGCTTGGCCAGAGACATTGATTTTGTAGGTGGCGGCGGTGATAGTGATCAACTGACTATCTTGGGCGAATCGACCAGCACGCAAGCTTCCTATCGGGCCACCAATAATGGCTTGGGAAATGCAAGCATCGTTACTACTTCGGCAGGCGAACAAACGATCATTCGCTTCAGCGGTGTCGAACCGCTCAACCTGCTGGGTATGCAGACCATTGAATTTGTGGGAACCGTCAATGTAGGTTCTTCGGTTCTCACGCTCGATAGTCCAGCTCCAGTTAACCTGAGCGCTCTGACACAAGTTTCAGGTGGCACGATTAATTCAACAGCTTCGTTGGTCCTGGGTGCCAATGAAGTCCTCATAGGCTCCGGCAATGTCAACGCACGATTTGTGGGTACAATTGGGTCTAGTGTTATAGCCACCGGAAACCTGGTAATTGGTAGCTCCCTAGCGGCGGACGGCTTCGCTACGGAAGGCAATTTGACAACCGGCCAGCACAGCGTCACCCTCCTCGACGCAAACCAAGCGGTACTCGGCAACCTCACAAGCCTTGGAGACAACGGCAGCCCAGGTGCACTTCATGCTGCCAACGGCCTGCTTGTTGACTTCGGTAGAAACATTGTCGGGCATGGTTCGATCGACACTCCCAATCTCCCGACCAAACTTCTTATGTTAAATGGCGTTATCGATGGAACGAGCAATGTACTACCCATCACACTGGAAGGCTACATTAAGGGCGTTGGCACGTTGAACGACGTTGTCATCAACGGAACCTACAGCCCTGGCTTCAGTCCTGCGGTCATTCAAAACGGTAGCATGACCTACGGCTCTACTAGCCAAACAGTGTTGGAAATTGGCGGCACAACGCCGGGAAGCAGTGGGTTTGATCAAGTCAACCATACGGGAACGGCCTCGCTTGGTGGCGTTCTCGATCTGCGACTGATCAATAACTTTACCCCCGGAATCGCGGATTCCTTTGTCATCATGACTGCGACTGCTGGATTTACCGGCGAATTCACCGACATCCTTCTTCCCGACGCGCCCCACGGAATGGGTTGGGATGTGGTTGTCGCTGGCGATGAAATGCGGCTCGAATTGCACGACCTCGTTGAAGTGTTAAGCGTAGTGGTTGGAGACGTTGGCTCCAATCAACGTTCACAGGTCCAGCAAGTCGTCGTGACGTTCGACGGCGCTGTAGATATCGACGCTGATGCATTTGCGATCATACGACGTGGTATTGGCGGAGGTGCAGTTGCGAGCTCCTACACTACGACCTTCAATGGTTCCGGAAACACCGTCGTTACAATTACCTTTACTGGATCCTTTACACGATCTAGCGGTACACTAACGGACGGCAACTATCAACTAACGATCGATCCTGAAAAGGTACGACGGGCTGGAACCAAGGTTGCATTGGATGGCGATAACGACGGAAATGCTGGCGGGACCTACACAATCGGTGATGACGAAGCCGACGGCTTCTTTGCCCTCTTCGGTGACTTAAACGGTGACCGAAATATCACTTTAAGCGAGTTCAATGCGTTCCGAAATGCCTATGGCAAATCAGTAGGACAGCCAGGCTACCAAAGCGGTCTGGACTATGATGGAAATGGCGATATCGGCTTGCTGGACTTCAACCAATTCCGCAATCGCTATGGACGCGGACTGGATTTCCAATAGGCCGCCTATCCCACAATCATTCGTTGCAGGAAAAATACACCTGCACCTGCCAAGTAGCCAAGCAAGGCCCATGGGGCAATCTTCCGCAAATACCAGACAAAGTCGATATGCTCCAAACCCATTGCGGCAACCCCTGCTGCTGAACCAATAATCAAGCAACTGCCACCTGTTCCAGCACAATAGGCCAACAGCATCCAAAACGGATCGTTGTAGGGCAGGGGATACATCTCAATACCGGCCGCGACTAGGGGAACGTTATCGACAACTGCGGAAACCAAACCGATTGCTAGCGCAGCCAAATCACGGTTTGGTAACACAGAATCCAACCACTCGGCCGCGTGCTGTAATAATCCCATCGCGCCTAAAGCGCCCACCGCCAACAAGATCCCTAAGAAAAACAAGATGCTGGACATATCGACTCGTTTCAACACGGCCAATACTCCGGTGGTGGATCGGGTTTCTTCATCTAAAGTATGGCTGACCAATTCTGAGACAATCCAAAGGACTGCCAAACTCAGCATCATGCCCATAAAGGGAGGCAAATGAGTGGTCGCCTTAAAAATCGGAACGCTTAACAGTGCAATGATGCCAAGCGACAAAAACAACCACTGATGCCAAGGGCGAATCCCCTTCGACAAATGAGCCTTCTTTGCTGGCGCTGCTTCCAGTTGACCTCGCATCGTGAGAGTCAAACCGACGAGTGGCACAATCATACAAACCATACTGGCAATAAATAACTCGCTCATCACTTCAACGGTTCCGATCTTATTCTTAATCCAAAGCATTGTGGTCGTTACGTCACCAATCACCGTCCAAGCACCTCCTGCATTGGCAGCAATCACAACCAGTCCTACATACTTCAGCCTATCCTCCCGTGCATCGACCAGCTTTCTCAACAAGGAAACCATCACAATGGTTGTTGTCAGGTTGTCTAGCACCGACGACATAAAAAATGCCAAGGGTGCCACAATCCAAAGCAACCTACGCTTGCTTCGAGTTTGAATGTGATCGGTCACTAATGCAAAACCCTCGTGAGCATCCACCAATTCCACAATCGTCATTGCACCCATTAAGAAGAACAGGATGCTGGCGATCTCGCTGGTCAGATGCAAGTGCTGTGCCTCGAGCACATACTCCAGTCCGACATTGTCACCCGCTTCTGAACCGACCTGTTGTACAAACCAGCTCGGGATAGCAACATCGGGCAATAGCTGTTGATAATTGACAACATAAAGCGTCCAGCACAAGACACCAATCAACAACGCAGATGCTGCTTTGTTAATTCGAATCGTGTGCTCTAGCGCTATGGCCAAATAGCCAATTATGAAAATAGTAATAATGATTGCTGTCATCGCTGCATACTCTCAGACTCTAATGGTTATTGTTAATTCTCTGCATCCGCGGGCCGACTACGACTCACTCCAAACCCCAGACTGGCAATCATTGCAAACCAAAACAACCAAAACTCGATTTTCCCATAGTCATGAAAATCGACTGCATGAGGATGCGCTGCCGAATTGAATCCCCAATCCACCAATAGTTTGACTCCAATAGTGACGACCAATAAATAGGCCGAAATCTCCAAGCGAGGAAATTTGTCTAGAAGACGAATAAACAGTGCTGCCGCTACGCGCATTAGCAGAATGCCCAGCAAGCCACCCAACATCACCACCCATAACTTTGGATGAAATGCACTTTCGGGATGCCCTTCAGGAGGACTTCCCACCAATGCAATTGCAGCGAGTATCGAATCCACTGCGAATGCAATGTCCGTCAACTCGATAACCATGACCGTCATCCAGAAGTGCTTCCCAATTCCAAGATGCTGTGAAGGCACGGGGAGCCGCTCGTCGATCTCTAATTGCTCTTGTGTCTCAGTTAATTCTTGACCAGTCAGCGCATCATGAAGAACCAATTCTCCGTCTTCATTTGCAACAATCGTCTCTTCAATCTTCTCTTTGCTCTCAAAAAAGAGATGCTTGATTGCGATGTAGAGTAAGTAACCACCACCGATCAGCTTGACGACTCTCCATTCCAGCAAATAAGACGCTGCCAGAATGGCGATCAAGCGGAATACGAAGGCCCCCACCAAGCCATAGGTCAGTGCGCGTTTTTGCTGAGCGCGTGGCAAGCGTTTCGCCAAGAGTCCCAACACAATGGCATTGTCGATAGATAGCACACCCTCAAAAAAAACCAACAGCAGAACCACGAACAGATCGTGACTCTCAAAGGTCTGATTCCAAGTTGATGTACCCGCCAATGCCAGTAGACCGTGAACTGTGCTGACTATTTCATTCAATTTTTAAACTTACTCAACGGAAAGAGAGAGATCGATACCTTGCTTCGCACTGTTCAGTCAACTTCTACTTTAATGAACTCGCCAGGTTCAAAATCGATCGTGACCTGGCAATTCTTCGGTTCGATGCGATTGATCTTCCAGTCTAACCATCTCCACCAAGAGAGCCGACCTTCCCAATTCTTGATGGCACCCAAAATTTTCACTGCCATTTCATGATCGAGTTCATTGGTCGCAAGTAATACTTCTCGTGCGCCGCTCGGCGAACCCGACAACAATAAGGAAAGGGCAAAATTCCGCTTACATGCATTGCTGACGTCCGGTCGCTCAGACACCGCATCCGGCAAAAGAACAAAAGCACGAAAGGTGTTGAGCGCCTCTTCGACCTGCCGGAGTCTCAGCAGGCATACTCCCAACGCGTTTCTCGTTGGGATGTCGCGACCTGCGGATCGCAGTATATTCACGGCAGCAAGATAATTCCCCTTATCCGCTAGGGTGAGCGCCGCTGGCAATGCGGGGGATGTTGACTTTTCTCGAGTGACTCGGTTGTTAGTGCGCACGTTCACAGAAAGACCTTTTTGAGCAGGAAATGCATTTACAAAATTGATCAAATCGCAAAAACGAGCGACTAGATCTGTAAACGCACCGCTAGCTCTACAAGGTCGCAGGGAGCGTGCAAATGAGCTCCCGTGTTGTGGGAAATCCAGCGAGCACCTTCGATTTCAGGTCTACGCCAAACAAGCTGAATTTGGGTTAAATCGACCAACCAAGGATCGTTATTTCCTATTCGGTCTTGAATGACGACGTCACACTGCGAAGGCTTGATACCGTTCGAAGCCAAATGGTCCGCCGATGCGTGAACCGACGGATTCGCCTGCTGAACGGGCGGCCGAGAATCAAACAATCCACCGGGGATCAGCTGCAATACACCAATCACAGCAAAAAGAACCCATGCAAACCGCGAACCTCGGACAAATTGCCCTGAGTTTCTGACGCGATAATTTGGGACCGCGAACATTGGATTTCGCAAAATCAAGAACTTGTGTACCGTAGGCGAGAATCGCCCCGCCTTCTTCAAGCATATACACCGGCCCGACAAGCAAGCAAGCCTACAATCGGCTGTACGCCTGCGAATCCTCCAATAATCTTGTTCGGTTTGAATTTCCGTCAAACCGCTTCGGCTTGCCGTTGCTTCAATTGCGTCCTGATCGGGCAGGGCCAGCTAGTCGTGTTTGCCATTTATATGCTGTTTAGCTCGATAAACCATCAAAACGAAACCGCTGGCAAAAAAGCCGACCAATCACAGTGTCTGAAATGATGTTGTACGCAGTTTGATTGGGCGAAATTTCCCGCGACTCTGCTTCAGACGCAGCCGCGTCACCCGACGCGTTTGATTTATAGGGGTTTTCAGTGTTCATGGAATCCACCCAAATCGAAGGCAATAATAGTCTCCTTTCGCTCCGCGAAAGTTCTGAAAAAGCAGCGAATACCCACGCGACTTTCGCGGATAGGCTGTAAATTTATTAATCGAAGGCAATAATAGTCGCCTTTCGCTCCGCGAAAGTTCTGAAAAAGCAGCGAATACCAACGCTACATTCGCGGAGCGAAAGGCGACTTTCCCAACGACAACAAATACGATCGATATT
>JBGTBJ010000118.1:0-41971 GCA_041749395.1 Pirellulaceae bacterium
GGAGTGACTTGGTGTGGAACTTCAAAAAGTACTTTGGCCAAGGCAGCTGTGCGGGCTCGCCCCAAGCCATGGCAGCCAATGCCAAACGCTCAGGCCGCCGCTGGCATCCCGGCCAAAAGAAAGTTCAGCATTGTTTTGTAAATTAGCCTAAGACGATCCTCCTTCCTGGATCGCTTTCGATGTGCGCATCGATGCAATCTGCTTTCGACAGACGCACAGCGTAAAAGAACCAGCACTGGCTATTGCGGACGCGCATTCTCTAACAGCGTCCAACGGCATTCTTTTGTCCCGAAAGTGAGCGACGAGATCATTATGGCTTTTCACCGCTGTAAGCCAGCATGCAATTCAAGCGACAGTTTTACCCACCGCATCGCTCTCTCGGCCATTCGCAGAAGCTGCGCAGAAGGTGGATCGCAGAAGGTGGATGGCACCATTCGAGTTTGATTTGACACAAAAGTTGGGTGGCACCATTTGACAATTTGACATTAAGTTGGGTGGCACCATTTGAGTTTTTTTGAGATTGAGAAGATGGGTGGCACCATTCGAGATTTTGAAATTCAGACTGTAGTGTCGGAATCAAATATCATTTCGACCAACATCTCTGACTTCTGATCCAACACGCTTTTGCAATCGATCACCAAGAGAGTTGCGTGCTCGTTCAGCTTGTAACATCAAGCTTGCTTCAACATCGGCATGCTCCGCTCGGACGTCTGTGGTTTCTCCTGGGTCCTCTTGTAAATCGTAAAGGGCCAGAGGTGCATCCGCAGTGTCGTACTGGACTGGTTTGCCATCGGTGCCTCCAGGTCGACCACTGAGTGTTCGATAGCGATGAGGAAGGACCAATTTCCACCGTTCATCCCGCACTGCCTGCAATTCGTTATTTCCGTAATAACAGTAAAAGGCCTCGTGCGGCGATTCGGCGGCCGGTTCGCCACGCAGCAACGGTCCAATGTCCTTTCCGTCAATAACATGTTCGGGCAGGGGTGCTCCTATTAACTTGGCAATCGTTGGTAATAGGTCAATGCTCGAAGCCAACTTATCACAGGTCGAGCTTGCTGGGATTTGACTAGGCCAGCGCATAACCGTCGGCACTCGGTAGCCCCCTTCCCACATGGTCCCTTTTCCTTCGCGCAGTTCACCCGCGGATCCAGCATGATCCCCATAGGAAAGCCAAGGCCCATTATCGCTGGTGAAGACCACAAGAGTCTGCTCGTCCAGCTCTTCATCTCGCAGCACTTGCAGTATTTTCCCTACCGACCAATCCACCTCCATCATTACATCCCCAAACAATCCAGCTCCACTCTTTCCTAGAAAATCTTGTGACGCGTAGAGGGGAACATGGACCATACTGTGGGGAACATAAAGCAGGAAAGGTTGGTCGCGATGACGTCGCACAAAGTCAACCGCATACTCTGTGTATTGCTTTGTCAGTTGCGCCTGCCCTTCCGGGGACACTGCCGGATCGACAATCTCTGTTCCCTTGAACAACGGCAGGGGAGGATACAATGTTGGAGCGCTAGGGTCTTTTTCTTGTCGTGCGATATTTGCCGGGTGATAGGGCCACATGTCATTGCTGTATGGCAAACCAAAGTACTCATCGAAGCCATTTGCTGTCGGTAAGAACTGGGGTGAGTCACCTAAGTGCCATTTGCCAACACAAGCGGTTGCATAACCTTGCGACTGACAAAGCTCTCCCAGCGTGACTTCGTCTGCATGAATTCCAATACGGCTATTGGGACCGAGCGCCCCATGTATGCCCACTCGCGAATGGTAACATCCAGTGAGCAACGCGGCACGAGAAGCCGAACAAACGGCCGATGATACAACAAAGTCGGTAAACCGCATCCCTTCGGCGGCCATTTGATCCAAATGCGGTGTCGGATACTTTGTGCAACCAAAGGGACCAATGTCCGCATAGCCAAGATCGTCCACAAAAATTACAACAATATTGGGCCGAGATTGTTCTTCTGCTTTGCTGTTTGTTGACATCGCAGTGTTTACAGCAATTGCCAACAAACAAAAATAGAGCGGCATTCGGGACATGGCTAACTCTCACACGCAAACTGCGGAAAACAAACTGGCCACCCGCCTGATAATCGGTCATGGAGCGAGAGTCACCAGAACAGGCAAGTGGTCACTGGCAAATCGCCCTTCCTTAGTTTTAGGGTCCAGCGTTTCATGTTGGACTACCTGAAAACCACCCACGTTCAGCAACACAAAATCAATACGTTGCCCCGGCTGTATTTCCTTAAAGCCATTCCACGTACCATCCGGTCCCACCGGCCGCACCCGATCCAGTGCTCGACTGTCGACAAATCGAGTCCCAGCAGCGACGTCGTTCAATAGATTTTTTAGCGGTACGGAATCGGCTCGGCAATTAAGATCACCCATGAGAATGACTGGATACCCTTGACTCAATGACGAGGCCATGCGGCGGATCAACAGCGAAGATTGCTCGCGGGCTTCGCTACTTTGATGATCAAAATGTGTGTTCATGATCAGACTTGATACACCCGAACTGAGAGCCTTTAGTCGCACCCAAGAACATATTCTTGGCAAATTGGCTCCCCAGGCCTTGGCACCGATTTGTTGTGGATCTGGAGCTAACCAAAAGGTACCCTTGTCAAGCACTTCGAACTGATCTCTTCTCCAAAACACGGGCGAAAATTCACCGCCGTCTTTGCCGTCATCCCGTCCCACTCCATACCAATCATAGTCCTTACATCGTTCAGCGATTTGATCTGTCTGCGGACGCGTGGCTTCCTGCAATCCGAAAACATCTGAGGCGCCAAGCTGATCAGCAACCGCGTCTACGCGATATTTCCAATGATCTTCTCCATCGCGATCATTGAGATAGCGGATATTGTAGGTCATTACCCGCAATGGCTCTGCCGCAGTTGCGACGGCAGAGCCAATCAGGATCGACCAACCCATGAGCAATAGGCTGGAATACTTCGAATACATTAAGGGAGATCCACGGTTTGAAGGTCAAGTGACTTTTCGCTGTTCTTCATCAGTGCAACGATCTGGTCACTACCATAGAGATCCATCTTGATCACACTATCGAGCGCAGGGATCTTTTCAAACTCTTGCCCTGCAGTTCCGCCACCTTTCACCGGTTCGGTTAGCCCCGCGTTTTGCTCAATGTTTGCCGTGCTAATTTTCATCGTGCCGCGAGCCGAGTTGGCCATCAACACGAACGAACTTCCTTCCTTCTGATAGACCAGCATATCGAGAGGGCGATTCATATTGCCCAATTCTGCAACAGTCGTCGCACGAACTTTTTCACCTGGAGTCAATTCGTCCAAAGGCAGTTTGACCAAAGGGGTGCAGGTGTATCCGGCCAACAGAGTTGGTTTTCCATCGATTTCCATCGTCACAAAAGATCGAATCGCAGCTTCATCTTCGTATCTTCCATGTGCCGCATGGTAGATCTCAACAGAACTTGCCGAATTGGTTTTACCAAAAGGGAATTGAAACTCCCATACGCTGGATGGATCTTCGCTTGCCGAGAGTCCCGAAACCAACACGCGGCCACCTACATAAGTTAGACCCGTAATCGATTCATCACGCGCATTCCGTTGACGACGCCCCTCGCCAATGGTTTTGTCCGCCGGCGCGTTAGGCATAGACAAAGTCGCATAGGATGCCTTTGTCAGATCCAACCGAGTGAGCTGATCACCTGCGGCAACCCAGATCTGTGGCGAAGTATTGTTCTCTCCTTGGATGTGCGTCGACAAATAAACACCACCACTAACAGGATTAGTAGCAATGTCATTGATTGTTACGCTACTAACATCCACCCCGGCAGCAGCGGCAATCTTTTCATTGATCCCGTCGATTTTCCAATTCCCGACTTGCTCAATAGCCCGGTTATCACCCGTGGCGATTGCGACTATCGCAGCTTGTTTTGCATCGCCGACCAACAAAATAGCATCCGGCCCAAAATCGATCGGACCTGCACTCAATAACTTAGGTCCGAGTTCATCGAGTCCCCATCGATCGGCTCCCCAACACGCACCTGCTATTGCACCTGACGCCAGAAAACTGGCCATGGCAAACGTGATTGCTCGTCGCATGATTCCACTCCCATTTGAAAACGGTAAAGTTGCCCATCGCCCCCTGTGGTATCGCTAAGAATATCATATCCTTCCGCACAGCGTGATCATTGAAACTTCTTAGGGAATTCACTTTCACTGGAGAATGCCGTGAAAGAGTTAGAATTTCAGCCAAACGACATCCCACTTTCGCTTCCTGCAGCTCAATTCCTGCGGAGCATCGATCGTTGTATCGACGAGCGATTTAATCACCATCCCAAGGGCTATCAGGGGTTCATTCCGGCCGATTACGTGCTCGTCTATCAGTCGCTAGCGACGATCCAAGACCAGCGTCTCGCCTGCGGAGATCGGTTTTGCGAATGGGGGAGTGGCTTAGGGGCCATCGCGGGACTTGCTGCTCAACTGGGGTTTGAATCGTACGGAATTGAAATCGATTCGCTGCTGGTGGACGCATCGCGAGAGTTGGCCGAAGAGATCGGATTAGACGCCACCTATGTCGAAGGAAGCTTTATCCCCAAAGGTTCAGAAAAGCTCATTGATACTGCCTACAACATGGTTCAGGGCTCCCTATCACTGGACACGTCCATCGATGACGCCTACGAAGAGTTAGGCTATGAATTGGGCGATTTTGATCTAGTCTTCGTGTTTCCTTGGCCCGATGACGAGGAGCTCTGTTTAAAACTCTTCAAACGGCATGCCAGCCAAGGCGCCCTGTTGCTGACCTATGATCAAACCCAAGGAACTCGGCTCTATCGCAAATAGCCAAAGGGCCATCGTTAACGGGAAATCGATCTTGTTCCTTTGGCCAACCCAACTGTGCGATGAAGTCTTTAACCCGCACAAGATGCATCTTCGCTTGCGAGTCGCTGAAGCGCTACCTGCAAAGGACATTGCTCCGCGTTTATCGCTTTGCCACTTCGGTAGTTCGCGAGGATCTCACGAGAGCGAGTGGCGAGCAACCGACGCACCTCTCTACGTTCTCCCTTGACACGAGCAATCTTCATCGAATCATAAGCCGTGGTCTGGTGCCTCATCCAGGCAATCACAGCGGACTCAGCTCGTTGCTCAATCGGAATTCGCTCTGTTCGCGCAACCGTTCCGCTACCAACCGGGGTAGCGTATAGTGTTACCGCACTTGCTAAGCGAGCCGCCAAGTCCAAATAGAGTGGATTGAAGGCGAGGAACTCACACACCGCTCGTTCAAAATCCTCAACATACAGCTGTTGTTCCCGCTCTCGCCTCGCTTGATCGGATTGCCGACGCTTAGCATAAGCAGGTGTCGCTCGCTCGACTTCCAATTCTTTTTCGATGCGGTCGATCGTGGCACCGTCCGCCCAAACACCCTGTGAAAATACTTTACGTCCCTTTTTAACTTGGACTGTCCAAGTTGGGCCAGCTCCTTTTACACGACGCGTCAACCCAGGGTCACCAGGCAGCAATAATCGCCAGCCCTTCGGTGGCGTTCTAGCGCCCCCCGCAGCATCGATAACAGTCCCCAATTCCTTACCCGGCGAAACAATAAGCGTCTCTTCCATGAATCCTTTCTCTCAAAGATAAAACAGTGGTTCTCTGCAGAGTCGAACCGTGGGCAAAATTTTACCGGCAGCAGGGGCGTTCTGGTAGGCTAAGTTGCTAGCTGTCGGAGAACAAATACGCTTGCATCTTATCCACATATTCCGCAATCCCCCATCTCGTCGGTACTCGTACTCAGCGAAGCGGTACTCAGCGAAGCGGTACTCAGCGAAGCGGTACTCGTACTCGGAAACTAGCGAGCGAGTACGAGTACCATCGCAAGCGATTGAGTACGAGTACGAAAAAGACGCACAACCGTGCTCGTGCTAAAGGACTATTCTCCAGACGCGGAATCTACGACTGTCCGAAGCGACTGAATTTCATCATGCACCCGTTGAATCATATCGGGAATGAATATTACTCCCGAATAGTGATCGGCCTCCATGATCACATGATGATCCGATGTCAAATGGGCGGCGCGCGCCAACGAGAGTGCATTCTCCAGTGGAACGACGGTGTCGGTACGTCCGGAGAATAACCAAGTACTCTCTGGCGACATCCGGTGAGCGAGCCGATTAGGTTCTACACGATAGAGCATCTCTTTCAGTGCCTCGCCTGAAAGCCCCTCTTGAGTCAATCGCTCGCGCATCTTTTGGGCATCTCGATCGCCATGTTGAATGACATCGTAGAGATCGCCGCCAGCAAGCATGATGAACACGCTGTCGAAAGCACCATCAATACCGCCAGCGGTCGAGCCAACAAACCCGCCTAGGCTTGTTCCTTGCAGGGCAATGTGCGATGCATCAACCAGGGGAAGCACTGCGGCGGCGTCTCGAGCTCGACGAACATCGGCGACTCCTTGTCGCATCCGGACCATCATCTCACCCGTCTTTTCAGGACGCGCTTCATTACGTCGCTGGCCATAACCGGGAAGCTGCACCAAGAATGTGTGCAGTTGTTTCCGGCTCAGCAATAATGCGAACATCCGCCCCACGGTCATACCTCGCCCCGACTCATGGACCACAATGACGGCAGGTGCGCGAATAATCTCTCCTTGCTGATCTCTTGCCATGTGCCATTCCATGGCGACACAATCGTTGACCGCGTCCCCTGAATCGATTGGCGATGGGAAACGGACTAGCGAATCGTAGCGCCATTCCAAGGGTCGCCCACATTCCAACTCGAAATCCCCTGGAGTCCAAACCAATCCGTCTACGCACGATTGTGCATCACTTGAGGCATCCGTCTTTGCATCGAGTGAATCGCGTGCCGCATACTTTTGTCCGAACACATCAGGCAGTTCGGCAGTGGCTTGCACGGTAAAGCAAGATGCCAGCGTCATGACCACCCAGCGCAGCCAAGCGGTGTCAAAATGCTGCATTGCAAAACGATATGGAATCAAGGGAGCACCAGCGCTAGCTGACAAGGGGTGATTGAGTTTGTGAAACGACGATCGAAAATCATCATGGCTATTTTGCACCCACCGACACGTTTGCCGTAGCACTATGAATGTCGGAGATCAGCGCTTGCAAATCCATTCGAACATAGGGTCGTTCTGCCGCAGGATGCTTGTGATCCGCATTGGCGACGTAAAACACTCCATCCTGCGGGACAAATAGGACATTGTGAAGGTTCGACTGCATGGCAACTGGTCGGCTCATCAGCCACATTGCCTTGTCGGCATCAATTTTGCCATGATTGTCAATAACGCGTTTTCGCAATGTCTCTAATCTTCCACCCGCCGATAACACCACGGTATCAGTGATTCCTTCGCCCAATAACTCATGACCTTCACCCGGTTTGATAAATTGAATTGAGCTTTGCGTTGCAGCAACTCCGACAGCCTCGTTAGTTTTGCCATCTGCAAAAACGTAATAGTATTCACATGTCCGAGGGTTAGTCGCCCAAAGTTTGATGACTTGATCCAATGTCGAACATTCTTCCAGAGCCCGACGCATCAAGGTTGCCATGGGAACTCCATCCCATTGTCCTTCCCCACGCCCTCCCATTTCCCCTAAGGAGATGGAGCGAGCATTCATTCCGCTAACGCTTCCAGTAAACGCGGCATAACCAACATTAGCGAAGGGAATTTTATGATCAACGGAAACAATAAAAGTCGTTGCGCAATCTTGTAAGCCAATCGTGGTCATGTAGTCGAGCACACGGCCGTGATAGAGTTTTCCATCGGTTGTGGCTGATCCAAAAACGGCAAACCCCGAGCAATGAAATAATTCTGGAAATACATTCAACATTTCCATTACCGCGGGATCTTGGCCGAGCGCAATCGCCAGTGCACGTGTTTCGGCAATATGATCAACTGGAATATGCGGCTGCAGTTTGGCATACGCTTCTTGCAAGTCGTGGCGAAACCAACGTCCCGTTGCAATGGTTTGCACTGTTCCAAAGGCATTCAATACTGAATCGATACAGCGTTCTGATTCGACTTGCAGGAGCTGTCCGTGGGCAGTGCCAATTTCTTCCGGCGTTCCCTCAAGAATTGCCAGTCTTTGACCTTCGACGTAACGAAGTTCCCCATGAGCAACTTTCTTGGGATGCTCCTCAGGCTGCATGAGGGAGGGTGATGGTAATAACACTTCCATCGCTCGCCGGAAACCTCGCGCCAGTTGAGTTTCAATCTCTACCCGATCCAACGTCACAGCGTTTAACTGCGGCCAGTCGTCTGCGGCCTGCGGTTGTGGTAATTCGGCCAATGCGATCTGAATGCGTACATCATCAGCATTTATAATCAGCCGTGCCGATTCGCCTGCACCCTCAAAAGCGAGCGAAACATCCTTTCCAATCATCCATTTTTCAGCTTCACTATCCCATCGAATCGCAATCAAAGCCGAAGCGATCTGAACGGTTGAGCGGGCATCACCACTCGACAATAAAGGCAAATAGGTCGCCAAGATGGTGCTCGGGCTGATCAACCGATCGACCATGCCGATGGGAGCAAGATGGTCCGCTCCCAAAACTTCCCCCTTTCCTTCATAAACCACGCCATGATTGGGTAAGGCAAAAGATGTGGCATCCAATCGGCGGCGAATAGTCACCGCATAATCGGGATGTACGGCCTCAAGATCAAAGGACTGATCATCAAATCGGGTCAAACGCAGTTTTGCAGTCTGTGGTTTCCCATCGATTGACAATTCCACTTCAACGTCGAAAGAAAATCGGGCATCTCTTCCAGAAAACACTTCATAGAATGGCTCAAGGGCAGCAGCTAGAGTAGCGAGAGTCGGTGCTTCCGTGGCACTTGAAACACGGCTGTTGGACGCACCCGGACCAGCCACTTTCTCTTGTCCAACGCATGGCTGCAGTGCAACAAATGGAATCCAAGACGCCAGCACTAGGATTCCAACCCACTTCACTCGATGATGACCAACTGATCGGTGACACGTTACCATGGCTCTGATTTTCCGCAAAATAAGCGAGTGAAGAGGACTACAGTAGTGCTGCTATTATGGACTACCTCGAACCCCAAGACTTTACCCCCCTCACTGGTAGAGTGTCAAGTTGAAAGTAAGCGGTAAGCGGTAAGCGGTAAGCGGTAAGCGGTAAGCGGTAAGCGGTAAGCGGTAAGCAGTAAGCGGTAAGCGGTAAGCGGTAAGCGGTAAGCGGTAAGCGGTAAGCGGTAAGCAGTAAGCAGTAAGCAGTAAGCAGTAAGCAGTAAGCAGTAAGCAGTAAGCAGTAAGCAGTAAGCAGTAAGCAGTAAGCAGTAAGCCTTAAGCCTCAAACCTCAAACCTCAAACCTCAAACCTCAAACCTCAAACCTCAAACCTCAAACCTTAAACCTTAAACCTTAAACCTTAAACCTTAAACCTTAAACCTTAAACCTTAATCCTCAAACCTATGAACAACGGACTGTATATAGCTTCAAGCGAATCCCATAGTGGCAAGAGCTTGGTTTCGCTTGGTGTGATGGAAGCGATTGCGTCGCGAGTAGCACGACCTGCATTCTTCCGACCAATTGTGCGACATGATGCGAAGCAGGATGTCAGTCTGCAACTCATTCGACGCCGCTACGATTTGCCGTTCGATGAAGAAGCCATGGTAGGTTTAAATCGCGAAAAAGCGAGGCAATACTTCGCACAGGATCGCTACGATGAACTACTGAAAGTCATTTTGGAACGATTCAAGGCCATCCAGTCGCAAGCCGACTTTGTGGTTTGTGAGGGAACTAGCTTTCGCGGCTTCGCCCCGGCCTATGAGTTCGAGCTAAACTCGGACCTGGCGGCAAACTTCGGCTGTGCGGTATTACCGGTCGTTTCAGCTCGCGACAAAGAGATCAAGGACATCGTCGACGCGACTCACATCGCCTGCGAGCACTTCACGAATGCTGGACTGGAAATAGCCGGGGTGATCATTAATGCAATTCCACTCGCCCTGCACGAGCCGATGGAAGCAGCGTTGGAACGAATTGCCGACTTGCAATTGCCCATTTATCGACTCCCCTTTGAACCGCTCCTTGCGCAACCAACACTTGGCGACATTGCGGTCCACCTAAATTCACGAATTCTTGCTGGCACTGCCGAATCTTTTGATCGAGAAGTCTCGTCTTACCTAGTTGCAGCGATGCAATTGCCAGGATTTTTAAGCCGACTTACTCCTGGTTGTTTAGTGATTACGCCGGGAGATCGCTCTGATATTGTCGCAGGGAGCCTTTTGTCTCAGGCCTCGCAAACGTCTCCTAACATCGCTGGGATATTGCTCACTGGCGACATTCCACTACCACCTCAGATGATGAACTTAGTCCAAGGTATGTCGTCGCTCCCTATCGCCAGTGTGGAAACGGATACCTACCAAACGGCGCGCAGAGTGTCCGAAGTGGAAGCCAAGATTACCATCGCGCATACTCGCAAGATTGCATCCGGATTGGGCGTCTTTGAAAAGCACGTCGATATTGACAATCTGCTGCGCCGTGTCGCAGCGCGACGTCAGGACCGCATCACGCCGCTAATGTTTGAATACGAGTTGATTCGCAGAGCGCGCGAAGTGCCACAACGCATCGTACTTCCCGAAGCCACTGAGCCGCGCATCCTCACGGCCGTCGAAATCCTAATGCGACGCTCGGTGGTCGAGCCCATTCTGTTAGGCAATGTAGAAGAGGTACATCGCGTTGCCAGCCAATGTGGAATCGACCTCAAGAATGTTCAAATCATTGATCCCCATCAAGACCCATTGCGAGAAACGTTTGCCCATACTTATTACGAATTGAGACGTCATAAAGGAATAACCTACGAAGCAGCGCGTGACCGCATGGCGGATGCTAGCTATTTTGGCACAATGATGGTGAATTTAGGCATGGCAGACGGTCTGGTCAGTGGCGCAGTACATACCACGGCCCACACCATCCGCCCGGCATTTGAGTTTATTAAAACTCGACCGGGAGTCAGCATTGTAAGTAGCGTGTTCTTTATGTGTTTCGAAAACCAAGTCCTCGTCTATGGAGATTGCGCCGTCAATCCAAATCCTACGGCCGATCAACTTGCTGAGATTGCGATTAGCAGTGCGGAAACAGCCATTATGTTTGATGTCGCGCCCCGAATTGCAATGCTCAGCTACTCCACGGGTGACAGTGGGCAGGGGGAGGATGTGGACCGCGTGCGACAGGCAACGATGATCGTACGATCGCTGCGCCCGGACCTCAAAGTTGACGGCCCCTTGCAGTACGACGCGGCCGTCGATGCAAGTGTGGCTAAGACGAAACTTCCTCAGAGCGAAGTGGCAGGGCGAGCCACTGTGTTTATTTTCCCGGACCTTAACACTGGAAATAATACTTACAAAGCGGTCCAGCGGAGTAGTGGTGCGATCGCAGTAGGGCCTATCTTGCAGGGATTAAATAAACCAGTTAACGACCTTTCGAGAGGCTGCACCGTCCCAGACATCGTGAACACGGTTGCCATCACGGCCATTCAAGCTCAACAACTCCTAAAACAACATCCGCAATCATCATGATTTTGGTGCTTAATGCCGGTAGCTCGACGCTTAAATACAACCTCTTCCAGGTGGATTCCGAAGCCACTTTGGCGCAGGGAGTCATTGAATCAATTGGTGAACCAGGCTCTCAAGCCGTCGATCATCGTGCAGCGTTTGAGATAGCTCTACTGGATCTATCGAAACGACTTCGGTTCAATGCACAGGAGCTCACCTGCGTCGGTCATCGCATCGTCCACGGTGGCACCGAATTTGGTGCTTCCGAAGTCGTAACGCAAGCCAATTTTGTATCCGTTCTCAAGCGATTGCAAACAACGCTTCCCCTAGCTCCGCTTCATAACCCGGCAGCGATAAGATGTTTACAAGGTGTCTTTTCACTTGTACCCCATGTCCCCCAAGTCATGGTTTTTGACACAGGTTTCTTTCATGATCTGCCCCTTGTGGCTCAGCGTTATGCACTTCCTGAATTTTGCTTCTCTCAACACTCTATTCGTCGTTACGGAGCCCATGGAACCAGTCACCATTACGTAATGCAACGCGCTAGCGAATACCTCAACGGTTCCGGGTATTCTGCAAATCGCTTGATCACGCTTCACTTGGGAAACGGAGCCAGCATGGCCGCCATCAGACATGGAAAAGCAATCGATACCACGATGGGCCTCACACCGCTCGAAGGCTTAGTGATGGGAACTCGCTGCGGTGACATCGACCCGGCGATTGTAACCTATCTGCAACGCAATGCGGGTCTCGACGTCAACCAGGTTGATCGACTATTGAACCGCGAGAGTGGTCTGCGCGGCGTATGCGGTGAGAATGACATGCGCAAAGTGGAGCAGCTGCGCGCGGACGGAAATGCCTCGGCTATATTGGCATTTGATCTATTCTGCACGCGCATTCGTAAATACATCGGTGCCTACTTAGCAGAACTGGGCGGACTGGATGCCCTGGTCTTTACTGCGGGAATCGGCCAACACAGTTCAGCAGTACGCGCCGCAGTCTGCGACCCCTTATCTCATCTAGGAATCGCGATCGAAGCGGACACAAACGATCGCCACGCTCTAGACATCAGCGGCATTCAATCGAAAACTCGTGTCCTTGTCGTTCCCACCAACGAAGAGTTGGCAATTCTGCAAGTTGCGTTAATGGAAATTGGGATTCGTTAGTCTACTATTTCTAATGAAATCATTTCGACCGTATTGATGGATTTCGTTGCGGGAGTTTCATTCGTCGCCTTGACGAGTCCACCGGGGATTTCCTTGCAGGTCCATGACTGCGTGAATGTGTCACCTGCCTCAACTTTGGAAACAGCCTTATACCATTCCGTCTTAAACGTCCTACCCAATAGTTCTAATTCCTCTTCTCCTTTTTCTTTCACTCCCGCCGGCTTGCTGGGGTCAGGCTTAGGAGCACCTTTAGGAAGTTTGTAGGACTTGGGGTTTTCGGATTCCATCGCTGGATATTCCATGCGTGTTCCATCAGGCATGATGGCGACTAGCACTCGTTCAATGACAAGTTTCTTCGGCGTCACTTCCTTGAGCGTCAAAGTGTATTCTTGCGTTGATTCAAATTCTGGTGTGACAGTAACGGATCGATACGCAACGCTTGAACCGGGTTTGAACTGCGACCAGTTTTTATAGACAGGGTTATCGACTTCCTCCTGAGCCCATGCACCGGACGAACCGCACTGAACTACTGCCATCACCAAGAAAAGCGAGAAGATTGGCCGAAGCATTTTTTCTGGACCTGTTATTCGGAAGAACGTGTTTTAGGTAATCACGTCGAAGTGACGCGATTGCTTTTTCGACTGTATCCGAGGCGACTGTATCAAGTCTCGCCGATCCGTCCAGCGTTACACATCGGTTCTTCACACGCGCGTAAATTTCTCCGCTGCAGAGTATATGAAGATTTAGCAACGACTAGTTGCATTCGTCTTTTAACGGCTGTCTGCGCAACGCAATTGGCTCATCTGTGGCATCGATACGATGCCGCGAGGTGAAGATTCTTTCACATAAATTTTTGGCGTAAAACCTTAGCTATTTCTATACATGAAGATTCGCTGAAATGCTCTCGCATGCAGTAGGAACGATGTCATTTCCTGGCTATACCATTGCGGCATCGTCAGGACGAAACATTCATTCCCCTTCACTCGGTCAGGAGTTGCATCGATGTCGATTTATTGGAGCAGAAAGCGGCGTGCATTCACGCTCGTTGAACTGCTGGTAGTCATTGCCATTATTGGAATTCTGGTTGGCTTGTTGCTACCAGCAGTCCAAGCAGCACGCGAAGCGGCTCGCCGCATGCAGTGCCAAAATAACATGAAGCAGATTAGTCTTGCTTCACTTAACTTAGAGAGTGCTTATCAGCACTATCCTCAAGGCCCGATGGATGGGGACCCCGAGGCAGTCACCTCAAGTGGTTCAGCTAATCCTGCTGGTTACAATTATGTAGAACTTCCGCCCGCTTACGGCGGTACGACATGCTGTCGGGCGGCGACTCGACGCGGCTGGAATCAGTTCTACAAAATTCTGCCCTACATGGAACAAGATGTGGTTTATCAATTGGGCCGCGATGATCCACCGATTTGGCCAAACGTTCCTAACAACGGCGGTGAAGACCAGGTTGCAGGCGTGGCAATTGCCACTTTCTTCTGCCCATCGCACCGTGCACCCACACTTTATAACAACGGCCTCGTCGCACGTATTGACTATGCCGGGTGTGGCGGTTTCTTCCAAGGCGAAATGCACGAAGGCTTTGGTGACATTCCCGCACCACCTCTCGGTTTGGCACCGCGAGGTGATGAGCGAGGCAACGTCAACCAAGGCAATACACCGAAGCGAAAGGGTGCAATCGCCTGGGCTGGCTTTGGCGTGAAACGTCGCCTAGCCGAGTTCCGTGACGGCATGTCCAACAGTATTGCCTATGCGGAGAAGTGCATTCCGACCGAACGACAAGGCACCGACGGCGGGGATAACGAACGATGGAATAACAGTGGCTGGGATGAAGATTGCATTCGCTGGCATTTCCCTCCAGTAGCGAACGCTACCGTGGTTGCTCCTTATGTGGCTACACCTACGGGCGGTTCGGTTTGGCGGCGGATGTTCGGTAGCTCGCACGCGGGCGGACTCAACGCAACTTTGGGCGACGGCTCCGTTCGACTCTACTCGTTTAACGTCGATGCAAACCTATGGCGTCAGCTCTGTATTATCGATGACGGCGAAGTCCTGGATGCGACCAAGCTGTAACACGAACGTTCTCGCTTCTTTACCCACAGATTGATTCAGATCCCCAATGATTGACAAGCTCAAGTTATGGTCACTGTTAGCCTTGCTAGTAGTCGCAGGCTGCTCCAAGGCTGAAGATGTTCGCAATGAGAAGCCTCTGAGCGAAGAAGACAAGCAGTACCTGAAGCAAATGGACGACCAGGTAGCCGACGAAGAAAAAGCGGGTGGGGGCTGATCCTTTTTCCCGCTACTTCAAAAACATCCCAATGTAGCAGGCATGCAGCGACTTGTTGTCAGTCGGATCGAGCGATCCTTTGGCTGCGGCACGACGGAGCGTGCCTGCTACTTTTTTGTTCATCAAATCGCGATTGGGGGCGTGGTAGTGGACGCCAATTTGGCGTAATCTGAGCGAGCCGGCTAGTACAATTTAGCGCCGGCCTTACCTACCTCAGCTCTCCTCACCCCGAACGCCTATCTGCGATGGAACTTCGCCCGCTCGGAAAAACCGGCCTCAACCTGTCAGCGCTTGGATTCGGCGCATCATCGATCGGACAGGAATTCCGTAACGTCGACCTTAACGAGGCACTGCAATGTGTGCGGGTCGCGTTGGACGGGGGGATGAACTATATCGATACGGCCGCCTATTACGGTCGCGGCATGAGCGAGATCATGTTGGGCCGCATTCTGCCTGACTTGCCACGGGATTCCTATATTCTCAGCACAAAACTGGGACGCTACGCGCCGGCCCATTTCGACTTTTCTGCAAAACGTGTCGTCGAAAGTATCGATATTTCGCTCGAGCGAATGGGGATTGATACCATCGACATGATCTTTTGTCACGACATTGAATTCGTAGATCTCAATATCGTTCTCAATGAGACTCTGCCCGCTCTCCTCAAAGAAAAAGAAAAAGGCAAAGTACGTTTCATTGGTGTCAGCGGCTATCCAATGCAAATTTTCAAGCACATGCTGACCCACATCACGCTCGATGTGATTTTGACATACAACCACTACACCTTACAAAACGACATGGCATTGGAGCTAATTCCGCTCTGCCATGTTAAAGGTGCTGGCCTAATCAACGCGGCCCCCTTTTCAGCGCGTTTACTCTCCTCCGCACCACTTCCCAAATGGCACAAAGCGCCCCCTCATGTGCGGCAAGTAGCTGCAGACGCGGCAAAATTCTGCGCTAGTCAAGGAAGCGATCTCGCCAAACTGGCGCTGCAGTATTCCATAGCAGCCACGGATTTTGCCTCCTGCGTGACAGGCTCGGCAAATCCTGAACGCATCAAGCAATGGCTGAAGTGGATCGAAGAGCCCCTCGATCATCAACTTGTCAAACAGGTTAAAGAGATTCTCGCTCCAATTCATAATTGGGTTTATGTTGAAGGGCGTCCGGAAAACAACGATCAACCCGCCTGATGCTCGGATAGACAAATTATGAAAGGAATATGTCTCGTCGAACCGGGTAAGTTTGCAGCGGTCGAATTACCCGAGCCCAACGCGCCTGGTCCCGGTGAAGCTCTGCTAAAAACGCACTGCATGGGAGTGTGTGGCACAGACATCGGTGGCTTCTTAGGGAAGTTCCCCTTTTTTACTTACCCCAAGATTATTGGCCATGAGTTGGGCGTGGAAGTTCTCGCGGTTGGCGAGGGAGTCCAACATATTCGTGTCGGAGATGCCTGCAGTATCGAACCGTACATGAACTGTGGCAAATGCTTTGCCTGTCGCCATGGCCAAAGCAATTGTTGTCAATCCAATCAGACGCTTGGTGTGATGACTGACGGCGGCTTGTGTGAACGATTTGTCTTGCGGGCCGATAAAGTCCACCCCTCCAGATCACTTGGCTACGATGCCTTGGCCCTCGTGGAAACGCTGGCGATTGGTTGTCATGCCGTTGACCGAGGCGAATGCCGTGGCGGTGACGATGTGCTTGTCATCGGTGCAGGTCCCATCGGCTTAGCTGTGATCGAGTTTGTGCGGCTGACGGGTGCCCGAATCATCGTTATGGACCAAGTCGCTTCCCGATTAAAATTTTGCCGCGAGACATACGGTATCGACGATACTATTTTGGTTGATAACGACCAGGATGCACTTGCCGAGATTGAACAACGGACACGAGGCGACCGCTGTCGCGTCGTGATCGATGCCACGGGCAATTATCACAGCATGGGTCAAGCGATTCATTACGTCGCACAAACAGGCACACTGGTCTATGTTGGCATCAGCAATCAATCAATCTCTTTTCCTCATGGTACATTTCACAAACCCGAAATGACTTTACGGGCCAGTCGAAATGCGTTGCCTGCCGATTTTCCTCGCATCATTCGTTTGATTGAAAGCGGGATTATCAATACGACCCCATGGATCACCCATCGCTCGTCGTTCGACGAGATGATCCAAAATTTCCCTACCTACACGAAACCCGAATCGGGTGTCATCAAAGCCATCATAGAGTTGAAATAATGAACCAATCCACTGCGACCGAATCCGCTGGAGCCCTTTGGTTGCGAGTCCATCCTCGCGATAACGTGATCGTTTCACTGCAACCTCTCGAAGCGGGAACCACCATCGACAATGTCACTTTAAATCGAGCGGTGCCGCCAGGTCACAAGATTGCTGTTGCGGCCATTCCGACTGGATCCCATGTCATTAAATACGGATATTCGATCGGTGTGGCAACTCGCGATATTTCGCCCGGTGATCACGTCCACTCGCACAACCTACAAAGCGGTCTCGACGCCAACTTGGAATACCAGTGGACGAAGAGTACCGAAGATCGCCCAGCACCTAGCCAATCCGTTCTCTTCGATGGCTATCGTCGCACGGATGGACGCGCAGCCATTCGCAACGAAATTTGGATTATCAACACAGTCGGTTGCGTCAATATGACCGCCGCTCGCATCGCTCAACGGGCCCAAGCTCTCTATGCCAACTCAGATATTGACGGCATCTATAGCTTCCCCCACCCCTTCGGTTGCTCCCAATTGGGTGACGACTTGCAAGCCACGCAGGCTATTCTCGGTGGCTTGATTCGACATCCCAATGCGGCTGGCGTGTTGGTCATCGGACTGGGTTGTGAAAACAATCAAATCCGCATGCAATTGGAACGTACCGGGATCGAAAACGCTGATCGAATTCGTTACTTCAATGCGCAACAAGTGGAAGACGAAGTTGAATATGGCGTTCAAATGATCGGTGAATTGGTGGAATATGCAGCCCAGTTCAAGCGTCAACCTATTCCATCGAGCGAATTGATTCTGGCGATGAAATGTGGTGGCAGCGATGGCTTCAGCGGCATCACCGCCAATCCGCTCGTCGGTAGGATTGCTGACCGTCACTGTAGCGCTGGAGGGACTTCCATCCTGAGTGAAGTTCCCGAAATGTTTGGTGCGGAAACACTCTTGATGAGCCGCGCCACTAACCAGGGAGTCTTTGAAGACTGCGTGAACCTAATCAATAACTTTAAGAACTACTATCGCAAGTACGATCAACCGGTTTACGAAAACCCATCTCCAGGCAACAAGGACGGCGGTCTCACCACCTTGGAAGAAAAATCGCTCGGCTGTGTACAAAAAGCAGGATCGAGCGATGTTTGCCAAGTTCTGGATTATGGGAAGCCTGCAACGGCCGGTATGGGGGGCGTCGCGTTGGTCAATGCACCTGGAAACGATGCCACTAGCTGCACTGCGATGACGGCCGCGGGTGCTCACATGATTCTCTTCACCACCGGTCGTGGAACCCCGTTCGGAGTACCTGCACCCACGGTTAAAATTTCTACAAACTCCGATCTCGCCCATCGCAAACCCTCTTGGATTGACTTTGACGCCGGACGCATGTTGGCCAGCGGTGCGGATCCAGAGAAACTGACGAGCGAACTGTTCGATCTGCTGATGCAAATAGCAAGTGGCAAGCCGGCACACAATGAAGAAAACGGTTATCGCGAGATTGCCGTCTGGAAATTGGGTGTGACTGTATGAGCGAGACGGTCCTGCAATTTGGCGCCGGAAGATTTCTGCGAGGCTTCATTGATCGCTTCATTAGCCAGTTGAATCGTACGGAACACGCAATTGGAAAAATCGCAGTCGTGCAATCCACGACTGGTGGTCGAGCCAGTTTGCTGAATCAATTCCAGGGCCACTTTCCTGTTGTGGTTCGTGGCGTCGAGAATGGCCAAGTTGTTGAAACAGTTACCGCTGTCGATTCCATCAGCCGTGCGCTGGTTGCAGAAAATCAATGGCAGGAAATATTGCAAATTGCGCAACAACCTGAACTCGCATGGATTGTGACCAACGCTACCGAAGCGGGGTACTGCTTGAGCCAGACGCCCTTTCATAAGGACCAGGCACCTAGCACGATGCCAGGCAAGCTAACCGCCGTTCTCTACGCACGCTATCAAGCCGATCTACCGCCACTCAGCATCCTGCCCTGCGAATTGATCGCACGCAACGCGGACAAGTTGTGCGACCTTGTTGGAGCTCAGGCCGACGCTTGGGATTTACCTGCCGGTTTTCGACACTATGCGACCGATCAATGCTATTGGCTAAATAATCTGGTCGATTGCATGATTTCGGACCTACCCGATGATGACCCGCGACGAATCGACAATCCATTGGCAATCATGGCCGAACCCTATGCATTGTTGGCAATTGAGCAACCATTGCAAACAGTGTTTCCACTGGCAAATCATTCCGCTGTAAAAATTGTTGAGCAACTCGAACCTTATTACTTGAGTAAAGTTCGCGTTCTCAACGGTATACATTCTGCGATGGTTGCCAAGTACTACGGAAGCCGCTTGGAGACTGTCCAACAAATTATGGCGGATAAAGAAGGCCTTCGCTGGGTTCGCGATTTGTTGTATGGGGAGATTTTGCCAACACTGTTGAGCCGAGTTGACGAGGGCGTTGCGTTCGCAGATGCGACGCTGGATCGATTTTGCAATCCCTACATGGCTCATCGTTTGCGAGACATACGGCTCAATCACGAACAAAAAGTGCCCGTTCGACTGATTCCCACTGCCGATGAATATCAACGACTATTTGGTTGTCCTGCCAAACTATTGCAGGCTGCCATTCAGACCAATGTGGGCCAATAGACTGACATCCTCTCCTTCTTCATAGTTTCATCTCGAAAGATTACCAGCGATGAAGTCACGACAAGAAACACTCGCACAGATTGAAGCAGGCGGCATCATCGCAGTGATTCGCGCCGACAGCGCCGATCAAGCGGTCGATATCTGTCACGCGCTCGCCGATGGTGGTGTGCATTGCTGGGAAATAGCCATGACAACACCTGGCGCTTTGCGGGCTATCGAACGCGTTGCGGACGCACTGGGAGATCGCGGAGTGCTGGGAGTAGGAACGGTGCTCGATACAGAAACCGCGGTGTCGGCCATTCACGCTGGAGTCAAATTTGTATTTGCTCCCGTGATGAATCCGCAGGTAATTGAAGCGGTCCATCGATACGACCGAGTCATGGTCCCCGGCGCCCTAACGCCCACCGAAATCGCGACGGCCTGGGCTGCTGGAGCTGATTTAGTAAAAGTTTTCCCAGCCAATCATTTTGGTCCCGGTTATCTCAAAGACATTCATGGACCATTGCCGTTTGTGCGGATGACACCGACCGGAGGTGTCGACCTGCAAACTGCGCCAGCGTGGATTGAAGCCGGCGCGGTAGCATTGGGAGTGGGATCATCGTTGGTCAAAAAGGATCTGGTGCGAAGCCAAAATTGGAGCGCGCTTAGTCAGTTGGCAAGCCAGTATGTGCAGGTTGTTAACGCAGCCCGCGGTCAATAATTGAGTGCTGTCGGTACCATTATGAAATCTTGTATTACTGTTTCCCTTGTCGAAGAAGTTCGCGGTGGCCCATTTGTTCTCTGGGACGGCCTGAAGGCCGCGTGCCACACAGCTCAGCGATTGGGGTTTGATGCCATTGAGGTCTTCCCGCCGGCCGCCGAAGCGATCGATGTGCCCGTGCTAAAAAGTTTGTTAGAGGAGCACCAATTGCAATTGGCAGCGGTGGGTACGGGAGCGGGTTGGGTGAAACATCGCTTACAGTTGGCCGATAGCAATCCCGCTGTTCGTCAAAATGCAATCGACTTCATTCGTGCAATTATTGATGTGGCGGGAGAATTCGGAGCTGGTGCAATTATTGGATCGATGCAGGGTCGCTGGGGTGATGGTGTCTCGCGCGAAACAGCACGGAGTTATTTAGCTGACGCATTACAGATACTCGGTGAGCATTCGGCCGGCCACGGTACAACTCTCATATACGAACCACTTAATCGCTACGAAACCAATCAAGCCAACACGGTGGCAGAAGGCTTGCAGTTGCTCGGGTCAATAGCGACAAAGAATGTGGGCTTGTTATGTGATCTCTACCATATGAATATCGAAGAAGCCGATATTCCCACAGCTCTGCTCGCTGCGGGTAAGCGTTTGGCCCACATTCACTTTGTCGATTCCAATCGTCGCCCCGTGGGACAAGGGCATATGGACTACCGCCCCATCATCGCGGCGCTTCGGACCATCGGCTATCACGGTTATTTGTCAGCAGAGGCATTCCCTTGGCCCGACTCCACCGCGGCTGCCCAGCGAACCATCGATGCCTATCGGTATTGGTGTGGTCGTGTGCAGAATTGAGGATCTAGCAAGAACTTTGTTTCATCAACCACTTTGGAATAGGCATTGTGTTACGACATCAACTGATCCATCCGCAAATTAATGCAATACTGGGCAGCGCTGGCCACCACAGCAGCATCTTGATTGCCGACGGAAATTATCCCGCCTCGACAAAAAAAGGGCCACAGGCAACCGTCATTAGCCTCAACCTGATGCCCGGCGTGGTGAACTGCAATCAAGTCTTGCAAGCTATTCTATCGGCAGTGCCGATTGAACAAATCCGTACCATGAAGACGGAAACTAGCGGCCCCTATGCTCTGGCAGGCGACCCACCTGTATGGGCAGACTACCGCAAGTCCATCCGCGACGCCGGGTTGGATCTGGAACTCCAGCCGATAGAAAAATGGGACTTTTACGATGCGGTCACTACGATCGACCATGTGTTGACCATCCAAACGGCGGATCAACAGCGGTACGCCAATATCTTGCTTTCTATTGGCGTTCGCATGGATTAGAAAATTTCGACATTGCGTCTAATTTCGATTCAATCTATTGATGCAACATTGCCGATACGGTTGTAAGCGCGGTAACGACTGTTGTCGCTCACCGAAAACAGACCTTTGTCCTGGAGATGCGATTATGCATCGCGCACTCGTCCTGCCAGTTATTGTGATACTTTGCTTGCCTGCAGCTTCCTCCCAGGCGCAAATTCAACCCAACACTCAGCGTGGCGCAGCATTCGGCGGTATTGCCGGAGCGATCGCGGGTGGCTTGATTGGCGAAAATAACGACAAGGCAGGGGCCGGAGCACTCATCGGTGGCGCCATTGGCGCGGTTACCGGAGGCATCGTCGGAAACGCACGAGACAAAGAACTACAGAGTGCGCAATTTCAAGCACAATCACGTGCTCAGTACCAATATCAACAGCAGCAATACGCGGCAACGGCTGCGGTGCAACAAGCAGTGTCCCTCAATGACGTTGTCTCTATGTCACGCAGTGGACTGGGTGACTCGGTGGTCATCAATCAAATCATGCAACGCGGTGTTCAACGTCGCTTGGAAGTTTCCGATATCATCCAGCTTCATCAAAACGGCGTTAGCGAAGCGGTGATCACTTCTATGCAGCGTGCCAACGTGGGAACACCCGTGGTGGCCGCACCTGTGCAGATCGTTGAACCTGCACCGATCTACATCCAACGACACGTGGAAGTTGTGCCGACCTACGTGGTACCAGGACCACGTTATTACCACTATCCACAACCTCATTATCACCGCTCACATCGCGGTGGCTTCTAGTCTGACGACACTAGGCTTTCAGCGCTTGTTCAAGGTGCCCGCGGGCTGACCGCCAGAGCAGGGCACCTTCGACAGCCATCCACACCTGCAGCGTGAGGATGCCCACACCGAAGGCCAACAGCAAATATTTTTGCCCCGGTACCCAGTCATAAACGATGTTGTAGATGATCGCCCAAGCGGGCATCACCATCATGAAAAACATCGGTATCGCCAACGGCCAAGTGACTCGACTTCTGCGAGCCAAGTAGAAGATGGCTACCATCAGCGCCAAGCCAGCGAGCAATTGATTTGTTGCACCAAAGAGGGGCCACAATAACATTCCTCCCGTGCCAGGCTTGTCTCCTGCCAGTAAAGCAATCCCCAGGGACACACCCACCGCTAATCCTGTGGCGACATATTTGTTGGTAGCTGGTTGAATGCGGGCGGTACTCGCCAATTCCTGGATCACGTAGCGATGCAGGCGGGTAGCCGTATCAAGTGTTGTTGCTGCGAAACCAGCGACTAATACAGCCATGATGGCGATCGCTAGCTTCAGCGGCACACCGATAGCGGCGATGAAATTCCCCCCACCATCAACGAATGCGGCAAGTTGATTGGGCAGCTTATAAGAATCCCATCCCTTGCCATCTTCGGCGACTCGGTAATAGGAATGCCAGGCGTCGGCACCCAGGATGGCGTTGCCTTCCGCGGTTTTTTGATGTTGGTACTGCACCTGCCCATTGCTGACAGTTCGCTGCACAGGCCCCATCCCTACGCCAGCACAGCACGCCAAGATCACGATCACTGCGAGTGCCCCTTCCATCAGCATGGCACCGTAGCCGACGGGACGAGCGTCCGTTTCGCAGGCCAATTGTTTGCTGCTCGTACCGCTACTGACCAAACAGTGAAAGCCGCTGCAGGCACCGCAGGCGATCGTGATGAAGAGAAAGGGAAACATCGGCGGTGCATCAAGCGGCACATTGGTCGCGATTGCGGGTGCCGTTTTCATGATGTCGGCTTGACCGGTAATCGACGCATAGATCAAACCAAGAATTAACATCACCAGTGCTACATAGAGTTGGTGGCTATTGATGTAATCGCGAGGTTGTAACAGCAACCACACTGGCAGCACCGATGCGACAAAGGCATACGCCAAAAGACAAATCGTCCACACAACGACGGCGCTTGAAAAGAGCCCTTCGCTAGGTAGTATCGATTTCAAATCCAGCGGTAAATAGTACGCACCAATGTAAACACCTGCGTACAAGATCAGCAGCCCCATCAAGCTGGGCCCGATGAGCGATCCGCCCCCTCGATGCACCCAAATGCCAATAGCGATCGCCACAGGCATAGCCACCCAGACACTCAATACCGATTCGGGATACAAGTCAAAGATGGTGGCAATGACGAGGCCGAAAACCGCCAGCACGATCCACAGCGCCAACGCCAAAATGGACAGAAACAAGATCTTCGCACGTGGAGAGATTAGCCGACCAGCTGTCTCACCTATCGTTTGGCCTCGGTTTCGAATACTGATAACTAGCGCCGACATGTCATGAACGCCGCCGATGAGAATCGAACCAAAGATCACCCACAATAAGGCTGGTAACCAACCCCAGAACACTGCGATGGCCGGTCCGACAATGGGGCCAGTCCCTGCGATACTCGTAAAGTGGTGCCCAAAAATAACGGATAATCGAGTCGGCACATAATCGACATTGTCACGCATCGTCTGGCTCGGGACGGGCGAACGATCGTCTAATTGAAATAATTTGCTCCCCAGCCAACGGCCATAGGTGTTGTATGCCACGATGAATCCGACCATCGATAAAGCGGCGATAACGAGCGTAGACATGAAAAATCGCGATTTGGGGGGAATGTTTGAGGCAACAGGCGAGAGGTTAAGATTCGTCGCGCGTGGGTGGGGTGTGCGATCGTCATCGGACCCTATAATAGCCGGGGCTTCGGCCACATCGGCCAACTGCACAAGGTAATCCATTTTTGTCCTGCCGTCACGAATCCCTGCGGCAGGTTGGTATTTTGATATGGAAGGTCAAGCGGTGTCGGACAAGATTGAAAAGACGATCATTATTGGCAGCGGTCCTGCAGCCTGGTCAGCAGCTATCTATGCTTCGCGTGCAAATTTGGATCCCCTGGTTTTTGAAGGGGCCATGACAGAGAAAAATCGCCAACAGGGCACGCTTCCCCTTGGCCAATTAGCGATGACCACCGAAGTAGAGAACTATGCCGGTTTCCCTTCGGGCAAACTCAAAGAGTTCATCGATTCGGCAATTGACTCGGAACAAGAGTATTTGCTGCCCCCCGTCGAAGAAGAAGCTCATGCGGTGACTGGGCCTGAACTGATGAACCTGATGCGACAGCAGGCGAGAAATTTTGGCACGCGAATCATCACGGACGATGTAGTATCCACCAAGTTAACGGGCCAGCCCTTCACTCTGGAAACGCTCGACAACGGCTCGTTCCAGTGTCACTCGTTGATTATCGCGACGGGAGCGCGTGCGAATTACTTGGGACTGCCCAGCGAAGACGCGTACAAGAACCGTGGAGTCAGTGCCTGCGCGGTTTGCGACGGGGCTTTACCACGTTTTCGCAAGCGTCCTCTGGCGGTGGTCGGTGGTGGCGATAGCGCTATAGAAGAGGCGTCCTACTTAGCAAAATTTGCTTCGACCGTTTACTTGGTGGTCCGTCGCGACGTTCTGCGCGCCTCGAAAATCATGCAGGAACGTGTCGAGCGCATTAAGAACATTTCTGTCCTTTGGCACCACGAAGTGGAAGAGGTCTTGGGAAGTGATGAGCAAGGTGTAACAGGGCTGCGGTTGCTCAACAACAAAGAAAATGTGACTCGCGAAGTGGAAGTAAGTGGATTGTTCCTCGCTATCGGTCACACTCCCAATACGACCTTCCTGGGCCCTGAAATTGAATTGACAGACAAGGGATATATCCGCTGGACGTTACCAAATCGAACGAATACGACGGTCGATGGAGTATTTTCTGCCGGAGACGTTTCGGACGATTACTATCGACAGGCTATCACCTCCGCAGGCACGGGCTGCATGGCAGCTCTCGATGCGGAACGATTCTTGGCAGAACATAACATGGTCTAAAGGCAACTTAGCAATGGCGGAAAGCGAAGGGAATATCGACCAAGCACTGGAACGACAGCGTGAATTGCTGGAATCCGTGGAAGGACGGGGACTGATCGCTCGTTACGCGACCTACGCGCGACTGAGCGGCCCCGGTTGGTTGCAGGGCGCGATCACCCTGGGTGGTGGCTCACTAGCCGGTGCGCTCTATCTGGGTGTGATCATGGGTTACGAACTCATGTGGTTACAACCACTGGGAATTTTACTCGGCGTCATCATGCTCTCGGCGATTAGCTATGTCACTTTGTCGACTGGCCGACGTCCCTTCGGTTGCATTCGTACCCATATCAGCCCAGCGTTAGCGTGGGGCTGGCTAATCGCATCGATGCTGGCAAACATCGTTTGGTCTCTGCCCCAATTTGCCTTGGGAACCGCTGCCATTCAGCAAAACTTAATTCCCAGTCTCGCGGGTGATGTAGGCAAATTTATTGCTGCTTTCGGGCTGTTGATTGTGGGTATGACGGTTGTCTGGTTCTATAATTCGGGCGGTCGGGGAATTCGAATATTCGAGTGGATCCTCAAGATCATGGTGGCTGTGGTGGTGCTGAGCTTTTTTGGTGTCGTCGCGTCGATGACTCAGAAGGGGGTGCTTCCTTGGGGTAGGATCTTCGCGGGTTTTGTCCCTAATCCACGAGCACTCTTCGAACCGTCTGAATCGCTGCGCCCCTTCATTGATGCAACTGGCTCCATGGCATCCTGGTGGTCAGAGCAAATCGCTCAAACACAAAAGAAAAATATCATTACGGCGTTTGCCACCGCCGTCGGAATCAACATGACTTTCTTGCTCCCTTATTCCATGCTGAGAAAAAACTGGGGCAAAGCGCATCGAGGTTTGGCTATTTTCGATTTGGCGATTGGACTCATTGTGCCCTACGTATTGGCGACTGGGTGTGTGGTCATTGCCTCGGCTAGCCAATTCCACCTCAATCCCAATGACACCTTGGCGCTGGTTGACGCGGGACAAACGAACTCCAAAGAGGTCAAGGCTTTCAACGGTCTGTTGGACATGCGGATCGCCGCAGAATTCGGCAGCATTGGTGCGGACGAGCAGACCCAAACGGCCGCGAGACTCGCTGTACCCGCAGCAGATCGACAGCTGGCTGCAATGCTGGCCGGACGAGATAACCTCGCCTTGGCCAGAACTCTTGAGCCACTCGTTGGCTCTCAGGTCGCTCAGAAAGTTTTTGGAATCGGAGTTCTCGGAATGGCCCTCTCCACAATCATCATCCTGATGGTAATTAATGGATTTGCCACCTGTGAAATGCTGGGGGTACCTTCCGATGGCAAGGTCTTTCGCATTGGGTCAATGTTGCCCGCAATCGGAGTGCTCGGACCCTTTGTTTGGGGCGCTGCGGCACCGGCCTTAGCCACACCGATGTCCATGATTGGTGGTGCGATGCTGCCGATTGCCTACTTCGCATTCTTCTTGCTGATGAACTCACGGAAAGTTCTGGGGGACTCTTTGCCGCGTGGCGCAAAACGCTGGCTATGGAATTCCCTAATGGGTTTCGCCACATCGGTTGCCACCTTTGCTTCCGCCTGGACCTTGTACAATCAAGAAGTCTTCGGCTTGCCCTTGGGTAATGTCGCCTTAGGCGCTCTATTGTTGTTGTTGACTATTGGTTTCATTTCCTTCGCTATCAAAGAATCTGCTCTGCAACGAGCAACATGAAAGATCTCAAATGCAGTGGATGTTGATTGATCGAGCCCGTCAAACCAGTTCGGTGGATCTTGCCGTTGAAGTTCGCGGCTGGGTACGAACCCGGCGAGACTCCAAAGGTGGATTCAGCTTCGTTGAACTGAATGATGGAAGTTGCTTTGGTAATCTTCAGGTTGTCGTTCCAGGCGAACTAGAAAACTTCGAATCCGACGTCAAGCGATTGGTTGCCGGTTGCAGTGTGATCGCCAAAGGAACGATCAAAGCTTCTCCCGCTGAAGGACAGCCAACAGAGCTTCATGCAACCGAATTGACCGTTTTGGGCTGGTGCGATCCAGAAGAATACCCTTTGCAAAAGAAACGCCACTCGTTCGAGAAACTGCGCGAATGGGCTCACCTCCGAGCACGGACGAATACGTTTGGAGCCGTCGCTCGTGTGCGAGATGTTGTTTGCGCAGCGATTCATGAGTTCTTCCGCAGCGAGAGCTTTCGATATATCCATACTCCGATCGTCACTGCCAGCGATTGCGAAGGGGCAGGGGAGATGTTCCGCGTCACCACACTGGATCTGGACCGTCTGGCCAAATCCGGTGGACCGGTCAACTACGAGTTCGACTTTTTTAACCGCCCATCTTTCCTGACGGTCAGCGGTCAACTTGAAGCCGAAACGTACGCCACTGCGATTGGGCGGGTCTATACCTTCGGGCCTACGTTTCGCGCTGAAAACTCCAACACCAGTCGCCACCTAGCTGAGTTTTGGATGATCGAACCTGAGGCCGCATTCTTTGATCTCAACGACAATATGCAATTGGCCGAACGCTTTCTCAAACATGTATTTCGCGCATGCTTAGAACAATGTGGTGAAGACATGGCCTTTTTTAATGACCGTATCGAAAAAGGAAAGATCGATCAAATTCGCGCTGTGATCGATAAGCCATTTGTCCACATGACCTATACCGATGCGGTCAGCATTCTAGAGAAATCGGGTGAAGCATTTGAGTACAACGTGCAATGGGGCAGCGATTTACAAGCAGAACACGAGAGATTCTTGACGGAGAAACACGTTGGTGGACCCTTGATCCTGACCGACTATCCAGCCGCGATCAAACCGTTTTACATGCGAGTTAGCGACGATGGACGTACCGTTCGTGCCATGGATGTTCTCGTACCAGGCGTCGGTGAAATCATCGGTGGCAGCCAACGTGAAGAACGCTTGGATGTGCTGTTGGAACGAATGCACGCCCAAGACCTGAGCGAGAAAGATTATTGGTGGTATGTCGATCTGCGACGCTTCGGTACCGTACCTCACGCAGGGTTTGGCCTGGGACTGGAACGGGTCGTGCAATATGTCACCGGTATGGCAAATATCCGAGATGTAATCCCCTTCCCAAGAACGCCTGGAAGCGCCGATTTTTGATGGTGATTGGTCGCCTCGCTCCCAGCCCAACTGGAGCCCAACACCTTGGTAATGCACGCACCTACCTACTCGCTTGGCTCGCCGTTCGTTCGGTGGGCGGCCGCGTTATCTTGCGGATCGAAGATATCGACTCACCACGGATCAAACCCTGGGCGACCGCGCAGGCTATGGAAGACTTACACTGGCTAGGATTGGACTGGGACGAAGGGCCCGATCTCGGAGGCCCCCATGCACCCTATGTGCAAACCGAGCGTTTGCCACTTTACCACCAGGCTCTTGATCGCCTCCTTCGCGATGATCGCATTTACCCCTGCACTTGTACTCGTACCGATATCGAACAAGCCGCGTCCGCGCCCCACCTGGGCCACGAAGGACCGCTATATCCCGGCACGTGTGCTGCATGGCGCTACGGTGACGCCAAGCCATCGGAAGGTACCTATTGCTGGAGATTTCGAAGTAGTAATCAACCTTTGACATTTATTGATGCTGTGTCAGGCAAACAGACCGCCATGCCCCTTACCGACTTGGGCGACTTTCCGGTGACTCGCAAAGATGGTGGTGCCGCGTATCAGTTGGCGGTTGTCGTCGATGATGCCCAAATGGGAGTCACACAAGTAGTGCGCGGTGATGACTTATTGCCAAGCGCGTTTCGACAACTGCAAATCTATCACGCATTGAACTTGAATCCGCCCCACTTTGCACATGTGCCCTTGGTGCTGGGCGAAGACGGACGACGGTTGGCCAAGCGGCATGGCGATACGCGTTTGAGTTGGTTTCGTGAGCAGGGAATTCTCGCTAGACAAATTGTTGGTTGGGCGGCAGCAAGCGCTGGGCTGTGCCAGCGAGGTACCGAGTGCATGCCGCAAGATCTCGTGCATTCTTTCACTTGGGAAAAGCTGCCAAGAGATCCTGTGACACTCGCCAGTAACGTCCCTTTATTTAAAGCCCACCAGTAAACCGCCCAAATCGGCCGCGATATACGCCCCCGTTGCCAAATGGGCCATGAGATTCACCCTCCCTGGAACGACGTCACATCGACTACATGCACCTCGGTATCTAAATCACATCGACGACGGTCACTGAGCACACTCCAACTACACAACCAACTGCAACTCTTTTGCTAGAAACAACTTACGAAACAATCATAATCGCGACACAAGCAAATGGAACGTTGGCTGCATTAGGAATACTAACAGAATAAAAGCTCCCATCACCCACTTCACTTGGGCGACAAAATGATGACTGGTCTTCTCTTACTCGGCGTTGGATTGCTGCTTGCTATGACTTCAGTCATGACCGCCATGCGACCAGAACGTGCGGCAGACGGATTTTGGAGTTGAGCCAGATCTTTTTCCTAGAACGCGACTAGTTCGGCTTTCGCAGAGAGTGCTGTATGCTGACGAGACGTCACAGGTCATGTCAGTGATCGATTCACGCGTAGGAACATCAGTCGCATGTGGGGTTTGGAAATCGTAGTCATGGCGTTGATGATCGCCATCAACAGTGTCTTCGCGGCTTACGAGATTGCACTGGCGTCGGTCACGAGTTCGCGATTGCAGCGACTGGTTTCGGAAAACCGCATCGGTGCACGAGACACGCTGCATATGAAAGAGAACATGGAGGCCAGCTTGGCCGTTGTGCAGCTTGGCATCACCTTGGTCGGCGCTATTGCGGCTGCGGTAGGGGGTGCAGGGGCGGAGGAAAATTTGGCGCCTCAAGTGACCCAATGGCTTGCTGTTTCCGATCGCACGGCACAGTTCATTGCGATTGTCTGTATTGTCATTCCGCTGACCTTCGTCACGATTATTTTTGGCGAGCTGGTCCCCAAGGTGTTTGCGCTTCGCAATACGGAAGCGGTTTGCTTGCGTCTTTCTACACCGATGCGTCTATTTTCTTACAGCGTTTGGCCGGCAGTTTGGCTATTTGAAACTAGCACAACTGCGATCATGTCGTGGGGAGAACGCCGTTTGGGAAATGGAGCAACGAACCGCGGAGAAATGGTCGAACTGCAAGACTTGCGTGCTTCGGCTGCCCTAGCGCGCGCCTCGCGATTGATTGGCAAACGTCAAGAGGGCATTATTCTTGGCGCAGCGGAGATGCAATCACGTCCCGTAGGTGAAATCATGTTGCCAGCGGAGAGCATCATCACCATGGATGCCAACGGTTCGCTGGCCGATAATCTCATCGCCTCACACTTAGACATGCACACCCGGTTTCCCGTCGAAGAAGTAAAAGGGGATCGTCAGACAATCATTGGTTATGCGAATGTCAAGGATTTGATCGTTGCCTTGCGGATGAATCCCTCTGGCGGCACGTTTCGATCCATCATTCGCCGAATTCCCGAGCTGAAAAGCACGCTCCCCATTCTAGAGTGCTTAGAACAATTAATGCACGAACACACTCACATTGCTTTGGTGAGAGACCCCATGGGTCTTGTCGTTGGGATGGTTTCCATGGAGGACATCATCGAAGAACTGGTCGGTGAGATTCCCGACGAATACGATCGCTTGCCAATCCACATTATTCCAACTGCAGATTCCTGGGTGGTAGGTGGCGGCATTCTCCTCGAGAAATTTAACGCGACGACGGGCTGTCAGCTGTCCATGCCCGCCTTGGAATCCATTACACAACGATACGGCCCATCAACGGACGGCCCAGTTGCGAAAAAACCCACACTGAGCGATTGGGCGTTGGCAAACTCCGGCGATGAACTGCGAGGAGGCGAGATCATCGAAGCCCAAGGGATTCGCCTGGTCGTACGGAAGATTCGACGACTGCAGCTGCAGGAAGCAAGTTGTTCCAGACTCGACTTGAATTAATTTGCCAATCCTGCGAACCTTCATAAGCAAAGATTCTCGCACGCAAGGAAGCAACCGATGATTCGTCGATGGAAAGCGATTGTAGCCACAGGGTGTTTAGTTCTTTCAACAACGCTAACGGCACAAGCTGCAGAAGATGAGGTATTGCTCAGGTACAAATTGCAAGCGGGCCAACCCTTGCGATATCGCGTTACCCATTTGGCATCTACCAAGACAAAAATTGGCGACACTGCTGAAAATTCCAATGTCCGCACCGTCAGCGTGAAAACTTGGAATGTGCGAGAAGTGAACCCGGAAGGGGACATGATCTTCGACCATCAAATCGACTCGGTCGAAATGACTCAACAAACCGGAGATGCTGCAGAAATTCGCTGGAATAGCCAAACGGATGAGATCCCACCGGTTCAATTTGGCCGGGTGGCCGACAAGCTAGGCAAGGTGCTCGGCACCATTCGCATCAACGGACAAGGCCAAGTCTTGGAGCGAAGTGAAGGGGGGGGCGAATCGAGCGCATTGGGCATGGGCGATATCACCATGCCACTGCCCCTCGATCCCGTGAAAGTGGGCGGAAAATGGTCAGTGCCGCGAGAAGTCAAAGTAAAAAATGAAGCTGGCATCCAAAAGCCAATCAAGATTCGTGAACTCTTTACGCTAGAAAAACTCCAGACCGGTGTGGCCACTATTTCGATTCGCAGTGAGCCACTTACGCCCATCGAAGATCAAGTGGTCCGCTCACAACTGGTGCAACAGCTCAGCGATGGCACCATTCGTTTTGATGTGGATGCCGGGCACATGCTCAGCCGTCAACTCGATTGGGATGCAAGAGTTGTGGGGTTCCAAGGGGCAACAAGCAACATGGAATACAACGCCAGATTGACGGAAGAACTGATCTCCAGCGAAACCGAAACCGCCTCGAAAGAGAAGTCGATCTTGCTGAAATGAGACTATCGTTTCAGGGAGACCGTCTTTTCAGGGAGAATTGAGCAACAGTTCTTTGGGAAGTCGACGTACACGGCCTTGATGATCGATACAGGCGATCGTCGATTCCGCAGTGACCAAGGTCGTTTCGTCGCGATTCAAGCAATACGAGTGGTGGATGCGAGCTCCTTTGGCGCCCACCACAGTGGTCTCCAGTGACAACAAATCGTCAAAGTCAGCAGGCTGGAAGTAGCGAATGGAGATTTCTGACACGACTAACATCAAGCCGCTATCTTCAAACGCCTTGTAGCTCCAACCCAGCGACCGCAATAATTCGACGCGACCTCGCTCAAAATAATTCAAATATTGGGCATGGTGCACGCGCCGCTGCCCGTCCGTCTCGTTGTATGCCACACGAATGGGGATGCGATGCGAGTTTGACATATTCAGTTCCGAATTGACCAGCTAACCAGAAACAGCCTACACTTGATCCCTGCATCTTGGCGAGGGAACACAAATCAAGACTCGCAACCGCTAAACCGAAAGTCCATGAAAGATGAGCACAGGCGAAGGATCGGGGATTAAGTTTGACACCATGCGGGGCCGCGACTACGCAGGTATTCGTCAGTTTACTATTTTCCTGGAAAACCGTGTGGGTCAATTACTTGAGGTGCTCCGCCGCTTTGAAGGGACAGGCATCCGCGTTGTGGCGTTGTCGATCAGTGATTCTGCGGAGTGTGCCTTTGTTCGCTTCGTCGTCTCCGATCCGGAGCGGGGACGCGAAATTCTGGAAAGGGCAGGGCTCGCACTGATTGAATCCGATTTGATTGGCGTGGAGTTGCCAGACAGTCCGCAACCGCTCCTCAAAGTATGTAGTGCCTTACTACAAGCGGAAGTCAATATCATTCAAGCCTACCCGTTGCTCACTCAACCCTATGGCACGCCTTCACTGGCATTGATGGTTGACAATATGGAACTGGCCACTGAGACGCTCAATTCCAAGAATTTTCGCATGATCACGGAAGCGGATTTAAAGGGACCCGATGCCTGAGAGTCCTCCGGACAATAGTGCATCGAGACGATTGCGAGTGGGTGATGACGCGCCCCAATTTGAAGTTCTCGACCGAATCACGGGCCAACCCGTGACGTTGGACCAATACCGCGGTAGTCGATTGCTGATTTCGTTTCATCGATATGCAGCTTGCCCATTCTGCAATCTTCACATTCACGAACTCACCAAGAGCTATGACGCCATCGCAGCGCGCAGCATCCAAGTGCTAGCTATTTTTCAATCCTCGGTAGAGAGGATTGAAGATCAATTCAGCGATAGAGCGGTCCCTTTTGTGATTGCTGCTGACCCTAGTCTGGAAGCCTATCGGGGATATCGAATTGAGCAATCTCTGAAAGGGATGCTGGTTTCCTTTGTTCATCCGCGTGGATTGGAGGCGACCCTCAAGGGATTTTTTCCTGGAAAAATCGATGGGGATGTGCGCTCGCTACCAGCCGACTTTCTGGTGACGCCTCAACAAAAGATCGCTCACGCATACTATGCGTCGAATATTACTCAGCATTTACCGGTGAACGAGATCGTTTCTTTCCAGTGGGATTGAAACTAGAGCGAGCAAAATCGAGTAGGATGGGTAGCTCAACTTCGGAAGCTCCGTCGCCCCCACCACTGCCCGGATTCCTGCTATGGCTCCTGCCTCACCTAAATGGCTGACAACTTCGTTCCTGCGCATTACTTCATTGCAGGACTTAGCTTCAATGCGATCCGTTAGCGCAGTGCGGCGAGCGCTGCCGCGAGCCAATCCATGGCTGGCCTCGCTGGCCCTCTGTGCCCCGCTGGGACTCTGTGCTCCGCTGGCCCTCTGTGCTCCGGTTGGCCCTGTACAGGCTGAAGGGACTTTGGAACAACTGCCCACTTCTACCATTGTCGCTGCAACCATCGATGACCCTGCCGGCATGCTCAGCAAGCTACTCAATCTACCCATCGAATTGGCTCAAGAACGGGTACCCGCGCTCCAAGCCGCAATGATCTCGCCGCAATACCTCGCGGTCCGAGGTACGTTGGCTTGGGCGGAAGATTCGCTCGGCGGTAGTACTCCAGAATTGCTTCAACAACTTGCCGGTGATGGCTTGACCATCGGCGTAACAGCACAAAACCGTTTCGTAATAGTGGCGGACGCGCCCGATGCCAAGCGCCTGGAACAACTTTTCAGACGCATCGCTCAAATGGCTTCGGGGCGCCCCGTCGACGACGATCAACCCGGCGCCAAACCCAATAAAGTTTACCGCGATATCAACGCCTACAAGTTTGGCGAACTGATCGCAGCAACCGTGGGAGACAAATTGGTTGTCGGCAATAACGACCAGTATGTGAAAGAAACGGTGGATAGCATTTTGGACGGTGCAGTGGAGGGCGCATTGGATCACGCGGACCACCCCTGGCCGGAGCTCCCTCCAGGCGCATCGACAAGCATTCGCGCCATCGTGCGTCATGATCGCATTCCCGCAATTGAAAGCGCAGTAGCCAATCTCGACGGCCACGCCAAAGACTTTGGTCAAGAATTGTTGATCGCGGGGTTATTTACGGGTGTTTCCGCGACCGGATTTACATCCGCGACGCTCGACCTTCAGGATCAACAGTTTGACTTGCAATGGTGGATGGACCGCGGTCCAGCAAACAATCCAAACAGCGCCGAAGAGGATCAAGAAGTCACTCAACGACGAGACTTGCGGCGTCAAATTGTCGGAGCAAAGGCCTCCGCTAGTCGAGACGTGCTCGATATTGTTTCGCTGCCCCAAAAGGCAATCGCCTGCCTCACTTTTGACCGCAATAGTGGTCTGCTTTGGGCAGAGAAAGAACTCATGCTTGATGAGGGTGCCGCGGCCCAATTGGACATCGCTGACACTCAATTATCGACTGCATTTGGTGGCTTTGATTTCGGCGACGAGGTGCTTGGCGCTATTGCTCCCACGATGCGACTGATCGCGTTTCCACCGCAAAATACAACAGGCCAGCCTCCCATCCTGCCCGAAGGAGCTTTCATTGCTCAATTGAAGGAAGACCAATCACCCCAAGTTGCTCGTCGGTTTCGTATCGCGTGGCAAACCATCATTGGTTTGATCAATGTGGAACGGGGTGGATCGGGACAACCGCAGTTGGAAATGGAAACCGGCTCGATCAAGGATATACGTTGGGTCACAGGTCGATACAGCGTCTCCGACGCGCAAGAACTGACGGCGAATTCCGTCGATCTCTATGCGTCCCTATCACCCACGATGGCCACCAGCGACCAACGGATCGTCATCGCTAGCAATGATGATTTAGCAAAGCGATTGCTGGAGACCTCGGACTCGATCCCTGCAATCGGCGCCGGTGGAATTGTCTCTGCCGCTGTAGATGGCCAAGCCATAGCCGACTTATTGAAATGGAATCGTCCAGCGCTACTGGGTCAAAACATGCTTGAGAAAGGGAATGACCGAACAGCCGCAGAACGTGAAGTCGACACGCTCATCGGCGCTGTCTCCTTGCTTCAAAAAGGAACCGCCCGCATGGTTGCGACCGATCGTGGCGTGCAGGGCCGAATGACCCTTTCAATTGTAACTGCAACCTCTGATGATTCGGACGCCCCTGCAAAGAGTGAATCCCGATGAATGTTCTGACGAGCCAATGGACGGATGAGGAAATTCTCAATGCATGGCAGCCTTGGCATGAAACCACAGGCGATGCAGCCGTATTCCAGTTCGCACATGCGCATCATTTGATCAGACGAGCGGGCTTTGGTGCCAATACCCAACGAATTGAGCAACTCGCTGAACTGGGACTGGCGGAGGCAGTAAAGTCGTTAATGGCACCTCCCGATGCGGCTTCATTTGACGCAGAAGCCGATGCCATGATTCGGACGAGTCTGGTGCTTGGAAGCACCGATCATTTGGCCGATTGGTGGCTATATCGGATGCTCAACGATCCCTTCGCCGTGCGTGAAAAAGCTACATTGTTTTGGCACGGTCACTTCTGCACGGGACGTGACAAAGTCCCAGATGCACGATTATTGCTAACGCAAAATGATCTACTGCGTGAACATGCACTGGGCTCTTTTGCCCAAATGGTGAAACGTGTATCGCGCGATGCCGCCATGTTGATTTATCTCGATAGTACCGAAAACCAAAAAACACGACCTAACGAGAACTACGCTCGCGAGATCATGGAACTGTTTTGCTTAGGCATTGGCAATTATTCGGAACGAGACATCAAGGAATTGGCTCGGTGCTTTACTGGGTGGGAAGTTCGCCGACAACGATTTCGATTTAGCCCTTCTGCGCACGACACCGATGAAAAAGAGATTCTAGGTTCGCGAGGCAACATGGATGGTGATGATGCAATTGATGTTGTCTTGCAACAACCAGCCGCATCAAAACACATCGCCCGCAAACTAGTGAGTTTCTACCTGACGGATGACGAAGTTCCCGAGCCAGTGATTGAATCGCTCGCCCAAGTTCTCCTCGCCAATCAATGGGAGATGGGTCCCACGCTTGCAATGCTCTTTTCAAGCCAGGCATTCTACTCGCGCCACGCAGTGCATCGACAAGTAGCGGGACCGCTGGCGTGGACCCTGAGTTGGCTGAAAACGCTCGATGTGACGGGTGACCTGAATGTGCTGCGCAATGATTTAGAGTTGATGGGACAGGTCCCGCTCGAACCGCCCAATGTCAAAGGTTGGCCTGGCGGTTCAACTTGGATCGATCCCTCTCGAATGGCAGCGCGCATCGCCTGGGTCTCTCGCCTTAGCAACAACAATCTGGAACCATCGAACGGCCTGGCAAGCTGGCTGTCCTCTCAAGGAATGAAAGACCCAGCCTCGATGGTTCAGTGGCTTGAAGAGTCGTTGATCGGTAGACCTGTATCGCAACGACGCAAAGCAGCACTCGTTGCAGCCGTTACTAGCAAATCATCCTTACCTGACGCTTTCCGCGCTGGCGTTCGCTTGGCAGGCATCATGCCTGAAGCTCACGTTTTTTGACCGTACATTTCCATCGATTCGCTAAGGAGATCCAAACCATGGATCGCAGGCGCTTTCTCAAAACGACCGGCTCCGGCACTTTCGCCGCCATTGGCGTCGGTGCAGCTATCAGCCCCCTATGGTCCGCTGCAGCCGAAAAAACGAGCAACGATCGCATTTTAGTCGTACTCCAACTGTCGGGCGGAAATGATGGACTCAATACCATTGTTCCCTTTTCCGATGATGCCTATAAGCGAAATCGATTGACACTTGCCTACAACAAGTCGAATGTTCTTTCGATAAATGATTATCTGGGCTTTCATCCATCGCTGGGTGGACTAGCGAAACTGTTCGAGCAACGCCATTTGGCGGTGATCCAGGGCGTTGGTTATCCGAATCCTAACCGATCCCATTTTGAATCAATGGACTTGTGGCACACGGCGCACGGAATGGGTCGCAGCACAGGTTGGCTGGGACGTTGGTGCGACGCGAATAGGCAAGTTGATGCACCAAGTTCCATTTATGTGGGTCGCGGTGTGAGGCCACTTGCCTTGCAATCGCGTTCCACAGTACCGCTGACAGTGCGCAAGCTAGATCAGTTTCGCTTAGGGGGACAGGAAATGCGATCGTTGGTTGAAGAGGCATCGGCGGCCTCGACTGACGATGATGATCTTCTCGGTTTAGTGGCGGGCAGTTTAGCCACAGCAGCCAAAGCCGATCGACAACTCTCCGAAGCGATGAACTTGACCGGAGAAGGAGGCTATCCCTCCAGCGGTCTGGGGCAAGATTTACGCACTGTTGCAACGATGATCCGGGCAAACATGCCAGCACGGATTTACTATGTCACTCTGGATGGATTCGACACACACGCTAACCAACGTGATGGTCACGCTGCACTTTTGCAGCAATTTGCAAGTTCTCTGCAATCATTCTGTGACGACCTGCAAAGCGACAATCTATTAGATCAAGTCATGATCATGAGTTTCAGCGAGTTCGGTCGCCGTGTGAAAGAAAATGGTAGTCAAGGAACAGACCATGGCGTTGCGGGTCCCATGTTCTTAGCGGGTGGCGCAGTACAAAGTGGAGTCGTTGGTGCCCACCCCAGCTTGACTGACTTGGACGATGGCGACCTCAAGTACCACACCGATTATCGCAGTGTCTATGCGACCATCCTGGAGAACTGGCTAGGACTACCAACCGAAGCGACGTCACCGGCCGAGGAGATCATTGCCGGCAATTTCCCCGCGCTGCCAAACCTCGTCACCGATAGTTGATAGTCTCCTTTCGCTCCGCGAAAGTTCTAAAAAAGCAACGATTGCCAACGCTACTTTCGCGGAGCGAAAGGCGACTATGCGGAGCGTAAGGCGACTATTTTGCATCGCTGCGAGCTTTTTCCTCTTGCGCTGCAGACAATTCCGGGTTGGGTGTCGCATCGCCTGATTCCAAATTTAGTATCCACTTGATGCCACCAAGCAACGATTGTTGATACGTTTCATTGGTCCAAACATCTTCACGGTGTCCCAAGCTCATATGCATGGCTTTGCCTTCGCCATAATTCTTGACCCAAAGAATTGGCACATGGTAGGGCTCTTTTAATGATGTCTTTGCCATGTCGAGACTCATCAGGACACGGACTTTTTCAGGTTGCCAGTTCTTAAAGCGGTAGATTTCATCTTTCAAAGTGAATTCGCTACCCCACGGCTTGGACGCTGGGTGATTTTGATCATGAACGGCAATCGTCACCGTTGAATCCGCACCCCAAGGATGCCCATCAAACGTGCCACCGATCATGTCCCAATAGGGTTTGTAGTTATGGAAAGTATCAGCCGCTGAGTGGGCGCCGATAAATCCATGTCCCTTTTGTTTCAGCCAATCATTAAAAAAATAATCGAGGTCTTGCTCCGCGATGGGCAAATCACCCGTCGTGTAGAAAAACACGATGTCATAGTTTTGTAGATTCTCTTTGGTGAAGTCCTTGGCAGCATCTTGCGTACTATCGACGCGGAACAAATTGGACGCGACACCTATTTGTGTCAGTGCTTTCTCGGCAGGTGATAACTGGTTGTTTTCACGTGTTACTGAGCTATGCCGAAACCCTTGGCTCTGTGTCAACATGAGCACGCGAGCCTTCGCCGGGGCACCGTCCTCAGCAGCTCGGGTGTCAGACGCACACGTAAGGACGGCAATAAACATCATCAACGCGGCAGATAAACCGAATCGTAAAGGCATCGAAGAGTTCCTGAGGGCGGGAAAGAGTGGTAGGGAGGGAGAATCGGCAAAGGAGGCAAGTGTTTTGTGCTGCAGCAAGTATAGCGTAGATCCAAATCACTACCAAATCGAATAGCCTCGAACAATTGGTTACAATACCGTTGCATGAATGTCAGCAGATCCAGTTTCTGACCAATGCGTTGTCTAATGTCCTTGCATTTACGTCTGTTTTTCCCCAGGAGTGATAGAGATGTATCGTCGTTTCCCTTCCCATGCTGTTCGTTGGCTCGCGCTGACTCTGACAATGAGCCTTGCCGGCACAGCACCGACATTCGCGCAGACGCAACCTAACGATGCCAGCAAGTTGTCGACTGCGAATATTCCCGATAGCGCGATCGGTGCGGTCTACCTATTTCCGGGTGATATTCTGGACAACCCAGAATTCAAACTCATGCCCACCGAAATCGCCAGTGCATGGACGATGGAAAATGTAGGCATCGATATCGCAGATGTTGAATCAGCAACGATGATCGTTGGAATGCCCGGACCTGCTGGTCCAGAAATGGGTGTAGTGGTTCAGCTCAAGTCCGACTTTAGCATTATGCAAGTCAATCGTCAGTTTCTCGACGGAGAGGAGGAGTCGCTGGACGGGCTAAAGGCCTTCCACATTGCTAACACGCCCAATTTTTTCCTGCACGTTGCCAATCCACGTATGCTGGTCATCGGCACGCCACAGTACATCCCTGAAATCATGGCGGCGAAGAAACCCAATGGTGCTCTCGCGACTTTCGCAGGAACCATTCCACATATCTCGCCCTTGATGGTAGTGATGGTCACAGAACCGGTGCGCGAACCATTGCGCCAAGTTTTTGCACAAATGCCCCCGCAAATTCCTCCGCCCTTACAAGCGCTGAGCGAACTTCCAGAATTAGCGCAAGGCCTTGTTTTAGCTGGAGGTATTTCCAGTCGTGACAAACTGCGTCTCCTGATGATGGCGGAAGATGATGGTGCAGCGAGCGACATTGAAGAGATCATTAATAACGCTCTTCGCTTTGGTCGAGACATAGCCGAGATGCAAGCCATGGGCGAGATTGAAGGAACAGGCGCCGTGCCTGAAGCCACGCGCAATTACGTCAAACGATTATCGACTGAAATTGTTGAGATGTTGAAGCCCAAGCGAACGGGCAAACGCGTCATGATCGAAGTGGAAAATCAGGGAGGCATGGCCACCACGGGAGTCCTTGTCGGACTGTTACTACCCGCAGTGCAATCGGCTCGCGAAGCGGCCCGCCGAATGTCGGCAACCAATAACATGAAGCAGATCATGTTGGCCCTTCACAATTACCACGACACCTATGGACATTTTCCAGAAGCAATCTCACGTGATGAAGATGGGAATCCGCTTCTCTCTTGGCGAGTTGCCATTCTGCCGTACCTAGAACAGAACAACCTGTACGAACAATTTCACTTAGACGAGCCATGGGACAGTGAGCACAACTCGACCCTACTCGCTTCTATGCCAGCAATTTATGCCGACCCCGGCATTCCCTTGGAACCTGGTATGACAGTAATGCATGCACCAACGGGCGAACAATTTGCATTCACAGAGGACGGATCGGTAGGAATGCGAAATGTGACCGACGGAACAAGCAACACACTGGCGTTAGTGGAAGGCAATAGGGCGAGCGCTCTACCGTGGACTTCTCCTGAATTCTTGGAAATAGACATGGACGATCCATTAGCCGACATTGGTGGCAACCGCCCATTCGGATTCACAGCAGCATTAATGGATGGCTCAGTTCGAACGATCGCGCAGAATATCGACCTAAATACATTCTTGGCCCTGCTCACCCGCAACGGTGGTGAAGTCGTTGGTGGCGGCTTCTAAGCGTTTGCTAATGCAATACACCCTCCCGAGTCGCCGTCTGCGGCGAGCGGGAGGGTCGGGGCGGAGCCCCGGGGAGGGTCTCTTTTGCTCAGTAAGCGCCCGGCAGGACCATTATTCGGCGCGTGGCGATTCCTGACTGCGGCGCAGCCGCGCATCGATGCGGCGACGGGCTTTGACGTAGCGTGATCGCTCGCTTTGGTCAGCCTGTTCCTCGCGGCGGAACTGACGAATGCTATCCGGGTTCGCTGCCGCCCAGCGATTCGGCAGGCAGCGC
>JBGTBJ010000119.1:0-5114 GCA_041749395.1 Pirellulaceae bacterium
TGTCATCCTCGACCATGTCCGTCAGCCTGGCTCAAGCCACCCAAGTACCGACGTGGCGTTTGTTGCTGCGGAAATCAAGTAAAATTGATCGAGATTTCATTCTAGCTTATTTCCATGAATGAATCTGTCGACAACGGCGTACTGATAGAAGTACCGTACGATTGCCTGCCAGTTTCTGATATGTTGCTGTAATGCTGGAAATGCTCCATACCGAAGCTGGCATCCGCCTCACATGCTTTGCCGTGATTTTCACGGCCATGGCCATTTGGGAGTGTCTCGCGCCGCGTCGCAAGCTAACAGTCAAACGTCCATGGCGTTGGACCAGCAATTTGGCGTTAGTGTTTCTTAACAGCCTGCTGCTCCGGTTAGTTGCACCCGTAGGGGCCGCAGGGGTGGCTCTTTATGCAGAGAGCCGAGGGTGGGGACTGTTCAACGAGATAGATATACCGTCGTGGATTGGCTTAGTTCTGAGCGTGCTGATCTTGGATCTTGCAGTCTATCTGCAGCATGTCGCATTTCATGCAGTGCCGCTCTTTTGGCGTCTGCATATGGTTCACCACGCTGATTTAGATATCGATGTCACCACGGGAAGCCGTTTCCACACGATTGAGATCTTACTTTCATTCGGAATCAAGGCCGTCGCTATTCTGCTCATTGGAGCCCCAGCGGTAGGGGTGGTGATCTTTGAGGTCTTGCTCAATGGCACGTCTATGTTCAATCACAGCAACATTCGCATGCCGCTGGTGATTGATCGCTGGCTCCGCATGCTTGTCGTGACACCCGACATGCATCGTGTGCATCATTCTTGGCACCGCCGAGAAACCAATAGTAACTTTGGTTTTAATCTGCCGTGGTGGGATCACTTGTTTGGCACATACCGCGACCAACCGGCTGATGGGCACGAGTCGATGACAATCGGCCTGAAAGAAATCAGGGATGAGCAAATCGCTGAGCGACTACCGAGAATGCTCGCATTGCCACTTACTTTCCGTGACAATCAGCCAGATCAAGAGTGATTGATCGATGGACCTATAAATTGAGCTTTGAGATGATGCTTGCTCGCTGGAATCCTCCTGATTTCACCTAGAGAAATGCGACGCTGAGCATGAAATACAATTGCTGAGCCAGATAAAACCATTTCGAAAGAATTCGATCTCGGACAACTGATTGAGCGGCGTACTCCGTCCCTTATCGTCGATCTCGCTGTGCTAAACTTCTGTCAAGGGCGAAGCTCTAGGCTCACGGTCAGCATCTCAATTGCCGCGAATTTGCGGAAACTCGATAAAGCATACGCGAATGTATTTTAACATACAGACAAAACTGCGTTTCTTAACGAAGTTACAACTTGTCCGAAGATTGTCCGCTTTTTGAGGCATCGAGGAGTCAGAGGCGGCCTAACGGATTCATTATAAGCAATGCGAGAGTTCTGGCCCTGACACGGAGTATCGACAAATAGATGTTAGTAAGCTCTTACTCAACACGCAGGACGAAATTTACCTGCGGCGTGGGGCCCATAATCTACTTTTGCCTCGCATTCGCGAACATCTCAAGCGTTTCCGGCATAGAGGCGGACCCTGCGTTTCGGTTATTGTTTGACGTGGCAAGCGTAGAGCTTTCACTGACGCGAGAGGAAATGTTGAAGTCTCTGCCGGCTCCAGAGGTGATCAGTGTCGAGCAAATCAACGCGTTTGAAGACCATCCATTCTTCGTGTACTTATTTGGTATGTCGGCAGACATCGCACAGCAAGAAGTCAAGGCGTCTGAAAAGCCAGAGCCCGGACTACTAAGGAGACTGTTCTTGATTCGGCCCGACATCCTGGTTATTGACGACCAGGTGACCCCAGGATTTGCTACCGAGATCGTCTGGATGTCGGACGCTCCGGCGTCCCTGGGCCGAACGTATCACGATGATAGAAAAAGCAACCCTGAGGGCCAGCATTATCGCATCCAATGCGTGCTGGCGGAATCTATGAAGGATGTCTTGGCCAACGATACGAATGCATGGAAGGAACTGCCACAAACTACGCGGCTGCGACCAAGTGAGGCATCGAGCAAGATGCGACTTGTGCACGTGGTAAGTCTCGCGAACAAAGAGCCTGCGGCCTTGCCAAACTGCTCTGCAGAGCGAAAAGACGGAACGGTCTATGTAAAAATCGCATATAGTGTCGAGGGTACAGAATCGCCCCGCGTTATCCACCTGTGGGTTCCTGATGGCTCGAGGAGCGGACGGATCGAGATCGAACAGGGCGACGGTAGAAAATACGTCTCTAACCGACTCCTTCCGGCGGGCGTTTTGCCGCCAGGTGTGGAAGCCGCGCAAAGGCGTTTGCAGTGGGACCGCCCGTACCGAGTCGAAGGAATGGCAACCTGGGATACGAAACGGCCATCGTCTGAACTCCAACAGGTGATCGAAAGCGGTCGGATCAAGCCAGGCCGTACCGTCGAGATTGGTTGCGGCACTGGCAACGATGCGATCTATCTCGCTAGCCGGGGGTTCGATGTAACAGCAATCGATATTTCGCCGACCGCGTTGAACATTGCTGAGCGGAAGGCAAAGAAAGCCGGAGTTAAAGTTGAGTGGCTGTTGGCCGATGTATTGCAGCCCCCATCATTGGAGAAATTCGATTTCGTCTACGATCGCGGTTGCTATCATGAAGTGCGGCAACATCATTTGGACGACTACGTGAAAGCAGTGCGAAAGCTTGCGCGCGATGGCTCGAAAATACTTATTCTGGCCGGCAACGCCAACAAAGACTCATACTGGCGTTTTCACGGGCCGCCTCGCGTCAAAGAGCAGGACATTCGCAAGGAATTCGCGGCCGGTTTTCGCTTACTCCAACTGCGCGAGTTTCGTTTCGATCCGGCACCACCAGACCGGGAAGGGGCTTTGGCTTGGTCGATCCTATTGGAGAGAATCGCTAGGCCGAGGACCGGCAGCGTACCACGATAATGGGCTCCAGCACTTCATCGAGTTCAATCGGCAAAGATCAAGGGACGTAAACGACCGGGAACGTCCCGGCGGATAGACTTCTCGAAGATACCGCGACCTGCAGATTGGTCGGACTCACAAGTGTAGTCAACTTTACAGACCTTTCCGGGCGGGGCTGCGATACTTTTAAGGATCGAAAGTTATCTGAAGGGTTTCCAGTTTCTCAAGGAGCAGCGAATGGACGGAAGGAGCTTTGCGTGGGGACTAGTGCTGGCAACATGGATTCTCGGAAGCAACAGCTTAGGTGGTCCGACGATTTCCCTGGGCTCGAACGTGCCGGACGCACAGCGTATCCCCGCTGAAAAAATCGATCATAGCACTTGGGATTCGCTGCTGAAGAAATATGTCGATGCCCACGGCATGGTTAACTACCAAGCATGGAAGGACAATGCGTCGGACAAACAGCTGCTTGAACAATACTTGACGCAACTCTCCTCAGCAGCGTTCACTGGCCAAACCCGAACGTCGACGAAGCTCGCCTTCTGGATCAACGCATATAACGCGGTCACGGTCGAGGGTATTCTTCGCGAGTACCCGACGAGCAGCATTCGCAACCATACTGCGAAGCTCTTCGGCTACAATATCTGGAAAGACCTTCAACTCATTGTCGAGGGCAAGCCTTATTCGCTCGATCAGATGGAACACGAGGTATTGCGAAAGATGAAAGAGCCCAGAATTCACTTTGCCATCGTTTGTGCCTCTATCGGTTGTCCACGCCTTCTCGATGAAGCGTATGTCCCGGCGAAAATCGACGAACAGTTGACGGTAAACGCGCAAGCCTTTTTTGCTGATCCGACGAAATTTCGTTTTGATGCGAACCGAAATTCAGTCTCGTTATCTCCGATACTGGAGTGGTTTGGTGAGGATTTTGGAGACAGCTCCGCTGAGCAACTGCAGCGGATTGCTCCGTACGTGCCGGCCGCCGCCCGTTCATTTGTAAGTCGTGGTACTGTGTCGATTGAATACCTTGATTATGACTGGGGGTTGAATGATCAATCCAAGGTCGGACGCTAAGCGGCTTTATCATTTGCTGATAATATTAAAAATCTGTGACTTGCAACTTTTGAATATCGGAATGCTTACGAATGTCAGGCAGCAACCGCGACCCGAAGCAGCTTAAGATCGGCATCGCTGTCGTTGTTGCGATTGCAATCATCGCGGGCTTCATTCTGTTGCGCGATTTCTTAACGCTTGATTCTCTGGCAAAGCAAGAAGCACTGCTTCGCAATTTTCAGCAACGCCACCCCACGCTCGCGTACGGTCTGGCGTTCGTCTTTTACGCAGCAATAACTGGGCTGTCCTTGCCGGGTGCAACTGTGTTGACGCTTGCGTATGCCTGGTTTTTCGGTTTTGTTCGAGGTGTCGTGCTGGTGAGTTTTGCATCCACTGCCGGAGCGACACTGGCATTCCTTTTGAGTCGATTTCTCTTTCGTAGTTCCATCCAGAATCGCTTTGGCGAGCGGCTCGCAAAGTTCAATGAAATGTTAGAGCGAGATGGCCCGTTCTATCTCTTTACGCTGCGACTTGTTCCCGCCGTCCCTTTCTTCGTCATCAATGCTGTGATGGGGTTGACGCCGATTTCGGCGTGGACGTTCTGGTGGGTGAGCCAACTCGGTATGCTGCCTGGTACCGGAGTCTACGTCTACGCCGGGGCGAGTGTACCGAGTCTGCAGACTCTCGCGGACGAGGGCATTCAAAGCGTGTTCTCACCCGGACAACTGAGTCGCCTGCTCATTGCGTTTGCTTTGCTCGGCGTACTTCCTCTTATCGTACGCTGGGGTCTGCGACGATTTGGTAAGGGGTCGCCCATAGAATCTTCTGCTTCAAATTAAATCTTAGCTCCTGACCACAATCTCAGTACAACTGCGAAGTTCAATTCATGTCAAAGAATCCCGTTCTGCTTCCCTTCGGTGTGCCTAACCAAGAACTTGAGGCTCAGGTTCATCCGATTGACTGGGAAAATCCTGCTCCAAGTGGCCGCTACAATCTGGTCGTCATTGGCGCGGGTACAGCTGGCCTCGTCACGGCAGCGGGTGCGGCCGGTTTAGGTGCTAAAGTCGCGCTTATCGAACGCAGTCTCATGGGTGGCGACTGCCTGAATGTGGGTTGTGTGCCGTCGAAGGGA
>JBGTBJ010000120.1:0-4097 GCA_041749395.1 Pirellulaceae bacterium
ACCGCAGAGGTGAATGAAAACCGGGCTGGCGCGTTGGAATCCACGTTGATTCAGCGTCCGTTCAAAAGCGACTTCGTCAACAGCAATCACTCGATTAGAAACTCGATAAACTCAATCTGCCGCGCAGCGGCTTACTTGAACTATGGGATGCAACGAAGCGGCGGCGGTGCGGTTTTTCGTGCGATCAATGTCAACTCCCGCCGCCCGCTAATCCCGAACGTTCTGCCTACATGAGTCCAAACGTCATAACGCGAACTGGTGTCTCCGACCTTACCGATGCGGAACTCATGTTACTTGACATTGCCGCAGTATTCGGCGGTGGTACACGGACGTCATACGCCCCCGAGATTTTCCCGGATCGATTTAACTGCAAGTCTCATGGGTTGAATCATTCCGATCTAAACTGTGCCCTCGCACACCTAGAGGCAAATGGCTGGTTAAGCGGGGAAGACTCTGTTAATTCCGCTTCTGAGCCTGATCGCTCGTACCGTCTCACAACATCAGGTGGGAGTTGCTGGGAATCGGAACGCTTACCGGATTGGACTCGCTACGTAATTGAGTGGTACGGCGGGCGAAAGCGAAGTCGCGTGAAAATATTTGGCCATTCGCTCGCCATGTGCAACGCATTTTACCAGGTCTCCTGCGCGTGCGGTTTTCTGGCTTCTGAAACCCAAAAAATATACTGGGCGGAGGCAACGCGCCAACTCATATACTGGCGTCCTCCGCAACGGGTATTTATCCTTAGCGCTTGGCTTTCAGAGCGTTCTCTGAGAACAGACTGGTCGCACTTTGAGATGAAGCGTTGCTGGTGGCGGTTTCCTGAGGATATACGTAAACTCTGGAACTGGCCTTCGGCACCTCCTAGGTAGTGCTGTGGCAGAACCCTCGGATGCACGTGAGTCGCCGAACTGTGTTTGTTGAAGTGGTGAGTCGTTAGCGGCGACCACGTGATCCGTAATGTTATCGCATTCACATGAAACCTAAAACTCTTGCGCTATCGACTATCCTGATCTGCTTTTTCGGAGCGGCGATTGCGTGGTCGTACTTCGACATATCACGGCCCAACGCCCATCCACTTGAAGCAAACGATGCGGTTCCAGGTCGAGTCTTTGCATATAGTTTGTCTTTCCCGTTTGACGAATTGGATGCAGTTGCGTTGGAGATTCGGCGTGTGTCATCAAGCAAAGACAAGAGATACACCGTTGGATCTGTTGATGGGAATTTACGCATTTCTCGCGAAAATGCAGACATGATCATCTCCACGAGCCTTATTTCGTCTCCTAAAATCCGTGACGGAGTACTCGTTTCAACCTTCCTGCTCGACCTCAAAGATATACTCGATGAAACATTAATTCCTGACGAATGGGCCATCGCAGGTCAACTGAGGATCCCCGGCGTGAGCACTAAGCTCTCCCCAGCAGCGAACTTCCTTCGCGGCGGTTCTCTGTCTACCGGATGGGAGCGAAACCCGCGTTGGAACGGAAATGAAATCTGCATCGGTCGATTTCGTACTCAAGACGAGAATCAGATCTATGACTACACTTGCGTTGTGGTCGCTAGTAGCTCGGATAAGCGATAACAATCGCATGCAACGGAGCCCAATGGTCGAAGTCCGATTAAACGCGAACACAAGTGACGAGTACCTCGTAATCAAGCCGTCTCGGTTTGATGGCGAATGCGTTCATTGTGCTGTTAGCACTCGCCTTCGCATTTGGGACACTCAGCTCGTCGAAAGTTGGATGACGATCAAAGCTGATAATATAACGCTCTCGTTGGTCGCGCTGGTTGAGCTTCGGAATAGGCTTGATGACTGGCTGCTTACAAAAGCTGTTGGATTGAACGCATTCGCTGGTCACTTTCAATTATGCCAGGGACCGTCGTGCAGATTTGATTTACATTTCGGAACGCGTGCTGATACAATCGCATCTGTGGACAAACCCGTGGTTACCGTGGATCTATCATTAGGGACAACGCATGTTGGATTCCGATTCGTAACTGACCAATCCTGTCTTGGGCTCTTCGCTATGGCTATGTCTGACTGGAAGACAGAACAATGACGTCCACCGAAGCACGCGAACAGACGTTTCCTCAATGGCTGGCATTACCGCGCGTGCTCGGTGACGTCCAGCGTTCTGACTTGCAAGAGCACGTGAACATGGCACGGCAACACAAGAAGAAAAAAAACCATTGCCCAAAGGTATGCCAGACGGTGCAATTGCCGCCGATCCTTCGAAACAGGTTCCTAATGGCTCCTATGACCTTCCACCACTATGGTATGTTGACAAAGACTTTGTTTGCGTCGAATGTGGCAAGGAAGAAACGTGGACAGCTGCTCAACAGAAATGGTACTACGAAGAGGCAAAGGGCACGCTTTACGCAACAGCGAAACGATGTCATGACTACCGAATGAAGATTAGGGAGGCAAAGGCACTCCAGCGCGAACAGATGGCGGCGTCAACAAAGTCAGATCGCAAATAGACCGAACGAACTGCAACAAATTGACTCGGTCCTGACTCAAGAATAAAATCAGAACAATGGCATGCACACGAAGCACTCGATCGGGCGTTTTGACTTGCGTTGAGTCTAACGCTCGTGCTCGGTGATGGCCACCGTTCTGCCAGAAAACAATGGCACACACTGACGACATAGCGTACCAACTCGCCGAATATCTCCAAGGCGACCTTATTGACTTCCGTTACACTCGATCCCGTACACAGTTTCGGCGTATCGAGCACCCATTTGTTGACGACATTATAATCGATGTCAGCTCTCGCAAAGGTGAGTCATACACCATCGCTTTCTACGTTGGTGTTCAGCACACGGACGTCGAATTCATGATTGCAAATCTCGAAAACCGAAAAGTAACGCCTTACGATCGCACGATCTTTCAGTATTCACCAAACATCAACAAACAAACCGTCATCCCGTTTACTGAGACCTGTTGGTGGTACGGTCTGCCTCGTGACGTTTCTTTATCCGAGATTGGCGTCGAAATGCGCCACTTTGTTTCTGCGTTTGTCTTTCCGTACTACACTCGGTTTAATGATCTTTTAGCAATGCGGGCATCCCTCGAGCTACGAGACGGGTTGTCTTTGAATCAAACCCCATTCAAACAAGTTCTTGCAATCGATTCGCTGCTATGCGACTGGCAGCACGCTTACCATTACCTCACGCGTCTTCAAGAGGAGACCAATACCGGCTATCATCATCATCATGAAATTATCAATGTCTTTTATTCCCAACTGGCCAAGTGTTTCACTGAATTGCCCGACTTTCAACTTGTTCCCAAATCAGGCAGAACGATAAAAATGCACCCGAGCGGCGAATAGGTTGAACGCGAGCGGGCGATCACACTAGATTTGAAGTCTCAGTCCAACGCGCCCGCCGCGTTAACGCAATCGTTCTGCCCAACAAAAATGGCATCCGAAGAAAAACGCGAAATCCTGAAGGCAATAGCGCCAACATTGAAAGCACACGGGTTCAAGAAGAAAGACGCAACTTGGCATCGGACACGTAACGGATTCATCCAGACCTTCAACGTGCAAGGTTCGCAGTGGTGCAAGGCGTTCTATCTTAATCTTGGAATCTACATCCTAGCGATTGGCGATAGTACTACGCCTCCCGAATATGCTTGTCACATTCGAAACCGCGTTGGTGATCTCGTCGAAGATCTCCGTCGCTACAATCAGTTGCTAGACTTCGAAAATGCGTTAACTGCAGACGAACGATTCCGAGACCTGAACGAAATCATCGAGGCACATGCGATTCCGTGGCTCGATGAGTTCAGCAACAATCAGAGAATCATCGATTGGATCACTTGTGAACAATCGCATGGGCTGCCAATAATGAAAGCCGTTTTCGATCATTTCTGTGTCGAGCAACGAAAAGGCAGAACAAAGCCGTGAACGTGCGGACTGGAAATGGTTTGATGACGAGCGGGGGTAGATCCCTCCTGTGTAGCTCCTAGCAAGAAGCCCAGTATCGAGTTTTGCAGTATAGGTATAGGGCATACTAGATTGGCCGAAGTCCTGTATTGAAGCGTAAACAGAAAGGTAGTGAGGACGAAAGGTAGGGAGTAGCTGACCCGCCCTGAACGA
>JBGTBJ010000121.1:0-6969 GCA_041749395.1 Pirellulaceae bacterium
TCGCGGAGCGAAAGGCGACTATCTGCGAAAGGCGACTACTGCATTTTCGTCGAATGAGCAGCGGCAAAAAGAAGTAAATCGCCGCGTCGTCGCGCGAATTCAGCCACCGGCAACACATCGCCTGCCTTTTCAGCCAGCTCCAACAACAACGGAGCAACACGTGTGGCTGGAATTTCGGCAGGGATTAGTTGCACTGCTGCTCGCAGGGCATCTCCTGGCCTTCCTAATCTTTCCAGAAGATCAACGTAAACTTCTATTGCGCCGGTGCCATGTTCACTGGCATCTACGTCGCGCGCTTTCTTCTCAAAATAACTGACCGCCTGCTCAACTCCTCGTCCTAAAAGGGCACCATAAAACAAGCCATAGGCGGGATAAAAATCCACAAACGGCTCGTCTCCCGGGTACTGAAATTGCGCATTCAGTTTGCGACCATACTGGACGAGTTCCCAACATTTCTGGATCGATTCCTGATCTTCCAACACACGCGACAGCCGCACCGTGGATGACAGGTGTGTAGTATCAAGGTGATAGATGGAACCGTCCAGCAATCCTGGGCGTGTCTCTAAGAATGCCTCAATAGAATCTTCTGTCGGGGGTACCCCTTCGCGTCTTTGTATATCGACGCGAATGGAATTCAGCAGTTCGCTGTAAAGATGATTTAACAGCAGTTTGGCTGCGATACGCTGGTCACGCTGGTGCCGATTCGCAAGCGTTTGTTCGAAAGAGGTGATGCTGTTACAGGTCCCCATCTTGGACAACAGCAAGCTGTACCCCAGTTCGATGTCGACTCCTTCATTCAAGGCAACTTGAATGACATCATCCATATTGTCGTCATCCACTTCGACTTGCCGCAGAAGTTCAGCTGCGCCGGCAATATCACCGGTCGGGCGCAGATACATCCAGCCTTCGCGAATACGTCCAGACCGAATCAACATCGCACCCACTTCACGACAAGATTCTAGCAGGCCGGCTTCCAATTCCCTCTCGACCCCATCTTCATGTCTAACCGCGGGATCGCCCCCGAGAATCGGTAGCCCCAGTCGCAATCTCATTCGCATCTTTAGGGCTTCGAACAACTCATGGGGCATCCGCTGCCGACGATAAACTCGCACCAATGCCTCGATCATCTCACTAGGTTGTGACGCTAGCTGAGATAATTCAATAAATGGATCGGACGAGGCAGTATTTGAACTGGCTGATGACATAGCGCGTTATTCAGTTGTTTCAAGCATTTTTTGGACGAACGGAAAGATGTCCTTTTCGTAGGTAAAACCGATCGTATCACCGGCGTCTACAAACCGAGCCACCTCTTTCCCATCCGCATCGAAAATCAGGACTGCGGGAATAGAAGGAATGTCTAACGCGGCATAGACATCGTCGCTAGGTGTGGAGCAAATGTGATTTTCAGTTCGCGCTGCATTAAACAACAGAAACCGAGTTACTTCGCTCAAGTAGTTTTCGGGCGGATGCGTCTTACGGCCGTCAAAATCGATATTCGCCGAAACACAGTGAATTTTCTCACCATGTTCACTTTGCAAAGCCACCAAGCCGGGAAATTCTCGCATGCAAGGCTCACAACTTAGAGACCATACGTCCAGCACTGTCAGTTTGCCAGCACTCGTCGCCGCAGCGTAGATTTCTTCCCAAGGAGTCACCGACACTTGGACCAACGGATCCACTTCCAGCCCCTCGTCTGGAAGATCCAAATCCGCAAGTCCGGAGGCCGAAACCTTGCCAGATATAGGGCGACTTTCTTGGGGAGGGCCACTCTTGGTTGCAACTGGTGTAGGCTGTTCACCACAACCTATGGCAAACAATCCGCAAAAGCTAAGCGCAGCAATACGGAGTATCACGTTGCACCGAGAGTAAACGTTTCGAAGCTGCATTGTCAGAATCCTGCTTATAACCAACTTGGAAGAGCAAAAACATCCGTTGTATCGTCCGTTTTCGCGTTTCGTCCAGCGACTTAGTACTATTCGCTCTTTACACTAGAAGGTTGGTGCATGAAGTCAATTTCGACAACCGGACAGACCCGAAGTGGCGGATGAATCGACAACTGAATTGGTGAGCAAGGCTAAGGCCGGCAATCCAGAAGTGCTCGGGCGACTCTTAGAGCAGTATCGAGGATATTTGCTGATGTTAGCTCATCGCTATTTGGACGACCGCCTCAGGCGGCGCATTGATCCGGCTGACATTGTCCAGCACACCTACCTTGAGGCTCAGCGAGATTTACCTGCTTTTCGTGGTGACACTCCAGCTGAATTTGCCGCCTGGATACGGAATATTTTGAAGCACAACGTTGCCACCGCGGTGGCTCGTCACGTTTCTGCCCAGAAGCGGTCCATTGGCCGCGAGGTGAATGTTGGTAATGATTCGGCGGGAGTCAATTGGTTTGCCCAAATGCCAGGGAGTATCTCCAGCCCCAGTAAGCGGGTAATTAGAGAAGAGACGGCGATGGCCATGTTGGAAGCGCTAAGCCGCCTTCCGGAAACCCAAGCCGAAGCCATTCGCCTGCGCTACATGGAAGGGATGCCTTTGGCAGAAATTTGCGAGAGAATGGGAAAATCCGAAATGGCAACCGCGGGGCTGTTAAAGCGCGGACTAAGAAAGCTGCGAGAGATTCTTGTCGAATAGCCAGCATTGGTTCTAATGGGTGCGAGCGGAAAACAATAAAAGTATGAACTCAGAATCTGAAGATCGTGGCGATGACCCGCAGCTTGATGCTGCTTTCGCTGCATACTTGAGGTCCTGCGACTCCGAGGACTCGATTGACCGTGAAACATTTCTGGCGCAATTTCCAGAGCTTGAGCCTGAACTACGACGGCTGATTAAAACGGCCGACTTGTTGCAGCAATTCGCCACGCGTCCCGAAAAGCTGATCGAGCGAGAAATCGCCACAGATGCCGAGACCATCGGTGCAGCCTTCACTGGTAGCGAGCCATCTCGCAGCATCGTAACACGGGGCAGAGGCTTAGCCGCAATACAACCATCGCAATTTGACAAAAGCGATGATCCCAATGCGACGCTGCCAGCGGATGACCGCCCTGTAGACCACCCAGGCCCAAGGCTTCCATTTGATTTGGGCGACTATCAACTACAAAAGATGATCGGGCGTGGAGGCATGGGGGTTGTCTATCTCGCGCGACAAAAAGACCTCGATCGTCAAGTTGCTGTGAAGATGATTCGCTCAGGCATGTTAGCTGGCGACGAAGAAGTGCGTCGCTTCCGTGCAGAAGCTCGCGCGGCTGGGCACCTGAAGCACCCCAACATTGTCACAGTGCATCACTTCGGATATCTCGAAGGGCACCATTATTTTTCCATGGACTTTGTTCCAGGAACCGACTTGGCCCGAAAATTAGCCGTCGGTCAAATGCCCATTCGCGATTGTGCTCGATATGTTCGCGATTGTGCTCGTGCAATTCATTACGCGCATCAGCAAGGAATTTTACACCGCGATCTCAAACCAGCGAATGTCCTGATCGATGAACAAGATCAAGTCCGCATCACCGACTTTGGCCTTGCCAAACATACAGACAATGATTCCAGCGTAACGGCTAGCGGAACGGCCGTTGGTACCCCAAATTACATGTCTCCCGAACAAGCGAGCGGACATGGGGATCGCGCTACCAAGACGGCCGATGTCTATTCGCTTGGCGCCATTCTTTTTGCATTGCTTACGGGTCGCCCACCGTTTCAAGCTGAATCTGTAGTTCAAACATTGATGCAGGTCGTGCATCGCCCCGCACCCAGCCCCCGCGAATTCCGGCCCGAAATTCCAGTCGATCTCGAAACCGTAGTTCTCAAGTGTCTGGAAAAAGAAGCGAATTCGCGTTACCCAACGGCGCTCGCACTGGCGGATGACTTGGATCGGTTCCTCAATGATCGCCCAGTGGAAGCCAAAGCACGAGGTACCGTCGAACGGGTGTGGAATTGGGTTGGCGATGTCCCCATTGTAGCTGCGTTAACCGGTCGTCGCTTGTTAGATGCCAGCCAAACGCATCGTCGCGTTCAATCGGGCATGCTCTCCCTCGCGCTGTTAATTCCACTGCTCATCATGAGCATTTTTGCATGGATTCGGTGGAGCCACGACCAGATGCCTGGCTATGTTCGCATTGCGGGAGGTATTGGCGGAGGCCTATACGACGAGTTTTCAGGGGAACTCGCTTATCGCATTTCTCTCAGCCAAGGAGTAGACGCAACGGTGATCTCAACCGATGGGTCGCTGGACAATCGCCAACGTCTGCTGTCGCGAGAAGTGCTTCTTGCCCCCATGCAATCAAGTGCCATCCGTGGCGAAAATCTTTGCGTCGTTGCGCCTCTGTTCTACGAAGTTGTCCATGTACTGGCACGCAAGGAACTTGGAGTAAAAACTGTCGACGATCTGCGTCAAAAGCGAGTCGCAGTTGGACCAGAAGGAAGTGGTTCGCGAATTGCCGCAGACCTCCTATTCGATTCTTACAATATCGACAAAAAAGAAATAACTACCGTCGTTACCTCTTGGTCAAATACTGATTCCCTACAGGATATCGATGCGGCGATCGTCTGTATTGGTATTGGTAGCACGCTCGTAAAAGGCTTGCTTGATAGCCATAACTTCGAACTCATTCCGATAGAAGATTCAACGAAGGTTTCCATCGATCATCCTACGCTTCGACCAATCAACATTGATGCGGCGTATTACACGACCGGGTCCATGCCGGAATCGGGAATTGAATCTGTCGGCATGACCGCGTTCTTAGCAACGAGAACGGACGCACCGGCAATTTTGGTAACTGCAGCACTGGATGCGATCTATGCCGACCCGCCCATTACTCGGGGCATGATTCCGCGCAGAGGTGCCGACGAATATCTGGGCATGCAGCTCCATCCGGCGGCACGAATCTATTTCGACCGGTAGTTTTTAACAATCAGTCTGCTACACCGACTACTAACGTTGCATTATGCCCACCGAAGCCAAAGCTATTGGACAGCACATGCTCCATTGCCATAGGCCGAGCCTGATTGGGAACATAATCCAGATCACAACCTTCACCCGGATGCTCTAGATTCAATGTCGGAGGCGCTATTTGATGCCGCAACGCTTGAATGCAAGCGACCAACTCCACCGCTCCGCTTGCGCCTAACAAGTGGCCGACTTGACTCTTGGTACTGCTCACTGCCAACTTCCCAGCGTGACCGCCGAAAACACTCTTCATTGCGCACGTCTCGGCCACGTCACCCTGAGGCGTACTCGTTCCATGCGCGTTGATATATTGAATGTCTTCTGGTTGTAAGCCAGCATCTCGAATCGCCATCCGCATCGCGGCAGCAGCCCCCGCACCGTCGGCAATGGGCGACGTAATATGGTACCCATCGCTACTGATTCCGCCTCCCATTAATTTCGCCAGCGGCAGACGACCAAATTTAGCTGCATGTTCATTCGTCTCTAAAACAAAGACTGCTGCACCCTCTGCCATAACGAAACCATCGCGTCCTTGATCCCATGGGCGTGATGCCTGATGCGGAGCATCGTTGCGAGTCGAAAGAGCTTGCATTCTGGCGAATCCGCTGATTGCCAATGGGAGAATAGCCGCTTCACTGCCACCAGCCAACATCACGTCGGCCAGGCCGCTGCGAATCAACCTCAACGCATCACCAATCGATTGGTTTGCTGACGCGCAGGCAGTTGCCACACACGTCGTGGGACCTTGCAAACCGTACTGGATGGAGACCAAACCGCTGGCACTATTGGCCAACATCTTAGGAATCGTAAAGGGAGACACCTTCCTCGCTCCACCTTCTAACAAGCGGGCGTGCTGGTCCTCCATCTCTGCTAAGCCACCAATCGCACTGCCAATTGCGACTCCGCACCGCGTTCGATCCATGCTAGAAAAATCAATTCTCGCTCCGTCGACAGCATGCGCCGCTGCCCACAAGGCAAACTGACAAAAACGATCCAATCTCTTGCGATCCTTGCTGTCAAACATTGCCCCACTGCATTCGTCCCAATCCTTGACTTCGCCAGCAAATTGAACAGGCAAGTGACTCGCATCGAATCTAGAAATCGTGGCTACACCACTGTCACCAGCAATCACACGGTTCCAGAAACCGTCTACCGTACAGCCCAGTGGACTCGCTAGTCCCATTCCGGTAATCACCACATCGTTCTTACCGCCCATACAATTTCATCGCCAATAGGAGTTTTCAGAGTTCCATTTACTGGTGAAAAGTTTACCCTCTGAAGTTGCAGTGGCAATGCCAGTGAGTATGGCAGACTCGCGATTCCATTCGTTTCTAACGTTGAAGGAACGCAATCAAATCGAGAATTTCATCTTTAGTAAGCGTATCTACCAATCCTGAGGGCATCGGCGATACGGAACTCGGCAATGACCTTTCAATCTCCTGCCGTAAAATCCGAGTCGTCTCACCGGTAAGTGGATTTACCTCCAACTCTAAATCACTCTTTGTAACGCTGACGGTGCGGCCTGATACGACTCGACCATCCACTAGCAAATATGAGGTCGAAAGATATTTGGGGTCGATTTGACGCGAGGGCTCCAAGATCGATTCCAGAATCGCACGGCCATCATATCGCTTTCCTACTTGCGTCAGGTCGGGTCCCGTTTGCCCTCCCAATTCTCCGATCCTATGACAGCGCAAGCAGGCTGCGGCTGCCAGCGCAACTCGCCCCTGTGCTTCGTCGCGCGAGAACGGATCAAGTTGACTGACCTCCTTGCTCAGTTCAGCTATAGTCCAGTTTTGCACGATTGGGCGAGCCACCATCGCAGCTTCACTCACATCACTAATAGTCTTATCCAATCGCAACAGCTCTAACTGCAATTCACTCTTAACCGAAGATATCTGAGTCATCGCGTCAATAGGTTGAGGATGTTTTATTGACATTGCTCTCCTTTGTTTTTTGACATTTGTTCCACCGATCTTCACGCCTCCATGAATGCGATTAAGGGGGAACCGGTTGCCTTTAGGCGT
>JBGTBJ010000122.1:0-17899 GCA_041749395.1 Pirellulaceae bacterium
AGTGCTATCGGGCGTGGATATTTTCACCACGACACCGCAAGGAACAGCAAGCCCCACAGTAGATCTCGATATCACAGGGGACAACGGAGCCAGTTGGTTACCCATTGCCAACGCCCTTCCCCTGAATCGAATCGGAAATGGCAGCTACCTCTGGACCGTGCCTGAGGATTTCACGGAAGGCAATAACTATCGCGTGCGCATCCAATCCACCGCTGTCAACTCTGTTGTCGATGTCAGCGATGACGATTTCTTAGTTTCGAATGATGGAACAGACTACTATTTGAGCGTCACAGGCAACAATGCGAACAGTGGCAAGTCACCCGATGCACCGATGAGATCCATCTCGGGAATGATCAGCACCTACGATTTGGACGCAGGAGACATCGTCCATCTTGCTGGTGGATCTTATCGCACCTATCGCAATATTGTCATCGACAATCAAGACAGTGGTGTGACCCTACAGGGATCTACTACCACGCCAACTATTATCACCCGGGGCAATACAAGTGCAGACACGCTAGTGTTCAGTTTTGAGAACGCTGACAATGTTACGTTAGACTATCTCTCACTAACGGGTTCTGAGACTGCGATTTCTACTGAAGCGGGTACGGACAGCGATGACATTACTGTTCGCAACTCACAAATCTATGGTAACAGCTATGCTGGAATTTGGATTGGTTCAAGTAGCGATCGATGGACCATTGCAGAGAACAAGCTGTTTGGTATTCCCGGCGGAACGACCAGCGACGATCAATCCTATGGGATTTTCTTTGAACTAGGCAGCCAGGGTCATCAACTCGTAGGCAATGAGATCTACGACCACAACAGTACTGGAATCTATCGGCCGGGAGCGGCAACGAACATCGAAGGAAATGATATTCACGGTAATCGTTTTGGAATCGCGGCAGACTTCTCGCTCGCAATCAATGCTGCACCACTAGTAATCTCTGAGAATACGATCCGCAGCAACACCGAATACGGACTGTCCGCTAACAGCAATAATACGTCCGCGATCATCGTCTCACAGAATCGCGTTTCTGGTCATTCGGGCAGCGGAGATACTGGTATCATTGTGATCGGAGGGACCCAAGCGATAAACAATGTTGTTTTCGACAACTACCGAGGCATCCTCGCTAGCTCGAATTCCACCATCTACTCAGTGATTCGCGACAATCGTCTATATAACAATTCGTTTGCGGGTATCGCTTCGGAAGGGAATGCTCGCATCCTGGGCAACGCTCTCTATTCAAACACCGTCGGCATTCAAACGTATTCAAACTACTCAGGGGTCGTGGCGAATAATGTTCTCTACGCGAATACCAACCGTGGCTTGTGGATTCAAAACTCAACCAGTTCAGTGCTAGCTGAATACGCAAACAACACGATTTATCAAACCGTTGGAGATGGCATCCGATTGGATGGTAGCGCTCGCAATAACCGACTCGTTAACAATATTGTTTGGGTGCTGTCTGGCTATGGAGTCTATGTCGACAATAACAGTCAAATTGGTTTCCAAAGCGATTACAACCTATTCCATCAAGGAGCTGACCCCAATGCCTATGTAGGATTCTGGGGTGGCTTAGCAAGGAACTCGCTTGCCGACTGGTCTACGTCCTCAGCAAAAGATACGCACAGCGTCGAAGGTAACCCTGGTTTTGTCGATATCGATGGTGCCGATAATATACTTGGCTATGTGGCAATCGGTGGGGGTATCGACGGTGGTGCAGATGATAATTTCTATCGCACTAAGAATTCTCCAGCGACCGATCGTGGGGACACTTGGCTGGGCTACGCCACTGATCGTGAAGGATTCGCTCGGGTAGATGACCCCGCGACTACAAATCTCGGTGGCCCACGCTACGTACAAGCCAGCGAATCTCCGGCTCTATATGGACCTGCCTCACAGGGTATCGCCCAAAACTGGCATGGAGACGATGAAGCTTGGTTGTTGCCTTTACCATTTAGCTTTGATTTCTATGGCACTCAGTACAATTCAGTCAACGTTTCGTCCAATGGTCTTTTGCAATTCGGCTCGGCCATCGGCGCAGAGACGTCAGAGAATAGCAATTCCGGGTTGAGCGTAGCGCCGCGAATAGCTCCGCTCTGGGACGATCTCACAACGCTTGAACTAGGAGATGACATCTATGTTGATTCGTCCGTAGCCAACCAGATTACAATACGCTGGAATGCCACAAATAAAGCAAACAATTCTGATGTTCAGTTTTCCGTTACACTTTTCGCCGATTATTCGTTCCGGTTTCATTATGGGACGGTCAACTCGAACCTGACACCAACAGTGGGTGCTGGTGCTCCGGAAGCAACGCCACCGACGTTGTCCATACACAACCAGAATCAAGTTTTGGAAAACGCCACGTCCGTTCATTTCCAAAAGGCTATTGATTCAGGTCCGCAGTGGGCTTCCAGTGTGATCGGGTTTAGCTCGCAGTACTCGACTACCAATTGGAGCGCAGCGCAAGCGCTCGGCGCACCGAACACCACAACCTACGGCGACCGTGCAACCGCATGGTCACCCTCGGCCGCCAATGGGACGTCTGAGTTTCTCACTCTAGGTTTTGCAGTACCAGTGTTCGCCACCGGGTTTACAATTCGGGAAACCTATGGCAATGGATTTGTAACGCGAGTCGATGCGCTCGACACGTCGGGCGTTTACCACCAAGTGTGGTCGGGAACCGATCCTAGCCTGCCTGGAACTCCGCAGAATTTCACAATTGATTTCCCGCAGACTTCGTATTCGGTTCGCGGACTCAAAATTTATGTCAATACCAACACGACGAACGTTTTCGAGCAAATCGATGCGGTTCAACTACGCGGCATCGTTGGCAACAGCTACTCAGAAACCTCGCTCAATACGCAGGGATTCTACAATTATCAAACGCGTGGGACCGCACAGAACTGGAAGGCCGACGATAGTCAATGGACTCTCAACCTACCCTTTGCCTTCCCCTTCTATAGCAGTACCTATAGCACAGTCTATGTCAGCTCCAATGGTTTGCTGCAATTTGGCTCGACCGCTTCTGCTACTGACAGCACCAATACACTCGACGAACTCAAGCAGTTCGCTCGCATCGCTCCACTGTGGGACGATCTCACGACAACGGGCGCTAGCGATAACATTTTCGTCGATACTACCACCGCTAATCAGGTCTTGATTCGTTGGGATGCAACCAACAAGATTGACGGGAGTGATGTGCAGTTTGCGGTTACCCTTTTTGCGGATGGTAAAATTGCTTTAGAGTATGGTCCAGGAAATGCAAATCTCACTGCCACTGCTGGCATTTCAAGAGGCAATTCCAGAGACTATGAATTGATCGACAAAGTAAATAATGTCACAAAATTGCCAGGTGTTTTGAGGGAGAGGTTGCAGCGATCTCCTATTGGAATTTATGATATTGGTGCCTATGAATTCCGCGGCACCAGTAGTGATACTGTCGCTCCAACCATCATCGGTTCTGCACCAGGTGCAATTCAAGCTGGCAGTATTGTCGCCTCTCCTGTCAAGCAATTGCAATTGACATTCGACGAAGAGGTCCAACCAATCGATGCACGTTCTCCTGCAGCGTACGAGCTTCGTGGTGCTGGCGCGAATGGCGTTTTCGGAGACTCAGACGATATTGTCTATGCCCTGGAACCAAGTAGCGTTGCTGGCCAAAGAATCGTGACACTGACGTCGCTTGTTCAAGGATCGTCGCTCCCTGACGACTCGTATCGCCTAATCGTTCGTGGTGGCATATCGTCCTCCATTCACGACCTGGCTGGTAACCGACTGGATGGAAATGCTGATGGCATCGAAGGAGGTGACTATGTGCGGTTTTTCAAAGTGGTCACCAACAACGCGCCGCTCCTCAGCGGTTCGAATTCACTCCTGCCTATTCAAGAAAACCAAGCTGAAGAATCTAACTCGGGCACATTGATTTCGGAGATCATTGCGGGACAAATTGTCGATCCGGACGGACCATCGCAAGGGGTCGCAATCAGCGCGGCCGATTCACCGCACGGTTTGTGGCAGTACTCGCTAGATGGGGTTCAATTCTTCTCCGTTCTTCCAAAATTGGTGGGCTCAAAAGTGCTGCTGTTGGCGGCTGATAATGACACTCGCATTCGCTTCCAACCCAATCCTGGATTTGTGGGTACCGCCAACGATCTCGTCTTCCGCGCATGGGATAGCGCTGATGAACTGGCAGAAGGGACCAACGTTCTACCAACACAGTTGGAAGCCAATTCTCTCAGCACTGTAGTCGCAACCATGTCCGTTGAAGTTGCAAATGTCAACGACGATCCGAGCAACATCGCACTGAGCTCCAACGAAGTGCACGAGAACCTGCCCGCATTCACGGTAGTGGGGGAGCTATCTGCGGTGGATCCAGACGCTGGTGATACGCACTCATTCTCATTGGTGGATGGCGAAGGTTCCTCAGACAATCATTTGTTTGAAATCAATGGCAGCAGCTTACGTACCCGCGTAGTGTTTGACTATGAAGCGAAATCGAGCTACTCCATACGTGTTCGTGCAACCGATTCGCAAGGCGCGTCAGTCGAGCGATTACTAACAGTTGTCGTTCGTGATCTCCTTGAGGTACAGTCCATTCAGATTGGTGACGGAACGGCGCAGCGGTCAATGGTTCAGCAAGTACGAGTTCTGTTCGACGGACTGGTCAATATCGAAGACCTCAACTCTGGCGCAGTTGTCCTGCGAAGACGAGGTAGTGGCGGCGGTATCGTTTCCATAAATGCGACTCAGTCCGATACTGCAAACCCTGGAAAAACCTTAGTCACATTGACGTTCTCTGGCAGCATGGTAGATCCAGCAGGATCGCTAAAGGACGGCAACTATGATCTGTTAATCGATGCATCGAAGGTGCGTCGCGCCGGAGATGATAGTTCTGCGGGATTCCTTGATGGCAATCAAGACGGCATCGTTGGGGGTGATTATGTCTTTGGCAATTCGGCAACCGATCGCTTCTTTCGATTCTTTGGCGACCAGTCGGGCGACCGAGCCGTTTCATTAGCAGAGTTCAATCAGTTCCGTATTTCATATGGAAAGAGCATTGGTGACACAAACTACAATGCCGCATTTGATTTTGAAGCAAATGGCAACGTTTCACTCAGCGACTTCAATCAATTCCGCAACCGCTATGGACGCGATCTAGGCTTCGAATAGGCCGCAGGAATTTATTATGGTAAATTGGGTTCGCATTCATTACTTTAATGCTTCGAAGCCTGAAACAACATCAAAGAGTTCCTCGTCGATGCTGCTTTGCCTCTGACGATGAAAGGACGCATTCAGGGTTAACAGCAGTTCGTCAATATTCTTGTCCGCTCGTTGCATAGCAGCCAATCGACTGGCGTTCTCGCTGGCTAAAGACTCGGCGCATGCTTGAAACATAGAGACAAAGAGGTATTCGCCTGTTAACTTACGCAATGTATGAACATATTCGCCCAAAACCTGTGGCAGACTCTTTGTCGGCCATGGGATCTCGCTGCGCTGTCGACGCCATGACTTGTCTATTGGCAGCAGACGTTGACTGACGGGTTCGTAGAGCGCATTACCTGTGGGACGATTGTGAAACAAATAGAGCTGAGTCCCTGGGTGTTGTCTCGTTTGTGTCTCGAACTCGACAAGTAGTTCACCTACTAAAGGAGCAATGGCTTTCACTGTGTTCGGCACGTTGAATCGACCCGCCAAAGGCGATTCTGTAGCGGCCAAGCAGGCATGGACTCGCTCACCAACGGCCCACATCATGTGCTGTCCAGGCGAGCGTGCCAATGTTTGTAACGCCTCGTCCGCGATGATCGTGTTAAAATTTCCGATCAGCCCCTGATCGGAACCGAAAACGATCGCTGCAACCTTATTTGTAGATGTCTCGGGAAGCGCGCTCGCGTGGAGGGCCATGGTCTCGGTCGCTCGAATGCAAACGCTTAGGCCGAGTTCGACCGTGCGACTGTAATCATGGAGCGCACGTACAGAATTTTCATACTGGACGATGTTGGAAGCCGCCATGGCTTTCATCGTCCTCACCACCGCCTGCAAGTCTGTCGCTCCCTCAATTTGTCGCTTTAGATGTGCTATTGATTGGCTCAAGAACCCTCTCCCTGATCCGATGGAAGTTTCCTCTCGACTGGCAGAAAGGATTGTAGTGCGTCGCGGGCAGCTTTCAAAATCGCGTCACGGTCTTCATCGCTGAGTGACTCGGCTGTCAGGAGCCGGTCTTTTAAATCGGCTGAAAGACTTCCCACCGCTGCTTGAACCGCAGATTCGGCATCAGCTATTTGATCCATTGAAACCGGATCAAAGAGGCCATCCGTCAGAGCCATCAGAACCATCACTTGCGCAGGTACAGAGACTGGTGAGTGCTCCGCTTGTTTAAGGCATGCGCGGATGCGTCGACCGTGCTCGATCAGCGTGCGAGTGGATTCATCGACCCGAGCACCGAACTTAGAAAACGTTTCCAGCTCCTCAAACTGCGCATACGCCAACTTGAGATCCCCCGCTACAGCTCGGTAGGCGGCTCTTTGCGCCTTGCCGCCGACCCGTGAGACTGATTTCCCCACATTAACCGCTGGCAAAATACCGAGTTCAAACAGCGACGGAGAAAGGTAGATCTGACCGTCGGTAATGGAAATTAAATTGGTTGGAATGTAAGCGGAAATGTCTTGCGCCTCCGTTTCAATGATCGGGAGCGCCGTCAGCGATCCGCCTCCGAGTTCATCACGAAGATGGGTGGAGCGTTCCAAGAGTCGTGCATGAAGATAGAAAATGTCACCTGGAAACGCCTCACGTCCAGGAGGCCGCCGAAGCAGCAACGACAACTCTCGGTATGCGCGGGCATGGTGAGTCAGATCGTCATAGACAATAAGCACATCGCGGCCTTGCTCCATGAAATACTCCGCAATGGTCGTCGCTGCGTACGGAGCGACATAGGCTAGTCCAGGCGGCTCATTCCCTTCGGCGACGACAACGACTGTATACTCAAGCGCATGCTGGTCCTTCAAAGTTGCCACCACTTTCGCGACGGCCGATGCGCGTTGACCAATCGCGCAGTAGACGCATACCACATCTTGATTGCGCTGATTAAGAATTGCGTCGATGGCGATCGTCGTTTTGCCCGTTTGACGATCGCCTAAAATGAGTTCTCGCTGACCGCGACCGATCGGTATTAATGCATCGACTACCTTCAGTCCGGTTTGAAGCGGTACTGCGACTGGGGCGCGGTCCATGATCGGAGCCGCTGGGCGCTCGACTGGCTTCCGTACGCTTGACACGATCGGTGCCTTTCCATCAAGAGCCCGGCCAAGCGGGTTGATAACACGACCCAACAATCCGTCCCCCACTGCGACATCCATCACTCGGCCTGTTCGGCGCACTTCCGCACCGGCATGTAGCGTCGTGTAATCCCCAAGCAGCACGACACCAATTTCGTCAGCGTCAACATTGAACGCAATACCAAGCGTACCGTTGGAAAACGTCACGATTTCGTCGTACCCGATACTCGGCAGTCCGATGACTTGAGCAATACCCGTCGAGACACTCGAGATAGTTCCAACCTCGTCCAGATGCAACGTGGGCGAAAATGCTTGACGACCACGAGAAAGCCGTTGGAACGCTTTGTCAAATGTGACCTGCATTAAGTCGTTAAGCTCCCTCATTTGGCCAAGCTCGCATCCGCATCAACCGCTTTCGCATCAGCTGGGGTCAATGCGGCATCGTCTGATGTGGCATCTTCAAGTAATTCGGCCACGTTTTTTTGTAGCGACACGATATAGTCACCAATACTCCACGCGATCTTTTGTCCGTCAATCGTCAATTCAATCCCACTCGTCAGCTCCACATTAGTTTCGAACCGAACAGGCATTTCGGTCATAAATACTTCATTGAGAGTCTTGCGGATGGCGTCGTGTTGTTGAGAAGATAGCTCCAGCGAGCTACGTATTTTTGCGGGAGCGGACTCCGAAATCTTACATTCGCGAACCGTTTGCTTCACCTCATCATTGACTTCTCGCAGGCGAGCGAGAAATACATCGCAGATTCGATTTTCTAAGTCGGTGCCTGCTAATTCCGAGAGCGCATGGCGTGCGATTGCAAACACTTCGGCCTGAGTGCGCCGGGTGATCTCCGCCTGCAGACTCGTAAGCTCGCGTTTCAATGATTGCTGCTGTTTCGTTCGCATTGCGTCGGCATCATTTTTCACCTCGTCTAGCAACTCCTGACGTTTGACCCTTACGTCTTCGGTTGCCTTCGTTAGCAACTCGCTTCTTTGCTGGTCGAATTTCTCGTTCTTCTTGGTAAATTCGTCTCGCTCTTGCTCTGCTTCTCGCTTCCTCGCGTCCGCATCAGCAATCTCGTCCGCAATTCGCTTTTCGCGTTTGTCGATCGCAACCAAAATCGGCTTGTAAAGAAATCGTTTCAGCAACCAGACCAAAATCAAAAAGTTGACGGTCTGCGCACCGACGGTAAACCAATCGATGAGCATCGGCTACTTTCCTGTCGCTTGGGAAATGGCGTGATTCCAGAATGGATTGGCAAAGATCAGGATCATCGATACGACGAAACAATAGATTGCCGTGGACTCGATCATTGCCAATCCGACAAAGAGTGTTCGAGTAATCGTTGGCGATGCATCGGGCTGTTGCGCGATTGAAGTGAGTGCAGTGGCGACTGCCCTGCCTTCGGCTATCGCCGGCCCCATGGTGCCAAATCCCGTTGTGATTCCTGCAATAATAATCGATGTCACTGCGATCCAAGTCATGCTGTCCATGTTCTTCCTTTTGAAAATCTCTATTAAACGTTTGCTGTAGCGGCTTCGGTCGCGCTATTGGGCTGACGAATGCGCGTCGCCGCAGCAATATAAACCGCTGCCAGAATACTAAAGATGTAAGCTTGAACCATTCCCGTCAGCAGTCCCAGCAATGTCATTACGATAGGAAACAGGAACGGTGTGATGGAAAGCAAAATACCGACGATCATCGCCCCACTCATCATGTTGCCGAACAGACGAATGGCCAGAGCGAGCGTCCTCGAAACTTCACTGATAATATTAAACGGCAGCATAATGAAGGTCGGCTCGATATAGGACTTCAAGTAACCGCCAACTCCCTGATCTTCGATTCCAAACATCGGCACGGCAACAAAGACACATAACGCCAGCGATACAGTGGTCGAAAGCGATCCCGTGGGAGGTTCATAGCCCGGCAGTATCGTGAGCAGACTTGCGGTTGCCACGAACAAAAAAAGCGTTCCGATAAAGCCGAGGTATTTTTGCGGCTGACGAAGTCCGATACTTTCTATTTGCGAAACAATTCCAGTGACGATAATCTCCAATAAGTTCTGCCAACGCGTGCGTTTGATCTCAGTCGACAAAGTCCGTGTAATCAACAGCGACCCAATGGTAAGCACCAGCATGATCATCCAAGTAAAGACAATCGTGCCGTTCAGTTTGGCGAAACCCGACTGCCAAAAAATCCATTCATCGGGGCTGAGACGCATAGTCTGTTTCCTTCGCCGCATGCGATCGTGGGGTTGCAGCGATTCGCGATAGTCTTGTCACGATGACTCTGGCAAGCAAGAAACCCGCAAGACAGAGTAGCACTCGCTGCCATTGTCCTTCCGCGACGAAGTAGATCCCAAGTATTGTCACAGCCATTCGCGACACTTGGCTGGCCAAAAACCAAGTCGCTGGGTGGTCAGACGTCAGCCCTTTGCGAACGGTCCACCACAACCCGCCAAAGAAAATCCCGCCCAAGGCTAGACCTGCTACCAAAGGCACTCCATTGTTGACCAACTCATTCATGTTCTTCATCCTTCTCTTCGTGCATCGCTTTATCTTCTTTGGCAACCCACATCCAGGCATTGAAACAGCCAACCAATAAGCCTGCCACCAGCAGCATCAAAGTCCATGATTGTTCGAGTGGAAAGCGATGGTCAAGCCACATGCCAACGGCCGTCCCCAAAAGCGTCGGAACGACAACCGACCAACCAATGAGCCCCATCATGCCAAGTCCAAACCAAACACCACTGTCGTGATGCCGCATCGCTTTGATCTTTCGCTTTGCTTTAATTTCCACTTGGTTTGCAAACTTGGACGCCTGACTGGATTGACTCGCTACTTTCTCGTCGTTCACTTGGGATGGTTCATTCATGTTGCAACTGCACAATGCGACGGACAAAATCGTTTTCCATTCTCGCCAGAACGACGCGAACATTTTGCTCTTGCTCGCTTAGTGTCAAAAATTCTCGCTGTACTGCTTCACGAAGCTGGCTCAAGTCCGCACCCAAGATCGCATTGCGCACTGACACTAACACGCTCATCCCCGTCTTAACCATCGCGCCCTCATCAACGGCCACAAACGACTCGCCCGCCGCCTCCGTTTCGTAAACTAGAATTCCTGGCGAAATCGACGCCACGCAGTCAAGCCGGTGCGGCAGTAGACCAAAGGAACCAAGCTCTGTTTCCGCAACGACTCTCAAAACATCGTTACACTCGATGAGCACTTCATAGGGCAACAGGATCTTAAGCGTCATGCTTGCTTGAAGGGGCATGATCCGTCTCCTTGACTGTATCCTGTTTGTGTTCGCTGGAATCGTGTTCGCTGGATTGGGAAGCACTGGATTTGGTGTTGCTGGGCATTTTTGCTTCGTCGATCTTGCCGATCATGTACAAAGCTTTTTCCGGATAGTCTTTAAACTCGTCGTTCAAGATCCGTCTGCACCCATCGAGTGAATCCTCTAGGCTAACCGATTTGCCCTTCAAGCCAGTGAACTGTTCGGTAGTGAAGAATGGTTGGGTCAAAAATCGTTCTAAGCGTCTTGCTCGGGCAACAACGTTTCGATCGTCGCGTGACAGTTGTTCGAGACCAAGCATCGCAATGATGTCTTTTAGTTCGTCGTATTGGGCGAACGTGCGTCGAATCTCTTGAGCCAAATCATAATGCTGTCCACCAACGATGCCTGGTGTCGCCATTTTGGAATTTGACTGCAGGGGATCGATTGCTGGAAAGAGTCCCTCGCTCGCTCGTTTGCGTGATAGAACAATCGAAGCCGACAAGTGCGAGAACGTATGGACCGCAGCGGGGTCGGTAAAATCATCAGCTGGCACGTACACCGCCTGGATTGACGTGATTGCACCCGACTCGGTGTTGGCGATCCGCTCTTCTAAGCCCGACAGTTCCGTTCCCATCGTCGGTTGGTAACCCAAACGTGAAGGCATTTGACCCATCAATCCCGAGACTTCCATGCCGGCTTGGATAAAGCGAAAGATGTTGTCGATCAACAACAGCACGTCGCGGTGTTCTTCATCGCGGAAGTACTCGGCCATCGACAAAGCCGCGTGCCCGACGCGAAATCGACTACCAGGCGGTTCGTTCATTTGGCCGAAAATCATCACCATGTTTTCAAGCACTCCGGCGGATTTCATCTCGCGGTAGAGCTCTTCCCCTTCGCGACAACGTTCACCGATTCCACAAAAGATGCTCGTTCCCTCTTCGTGACCGACCATGTTATGGATCAGCTCGGCCAACAACACCGTCTTTCCAACACCCGCGCCTCCAAAAAGCCCCGCCTTGCCTCCGCGCTCCAAAGGTAGAAGCACGTCAATGGCTTTGATTCCCGTCTCGAACACTTCCGATTTCGTCGATCGGCTGACAAATGGGGGCGGAGCTTGGTGCACGCTGCGCCACTGCACGTTCTCTAGTGGCGGCCCTCGGTCAATCGTGTTACCAAAAACGTCAAGCATTCGCGATAGAATCGCTTTCCCTACGGGCGCCAGCAATGGACTTTCGGTGTCCGTGACTTGCATCCCACGTGCCAATCCCTGCGTGGGGGTGAGTGCAATTCCACGCACGATTTGGGGATCCAGTTGTGATAACACTTCAATCGCGATCCCCTGGTCAATCCCGGCTCTCAAGACCGTGTGGATTGCAGGCAGCCTTTCCGTAAAAGAGACATCCACAACGCTGCCTCGCACCGCAACCACCTTGCCAAAATGCGGACCTGGTGGAGCGAGCTGAGTCACTCTAGTGTGGGTTGTATTGTTCGCTGTCGTCATTGGATGCATACTTTTGCAGTGCTATAACTAGACCGACATGAATCACGTGTTTTCGAGCATCGCGTGAAATGCCATTCGACTCAACTCATTTGCAGTGCTAACGTTCAATTTTCGTTTGATATGTTCACGGTGCGTATCAATGGTGTGTGTGCTCAAAAACAATTGTTCGGCAATCGCGCCCGTCGTCAGACCTTCACCGATCAAGCGGAAGATCTCCTTCTCGCGATCACTGAGGCTGTCCATTGGATCTTGATCGACAGGGTTCTTACTCAGTGCGTTGGCCACCAACCTAGCCTTTAACTCTTCGCTTAGAAATCGCTCATTCCTGAGCACCGTGCGAATCGCTTCGATCAACTTTTCATTCGTTTCCTGTTTACTCAAATATCCCATCGCGCCTGCTCGCAGCGCGCGTTCCGCATACAGTGATTCCTTATAAGCCGAGATAGCCAGGAATTTGACGCCGGGATTTCGGGCTCGAACTCGCTTTATCAATTCGATTCCGTTTCCAAGTTTGAGCGAGATATCGACCAAAACCAAATCGGGACACTGCTCTCCAATCACAGCAAAGCCCTCCTCCTCCGTCGCTGCGACCGCACATACTTCCCATCCTGGCTGGGACGTTATCCGCATAGTCAGACCATCACGCATCATGGGGTGGTCATCAACAATGACTATGCGCGCTTTCAAGATTGAATTTTTCATTCTGATTCTCTCCTACCTGTTATTGTACAGCGCACGATAGTTCCTTGGTTCTTTGTAGTAGAAATGGACAATACGCCGCCAATGACACTGGCGCGATATTCCATGATTTGTAAACCTGCGCCGTGCTTACTTTTGCCGCTTGCGTTCTTCGCGGATCCATCCATCCCGACTCCATCGTCACTGATTTCCAATAAAACTCGGCGCTCGTCAGCCAAAAGTGATACGCAAATTTCTTTCGCTCCGCCGTGCCGCTGGGCATTGTTAATTGCCTCCTGAGCAATTCGATAGAGGTGCGTTGCGACGGTGTTACTTTGAATCGATAAAGCACCGCTGTGTACGAAGCGACAAACAACTTTGTCTTCAAGGGTTGTTTCGTTTGCAAGCTCGGTCAAAGCAGAGTGCAAGCCCTCGGCGTCAATCTGAACAGGCATGATTCCGTGCGAAAGCGACTGCACATGCTTATTCGCCGCATTCAACCCCTGCACAAGCTTCGAAGTATGAAGCATCAGACGCGAAATATCAGCGTGATCAAGCGTTAATTCCTGCTGTTGATTGTTTACTGATCGAACTCTTTGGTTGAAGAAATCTTCGATGGTTCCTGCAATCAATGACAATCCGGTAAGCTCTTGCTGGGTGCCATCATGTAGTTCTTGACCAATTCGCCGCTGTTCATCCGATGCAATCTCTAGTACCTTTTTTTGCAGCTCTTTTCGCTGAGACACATCGCGAATGACAACAATGAGTAGCGACATATGGTCGATCCGACTCACCGTCAGTTCTGCGTCAAAGTCCGTTCCATCGTTGCGTTTCGCTGTCAGTTCCAAATAGCCTCCGGTGCCGAGAACTGACGATGGCAACTGCTGGATCGACGATACCAAGATCGGATTTTTGCCACTGGGAGACGTCAGCAGTGAAAAAACCGATTTGCCGAGAACACTTTCTCGCGGATAGCCAAACAGTCTCTCCGTCGCTGGATTGAGACTCGCAATAATTCCCTCGTCGTCGACGGTCATGATCGCGTCAGCAGCGGAATCGAGGATTGCCTCCAGATGTTCCTTGCTTTCCTTGAAAGATTTTTCTAACAAGAGCCTTTCAGTGAGATCGACAAAAGTAATGACAACTCCAAGAACTCCATCGCCGTGAGACCGGTAAGGGAGTATTCGCCTGAGATACATGCGAGAGTTCTCCCCCTCGACCTCGCTTTGAATCGGCGTCGATTCCTGAATCACTTTTCGACAATCACTCAGCAAGTTACCATCGATGAATCGGGTTGTGATATCACTAAAAGGACGCCCAATGTCGGTCGATCGCAGGTTCAAAAGTTTAATCGTCGGTGGCGTAAACCTTTGGATCATCAAGTCGCTATCCAAGAATAGCGTCGCAATCTCAGTACTAGCTTGAAAATTCAAGATGTCGTTATTGGCGATGTCGAGCTCGGTTACTTTTTCGTGCAGTTCCAGGTTCACTGTACTGAGCTCTTCATTAAGCGATTGCAACTCCTCCTTTGACGTCTCAAGTTCTTCATTGGCCGATTGAAGCTCCTCGTTCATCGACATGATCTCTTCGTTGGAAGTCCTGAGGTCTTCATTGGTACCCTCTAATTCCTCGATCACGCCTCCCAGTTGTTCGCTATTTGATTTGAGTTCTCGTTCCAGTTGATCTACATAAGATGAACTCACCTTGTCCGTCGATACCGTAACGACGTCTGACCTTGAGCTCTTTTCAACTGGGGCCTTATCGGCGAAACTAATTAACAGCAGCGACTTCGCTTCCAATCGTGTCTTTAGCAGGCGCACATGAAGAGTACATTCAATCGTATCGTTGCCGCGTTTCAATTGCGTTTCGATTTCCGTATCGACTTCCTCCGCGATTGATTTCTTGCAGGCGAACTGCAGTTTTGTCCTCAAACCTGGGCGACACAGCGACAGTAGATTATGGTTGGGCTCGCCCGACGGAAATTCAAGGTAGTCAACAAGTGGACCGGTTACGTAAAGAAGTTCATAGCGATGGTTGACCAGTGCCGATGCAGGAGCGTAATGACTGACGAGAGTTTTCTCAACAAGTTCCTTAAATCCTTGACGTGGAGGCACAGAGGATAATTGTACCGCAGTGGGTCCACGAAGGCCGTGTGTGGAAACTAGTGGAAACGACAATTTGCTACGACCATTGGAAACCATTTTTTTATAGATCCGCCATTTCTTCGATATCGGCTCGAAGAGTTGATCGGCGTGGGCAATAGATTCCGACGGCCCGAGCATCAAGATTCCATGATCGGAGAGCGCAAAATGAAAAAGCGAGATGACTCTTCGCTGCATTTCAGGCTCCAAGTAGATCAACAAATTACGACATGAAATGAGATCAAGCTTGGAAAACGGTGCGTCGTTGATCACATTCTGTCGAGAAAAAACGATCGACTCACGCAGTTGACTGCCAATTCGATAATGGGTTTCACCCGACTTGGTGAAAAAACGCTCCAGACGCTTGTCTGAAACGTCGCTCGCGATGCTCGACGAATAAAGCCCTTCACGAGCTACCACAATAGCATTCTCGTCTACATCACTCGCAAATATTTGAACGAGCTTTGTAGATGTCGGCTGTTGGAGAATTTCATCCTGTCGCTGGTCGAGACTCTCGAACAACAACAGCGCCAGCGAATAGGCTTCTTCTCCAGTTGCGCAACCTGGGACCCAGACGCGAAAGGGAAAGCGGTCGACTTTGCGGGTCGTAAGCTCGGAATGCAATTGCTCAGTGAGAGCTTGATAGGCCTCGGGGTCACGAAAAAAAGAGGTAACGCTAATCAGTAAGTCGCGAAATAAAGCGGTAGCTTCCTTTGGATCTTCCTTGAGACGTTCGACGTATTGCTGCAAATGCTCTAAATGATGCAAACCCATTCGCCGTTGAATACGCCGCATCATCATGTTCTTGCGATAACTTCCAAAATCAAATTGGGACTGTTTGCGGAGCTGGCCAAGAATGGCCGCTAATTGCTCGTCTTCGGACCCGCCTTCCTGAATCTCCGGTTGGACGGGATTGGTATAGGGCTGCCGCATGTACTGCATCAGAGTCGCGGGCATCTCCGCAGGTGACAACACATAGTCGGCAAGTCCCTCCTTAATGACGCTCGCTGGCATGGAATCAAATTCGGCAGTCGTCGGCTGCTGTGCGATGGCCATACCACCGGCCAACTTAATATCACGAATACCCAATGTGCCATGGCTTCCCGTTCCCGACAACACGATGCCAATCGAGCGCTCACCCTGATCCTTCGCAAGCGATCGCAAAAAGAAATCGATCGCAGTCTCGCGGCCCTGGGGGGACGGTGGTTCGCTCAGCTGAAAAGCACCGTTGTCAATGGTCAAATAGTTCTTGGAGGGAATCACATAGACATGGTTTGCCTCTGCGACCATCCCCTGACTCGCCTGGACAACCGGCAGCAAGCTGACTTTGGACAGTAACGCTACAATCTGACTCTCAAATTTTGGATCCAGATGGGGAACCAACACAAGTGCCATTTCGCAGGCCACAGGAACCGCACCCAGCAGTTGCTTGAATGCGTCCAAACCACCTGCCGAAGCGACCACTCCGACGATCGGAAAGTTTTTTTTATTCGAATGTTTTCTCGGTTCCGAAGTCAGCTTTGTCACCATCCTAGATTCAATCCGGAGGCTTCACCAGAGAACTCTTCGACAGGAAGAAGCTAGGACGACAACCCGATGGCTGGCGATGCCCGCTACACACAATCTCGCAATCGGCTGGGCGAAGCCCTCAGCCTAACAGCGAACCCTAATTGTATCAGCGAACCGGCTATCACACATCGCCCCGGCAAGCGATTGGTTGAATCCGCCATGTTCATCCTTACGGGCATTTTCAATCTCATTCGAACAAATACGTAGAAATGATCTTCTAAATTTCACATTTGCTCAATTCGACTTAGCAGCCATGCGCGATTGACACTTCCTGCACGGAGTCGATCGACTCGCTCTTGATGGCTCCATCCATTGGCGACTTCCTCTGTCCGGGAACGAATGGCTCGCAGTGCCGATCGACTCATTGATTGGGTTGCGTTTTCAGCTATCAGCGTAAGAGGCTGGACAGCGTCACAACCAAATGACACTACACTACTCATCTCAAAATCAATAACTTTAAAGTGTCCCATTTGAGAAATCCTTTACTCATGTGTTTTTAAATGAATCTAACGCTTAAGAATCGCCTTTCGCTCCGCAGATAGTCGCCTTTCGTTCCGCGAAAGTAGCGTCAACTCTTCCCAAAGTCCTACGCTACTTTCGCGGATAGGCTGTGAATCTATTAATCGAAGGCAATAATAGTTGCCTTTCGCTCCGCGAAAGTTCTGAAAAAGCAGCGAATACCAACGCTACTTTCGCCGTGCGAAAGGCGTCTATCATAAATTCACAGCCTAGAAGCGAAAGGCGACTATCTTGAGTTCAGTCTCATAATTGATAACGCTGTTATTTGGAATTCCGATGCTCATAAGTGCGGCTCCAAGTGCGCTAACACCACCCACGACGGCGGCACCTTCGAGCACTCCGATGATCCAAGTAATAAGCGGGCCAGCAACAAGCACCGGACCAACGCCAGGATTTGCGAAAAATGCCGATCCGAATAGTATCGACCAAAATCCACCCCAAAACGCGCCTGCCTTGTCCTAATACATTATCCGATCGCCAGCGTTGTAATATCCGACTACATGTTCATCAGTGTGGTAGTCTTTGCCGACGATAGAAAGCTTCGTCATGTCAAAGCCGCACCTTTCAAGTTCACGGACGGCTTCTTCAGCCTTTGCATGAGTGCGAAACACGGCGACAACTGAACTGGTCTTAGACATATGCCAAGATTCATTTGTTGGAGATGATTCACTCTAGCATGGGTCTTCGCTAACGATTTGCGAAACCGTACTGCTGTTGAATGCTCTCAACGAACGATATCTACCGATATAGGTTGATTCGCGAAAAGCAAATGGCGGATTCAACTAAGGTTCGATATAGCAGGAGCAAAGATAGTCGCCTTTCGCTCCGCGAAAGTAGCGTCAATAGTTGCCTTTCGCTCCGCGAAAGTAGCGTCAATAGTTGCCTTTCGCTCCGCGAAAGTAGCGTCAATAGTTGCCTTTCGCTCCGCGAAAG
>JBGTBJ010000123.1:0-111829 GCA_041749395.1 Pirellulaceae bacterium
TAAAAGAAGGTGTGAATGATCGTCGCTTCCTTGTCATGGTTCTTCCTTGGTAGACCGAATTGGCTTCGCCTCAACAGCATACCGGAGAAAACGCGATTTTCTATCTTAAGCTGTGGTCCTAAAATTGGGGTCCACTTCACACAACACTTTCGAAAACTCTCGAGTGCTGATTCGTAATTCTCCGCTTGAAGATTGGCATCTGCAATAAGTTCATGCCAGAGTGCTACATTGCGTTGGGCGGACAGGTTTTGTGGATTTGCTTCCCATTGCAATTGATCGATTGCCAGACCTTTCTGAAAGTAATCAATCGCCTTTGCATGCTCGCTCAGTCCCACGTACGAGCGGCCTAGTTTGCTGTAAACAATGGCTTTATCTCTTTGTTTTTCAAAGTTGTCTGGATCAGCGTTGGCAAGATTTTCGGCGATTGCAACACTCGTTTTGAAGTTGTCTAAAGCACTGGTGTAGTTGCGTTGCAGTTCTAACACGTCACCGATTAAGTTGTAGGATATCGAGAGGTCGCGTTGTTTGACGGTATTTTTGGGGTCCTCCTCGGCCAATCGTACAGCTATGTCAAGTGCCTCGCGATGAAAGACTAACGCATCTTCTAGACGTCCTTGTTTGCGCATTTCGCGTCCTAGTTTATCAAGCGAAATTGATAGTTGGCGGCGAAGATAATTGTTTTTAGGATCTTCATCGCTTACTTTCCGGCGCGTTTCTAACGCTTCTTTGAAATGCTGAACACCCTCGTCGAAGTTGCTAGTTAAAATCTTTAGCTCACCCAATTGATCGCAGGCGATGGCTAAATCGATCTGTCCTTGGATGTCATCTGGCTCATTTTTAACAACAGTTCGACTAAGTTCCATTTCCCTTTCGCTATGGAAGATCGCCTTCTCAGTTTCGCCCAACTCGGTGTAGAGATCTGCAAGATAATCATGTGCGAAGAGAGTATCACGTTGAAATGCTAAATTTGTTGGATCGCTGGCGAGCAATTTCTCTCGAATGTCAATGCATTCGTTAAGGTATTCAATTGCTTTGTCAAGTTGGCCTAATGCGCGGCATGCGGCAGCGAGTTTTTGCAACGAGTACGAGACATCACGATTGGCAGTTGGATCGGTAGGATTCGCCGCTTGATGCAAGCGGCGTGTGGCAAGTGACTTGGAAAACAGGCGAAATGCTTCGTTAGTCTTACGAAGTTTCAGCACTACCTCAGCCAATCGCAATTGCGACAGGGCGAGTGCGTTTTGAAGATTCGTGTTTTGAGGATCGGCCTCAAGCAAAGAGTTTCGCAGTTCCATGCTTTGTTGGATCAATTCTTCAGCTTGGACCGTTCTTCCCATCAAAACATAGAACGATCCTAAACGATCACAGGATTGGGCAAGATCAAGTTTGGCCTGAGTGACTGTAGGGGCCAAATCCGATAGTTCTAGTGCAATTGCATGAGATCTTTCCAATAGTTCTTGGGCAATTTCTGACGCGGTTTTTTCTGTTTTTAAAGAACGCGAGCTATCCGGCGGAGCGGGAAGATTGGAACCAGCGTTAGTTGTTGGACGCACGGTGCCAAAACGAGAAACGACTTCACCCAGCTCTCCCAGCGCGATCATGGTACTTCGGTCAATGGAAGATTGGCTGTCAATCTCGGCAGCAACTTTTTCGAGTTTTTCAAGTGCATTGGAGAGGATGCGACGTCTTACTTCGGATCCACCAGGGATATTGCGCATTCCGTGCTGAATCTCGGTAACGACAGAATTCAGAGTTGAGAGCGCTAACTGGCTTTGCTCTTGGGCTATATCTTTGGCTACTTTAAGATCATTATTAGTGATTGCGATTTGCTCATTCGTAGAAGCTAATTCGCTATTGAGAGAGGCTAGTTTATCGTTGTTCTTTCTCGTCAATGCCGAGTATGCGGAAAGTCCCATGAGAGACATGCCAGTGATCGCGATAGTTGTGGAGATAATCGCCGGATGTCGGCGAGCCCAACGGCGGAAGCGAAGATGCCAGGGTTCCGTATAAGAGGCGATTGGGGTGTCGTCGAGCCATCGTTCAATTTCGTTAGCTAGCTGTCTTGCAGAGCGAAAGCGAGCGTCGGGTTGCGTCGCAATTGCTTTTTGGCAAATGGCTTCCAACGGTTTGGGGACTAGTGGATGTACTTCGCGGCATCGAGGAATGTTGCCTGCGATGACGTTTTGTAGCACTTCGTCGATGGAACCAGATGCTGGAGGTCGACCGGTAAGGATTTCATAGAGGATTGCACCGAGGCCATATACATCGGAAAGAGGACTCATCCGTTCGACATCACCCGCGAGTTGTTCCGGAGCTGCATAAGCGGGTGTCCCAATAATTGCTCCTTGTCGGGTTTCATCGGCTTGGGAACCGCTGGGATGAAGAGGTGATTCTGGTTGCGAAAGAATGCTCTTTTCACTCGCATTGGTATCTTCGTTCAGTTCACCCGATGTACCCATTGCTTTGGCAAGTCCCCAGTCAACAACTAGGGTTTCTCCATACTGCCCGAGCATGATATTGCCTGGCTTAAGATCTCTGTGGACTACACCGCGAGCGTGCGCATAATTTATCGCTTCACAAATATCCAGAAATCGCCTGAGCAACTTGCGTAGTTCTTGTCCATCATAGGAGAAGCGATTGTTTTTGAGTCCTTCGTGAAAACGTCGAACGTAGGTGCGCAGGTTTTCACCTCGGATAAGTCGCATCGCATAATATGGACGCCCATCGACGTTCTGCCCCAGCGCGTAAACGGGCACGATTCCAGGGTGTTCGAGGCCACCGGTGACCTCCGCTTCGAGTAAGAATTTTTGGCGGAGATGTTCATCATCGGCACGGTCTTCGCGAATTTCTTTGAGCGCTACTTCGCGGTTAAGCTCGTTGTCCATTGCAACGGAGACAACCCCAAGTCCACCGCGATCCAGGGGGCGTATGACCAAGAAACGCTTGTTCGGGTGGCCTTTTGATACGGCTGCCGAATTCGCTGCGGGTGCTCTAGTAATGCACTCGATACTATGTTGGATTTCTGTGTCGGCCAGAAAATTTAGATCGCTCTTTACGAATGGATCGACGGAGAGTGTCGCTAGGCAATTCTCTTCTGTGCCTCGAATTTTGATGTGCTGATTAACGAGTCTTTCTAAAATCGCTTTTGTTTCTGCATCGATTGCCTGTTGTCGAAGGAGAATTTCGGAGAGGGGATCCTCTCGATCGGCAACCCAGGCGCCAAAAGCAGCGATCAATTGTTTGCGATCAATAAAATCGTTTTGGAGAGCGAGCAAGCCAAAGAGAAGGTTTCGGTCGGGATTCATCGTGGAATCGTCTCCCCGTTGTTCAATTGCAAAGATAGTCGCCTTTCGCTAAGCGAAAGTAGCGTCGGTATTCGCTGCTATTGTTAAAACTTTCGCGGAGCGAAAGGAGACTATTATTGCCTTCGATTAATAAATTCGCGGCCATGCAGCGAAAGCAGACTTCGGTTACTTCGTTTCAGTGATAAGTTGGTCAGAGGGATTTTCAGATGCAATGAGGCTTCGAAAAAAGAATTCTTGTGGTTGTTCATTGCTGTGCAGTTGGAGTCCCAGCGGACATGACTGCAGCATTTTCGCATCATCGTTAAAGTCAATTACCAATTTGCCATTGGCCACCATGCGAATGCGGTTTTCGATAACGAGTATTTCAATTTGATTCCATTCACCTCGCTTTTCTGCAAGCTGGCCTTGGTCTCCTGGCGCGACACGATTTCTTCGATGCGCGTCCCAAATGCCCCAATCGTGGCAAAACATTAGCAGAGGACCTTTGAAACCAAACGGATTGTTTCCTTTGTCAGTAAACTGCTCACCGAGCGCAGCGACGGCTGAGTGCATGGTGGAATATTTATCGCTCATTGTTTGCTTGACTTCCAAGAGTAAGCGAAAATTGCGAAATTCACTTTTCGTGAAGAGGTAGGTGCTGCTTTCCGCGGGATTCTCATTCGCACCCCGAATCATGCCATTTACCACGGACCAGCGAGTTTCGTCACCATGAAAGGATTCGAGATCGCTTCCGTTGAATATTGATAGAGCAGATTCGGAATTGGGGATGGCTGATTGAATAGCTAGAGGTTCGCTGAAGTCGGTGACTGGGTCCACTAAGTCCAGTTCTTTGATCCAAGTATTCCGATAGCGAACATCATGACCTTCGCATTGGAGTTTTAGGCCACCGGGGGTATCGGTAATTCCAGTGCCACCTTCATTGCCGCCATCGATGCCGGAGTTGGGCCCACCCCAGACTTGGTTGATAGAAAAGTTCTTGTGGACCTTTTGCCCATTGAAGTAGAGGGTGACTTGTGCTTTTTCGTTACGTTTGCCGTCCTTGAAGCGTGCCGCCCGATAGACCGCATCGTAGGCATTCCAACTGCCCAGGCCGTTGTATGCGTAGTACGGTGATTCGCTCTCATTGATAACAGCTGCCATTCCATGAGGAGTGGAATCGCCATCAAGGACTTGCAATTCATGGCGATTTTGCAAGTACACGCCGCTGTTTCCACCTGGATTGACGATCAAGAATTCGACATGGACTCGGAAGTCGCGAAACTTCTTTTTTGTGACGATATCGGCCGCACCGAAGCGGCCACCTGCGGCCGCTGGATCGTCGGTCATCACTGCGGTCCCGCCGTCAACGGGGTCGTCGACAATCTTCCATTTGATGGGAAGTGAGGATTGAAAACCTGGACCTTCCCAGTAAGTCCATTGCGAGTCGAGCAAAGCTCGCGTCCCATCTATCAATACTTCAGCACCTTCGACGGGAGCCGCGCCAACGCCAACATCAGCCAGCAAATGACTTTGTGTTGCAAACAACATTGCGACCACAGTACCGCTGGCTAGCCAGAATCGATTCAACATGGATGATCTTTTTTCAATGAGGAGTAGATGATTTTTTGGCGGGGGGACTTGCTAGTTTAACGCCTCGAGGTTGCCGGGTTAACAAGTACCGTCGCATTTAAGAAGAGGGCTGCGATGAGGATGAATTTCGTTGCGAGTGATAAACGCTGGAGTTGCCGCTGAGGAAATAGGCGAGAAAGCAAGCGATCGCCGCGTAAACAACAAATCCGGAATTCAGCAAGCCTTCGCTATTGGGTGCAAAGAGCTCGATTGCCATAATTGTGCAAGCTAGGGGTGTATTCGTGGCGCCTGCAAATACTGCAACAAATCCGAGGCCGGCCATCAGATCGACTGGAACGCCCAAGAGGATGCCTAGCACATTGCCAAGTGCCGCTCCGATGAAAAACAATGGAGTCACTTCGCCACCTTTGAATCCGCTGCCGACAGTGATGGCCGTTAGAAGAAGTTTCCACCACCAGCTCAGCCAACTTGCCCCACCTTCCCTAAAACAGGTCAGGATGGAGACCGCGTGTGGATCCTGAGGATTGCCGATGACTCCCAGTCCCAGATAGCTGCGATCTCCGATGAGCAACACGATACCAATGACTGCAGTACCGCCGAGTGCGGGTCGTAGCCAAGGCCATTGGATCCAAGTGCGAAGGAGTTGTTGGATCTTATGCGACAGTTCGACAAAGAGAGCGCTCGCAAGACCGAAAGCGATTGCCGCCAAAGCAATCTTAATTGCCAGCCATGCAGGCCCTTGATTCGCTCCCTCGAACGCCTGAATCTGAAGTTTGGTAAGGATGTTGATGGAGTAGTGGGTGTGTTTAATTCCCCACGCAGTCGTTGCTTGGTCTCCAACGATGCTGGCGATGAGGCACGGGATGATTGCCTTGTAGTTCATCTGACCAATAATCAGAACTTCGATTGCAAAGATTGCACCAGCCAAAGGTGTGCCGAATACGGCGCCGAATCCTGCGGCAATCCCAGAGAGCAGTACGATTCTGGTGTCCTGCTGATTGAACTTTAACAAGCGACCGATCGTGCTAGCGATACTACCTCCCATTTGAACGGCGGTTCCCTCGCGTCCTGCGGATCCACCGAACAGGTGCGTGATCAAGGTCCCAAGCAAAACCAAGGGAGCCATGCGGGTCGGAACACCTGCGCTGGGCTCATGGATTTGGTCCAGGATTAGATTGTTCCCTTGGTCAGAATTATCGCCCAGATAATGGTACATCAAGCCTGAGCCAATGCCCGCCAGCGGCAGCAAAAAGAACAGCCAAGGGTATTGCCATTGCAGCCGAGTGACTTCGTCGAGTGACCACAGAAAAAAGCTAACAGCCGAGCCAATTCCGACGCCCAAGGGAACACAAATGAGCAACCACTTGACTACGAACTTTGCCAACAGCAGGTGTTCACGTACATCCCATTGCTGTTGAGTCACTTTAACGCGGCTTTCAGACTGCCAACGGACTCGTCATTCCAGCCATCGGGTTGGGTAACTGCTAGCCATGCATCGAGATAATTCTCCGGTGCATAATTATGGCCATAGCCAATGGGAACGCTGGTCGCCATGGGAATGTCGAATCCTACTTGCAGGAAAGTGACAAGCGGGTACCACTGAAAATAGGGAGACACGTCAGGCCCTCTTTCACCTATGAGCCACTGAGGTTTTTTAAAGAGCAAATCAGGAGAGAAGAAGACCATGGGATCACTCGCATGTTGGATATAGACGAAACGCATCTTCCCCCATGGTGCTCGCGCGTTTTCTAGGGCGTTACGCTGGCTCGTAAAACGGATCATAGATCCGTCGCGATAGGTGGGTAGCCACTGGAGTGATTCTGGATTTCGATGAGCTACCAAGTTGGACCAGACTGTGCTGGGGAAGGGAGGCCCACTGTAAACGCCACCTTGAATGGGGTCATCAAAAACCGTGAATAGGTCTGCACAGGATTCGGCACCGAGTGATCCAAGACTGAGGCCATGCACATAGAGTTTGGGCCGGTTTGATTCCTCTAGCTTTTTCCAATAGTTATAGATGTGGTCAAATAAAATTTTCGCAGCGGTTTTTGAGCGATTGGGATCTACGGCGATGGTGATCCAGCTAGGCAGATAGGAGTACTGCATGCTCACAATCGCAGTGTCCCCAGCGTGAAGGTATTCCACCGTGTCAACGGCACCAGGATCAAGCCAGCCGGTACCCGTAGGCGTTGCGACGATGAGCGTCGATCGCTCGAAGCCTCCGATTCGTATCAATTCGTCAAGCGCCAGTTGAGCGCGTTCTTCCATTGTGTCCTGAGAGGCGAGACCGACGTAGACACGAAGAGGTTGTAGAGACTCGCGGCCCAAAACTGATGCAATTGATGCTTGAGTTGGTCCCATAGTAACAAATGATTTGCCTTGACGACCAATCGTTTCCCAAGGGATCAGCGAATCGGGGCTGCCAGAGGCGAGAGACGATTGCGGTTGTTCTACTCCGTCCGGAACAATTTCTTCCATATTTGCGAAGACAGAGTCAGCCACATGCAAGGCAAATCTTGCTACGACATCGTTGACCAATAGGAAGAGCACAAGTCCCACGAACATAGTACTGAGGGCAAATGAAATTCTCGGTGGCAAAATTCGCTTCGCCTGTCGATCTACAAAACGCCAGCATCCCCGCAGCATTCTTGCTGACAGCAAAAGTGCAATGCCTGTCAGCATGGCGATAAGCGCAACACGTAGAGGATAAGCGGTTTCGAGCGGCTCCATTGCCATCAGCTGACGAATCGAATTCTGCCAAATGGTCGTCCGCCATAAGAATCCGACCGCGAGAGCCGAAACGATCACAGTAGTCACGAACTTCGAAATTCTCTCGGTGCGTGGGGTTGGCTGAGGAAGTTGCAAGTACTGCCAGAAGATGATGCAAAGAATGCCAATGCAATATCCAACCGAGAAGGCAACGCCAGAAAGAACTCCTTGAACCGCATAATGACGTGGCAGCAGGGATGGGCTGAGCGAAGTAGCAAACAGAAGAGTGCCGACGGCAAGTCCGATATAGGAAAACGACCGCCACAGGTTTTGAACCGTCGCTGAAGGTTTCATTTCGGATCTAGATTCTCTTGAATTTCGTCGTCGCTGACCGCCAACGATTCAACCCCAGTAGCAGGAATATCAACTCCAGAAATCCAACAGAGGGAATTGAGAATGGATTTTCGGAACTGGTCATTTTGCCAATTCACATGGAAGTGGCCCCCGGTAAAACCAAAGCCTCGTCCACCATCAGGACGCTCGATGCACCACAGTAACGCTTCCTTTCTGCCTTTCGCAGCTTGGATGTGTTGATAAGGACCCTGTGGATAGACATAGGGACCATTTCGAGTTGCGTCGGAAGGAGTCGCTACCAGTACGGGAGTAAATTTGACGCCATCAATTGTTGTTGTGCCGTCGGAGCTAAAGCCGTCTTGGAAACGCATGTTGAAATACCATTCATCACGAATCGAAAAGGGGATTACTCCCCGAGTGATTTCATGTGAGGGAAAAGTGTCGAATGATGCATTCCAGATAGGGTTGCACGACCATTCATGTTCATAGCATCCACCGATCCAATTGCGGAATTCTGGCCCCCCTTTATCTTTTGGAACCTCAACACCGAAGTGCATGCAACCAAACCCCATCCCACGAGCGATGAGAGACTCAAGGAGTTGCAAGCGATCTTCTTGAATGGCAGGATGTCCTCCGCCACCATCGGAGAAGATTACCACAGCATCCGCATCTTCAAAGGTCGATGGATCATCTACCCATCCCCCGTCGTGTCGCTCGACCAACAGCCCATCCACAGTCTGCAGTCGTTTTTCCAGCAAGATAGTCCCTGCACGAAACTCGTGCATCATAGGCGGATGACTGGGGCGGCCAGCAATCAAAACCAATTTACGAGTCTTGCGAGATGCAACTGCTGCTCGTGCGAAGAGAGGGGCCGAGGCAAAGCCTGTCAGCATGAGTCGCAAAAAGGTCGAACGCAGCATGGTGAAAATCCGCAGGAAGGGATGTGGCTGGTGGGGAGTCTACAATTATCAAGCTTTGCGGTCGGATAATTGCGAGTGGTAGGTTAGCAGTAGAACGAGTCCCAAGGTCGCAATCGCATCTCCAACATTAACGCTTATTGTGGCGGCTTGGCGGATGAGAGTAAGACTGATCGCATTTTCTCCAGGACCCAAGGGTCGGATACGTCGGTGTTGCCAGAGAGCAATTCAGAGAAATTATCGGCGAGTATTTCTTCCGGGTGAATAATGTAGCCCGTGTTCGCACCGATCTGCCGGTGAAAGTCAGGCAGAGTACTGGGATGAAAAATCGGCAGGCCGTCTTGAAGCGAGGCCACGTAATGGCCCTGTTCGTCGAGTGCGACTTGCATCAGAGCAAACTTTAAGTACGCGAACATCGAACGAGATTTCTGTGGATCGTATGCGGAGGTTGCATAGAGCACTGGTGCGACCGTTTGTTCATTTTGCGAGTCGATTTTTACCTTCATTACATGCTGAATGATGGGCGCGTCAGGATTGGTTATACGAAGGGGCTGTAGTGAACTTGGCAGATTAATTTCGTTCGTGACGTGAAAGCCTATGATGCTGTAAAGCTGGTCCCGAAGTACTGGGTTGTTGCGGGAGATGACGTGGAAGAGTTCGTGAAGTAGTAGTTTTCGCAACGGCTCGATGGACATCGCGAGCTGAGCCTTGGTCAAGACAATCGCATTGGCACGCGTGTAAGCGGCGCCCGATTCTTCTCGTCCTGTCGTTTGTATCAGAGCCACGCTTGGCAGGTTGCTGAATTCATAATGACTGAGTGATTCGGCAAGCCCTTTTAGCACAGTAGTGAGCTTTTGAATCTGTGCTTCGTTCCAAGGGACTACCTCTTTGGAAACGAAATTGACATAGTCTACGAAGGTACTAGGCGTATCCGATTGGGTACGCGATTGGAAATCGAAGGGGCTGAGACGATTCGTGTAATCATCTAGACTGGTGAGGATTTGCTGGCCTGTTTCAACACTTGCAAATTCAAACACCAAGTTGCCGGCGGAGATAGAATTGTTATCCGCGAAAGCCGGCGCATTCAAGCAAGCAAAAAAAGCTACAGCAATTGGCAAATTGCTAATGCATCGAGGAAGCATAGAAGTGTTCCTAAAAATGCGGTCGGTACGTTTAATCGGTAAGTTTAGTCGGTACGGTGAGTTTATTCGACGTGCAGCGGTCTCGCCATAGCGGCAACAGATTAGTAGCGAGTCCCGATTAGACCGGTTGCCATGCCGAAAAGGAGATCTAAGGTCCAAACCATCGAGTTTGAACCGTGTCCAATAACTCTCAGCGATCGAAAGAAAGAATGACCGCTGGAAACTTACACTTGGATGCTGGTTTCTACTTGGGAAGTAGTGCCAATACTGAATCGCTTGGTCGTGCAATCACGTGGGCAGCGATCAGTTTTCCGAGTCCTTCAACTTTTGGTTTTGCCGCCTCGACAGCCGCCTTTACTGCAGCAACATCGCCACGAATGATGATTGTTACATAGCCACCACCGAGTTTTTCTTTGCCCACCACATCCACCTGGGCTGCCTTGCATGCGGTATCGATGGCTTCGAATACGGCGGTAAAGCCTTGAGTTTCGATAAAGCCAAGAGCTTGAATCGGGGCCGTACTCACGTTGGAATCCTTTGTCGATGATTGTGGGTTTAAGGAAGGCTGCTTAACAACGTTCTGTTGAATCAAAGGGTTGTATTCGACCTTGCTGTCGATCCCCTGGTAGCCGCCTTCGGAAAGGCGAGGGATGACAGTGCTGACAGGGCGACCTTGCATCTGCTCGGCGACGCGATGTCCCGCGTCGATAGCAGCACGTACGGCATCCACGGATCCCGTAATCTTGATACAAGTGCCTAAGAAGTCGTTCAGCTCCACTTGCCACAACTTAATCTGCGCTGCCTTTTCCATGGTGTCCAAGGCGACCATCGCTGGCGTCCAGCCGACGGTTTCGAGAACTCCGAAGGCGTCGGTCGAGACAAATGGGGGCGCGGAAGCTGACATTGTAGCTGTGGGTAATTTAGGGGAATTATTCCGACATCCTCCCTATCATGGCTTGCGAAACAGCGTTCGGCTAGGTGTAACGCATCGCTTTTAGGGAGTCCGCGTCTGGATACGCCAATTGTATGGGCTGGGGCAGATGAAAACGGCTTCTGAATCGGATAGGCTGAAGAGTCGGGTGGGGAGTTGCGCACTGCTCTCTTATCACTACTGATTGAAAACAACGTTGTCCCAGGATAAATCCAATGATTCTGACCCGCTATGCAATTTGGTTTCTGACTCTTTGGCTAGCAACCCCGGCGTGGTCTGCGGATTGGCCTCAGTGGCGGGGTGAAGGTCGAGATGGAGTTTCCTCAGAAACCGGATTATTCACGGAGTGGAAGACCGAGGGCCCTGAGTTGGCGTGGATGGCGCGTGACATAGGAAATGGGTATGCGAGCGTTTCGGTGGTAGGCGACCGAATTTATACAACGGGTGACACAGAGAGAGGTCAAGCTGTTTTCGCGCTTGACGCTAAGAATGGCGATCGCATTTGGTCGAAAGCGATTACCGAGGTCATTCCCAAACACGGTTACGAAGGGAGTCGCTGCACACCTACCGTAGACGGGGATCGACTGTACGTGGTGTCTAGTGCCGGTTCGATTGTCTGTTTGTCGGCTAAGGATGGAACGATTGAATGGTCCCGTGGTTTTGACAGTTGGAACGGACGAATGATGAGTGGCTGGGGATATAGTGAATCACCCTTGGTCGACGGCGACAAAGTCATCTGCACACCAGGTGGTGATCGCGGCATGGTGGTCGCGCTCGACAAAATGACTGGCAAAGATATTTGGGTTTGCACATTACCCAACTATGGAGATGAATCGGGTGCAGGAGGCAAAGACCTCAAAGATGGTGCTGGCTACTCGTCCATCGTGGTTTCCGAGGGAGGTGGAGTACGGCAATATGTTCAATTGGTCGGACGCGGTTTGATTGGAGTGCGGGCCAGCGATGGAAAGTTGTTGTGGCGATATGCGCGTGTGGCCAATGGAACTGCCAACATTCCGACTGCGATTGTGCAGGACGATTTGGTTTTTACTAGCACTGCCTATGGAACAGGGTCGGCCCTCTTGCGGCTGAAGTCGGATGGTCAGGGTGGCGTCACGGCGAGCGAAGAATATTGGTTGGAGGCGAATCAACTGCAGAACAAGCATGGAGGTATGGTTCTGGTTGACGGCTATGTTTATTGCGGTACCGGAAATGGTCAAGGATTACCCGTTTGCGCGAAGCTTGAGTCAGGTGAAATCGCTTGGGGCCCGGAACGTGGCAAAGGAAGTGGTGAAGCGAGCGTTTGTTTTGCAGACGGCCATGTAGTGATGCGTCGCGACAATGGGACTGTCATGATCGTGCGAGCGACTCCAGAGAAATTTGATCTGGTACATTCTTTTGAACCTGCTTATCAAGATGGCAAGAGTTGGGCGCACCCTGTGATTGCCAATGGCATGCTGTACTTGCGGGAGCAGAATCGATTGATGGCCTATCGCTTGAAAGCGAATGGTCAGTAGTCGCTCGTGACATTGAATAGTCTGAAAACGTCGGAGTGTTTAGTGAATGATCCATCGCGCCTGCGAAGCCAACGCTGGTTTGGCCCGGACGACTTACGATCGTTCGGGCATCGATCGCGCCTGAAAGGTATGGGCTTTGATGACGTCGATTTTAGGGATCGACCGATCATTGGAATTCTCAATACTTGGAGTGAATTCAATACTTGTCATTCGCACTTCAAAGAACGTGTCGAAGACGTACGACGAGGGATATTTCAAGCGGGTGGTTTTCCCGTTGAAGTTCCGGTGACATCGCTAGGTGAAATGCTGATGAAGCCCACCACGATGTTCTATCGCAACATGTTGGCAATGGAGACTGAAGAGGTACTGCGATGCCATCCAATCGATGCTGCAGTATTGATGGGTGGATGCGACAAAACAGTTCCGGCGATGTTGATGGGGGCCTTTTCCGCAGACATTCCTGTTATCTTTTTGCCCGCGGGGCCCATGCTCAAAGGACGGTGGAAGAATACGACCTTGGGTAGTGGCAGTGACGCCTGGAAATACTGGTCGGATCGCTGCGCGGGCTCCCTATGCGACGGTGATTGGTTTGCGATTGAAGATGGTATTGCTCGTTCGGCCGGAACGTGCATGACCATGGGAACAGCCAGCACGATGGCTGCGGCCACAGAGGCTCTTGGATTCACTTTGCCTGGTGCCGCATCGACCCCCGCAGTCTTTGCGGAACACGCACGTTTGGGAGTTCAGACTGGGCGGTGTGCCGTGGATTTGGCTTGGAATTCGCGAAAGCCTTCGCAGATTGTGACTGCGAGATCGTTTGAGAATGCAATGAGGACGGTGTTAGCGATTGGAGGATCGACCAATGCCATAGTTCATTTAATTGCCATGGCAGGGCGTGTGGAATTGAAAGTCACGCTTGACGATTTCGACCGTCTGTCGCGCGAAACTCCATTGTTGGCTGATATACGACCGGCGGGGCGCTTCCTCATGGAAGATTTTCACAATGCTGGGGGGATGCCAGCATTGTTGAAAGAACTGGCTCCTTGGTTGGATCTGGAATGTGTGACCGTCTCGGGCAACACACTTGGTGCTCAGATTGAATTGGCCGAATGCTGCGACCGTGAAGTGATTCGTAGTCGCGCCAATCCTCTCCGGACGGATGCCGGAACTTGTGTTTTGCGAGGCAACTTGGCACCAGGCGGATGCATCATCAAGGGAATTGCTGCGGAGCCCGATTTGCTTTGCCACACAGGGCCTGCTCTGGTCTTCGATAATTACGGTGACTTGAAATCGAGGATTCATGATCCAGATTTGCAAGTGACACGTGAATCGGTATTGGTCTTGCGGAGTGCAGGACCGGTTGGCGCTCCTGGGATGCCAGAGTGGGGAATGTTGCCAATTCCACAAAAATTATTGGCCCAAGGTGTCAGGGATATGGTGCGAATCAGCGATGCCAGAATGAGCGGAACGAGTTATGGCGCGTGCGTACTGCATGTGTCTCCGGAGTCGTGGGTGGGAGGACCGCTCGCTTTGGTGCAAGATGGTGATCTTATCGAGTTAAACGTCGCCGAGAGAAAAATCCATTGGTACGTTTCCGAGGAAGAGGAGCAACGTAGGCGAGCTGAGTGGAAGCCGGCGACGGAGCGTTTTACACGCGGGTATGGTCAACTTTTCGAACGGCATGTCACGCAAGCAAATGAAGGTTGTGACTTCGATTTTCTGCATGGTCGTTCACCAGGTAGTGAGCCCGATATTTACTAACCTTACTCTGTTCGCAGCTTCTTCTAACAGTGTAGTTTTTCTTCTCCTGGTAACATCTTTAAAGAAAATTTCGCGATGGATACTTCGCCACAGACTTTTGAACGCATTAGCCGTTCGGTTATTGCGGTTCCGCCCCTGGCGCGAGATGCAAAAGGTCGTATGTCAGTCGACGAGAATAAAAAGATCATCCGGCATATCGAAAATGGCGGAGTCAATATTCTGTTGTATGGCGGTAACGCAGTACTATACCACGTACGGCTTAGTGAGTATGCAGAAATTCTTGCGGGGCTTGCGGAGTCTGCCGCAGATACAACCGCTGTTATTCCATCAGTGGGTCCGTCGTATGGAATGATGATGGATCAAGCCGAAGTGTTGCGCGACTTTGCTTTTCCAACAGCCATGATCCTACCGCAGCGTGATATCACTGATTCTCTTGGGATTGTTCGAGGGATACGCAAGTTTGTCGATGCGTACGGAAAACCCGTGGTGCTCTACTTGAAATTTGCAAATTGGTTGCCAGCGGTGGCCGTAAAAACTTTAGTTGAAGAAGGTCTGGTGTCGTGGATCAAGTATGCAGTCGTCTTGGAAAATCCGGTGGAAGATGAGGAATTAAAACGCCTGGTGAATGTTGTTCCCGCCTCCATGATCATAAGTGGCATTGGAGAGCAGCCGGCAATTATTCACATGAAGCAGTTTGGGGTGGCGGGATTCACAAGTGGATGTGTCTGTGTTGCTCCCAATCGTTCCACGCAGATGATGGCCGCCATACAATCGGGTGATTTGGCCGAGGCCGAAGCGATACGAGGTAAATTTTCGTTGTTGGAAGATCTGCGAAATGCAATTCATCCCATTCGAGTATTGCACGCAGCCGTGGAGCGTGCAGGGATTGCGCTCACGGGTCCGATTTGTCCATTGCTTAGCGGCGTTGATGAAGAGGAAGGAGAACGCATTGGAGCGGCAGCGTTGAGTTTATTGGCATGGAATCGCACTGGCGAAAAACACTAACGCCATCATGCCCATTCCTGTTCGTCAGCGCCGTCCATGTATCGATCCGAGATTCAATCTTTTGGCCACCGACGATGGCTCGTGGACTTTGGAAGAGATTGCTAGTGGAGACACTTTCCATAGTGGCTGTGGCGCCATGACTGAGTGCCAAAGCGTCTATGTTGAAAATAGCTCTATCAAAGAAAAAGTGAGTGAAAGCGGGCGAATCGATGTGTTGGAAATCGGCTTTGGGACAGGAATGTCATTCTTGCTGACGGCGCTCTGTGTCCAGGAGCAAAATGGACTTTTGCGCTATCACGCGATTGAGCGAAGGCCGCTTTGCCGCGAGGTGTTACGACAGGTGTTACGGTTTCCTGAACCCCACGATAGTCGATTGAGCGAACTTCGTAGTCGTTGGTTCGATAACTGGGACCAGTCGCTGGAGTTGCAGACTCGGCCGATCCAGACTGAGCCACTGTGGGTGTGGCAGAGCATTACAGACCACATTCATCTGGGATTAAGTCAGCACGATGGCGCAACTGTTGACTACGGCAACAAAACTTACGATGTGGTCTACCTCGATCCGTTTAGTCCGCAATCAAATCCTGAATTGTGGAGCGAGCCATTTTTGCGGCGGATGCATGAGTGCCTGAAGGTATCGGGCGTGCTGGTGAGTTACTGTGTGAACTCCGCGGTACGACGCAAGTTGTCGAGTATCGGTTTTCGAGTCGAGCGGGTGCCAGGACCGGTGGGTGGCAAGCGAGAAGTATTGCGAGCCCATCGGGTAGAGTGAGTAATTAGAGCTCGAACTGTTCCAATGGAACTTCTTTGGACGCAGCCAAATCACGTCCCATTTCATTGATACGGCTGCGGTCATTGGTTGAGAGTTGTTCTACGACTAAAAGATGCGAACGAATCCGATCCTTCGCTCTGCCTCCCCGTTTTTCAAGGATAGTCTCCAAGGGGAGTCGCCCAGCATCTGCCAAAAATTGTCCAAGCGTCATCCGTGCAAATGGAGGTGCGCCCCGTCTACGCAGAACATTCAATTGACCTGCCAGTGACGCAAATCGATGGTATGCAAGAGCGATCTCAATATTCTTCACTGGCTGAGATGTGGTTTGATAACGATAATCACCAAAAGTGATCTCAAACATTTCTTCGGTCGTATTGGCCGGATTTTCTAGTGGCGTAACGGCGGCGGCAAAACCAAAGGCGTCGCTTTTTCCTTCCTGTTCAATCGCTGCGCGGAGCTGGGCAGTGGCATGTAGAAGCTGAGTCGTTGTTACAACGGTATGTTGTCCTTTGCTGCGGTCGAGCAAAATGACCCGACCTCGCGTCGGATCGTACATAGCTGCTTCACGCGTATCATCCATTCGCAAATCGTAGATAACACCTGAATCAAACAGAATCAGGTGTCTCGCCAATGGCTGAACCGACTCACCCGCAAAAAGTTCCGTCTCCACGCGAAAGGAGGGGCCATCAGGGAGGACCGTGATGTCTTCCGTAGCGGTCGCAATGCTCGTAAGAGTCATTAAACAGGCGAGTGGCATGAAGAAATAGGATCGCATGTTCAAAAGGCCGTGTTATCTGTTCGAGCGGAAGAATCGAAATAGACGTTACTCGTTCGTACTCAAATTGGTACAAAGCTGTCCAGACCGACTCGCTGAATTCTCTTTAGGCAATTAGCCTTCTTGGAGACGCGTCAAAAGTACTCCATTGAGAACCAGTCAATATGATCAAGCGGATTTTGGTAACCGGCGGTGCAGGTTTTTTGGGATCCCACCTCTGTGAGCGGTTAGTCAATGATGGACACGATGTCATCTGCCTTGATAATTTCTTTACCAGCCAGAAAACCAATGTTACCCATCTTCTGAGCAAGCCAAATTTCGAATTGATTCGGCACGATGTCACCTTGCCGATATTTTTGGAAGTGGACCAGATTTACAACATGGCGTGTCCCGCCGCGCCAGGGCACTACCAATTTAACCCCATTAAAACGATGAAGACTTCCGTTTTGGGAGCGATCAACATGTTGGGTGTCGCCAAGCGATGTGGTGCCAGAATCTTGCAGGCCAGCACGAGCGAGGTCTACGGCGACCCGGAAGTTCATCCGCAGCCTGAGTCGTATCGCGGATCTGTCAATCCGATAGGTCTGCGGTCGTGCTATGACGAAGGTAAACGGGCGGCCGAGACATTGTTTATGGACTATTGGCGGCGAAACCGCGTCAGCGTACGAATTGTTCGAATATTCAATACCTATGGACCGCGGATGCATCCTTACGATGGCCGAGTGGTTTCCAATTTTATTCGCCAAGCGATCAAGGGCGAACCCATAACCTTGTTCGGGGATGGTTCACAAACACGCTCATTTTGCTACCGAGATGATTTATGTGAGGCCATTATTCGCATGATGAATATGGAGGAAGATTTTCCAGGTCCGATCAACATCGGTAACCCTGGGGAGTTTACCATCCGTGAGTTGGCCGAATTGGTCATTGAGCTGACCGGCAGCACTTCGAATTTGGTCGAACGGCCGCTCCCATCAGATGATCCAACGCGGCGTCGTCCCGATATTGGATTGGCAAAAGATAAATTAGGTTGGGAGCCAGCGCAACCATTGCGAGAAGGGCTGGCGAAAACCATTGAATGGTTCCAGTCGATTAACTTAGCCGATTATCGGCCACCAACACCGAATTTTGTGTAACAAGAGGATAGCAATGGGATTGCGATTTCAGGACAGAGTGGTGCTGATTACTGGTGGCGCGGCTGGAATTGGCCGTGGATGTGCCGAAGTCTTTTTTCAGGAAGGTGGGCGAATCGTTGTCGTGGATCGAGACAGATCCAATGGTGAAACCCTGGTTGCTCAGTTCAACGACCTAAGGGCGGACTCTGCGTTTTTCATAGAGTGCGATGTTGCAAATGGTGATGCAATGTCCGCAGCCGTCGCGAAGTCGGTCGCACACTTTGGCCGGCTGGACTGTTTGATTTGCAATGCAGGAGTTCATCCGCCCGACACGCCAATTGAGTCGACATCTGACGAAGAATTATCACAGGTAATGCAGATCAACTTTGTAAGCACGTTTGTTGGCTGCCGACAGGCCATGCCCCACTTGCGAAAGCAAAGAGGGTCGATTGTGATCATGAGTTCGATGACTGCCGTACTAGGGCAGAAGAATTCTTGCGCTTATTCCGCCAGTAAAGGAGCCCAGCTTAGTTTGACTCGCTCGCTTGCTTTGGAAGGTGCGAGTGATGGCGTGCGGGTCAATGCAGTGCTTCCTGGCAATGTTGACACACCATTAATGCAGCGATGGGCAGCTTCGCTACCAGATCCGACGGCGGCACTTGCCAGAATTGCCGATCTTCAACCTCTAAAACGTATGGCGTCCGCGCAAGAAGTTGGCAGAGTTTGTCTTTTTTTGGCAAGTGACGATGCAAGTTTTGTCACTGGCCAAGGAATTGAAGTAGATGGTGGCGCATCACTGGATTACTAGTTGTGGTGCTCGAGCAGTTCATGGTTGTAGATGCACACGATAAGTTCTTTTACCATGTCGGCGAATCCAAAAGGCTTGCGCAGATAACCGCTACAGCCGTGTGCTCGCCAAAGCATTTCTAATTCTTCGCTATGGTGCGCTGTGACTGCAACGATTGGGGTATCAACTAGCGCGTTGCGAAGCTGGCTTGTTGCTTCCATGCCGTCTGCGACGGGCATAACAAAGTCCATGATGATTACGTCAAACGTCTTTCCTCGTTTGAGAATGGTGTCAACAGCGGCCTGACCGTTGCACTCTAAAGTAACTTGAGCGCCAACGATTCGTAACCAATGAAGCATTAGTCTCTGCTGGTCGGGACAATCCTCTACCAGCAAGACACGTCGATTGGTCAACGGGTTTTTGGGAAGTTGTTTCACAATTTATTCGGCTATTCAGAGAGATCGACGCGAGTGTCGTTCGCGACGAAAGGTTTATTCACTACCGAGATATAGCACTGAGAAAACGAACCGCACTCAAACGTGGGGTTGTATTTGCATGATCTGGTGGAAAGCCGCAGAAGGCCCCCTCTGGGTAATGCCGGTCCAACTGATTCTACGCTTTGAATCGCTTCTGACGGCGATTGTAAGCAGTGTGTGGCTCCAAAGGAGTTACCACTGTTCCCCGCGAAATCGCAAATGAAACTCCCATAGCAAGAGGGCCAGACATGCGGTGGAAAGTGTCCCCGCAATGATCACCCGCAGCTGGGTAGTACGTTTCCTCAATAACCAATCGATGGCGGCAATGATTGAGGGGACAAAAAGTGCCAATAGATAAGACCACCAGGGGTGCGACTGATAATCGTAAAACCTGCCCGATGCGGTGCTCGTCGCGACGATCAAGGCACATGGACTGAGGATCACGCAGGGAAGTTTGGAATTAAAGATCCCTGCAATTAACGCCAGCACAATACTTGTCACTACGGTAGCGGTGATCCATTCCGCAAGGCTGGCGTAGCACCCAGCCGCTACCGCGAGCGGTGCAGCGAGGCCCGCAATGCCCACCCAAATGACCCAGCGGTGTGTTCCTCGGCGGGACATTTCGTCCAACATTAACGCGTTGGTGAAAGCGGAGGCAACAATTAATGCAGTCCAAGTCCGATGCTCGGAGACGACATCGAGCCAGCCTTCTCCAGTTGGTATGGTCGAAAAGGCCAGCCAACAGCAGCCCCAAGTTAGCAACAGGTAGCGGAGAGAAGACGTTTTCTCGCTGGTCGGTTCCGCAATGGCCAGCAGGAGTCCGACGACAATGACAGGCAGGATGCTGAAGCTCCATGCATCGGCCGTCCAATGGCTCCAACCGTGGCGCCCGATGAAGGCTGAAGCGATAGCGCAAGAGAAAAGTAGTTGTATCGCAACTCGGCCGAGACGTTGTTTCGTTTTGGTTGAGTTTGAAGCGACGCTCGATTGCTCACCTGTGGTTTCGTTTATTACGTGAGGCGAAATACTCCAACGGCATATCGGCCAGGCAACACTGGCAACACAGATAGGCACAACGATGGACCACAGGAGAGCGGAAAATTCCACTGCTTTACTTTCTTAGCAACGCGAACGGTGATTAGGATCGTTTGAAAGTGAGATCGGCGTTGATTTCGACATCATTGTCAATTTTGCCAACGCCATAAGTCATACCCCACTTCGTGCGGTCGATCTTGAATTTGGCTTTGAGAACTAGTGCCGAATCGTCGAGTTTCGCTTCGACGGGGATTTCGACTTCGATCGTCTCGTCGAGCATCGTCATTTTGCCAACAATCTTAATCGTTCCTTCATCTCCATGCACGATCTTGGTGGACTCGAACTTGATTTTGGGATATTTGCGAACATCGAAGAAGTCGGGATTCTTCAAATGATTGGTCAATTTCTCATCATCGGAAAATAGACTTGCCGCATCGATTTCGATTTTAAGTGATCCATTGGCCGGATTGGCAAAATCTGCATCGATGACGGATGTGAATTCTTTAAATCCACCTTCGTGTTTGCCATCCGTTTTCGTTCCAACAAACTTGATCTTTGACGATTCTTTGTCGGCCTTCAGAGTTTCACCTGCAGTTGCTGAGGCAAAAGCGGGTAGCAGTAAGGCAAGTAAAAGTGCGAATCGAAACTTCATTGTGAATACACCTACAAGGGACGTGAAATAGGGAACCTGAGGAATTGAGATTGATTATAGATAGTCTCCTTTCGCTCCGCGAAAGTTCTAAAAAAGGCAGCGAATATCAACCGTACTTTCGCGGAGCGAAAGGCGACTATCTGCTGTCTGCACATGGCAGTTCTAACAGATGAGTGCGACTTCGATTTCCAGACCCGGTCCAAAACCCAGCATAAGCCATGGTCTGGGGATTTTGGAATGGATCATCTTGTCCAGAATAAAAACAAGAGTGGCAGATGACATGTTACCGTATTCTTGTAAGACATTGCGACTCGTTTGAAGGGCTTCGTCGGGCAGGGAAAGGGCGTCTTGAACAGCTCCTAAAACACGTGGCCCACCGGGGTGTACCGCCCATCCGCGAACAACAGCAAGGTCATCGATTTGCTTAGTAACCCAACCTTTCAGAAAAGTGTTTAGATGCTCCTGAATGATTCCCGGTACCATAGAGGAAAGCGTCATTTCAAAGCCATGGTTACCAATGTTCCACGACATTGCTTCTTTAGTGTTAGGGATTAGTAGTGAACCGGTAGCCACAACATGGGGAGTGTCGTTCTGTTGTGTTTCGTCGTTGCCCAAGACTAATGCACCACTACCGTCAGCAAAGAGAGCATTGGCGACTAGTCGGTCGGATTCCCAACCATATTGATAATGAAGGCTACAAAGTTCGACGGAAACAATGAGAACTTTGGCCAGCGGGTTTGATAGTACCAAAGCTCGAGCAACTCGCATCGCATTGATTATTGCATGACAACCCATGAAGCCGACTTGGACTCGCTCAATGTCGAGTTCCAGCCCCAATTGCTCGATCAGGTCAATGTCAAATCCGGGGGCGGAGAATCCGGTGCAGCTTACTGTGACCAAATGGGTTAATTCGTGTGGCGAAAGTCGGGCATCTGAAATGGCTGCTTTTGCTGCAGCATTCGCTAGCTCTCCTGCGTCGCTGCGAAAACGTTCCATTCGTTCCGAGGTTGTAGGGCCACGAAATTCACTATCGAAAGCTGGCGCGTAGAAACTTTGCGTTACTCCTTCGGCGCCGTCTAAGAGATCATTGGACGAAGAAAGATCTTGCTCGGAATTCTCCAGCAGGACACTTCCTCGACTCGCAACACGGGTCATCCGATAGAGGGCAGGCAATGACCGCAGCAATTGATCATCGCCGCAAAGGAAATTTCGCGCGATTTCCAGCGACTGGGCCTGGAGGATTTGGTAGGGAGGAGTTGCCGTCCCAATACCCAAAAGCGAACAACGCGGCGGTTTGTTAATGATAAAAAAACTTGTCAGGAGACACGATTCATATATTCAATTACAGGCTTCGCCAACCAAGGAGCGCGGGTTAATCCTGAAAAGACAACTCTTCGACCAGCACGATAATGAAGCGTACGGGTCACGATTCTACAGGGCAAGTTGCGTCGCCCGAGTGATTCATCGTAGCGTTTCTTATACTGTTGTCCCAGTATGGGCATGTCGTTTCCCCCGCTATTCATAATCTCCTCTGCTGCCAATAACCCTGATTTCATTGCCCACGCCATTCCTTCGCCAGTGAATGGTTCGATGTATCTAGCGGCATCACCGATCGCAATGACTCGTCCGTTACCGATAGTGCGAGCGCGATTTAAAGGGGGAGTTCCTTTCCATTTTGCCTCGACAACCGACTGGCAAGTTTTGAATCCAGCCTCGCACAGGATTTGGAGTATTCTCTCTCCGAGCGGTTGTTTCGAACTGCGAAAAACATGAGGATAAAGTGCGGCTGCCACGTCCAGTTGACCATCAGGTAATTGCACAATACCAGCATATCCACTGGGGCTGCACGCCATATAGATGACGCCCGATTGGAATTCACTATTTGCCCCGCTGACAATTGCCCCGGCGCCAATGGGTCCGCTAGGCGGTTTTACCCAGGGGAGCACACTCTCCAAAGCACCACCGGAGAGTCCCGTTGCGAATACCGCTGTGCGAGTGACGATGCGGCGAACGGGTTGTTTTGAACGATCGGAGCTCTTGAGTTCGAGTGTTACCGAATTTGAGTCCTGGCCAATATAGCTGGCTATCGTTTCCGTCTCCACGCAGGTCTGGGATTGTCTGACTCTGTCGATGAGCACAGCATCCAATGCAAAACGGGAGAGCGCGAATCCACCAGGCAGAGCGGCAGTGACCATTACTCCCTGGTAACGTGCCTGCCACGAATGGAGTGGCACCGCCCGTGCTTGATGCAGCACGTCTTGGCAGCCGAGAATTTGTAGCGATTGAATGGCCACTTGGTTCAAACAAGAACCGCAGACTTTCTGCCTGGGGAAGTGATCTTTATCAACTAACAAAACACGTAGCGAACCATTTGACAACTGGCTCAGCCGCAAGGCACAGGCGGCACCAGCGGGGCCACCACCGACTATGACGCAATCGTATTCTGACTCCGTATCGGGCAAATGATCTGAGCCAACGCATTGGGGTTGTGTTTTCAAGTGGATGTTGGTCTTGATTCTAGTCTAAAGGGATTTCCGAAATAAAGCGGCAAGGAAAGAGCCGTTCCACCTTTGGTGAGATCAACAAGGCGGTCTCAGCAATGGCGGCAAACTCGCGTCGCGTCATGGCGGCTCGCACGCTGAGCCTGGCATCGAGGTGAACGATTGGCGAACGAGTTAGCAACTGGGAGGCAAGCGTCACTAAACAGAGGTTCGTTCTGGAGCGATCAAGATCACAGATCAGCAATCGCCTGAGGAGGCCACCAGAATCTGTAGCATCACGCATAATCCTCAGCAGCCGAACAATATCATCATCATGAAGATGATGAAAAAACAGAGAGCAGGTCACCACATCAAAATCGCTGGGAAGAGAGTCTTCCAACGCATCTGCCACAATCCAATCTGCATCCACATGAAGCCTGCGGGCAGCACTGGAAGCAACGGAAATCGCTTGGGGGCTGACATCGGCGCCTGTCACTTCCAAGGGAAATTTGTCACGTTGAGCCCACTGCATCCAGGCAATGGGTAAATCGCCCGATCCGGTTGCAATATCGAGAACCCGCAGCGGTCGAGGAGATTGTTGGGTCATTCTGCGAAGACGCGCATACATAGCCTGCGCTACGCGGCTCATTCGATTGATTCGGGCAAGTCCACGCAAAGCAGATTGGTGCCGAACCGGATCCAAGGCAGGATCGTCCATCGCTTCAGGGACAATATCTCGATGTTTCATTAGCTACCGCCACCGATCACTTCATTGTCGACTTTGCCGCCGCTGGCAAATTGCCGTAAGTTATCCATGGTAACCTTCGCGATTTCCGTTAGCGCCTCGCGCGTAAAGAACGCCTGATGCGCGGTAACAAGAACGTTTGGGAACGTGAGCAGTCGGCTAAAGACATCATCATCTATGACTTGTTCCGATAGATCTCGGAAAAACAATTCCGATTCCTCTTCGTAGACGTCCAAAGCCAATCCACCAAGATGCCGCTGCTTGAGAGATTCAATCGCGGCGCGGGTGTCGATCAACGCACCTCGGCTCGTGTTGACCAGCATGGATCCAGGTTTCAGTAGGGGAAGAGTCTGTGAGTTAATTAAATGAAACGAATCGGGTGTGAGAGGACAGTGAAGGGTAACTATGTCCGATTGGGTAAGAAGTTCGGGGAGGGAAACATAGGTGCCATAGAGTCGACATTGTTCATTAGGGAAGAGATCATACATCAGAACTTGGCAGCCAAAGCCATGGAGTATCTTTACGATCGTACTGCCGATTGCGCCCGTGCCAATGACTCCGGCCGTCCGACCATGAAGATCGAAGCCTAGAAGACCTTCAAGTGAAAAATTGTTATCGCGAACGCGATTATAGGCTTTATGGATTTTGCGGTTTAGGGTGAGAATCAGTCCAATCGTGTGTTCGGCGACCGCATAGGGTGAATATTTCGGAACGCGAGCAACTCGCAAGTTGAATTTTTTTGCTGCAACCAAATCGATCTGATTGAATCCGCTGCAACGTAGCACGATGAAGCGTACCGATGTCTTTGCTAAGGCCTCCACGCAAGGTGCATCCAATTTGTCATTAACAAACGCGCACACGGCATCGAATCCGGCCGCCAGTGGAGCGGTTGTCGCATCCAGACGGGGTTCAAGGAATTGCCAGTCGTGACCGGCAATTTGGCTGGCATTGCCCAAATACTGTCGGTCGTAACTTTTAGAACTGAAGCAAGCGACGCGCACGGCGAGGGTCCCTTTGATCGCGGATGCCAAGCAACAAATTGATAACGAGACATGCTATTGGACATCGCCTTAGGTCAATTCGTCTAGCAGGCCGGGTGTGTCATTGATGACGAATGTGGCGAAGTAAAGGGTTCGAACGAATGCAAGCGGAGTTCCGTATTTGCTTGCACTTAAAATTAAAAATCAAGTTGGAGGATCAATATCCCCGTGGGAGTACCAGGGAACCGGTCGATTCCTTGAATTGAACAGATCGATCAGGCCCAAGTTGGACTTGTCGTGAAAGGATTCACAATTTTCTGGGACTGGACGCCCGCCCCTGAAGGTTCCCCTGTCGTTATCAGCAGCGGTTCGGATCGTAATGGATTACCGTCGAAGGATGCGACGCACAATGTACAAAGGAGTTTTACGGTGAGAACCAACATTCTGCGAAGTGTCGCTTTGGCACTTGGCATCGGCACCTGTAGCTTGGCTCAGGCGCAATATGGCGGGTACGCAGCTCCCGCTTACAACAATCAGGGCTACCCAAACAATGTTGGGGGGTTCGGAGGTGGATATGTCCAACAACCGGCCGCATCACCGAGCACGGTCCCGGTCCATCCGAGCCTAAGACAGCTCCCACCAACGCAGGGTTGGGCCCAACCTTCCTTCCCTGGCGGCAATGTGCCATATCGCTCCGTCGCCAATGACGGAATGACGATGGGTGGAGCGATGCCGATGGCTGGCGTTCCCCAGCCACCGATGGGATTGGACGGGGGGCCAGTAGGTTCCGGCCAATATGTTCCGCAACCGATGCCCATGGGTGCCCAAGCCTCTGGGTCGGGGGGCCAAGCTTATGGTGGAGCAATGCCTGCCGGAGGCCAGCACGTCCACGACGGGGGTGGGAGCTGCAGTAGCTGCAATGTAGGGCAGATTTATGAGGAGGCAGCAGCCGCACCATGGTCCAGCTCTGCACCGATGGCGAGCTACGGTGGCTACCCCATGATGAATGCCACCGTACCAGTGAAGAACTGGTTTGCGGGCACTAACTTGCTTTACTTGGATTACAATCAACAAGCAGACAAAGGTTTGTTAATTCGCGACGCCATGCCGTCGGACACGATGATGCGCACTAGTCAGGTTGATCCTGGATCGACCCTCGGCTTTGAAACTTTTATTGGTCGCTATTTTGCCTGCGGCAAGTACGCGATTACTGGAAGTTATTTTTACCTGAATCCCGATGAAGAGCAAACAACAATTGTTGCTCCTGTAATCGGAGACTACCGAGCGACGATGCGAAACTGGGATCGATTGTATATCGACCAGAACAACGACATGGTGGCCGACGACTATGGGGTTGTTGGTGATCCAACTGACGACCATTTGTACCAAGTCTATGATCAAGCAGCCGCCTTCCGTATTCGTCGGAATGTGTCGTTCCAAGGCTTTGAGTTGAACTTCGTGAGCTTTGGGATTGGGGGCGCCAGCCGCGCCGGCACGCTCGGCGGAGGCTGCGGTAGTCAAGGAAGTTGCGGTAGCTGCGGCAGCGGTTCTTGTGGCGGTTGCGGTCCCTGTGCAACAGGTGGCTGCGGTGGGCTGGGTGGACCGATGATTCCATCATGCAACAATCGAGTTCAATTCCAAATGTCGCATGGAATTCGCTGGTTCCAATTCAACGACGACTTCGAATTTGCCGCCTCGTTGCTGAACAACGGCTATGGGACTGGCAATGACGACTTCTACTACAACGTAAACACGAAGAACGATCTGCTCGGTTATCAATTCGGCTCCAAGATTAGCTACTGCTTAACGCGTCGCGTTAACGTGTATGGTGGTGCTAAGTTTGGTATCTACGGCAACAATGTTGACTACCATGCTCGCTTTGGTACGACAGGCACTGTGGCTCAAGTCGGCGGGTTCTACCCCGCAACTCAGGGAACGCGAATGGAAGTCAACCGCAATGATACGGTTCTCTCCACCTTGGGTGAATTGGACCTCGGTTTGGGATACCGTTTGACCAACTGCTTGACCATAACCGGTGGTTACCGAATTTTGGGGATAACCGGAGTTGCAACCTCAGTCGGATCGCTCTCGAATGATCCTGCCAACATTGCAGACGGTCACTTGAACTACATCGACGACAGCCTTGTGCTTCAAGGTGGTTACGTCGGCCTGAACTACAATTGGTAATGTAACGGCTCAAGAGTTAGGACGCCGCTTGTTGTAGACTTGTCGTCCTGATATGTCGACTCGGCCAGCAAAGGGAGCGAATTGCTATCCTTTGCTGGCCGAGTTTATTTCTTGATTATAGGAAACGCTAATGAATCAAAGTTATGCGGCGATTCGCAGCTTGTGATGAGCGGTTTGGCCGTCGAGTTCTTGATGGATCACTTCTTCCGCCAACGCTCGATAGTCTTCGGCGCCATTGCTGGTAGGAGCATATTGGAAAATCGATTGTCCGAAACTTGGTGCTTCGGCTAAGCGAACATTGCGGCGAATGCGAGTATCAAAGAACTTTGCACGGCTCAGCACTCCCTCGACCGATTGATTCGCCTTGAAGAAATCGTCGACATCATGACTTACTTCAGCGGCGAGCCGAGTGTTTGAATCATACATGCACAACATGATTCCCGAGAGTCGCAGCCGATTGTTCATCCGTCTCGAAACAATTTCTACGGTTCGTAACAGCTTGCTGAGCCCATGAAGTGCCAGGAAGTGTGGTTGCAACGGTAGGAAGACTTCTTCGACTGCAACGAGTGCATTGATAGTTAAAACACCGAGCGATGGTGGGCAGTCCAAGACGATATAATCGAAAGGCTCGTCATCCACGGCCAGTTTGTCACGTAGGATCATCTCGCGTCCCACTTCGCCAGCCAATTCCATTTCAGCCGCCGCCAAGTCAAGGTTGGACGGGATCACTGATAGATTGTCAGTGATGGTCCGCCTCGCGTCGGCAATGGATGCGCGGCCGCACAGCACTTCGTACATGCTGTTCCCTTCGACCACAGAGAGTCCCAGGTGAAGTGACGCATGGGCTTGTGGATCGAGGTCGATTAAACAGACCCGACGACCCGCGTCTGCCAATGCTGCAGAGAGATTCACGGCCGACGTTGTTTTACCAACGCCACCTTTTTGATTTATGACTGCAATCGACCGCATCAGAGCACTCGCCAAATGGGAATGTGTCCACATGAGCATCCCGACCCCCGAGATGCCTCAGAGGGAGAGATACCAAAAAGCGGTGCATCGATTCTAGGTCGATTGTCAGTCTAGGCAGCGTCGCAACGACGAAGTTGCTGATAGGCCAGCAAAACGTCGTAAAAGTCCGGAGAAACTTGGATCTGTTCGCGTCCAAAATCTTTCAGCCAAGTGCGGTCTGTTTGGAAGGCATCCACCAATAAGGGGACTAAATCCCGCACGGCCACCGGCATCATCGGGATGGAGGATCCTGCACCCACCGCTTCCCCCTTGGATTTTGCGTCCGGGGTCTCGGAAGTGAACAATTTCAATTTCGGCGGTTCCATGCAGCAGATTCCTTGGATGTTGACGCCGTGTGAATTACCGAACACACAGTGGTGGTGCCAAGGGGAATCTAAAGAATTCGCATCGTTTGGCAAAACCGAGAGTACGTTTCCATGGGTATCGGTTGTAACGATTGTAGGGGTTGATGAAAAAAGGCTAATTTCTTCAAAAAAAATTACAGTCGGGATGTTCCATCGCAAATTGCTTGACCCCGCCCTAAGATTAACCGTTGAGTAGCATTCGCATGTAAGGAAAGTGTGCTCGCGTTAGGAATCGTGTTGGTTGGGGTAAAAGTTCGTAATCGTACTCGTACTCAATGAAATGGTACTCGTACTCGAATTTTACGAGTACGAGTACGAGTACGAGTACGAGTACGAGCACGAGTACGAGCACGAGCACGAGCACGAGCACGAGCACGAGCACGAGCACGAGCACGAGCACGAAGGCGAAGGCGAAGGCGAGTACGAAGGCGAGAAAGCGATTGAAAATGAGTTCGAGTTCCGCCTGCGGGTTGGTTAGGCGAATTGACAACACCCTTTGAGACGAGAATGCCACGGTGTCCAGTAACGAGTTGAACAGCAGGGACAACAACGAGACCCCATACGATGCCTTTCTGTTGGTTTCATTCGGTGGACCCGAAGGCCCTGATGATGTCTTGCCATTCCTCGAAAACGTGCTGCGTGGAAAGAATGTTCCGCGCGAACGAATGATGGAAGTTGCGGAACATTATCAGCACTTCGGCGGTGTTAGCCCGATCAATCAACAGAACCGCGATTTGCTGAGCGGTATCGAATCGCATTTCAAGCAAGCGGGGATTGATTTGCCAATCTATTGGGGCAACCGCAATTGGAGTCCCTACTTTAAAGATGCTCTAGTGCAAATGCAGGCCGATGGACGCAAACGTGCCTTGGCCTTCTTCACGAGTATGTTCAGTTGCTACAGCGGTTGCCGCCAATATCGCGAAAATATCAGCGCAGCGCGCGAGCAGATTGCCAGTGAACAGGAGGGACGCCAAGCCCCAGTGGTGGACAAGTTGCGATTTGGTTTCAACCATCCTGGTTTTATCGGTTCCATGCGCGTCCGCGTCCGCGAAGCTATGGAAAAACTAGGCGATCCATCGCTCTCTCCTCGCTTGTTGTTCACGGCGCATAGCATTCCCTTTTCGATGGCGGATAACTGTGATTATGTCAAACAATTGCGAGAAGCATGCCGCTTGATCGCTGCGGATCAGCCCATCAGCGGATGGGATCTCGTCTTTCAGAGCCGCAGTGGTCCGCCACAACAGCCATGGCTTGAGCCTGATGTCTGCGTTTTCATTCGTAGCGAGAGCAACGCTGGACTACTGCATAGCGCGATCATCTTGCCCGTGGGATTTGTCAGTGATCACATGGAAGTGCTGTACGATTTAGACGAAGAAGCGGCGGCTGTCTGTCAGGAGTTAAATATTCCCATGGCCCGGGCGCTGACGCCTGGAACGCATCCACTTTTTATTGAAATGATTGGCGATCTAGTTCTGGAGCGATTGAACAGCGACTCGGTCCGCAAAGCTTCGGGCGACTTGGGCCCTTGGCACGATGTCTGTCCCAGCAACTGTTGTCTCTACACACCACAGGGTCGACCCGCTGCTGCCACAAGGTGATGCCATAGTCGCAGATAGTTGCCTTTCGCTCCGCGAAAGTAGCGTCAAAAAGTACTGCATAACGACGCTACTTTCGCGGAGCGAAAGGCAACTATTTGCAACTATCTGCGACTATCATTGAGTACCTAAGCGTTCGCGGGCTTCGTCTGCCCACGGACTTCCGGGGCTCAGTTCTAAGAAGGAATGCCAGTAGGGCTCGGCTTCACTGTGTCGCCCCAATTCGTCAAGTGTCCTTGCTAAATTGTAATGCACGTCTGGATAATCATTGTGCAATTGTAAGGTACCCATGAAGGCAGCAACGGCTAGATCGCGGCGACCGGTCTCGGCCAGTACGCACCCCAGGGACGCTCTCGCTTCTACAAAGGATTCATCGAGCTCGATGGCCATGAAATATCGTTCTCGAGCCGCTTCGACTTGTCCGATTCGATAGAGAAGTTCACCCAATTGAAAACAAATATCAGCCCTAGCGCCGTCTCGGGCCAAGACGGAATGGTAAAAGTCGACTGCCAATTGTAAGTCGCCCCGATCTTCAGCCTCATAAGCCTCCGATAGCAATGGATCTTCATCCGGTGTGGGTTGAACTTGGGCGGGAAACAAAAGATCGGAACGCGATGATGTCGAAAGTGTTTGAAAGCTCAATATGGTCGTCGCTGAATGATCTTCCGGCTCATTTTCAACATGTTCCAACGCGTCAAAATCGATCCGCAGCTGACCACCGGGTTCGATGAGTCCCTCGCCCTGTCGCAGCAAGATTCGCTTTCCTTCGATCAATACCGAAAGTTGAGCGAGTGGCCGTTCCACGTCAGGTAAAAAATCGGACAGCTCATCGAGCCGTCGCTCAATAGATTCTGGGGTTGCTCCGCCCGCAACGAGTTCTGCTAACCGCCGAGCAGTCGCCACTTCGGTGAAATCAAAGTAAGGTAATTTGTGAACGGTACGAGCCGGAATGATCAAGCCGCGCCGGTGCCACCTTCGAATCACACTCACAGGCACACTGAGCAAATGGGCCAGCATTGCGGGAGTATGAAGCCTTTTTACAGATTGTTCAGCCTCCACCATGCCAAGACGCTGCCAGAAGTCGGTTTCATGAATGACCTCCACCTCACCGCGAGCAGCACGCTCTTTTAGCGATTGGCCAAGCAACTCTTCGCTGGCAAACGGAGGCTCCTCGGCCCCAATCACTACCAACGTGACATGCTCGTCGATCGCATCGACGGTAGTGCCACCAAGTTTTTTTACCAGGGCGGTTGCTTCGCGCCGTGAGACCCCTCCCAATTTGCCGATAAAGGCTAGACGCTGATGGGACCAAAACTCTTCGCGCAACCATGCCTCAGCATCCCCATCATTCACAAACTCGGGATCACTCGAGAGCGAGTCGCTCTCTTCATCGTCACCCTCTGCTTGGATGGGAACCACATCATGCGAGGCAAGTTCACTAGATTTTAGCGGGTCAGAAATTTCATCATTCACGAATGACACGTTTCCCAAAGGGATGTGGACATAGGTCGATCGACCGTTTTGCTGGCGGCAATGTAAGTTAAACGAGGCCAAGCGAAGCCGCAACCGACACTTACTGACGCTACTTTCGCGGATAGGCTGTGAATTTATTAATCGAAGGCAAAGATAGTCGCCTTTCGCTCCGCGAAAGTTCTGAAAAAGCAACCAAGATCAACGCTACTTTCGCGGATAGGTTGTGAATTTATTAATCGAAGGCAATCATAGTCGCCTTTAGCTCCGCGAAAGTTATGAAAAAGCAGCGAATACCAACGCTACTTTCGCGGAGCGAAAGGCGACTATCCTCTACAACTTTCGCTTTCCTGTTTGCTAGCGGACGGGTTGTCCGGTCGAAGCGATTGCCGGGTCATAGGGTGGCACTTCGAAGGCGCTGAATTGTGCCCAGACGGGGCGGTGATCACTGATGGCAGCGGCCATTTCCGGGGTGATTTCTAGCAGGCTATAGTCGACCACATTTGCTTGCTCAGTGAATTCACGGGTCGTGATCGAATCCAACAGGATATGGTCTAGCTCTTTTGATCCTGGCGTATTGGTTGGTTGACCGGCAGTGAGCGAAATCAGTCCGGGAATCTTGGCAAGACCAAATAACTTTGTAGACGAAGTATTAAGATCCCCTAGCAAGATGAAATCATCTTCTCCATGGCGTGAATATTCCCAGGCGCGGACGTTCACATAGACATCTGCGAGCACATCCAGTTCGTTGCCAGTGCCCGACTCTCCCGTTACTTCGTCTGGATCCGTATGCACATTGATGAGAGTGAATGAGAATGGAGTGCGAGTATCCTCTCCCTGCGGAATCGCGGTAAAGGAAGCGACGAAGGGCTCGCGGTGCATACGATCGAGTTCGTCGTTCATCACATACGTGCGACTTGGGTCGTCTGACAAGCGGATGCGTGCGGAATCAAAAATGAAGGCATACTGTTCGCGGTGTGAGGGCGAACTCGAACGACCAATTTGTGTGCTGAGGACAAACGTGTAAAGCGACCCATCTGCGTTCATTCGTTTGACAAGATTCTGAACAGGTTCCGCATGCGGGGAACGGATTTCTTGCATCGCAATGACATCAAACATTTTGCAAATGCGTGCCAATTCGGCCATTACAACATCGTCACCAGCCTTCTTTTCACCGAAATTTTGCACGTTGAAGGTGGCAATGGTGATTTTGTTTTCTGGCTTTACTGGTGGAGAAACGTTGGAAGTAGCAGACTGTGTCGACGCGAACATCGTGGAGATGCTGTCGAGACTAATACGGCCAGTGAGCAGCAGGTAACCCAACGCCAGTACACCGAGAATCGTGGTGCTGGGCCCCAGAAGTTTTGAGAATGGGAACGGTAGCGGTAACCGCATCCTTGGCCTCCATGCCGGACGTCAATCAAATCATTTGTTATTGAAGGAGCCGTTATGTCCCCTTCGGATCTCTTCAGGCAGCCATGCCACGCACCGATTCCAACGCTTGAGTCGCCAATCGAGAGAGTCGGGGAGGCCCACTGTCGGCCGCCGAGCTGAGTGCTGCTGCCGCGCTGGCGGCTGCAGTTCCAATTCTCGCCAGAGCCCAGGCAGCCCGCTCTCGGACTGGCAGATAAGCGGAATCCGAAAGAGTGCGGGTCAGAGCGACTGTTGCCGGTGCAGCAATAGGCCCCAAGCGGCCAATCAGCGTGACCGCCCAATAAGCTGTTTCTCCATCCCGGCTGGATTCGATCAATTGAATCAACTCAGGTAACAGCGATCGAGCCGGAGCGCCAAGCATCTCCAGTGCTTCCGCAGCCAGCATTGCCACGGAGCTATTACTATCGCCCGTGGCAATGGCCAACGGTACTGCGAAACTGCGGCAAAGTTCTGGATTTTGCGAAGCAAATTCGACTGCCGACAACCGGTCGGCAATAATGGCGGATGCAAATAATGCAGGACTAGGTAGCCGGTCCATAGGGGTGGCCGATAAATGGTTGAATGATTGATTGTGGGGTCCGTTCACACGCAAATAATCGAATAGCAAATTCGCGGCCTGTGTTGCAACATCATTACCGGCCTGGACTTGTTTCACTAAAAATAGTTTCAAAGAGTTGGCGATTGATTTCCCGATACGCGTGGCATTTTTGCACCACCACGCTCCAGTGCGTTTCTCTCAGCGAGTAGGCGAGCCAACGGAGTTCGTCGGGGGATTGCGGTAGGTCATGTCGGGCTGGCAGATTCATCAAGCGAAGATTTGATTCGACTGTGCGTAGATAGCGGTAGCTTGCTGCCAAGTGTTGTGCTGCTTCGATACTGATCCATTCACGGAGTCGAAGCAGTTCAAGTCCTTCCAGGGTTCCCAAGCCAAGATACCCATCCAGTTCCGCTGCGTGTTGCAATAACATGAGTTGCACGATGGACTCGATATCCATTGTGCCCCCTGGGGCGCGTTTCAGATTCTCCTCGGACGCACCTTGTTGCAACGCGTAGCGAAGTTGCTTTGCTTGGTTCACAAAATGCGGGTGCCAGGCAGGATGAAGCAATGAGTTGCGGATAACTTCCTCGGTCGCGCGCGTTGACGCCAGCGAACCAAAGATGATCCTAGCATTGACTAACGCCAGTCGTTGCCACAGTTCGCAGTGAGAACTTGCGAAGTGCTCGCGAAACTGCTCAATGGTCACCGCGAGAGTTCCACGATGATTGGAAAAGCGAATGCGGGCGTCCAGTTCGTAAAGTCGACCCGAGGGACCGAAGTGATTAACTCGTTTGGCGATGCGCTGTGTCAGTTCGTTAAAAAAGTGATGGTTCGTAGTGCCATCGCGTCGTCCGCCGGCCCGAGGACGAGTCTGCCCTTCGGATTCGTACAGAAATAGGATATCCAGATCACTGTGATAATTAGGTTCTCTGGCGCCGAGCTTCCCCAATGCGACCATGGTCAGCGAGCAGACATCTCCGCTTGAGTCGAGTGGATCTCCATAGCGGTTGGATAAATGCTCCAGCTCGTCTTCTGCCAAGCGTCTTAAGCATGTTTCCGCAGTATCGGCCAGAGAGCGATGGGTTGCTTCGATGCAGTCACGTCCAAGGATATCACGCACACCAATACGCAAATGAGCTGAGTTTTTGAAACTGTGCAGTATAGGGTCGATATCTTCTGCGAAACGACAAAGTTCGCGCGCGTTCTTCTCCAGTTCTTCCGCTAAAGGGAGTCGATCCAATACCAACGAATCGAGTAACTCGTCGAGCATTCCCGGATTGCTGGTTAGAATTCCAGTGAGATAGGGACTGGACGCGCAGAGACGGACGCAGAGACGAAGAGTGGAGGGGGTGGTCTGAAATAATTCCCATAGAGCCGCTTTGCCACCAATCGAATCACTCACATCGGCAAGCCGTGCGAGAGTCTCGTCGGGGTAAGGGGTAGCAGCCATTTCTTCCAACAATCGAGGAGCGATACCAGCTAAGAAGTGGCGTGCCCGGCGGTCGCTGAGGAATCGAACCGACTCACATGCCATGGAGAGCAATTTTTCAAAGGCGTGAGCTGGATCCGAAAAACCATAGCCTTTTAAGACGCTGGAAACTGCCTCCAGCGACACGTCTGGATCAAGGACCATCTCGGTTTCAAAGGGAATTTCATTCGCCTCACCAAAAACTTCATGAACCAAGTGCTCGATGATTCTGCGACAAACTTGCCGACGTTGCATACAATCGCTGGTAAGTGATTGTGGATCGGGGTTTCCTGAGGCATCTTGATAGCCCATGGAAAGGGCCGCCGTACCCCAGGCCTCGGGATCCTGGAGGTCGCGCGATGCCAATTGCAATCGCAGTTGTAAGCGGCGCAGCGTCACATAGTGTTCGGCGAGTAAGGTCTGCTCTTGCAACGTCAAACAGCCGGATTGCTCCAAAGCCGTTAATGCGACCAGCGTATTGCTGACCCGTAGCGAAGGCAATTCGGAACCATTGAGCAATTGCAAAAATTGAGTGACATGCTCGATGTCATGAGTCGTTTGTTGAACGAGCGCCAGTCTTTGTGCAGCATCGTTTTCAGCGGTTCCGATGCGTGCCAGCTTGCGCTTGAGCGATTGAATACCATCCCAGTCGGCTGTCCCCAGATAGCGCCGGTAGATCCAAGGATAAAGCAATTTTTGGAATTGCTCTCCCAACGACTGATCGCCAGCCGCAATTCTCGATTTCGTCAAAGCTTGTCGTTGCCAGGTGCGGCCTGAAATCTCGAAGAAGCGAATCACTTCGCGAGCATCAGTGACGCGAGATTCTGAAACGGCGTTTGGTTGCACCGTGGGAGTAGTGGGGCGGAGCTTTTGATGAAGCAGATAAATAGGCCCAAGGCTGTCGGTAGCCGCGAGGATATTGGAGAAGAGGTCTGCCCACGCCGAGGCAAATTCCATCGACGATTCGGACTCCCTGTTGGCTGCACTTCGCTGGGCATCACCCCAAGTGTCGTAGATCAATAGTACGTCCAAGTCGTGTCGGTAGTCCAGCTCTGAGCCGCCGTAATGATCACAAGCGAGGACTGACATTCGGACGCTGATGGCATCATGTCCGGCTCGCTCCCCCCGTTTTTGAAGTAGTAAATTGCGGGCACTTTGTAAGGCAGCGCTAAGAATGGCGTCAGCCAAGAAGGTCAATTGTTCGCAAGTTCGCGCTAGCGGTTGGTTGCCCACAAGATCGCCATAGGCGATTCGCAATAATTCTCGCCGACGATGGCGGCGTAGAATGGTTTCAACGTGACTCGCGGATGTTGCCAATGCGCATTCAGCAGCGATTTCGTCAACCAGAATGGCGCGATCCACCGGCTGACCCTCGGTGATTCGGATTAAATCGAACGCTTCCGGATCAGCAATCAGTGCCTGCGCCAACCAATGAGAAAAGGCCAGCATTCGTAGCAAGCCTGTTAAAGAATCCGGATCCCGCTCGAACAAAGAACAAAGTGAGTGGGGACTGCGCGCGGCGGCAATAAACTGGCTCGCCGCGATCAAGCACTGATCCGGATTGGGCAATGCCACGATTTGCTCCGCTAAAGTGCGCTCAAGATGGTCGAGCAAATCGCCGGGAATGGGGAGTTCTCGCAGGCGTTGCAATGCGCCATGGGCGGACGCGACGTCTCGGAAGGGAAAGTCTCGAAGAGGGACATCGCCGAAGAGTCGATCCATGGCCACTTGGCTTTCTAGCGTGGAAGTAGGGAACGCGATTGTCATTCGCGAGTCGAAATGAGAGTTCAGTTGTCGCTGCGAGATAGGCCCCGCATGGCAGTTGGTCAGTATAGAGATAGGCCCATGATGGCTCTACCGGCTTTCATCACGCATTCATCTTGCAGTCATCACACAGCCATCATGCCAACAAATTTCATGCCACGTTCAAAAATTCAACTGATGATGCGTTTCGTCAACAGAAATTGATTCATGCAATCCACAGACACTGCGAGGCATGCATTCGAAAATAGCAATTAGGAATTTCTCTAAGTTGTTTACTGCAAATAGTTTACGTTCAGTCTTTTGGGTCCATTTTCAGTTTATAGGCACTAGAATCGCTCTTACGGCACTCCCGTCCCACGCAACATGATCACGAACAACAATCGAGAGGGGAGACGCATGGCGAAGAAATTCACTAGCAGCTCGTCGATACACGATGACGCTTTTGGCGCCGATGAAGACCGCGAGCTTCGTCGCAAGGCAGCGATCACAGGAGAAGAATATCGCGACGAACTATTGGATGACGATGAGTTCGGTGACGAAGACGTAGTGACCGACACTACCGACGATCCCGTCCGGATGTACCTCATGCAGATGGGGCAGATTCCGTTGCTGAGCCGCGATCAAGAAGTCGCCGCAGCAAAGAGTATCGAAGGGACTCGCTATTTCTATCGACACATGATGATGGCGACCGATTTCATGCTGCAGGCTTCCTGCAAATTGCTGGAACAAGTGCGAGATGGCAAGTTGCGATTGGATCGAACGATCGAGGTAAGCGTCACCAATGCCTCGGCCAAGAAATCGATCATGAAGCGGATCGTGCCCAATGTTCATACGCTCCGCCATTTGCTGCACCTCAATCGTGCTGATTTCTTAGTCGCTATTAATCGCTCTGTACCAATGCCGCAGCGGCGCCAGGCGTGGCGCAATCTGATTGTGCGACGCAACAAGGCAGTTCGATTGATTGAAGAAATGGATCTTCGTACAACCAAACTGCAACCACTGTTTGAGCGTGTGGAAGAAATATCACGCAGAATGGCTGAGATTCATCGATTGCTGCACGACACAGATGCACTTCATTCGCCTGGAATGCCTGATGAACGAGACCTGCGAACAGAATTGCGTTATCTAATGAGGCTGACGTACGAGACTCCGCAGACACTGGCGCGGCGTGTGCGTCGCACGGCCGAGCTTAGAGAAACCTATGACGCGGCAAAGCGAGTTCTCTCAGCAGGCAACTTGCGATTGGTGGTTTCAATTGCCAAGAAGTATCGCAATCGTGGTTTGTCTTTCTTGGATCTCATTCAAGAAGGCAATACCGGCTTGATGAGGGCGGTAGATAAGTTTGAGCATGCTCGCGGCTACAAGTTCAGCACGTATGCAACCTGGTGGATTCGCCAAGCGATCACCCGCGCCATCGCCGATCAAAGTCGCACGATCCGCGTTCCGGTTCACATGATCGACACGATGAATAAAGTACGGCAAATCACTCGTGACTTGGTTCAAGTCTATGGTCGCGAGCCTACGGCGGAAGAAATTGCGGAAAAGGCAGGTATGTCCTTGGACGATGCACGGGTGATTCTGAAAATGAGTCGCCAGCCGCTGAGCTTGGATCAGCCGATCGGTGATCACGAAGAATCGGTGTTCGGAGAGTTTCTCGAGGATCATCGGGATGACGATCCATTGATGGAAGCAAACCGCGAAGCACTCAAGTCGCAAATTGATCGAGCTATGCAAACGCTCAATTATCGTGAACGCGAAATCCTCAGGCTTCGCTACGGCTTGGCTGACGGATACACCTACACTCTGGAAGAGGTGGGACGAATTTTCCAAGTGACCCGCGAACGCGTTCGGCAAATTGAAAGCAAGGCAGTTCGTAAGTTACAGCAACCCTATCGCGCCAAATCGTTGGTTAGCTTCCTCGATGGCGCAGAATTAATGGTCAGCGACTCCACGGCTACCAGCGAATAGCGCTGACGTACCTTGGTGTTTGCTAACAACCCCGTTCTCTCCCCTCCAAACCGTCGGTCCGCGCGTGGGACAAAAGTCGCGGGCCGGCGGTTTGGTTTTTTTGAGATTCGAGATTTTAGATTTTAGATTTGAGATCTGGGTTTTCTCACAGTGTCATGACGCTGCTCGTCATGGCGCTGCCGATGTAGCAAACTCTAGGCCTCGTAGCATTTCTTCCGCAGCCTGACTTTTGTTAAGCACGTACAAATGGAGACCCGCGGCTTCCGCTTCCATCAAGTCCAACGTCTGCTGCCTTGCATGTTCCACACCAACTTGGAACTGCCATTCCGTCGATTCGTTTTCGCTGAGTCGGCTTACTAGCGACTCTGGCAGCTTGGCCTTGCACATGGATGTGATGCGGCGGGCTTGTGCCAAGTTGGTGATGGGTAACAGTCCTGGAATAATGGGAATCTTGATGCCCTGACGAACCGCCGAATCGCGAAAGCGGAAGAAATCTTCGTTGTCATAAAAAAGTTGAGTGACGACGATATCGGCGCCCGCATCCACCTTCCGCTTCAAGTTCTCCAAGTCGACTTCGGCGCTTACCGCTTCCTGGTGAACCTCTGGGTAGCCGGCTACGGCAATGCCCAGTTCAGGGAACTCGCTCCGGATAAGCGCAACCAATTCGTTCGCATAACGTAGGCCACCTTGGACCGCCTGAAAGGTTTTTTCACCCTTGGGCGGATCTCCTCGCAGCGCAACAACGGCATCCACACCTCGCAGCTTGGCTTCTCCCAGATAAGTGCGCAGTTGATCAATCGTCGATCCTACGCAAGTCAAATGAGATGCCACCGGCAGGCCGGTCGATTGGCGCACTCGCTGGATGACTTCCAGTGTGCGATCCTGACTTGATCCTCCTGCACCGTAGGTGCAAGTGAAGTAATCGGGCCGAAACCGCACCAGCTTTTGGACTGTCGCTACCAGCGCATCGAGGTCGTCGGCTGATTTGGGTGGAAAGAGTTCGAACGACAGCCCGCGGCGATCCGGGCGATAGAATTCAGACAACGACATATCAAATTTCGGGCGATGGGATTTGGTAGGAAAACTGCAAGTTGGTCGACCTACCTAGTATGCACCATGCTCCGTCGGTCTGTGGAGCCCAGTTGCCGAAAGCTGCGTCACGGAAGGGCTTTCGCGTCTTCAACCGCCCCCAAGCTCTCGCTCCAGTAAAAGTTCAGCTTTCGTCGAACTTTGAGCTGAATGACAGAATGGACACTTGGAACTTAGGACATTCACCGCTGCCTATTTTTTAGGCAACGCTTGGCTGCGCGATTGGTAGTCACTGCTTGGTGGGCAGTGATGCGATTTTAAGCATCGCACGTAAGTCCTTTTGCTATCAAAGGTTATGAAACAGCATTTGACTGGTCGAAAGGATTGGTCCGCAAGCCCGTCGGGATTGCTCGTTCTTCTAGACCATCCGGGTCAACAGGAACGAATTTCAATCGCCACCACCTGACTCGAGATAGCAGGACCATTGCGACCATGCCCAGCCAAAGACAACAAGTGCCCCCTCCTCCGGCCTCTCAACTGGTCAAGGGCAATGGATTGGAAAAAGTGGAATTGCAGGTCAGGACGGATTTGCCTTTGGAGCAGCGTGCGAGCGAGGCCTTAAGGTTGGCCAATGAAGCATTTGCTCTGACCGGTTATTGGGTATCGTTCTATCGGGCCGTGTTGGGAGTGGAGGGTGTAGTCGACCGTCTATTTACCACTCGAGAAGAGCAGGCCTATTTTCAAACCACGCAGGAGTTCGCGGAGATATTCAAAATCCTTGCGGCTCTGCGCTCTGCGGATGTAGAGAAAGCTGAAGCGATTGAACCTCAGCGCGTGCTGACCATTCGAATGCCTGTCAGTTTGCACGCGTCATTGGCGAAGGAGGCAAAAATGCTGAACGTGAGCATGAACAAGCTTTGTCTCAGCAAGTTCGCCTTGCGGATCAAACCTGAATTTGTGCCCATCGAGCAGGGGCGACCGAAGGGACGCAAGCCACAGGTCGGTCGGCGAACGTTAACCAAGAAGCGGTATCGCTAAAGGTTACTCGGTTTTTTCGGTAACAGGCTGAGTGACAGGACGAATGATGATCCAGAGTTTACCTTGCTGAACCGCTTGGTCGATTTCAGTGCCAAGTATCAGAGATGGAGAATCCACGCTCTTGGCCATGGCAAGGTTGCCTGGTGGAGCGAGCTTGCTGGAGGTAGCGCCTGCGCCGCGTTCGGTAGCGTCTAAATCGGTGGGTTCAGGGAGGGCCACGTGTGAAGCGGCAAGCCCTGCTCTTTGTTGATCTCCAGCACCTCTCGCCAGTGCGGACGGATTGATGAGCTTGGAGTGGCTGCTGTCGCTGGACGTTTTTGAGATTTGGATGAGCGATTGGACGAGACTGGCAGCCTGGCTAGCGTCCGTTTCCACATAAATCGCTAACGTTTGCGGCGCTTCGCCCAGGGCCGATTGATAGCTGTCTGCCGGAGCTCGTTCAGTATGGAGTTGGTCAGCAACCCAATCGATAATACCCGCGACTTGCTTCGTAGGCATATCGATGACGAGCGATCGCTCTAGATAATCGGCGGGATTCGACGTCGGTTCTAATTCAATGCTCCAGTCGCCCGATTCGGCATGATAAACAAGAAAGCGAGAGGGTGAATTGGAAGGCTGCGCATTGGAAGGCTGCGCATTGGAAGGCTGCGCATTGGAAGGCTGGGCTCCGAGAGTGCTGTCATCTATGGTTAGTTCGCCGACGGCGCCACTTCCGCCGACGCCACCCTGTGCGTCCTGGCCGACCATACGTCGCGAACCGGGTATACTCATTGCATCGAAGGTTGGATCTGCGGTGGTTCCTTTCATTGCACGGGCGCTAGGCGCAAACGCAGAAGGGTCGGCAGCAACGTCGGCCAGCGGCGGCTGTGGCATGGCGACGGAGTCGGCAGGCGAGTTATTGGCAACACTATTTTCGGACGGCGTCACAACCGCAACGTGAGGCATTGGCGGATCAACGCGGTTGGAAACAGCAACGTTGCGAATCGCGGGCGAGGCGAAATAGCCTACAACAAGCAACACCACAGCGGCCATCGCGAGTGAAACCCAAAGGGTTCGAGCGCTATGTTTGGTGACGTGCAGCGGCACCTGTGAAATTGACGAAGCGGACTTTGCAGTCTCCAGTGAAGCTGAGCGTGCATTTGTAGTGAGTGCAGCCGAATGGCTAGAGTCAGCTCCCTGTAGTCCATTGACGTTAGGTGAAGCAAGTTCCTGTGCAATGCGTTTGCGAATCGCCTCGACAGGGTTTGTGCTAAAAGACTCCAAAGGGAGGCTCGCCAGGTTGTCCCTGATGGAAGTCAATGCGCGTAGTGTCTCGCGATCTTTTGGATTGGACTCCAAGTATCGCTCTACAAAGACTCGTTCTTCCGGTGTTAGCTCGTTGTCGAGATAACCACTGAGCATCGATTCTTCAAATTTCATTTGTTCGCACCTCCTTTGAACGCAGAGACGTCTGCGTCCAATATTTGTTTGAGGTCGCAGCGTGCGCGGTGCAAGCGGCTGCGAACGGTACCGATAGGAATGTTGAGAATATCAGCAATGTCACAGTAGTCTTTTCCGTCGACATCGCGGAGCACTAATACGCTTTGTCGATCGGGTTCGAGGCGGTTGATAGCGAGACGGAGCTTGGCAATTTCTTCATCGCGTTGGACAAGTGTTTCAGCCGATGGTTGGCTGTCGGTGGGTGGCGGTGCAGCGTCGAGTGTGCGGCCGTCATGGGTAGTTTCCATTCGCCTTAGGCGGCGGCGGGAGATCGCCTTATTGAGTGCAATTCGGTAGAGCCAAGTGAAAAACGAGGATCTTCCTGCGAACGAATCCAATTTAAAAAAGGCGGAAGTGAAAGCCTCTTGGGTCACGTCTTCGGCATCTTCGCGGGAATGAGTTAAACTACGAACCATTCGCAATAAGCGATCGGCATGACGCTGTACAAGCGCATCAAACGCCCCAGAGTCACCCTGGCAAGCAGCGCGGACCAACAGGCCATCTTCGTCCAATTCGCAGGGAATCGATTCTGCAGGATTCACTGCTGTGACCTCGGGATCGTCTGGTTGTTCATCGTTGCTCAATTACTGGACGCTCACTTTTGTATGCCGGTTCCCGAATTTGCGCTCAATGTTGTGGGCGCATCGGCAGCACGCGTTTTGTAGATAAACAGAATGACCGCGAGGGCAGATGGGATAATCGCCAGGCTGACCCACTGAGCAATCGTCAGATCGGTCCCAAATTGACCGGGTTCATCGCTGCGAACGATTTCTTCAACAAATCGAACCATTGCATAAACCATGAAACCGATGGCAGCTAACGTTCCCGTGCGGAGTCGACAAAAACGCGAAATTAGCAAAAGCGCGATGCAAATCCACAAACCATTGATGCTGCTGATCAACTGTGCCGACCGCACGGCCATCGCATAGGGAGGCAATTCGTCTGCGGTCCAAAGAATGGGGGTGCCATTTACGACAGCAACCCAGTCCAGCGTGCTGGAATCATCGATAGGAGTTTGCGGGTCAATGCGATCCAGTGGGGGTGCTTGGGGGAAAATGCGATCGATGGTATCGCCCGGTTGGATTCCACGGGTCGCTGCTGGGCCAACGGGGGCAACTTGGCTGACAACCCAGGGCATGGTTGCCAGCTCGTTCACTTCTTCTGAAGCGACCGGATCGGTGCTGGGAGTGAGTGTTAGTCCGAGAAGTTCTCCCGATTCCATCTGTTCCGTATAGACTGGACTGCCGGGAGGAAAATAGGTTGCCCAGGCAGAATCTTCGCAGCGACCAGCGTAGCAACAACCATTCATCAAGCAGCCTAGCCGTCCGAAGAAGATTCCCAAGAACAGGCTTGGTATGACGATATCTCCGATCAGAAAAGCAGACTGTCGATAGCGATAGCAAAAGACAATAGTTGCCAGTGCACCACCCAGGATGGACCCATAAACAACCAGGCCTCCGCGAGTAAAGTCGAGCAAGCGAAACAGCGTCGCTTTGACGTCATTGCTGACGAAATCGTCCCAGTATTCAACAACGTAAAATGTACGCGCCCCGATAATGCCGCCAATGAGTAACCAAAAAGCAAGATTGAAGATCGTGTCGGGCGATACACTGGTTTTTTTTGAGCGGTAGAGCGCCAGCGCGACGCCTGAAGCAACGCCACACAATAGAAACACGCCATATCCACGGACGGCGATTCCGACCGGTCCGCTGGCGACCGATTGAATTTCGATACGAGGCAAAACGAATGCGATAACAATCGCCGCACCGATCCAAAAGAAACCAGTCTGTTGGACTTCTGTCTTAACGGATCTCTGCGGATCGCATTTTACCAACCACAACCATAGCCCAAACGCAACGCCGAGCAAACCCAGTGCCCAACCGAAGCCAACGATTGGAATGCCAGCGAGTGAATGAGGGATAAAGAATAGGGTTCGGTGCATAGCAATCCGTCATTGGCCTATCAGCCATCCTGTGGTGCAATTCTATCGTTGTCGATCAAGCGAGTCTGACCGACGCGTGCGGCGATAATGGCAACCGCAGGATGATCAATACGAGTCACCCGGGTCAATGCATAGGGATCCACAATCGCCGCGTATTCAATTTGATCCACCGGTCCCTCGGAGAGGATTTGTTTCATGATCGCTTCCAATTGGGAGGCATCGGAGATTCCTTTTGCCACCGCAAGTTGGACTTGTTCAAGGGCAAGTGGAATCGCTAAGGCCCGATTTCTCTCCTGGGGAGTTAGATAGCGATTCCGGGAACTCATCGCAAGTCGATCTGGGTCACGTAGAATCGGGCAAACGACGATTTCGATATTGACACCCAGATCTCGCACCATGGCAATGATGGTAGCCGCCTGCTGAAAATCTTTTTGTCCAAAAAAGGCATGAGTGGAAGGGAGCAAATGAAATAGTTTCAAAACGACCGTGCAAACGCCACGAAAATGGCCCGGTCGACAATCGCCTTCCCAAGGCAATGAAACTTCGGGTGGGTCGACATAAGTCGAAAATCCGCGGGGATAAATATCTTCGGTCTCTGGAATAAAGACGGCGTCTGCGTGGTGGCGCCGCAGTCCCTCCAAATCACTTTCCAGCGTGCGTGGATAGCGGCTGAGGTCTTCGTGGGGGGCAAACTGTGTTGGATTTACGAAGATCGTAGCAATTGTTTTTTGACAAGTACCTCTGCTGGTATCCACCAAGCTGAAATGCCCTTCGTGGAGTGCTCCCATTGTCGGGACAAGCCCGACGGTAATACCCAGGGCGGTTTGTTGGCGAACCCAGCGATTGGCTTCTGCCGCTTGGTAAAAAACGTGCATAATTTGCGAAATGAGTAGAGTTATTTGTCAGCATTACGATACCAGAGTCCATCCGTTGTGGCAGGCACCAACGGACAGCCGAGTGATTCAATAGCAGCGGCTAGCTCAGAGGCGGCCCATTCCGGGGAGTCTACTTCCAGTCGGTATTCGGGCCAGTCATGTAGCGCTTTGCCGAGCTGGTGTGTCGCCGGCCAGCGGCTTTCCGGAGTTGTCCATTGTAGCTGAGCAACGAGTCGCGGGGTCCAGGGGTTCAGTGCGGCAGCTGAACCGTGTGTCGGAAGTGGCGGTAAAAAAGAGGAGACCCAAGGTACGGCAGTCGGCAATTCAATCGTTTGCTGAGGATTGCAAAAGGTCGCGATTCCGTGACGTTCGGTGAGCAGATGGCAAAGTTGATCTCGCAATTGTTTTTCGCCGCCGACCAGTGCAATGGAGGGAACCGTCGAAGAGATATGGATATTCAACTCATGGATGGACCACAGAAAACGGGGGTCGCGCCATTGGCCAGCCACCTCGTCAGCGGGCACGATCACGAAGCGGCGTGCGGTATAGCGAGGGTGCGGAACGGATAGATCGGGGCTATTGCCTTGTAGGTCGCCATATAGGACGACGTCTAAGTCAATGGACCGAGCGTCCCAACGGACCGCACGTTGTCGACCCAGTTGAAGCTCCACCGACTGCAGGAGCCCCAGGATTTCTCGCGCCGAACTCTTGGTTTCCAAGAGGGCCACGCCATTGAGAAAAGGTTGTTGACCGGTGGGACCGCCGACTGCAGGATTTTCATACAACCGACTGGCACAAAAAGATTGTATCAACGAGTTCTCCGCAATGGCTTTTCCGGCCAATGCGATGCGTTGAAACCGATCACCGAGGTTCGATCCGAAGCTGATCAAACAATGAGGCATTATGGAGACAATTCGGGCGAGATATTACAGTCAGCGGACTTTCATCCTGCGTGAACAATTCATGGCCTCGAACCATAGCATGTCTAGTACAAACGCGAAAAGCAGAGGACAGAAAAAAGGAGGGACATCCGTTCCACAGAAATTCGATCACAGTGAAGTGACATGACAAGTCTGTCGGCTAGCTCCATCGGCGCCGCCTCCTGATTGCGGAGGATATTCTGTTTGCTGAGTGCGTTGTCGTGATGGAGCGTGATTGTGCCGACTCTGCAAAACTTGTCAAGTATTTCCAGAAAGCCGAATGCCTATTGCGAGTCTTTGCTATCAATTAATTTTGTTGAAGCACGCCCATTTCGATCGGCAATTTGCTACACTTTTGCTACATAACCCAACTTATGAAATCGTTGCAAAAAATGTTGAAAACAGGAAGTCGCCGTTGAACGAAATAATTGGGGATGCCCGCGACGCTGCGACAACTTGGACTTCGGAGTACGTCGGGCAATGTCAGCGAATGCTCGGTCGCGAAGCAACGGCGAAATTGGGAATTTACGTTCTGCCGGAGGGTTTTCGGTTGAGCGTTATTATTCCCGTTTTCAATGAAGCAAAAACCGTAAACCGCATTGTTGAACGGGTGCGATCCACGGGGCTGCCGGTAGAAATTATTTTAGTCGATGATGGCAGCAGCGATGGTACGGGACAGTGTCTCCAGGAGATCGCCTGCACAAGCGAGGATGTCACGGCCATTAGTCATCCGCATAATCGCGGCAAAGGAGCCGCGATTCGCACTGGACTGGCCGCTGCGACGGGGATGGTGGTCGTCGTTCAGGACGCGGACCTGGAATACAACCCTGAGGACTTAAGATATCTCCTGCAGCCGATTGTCGCAGGTGAAGCGGATGTGGTTTATGGGACTCGCTATGGCCATACAAACCGTCAAATATCGCCTTGGTGGCACGAACGGATGAATGGCCTGATTACGCTGCTTGCCAACATCGCTATTGGTTTGCAATTGAGCGATGTGGAAACGTGTTACAAAATGATGCGGCGCGAGTCCATATTGCCCCTTATTGACCAATTGAAAGAGAGTCGCTTTGGGATCGAAATTGAATTGACGGCCCGTCTAGCGAGGGCCAAATTGCGATTTGCCCAACGGCATATCCGGTATCATCATCGCTGGTATGACGAAGGCAAAAAAATTGGTTGGCGGGATGGCATCAGTGCCTTGTGGTGCATTTTCTATTATGGGCTATTACGTCGCTAAAACCGGTACTCTGGGTAGCTTACCCCCTGGAAGTCCTCTTTTCCGGTAATATTTCTTAGAATAAGTTTGACGACGAGGAGCAAACACGCTTAGTCTGGAAAATCTTTGGGCGTCCGCAGCAACCCAAGAAGTGTCTTATCGCAATCCATGGAGGAACACTCAATGTTGGTCTCTTCGGCTACGAAAACGCTTGGTATCAATGCGGCTTTTTTGCAGGAAATCAAGGACAGCCATCCCGATTTGGCTCATGCCTTGTCTGCCGTCCGCGACGCTTGTCGCAGTGAATGCGTCCCCAGCGAGGCTGCCAAAGCCTTGGTGAGGAGGCTAGATGATCTACGCGACTGTTTGGCGCTTCAGTTCGCCCTGGAGGAATCCTATGGATACATGGAGGGTATCTGCATGGATGACTCGGCGATCACTGCAGCGGCCGATTTGGCTCGCAGTCAACACTGCAGTCTCTACCTCGAAATTAGCTCTCTTTGCGAGCGCGCTGAAGATTTACAATTTCGTGGCTTTGCCGGCGATCATGTGCGCGATCTAATTACACAGACGGAGAAATTCGATGCGCAATTGGCTATGCATGAGCGATTGGAAAGTGAGTTGATTGAAAAGGCCTATCGAGCACAGCAGAGAGCCTGATTTCAACTTTTTTTCTTGACGGACAACCGGGAGTCCCACGCAATGTTTTTTGGATCTGCAATTAAACCGATGGAGATTTTGCTCGTCGAGGATGGCCTCGTCGATGCTCGTATCACCATTCAAGCGTTAAAGAACTGCGGTATCCATCATCGCTTGACGCTCGTTCGAACCGTGGCAGAGACGATCAGTATCCTGCACCGGGAGGGTGTTTATGCGCGTGCTCCTCGCCCCGATTTGCTGTTGCTAGATTTGGTGCTACCCGATGGCGATGGAATCGAGGTGTTGAGAGCTTTGCGGCAAATTCCCAGCGTTGCAAATGTGCCCGTTGTTGTCCTCACTGCATCCGACGATGAAGGGGATCGTCAATCGTGCGAATCACTCTCTATCGATGATTACATTATCAAGCCCGTGGACGAAGAAAAATTTATGCGGGTCATTCGCGAACACAAACGTTTGTTGATCTACGGTGAGAATGTTGTGTCATCGCAAGCTGATGTTTGATGCAAGACTAAAGTAGTGCCGCAGGACTGATTGGTGCCTCAGCGCTACGCTGGGGTGCGCTTCCATAATCGTTGTGCGAAAGTGAAGACCCCCACCAGAATCGCGCCACATGAGAGTCCAGTGACGCCATTAATCAACAGCGGCACCGCGTAGCGGAGTAGCCGGACTGGGTTGGCCATTCCGGCCAGGGTTTCCGTAGTATTTTCTACGAGGTGATGCAGAGACGGAATAGCGTGAACGACGATTCCCCCGCCGACCAAAAACATCGCGACGGTTCCCGCAATGGTGAGAAATCGCATTAGCTTGGGCGCTAACTGCAAGAGAAGCGAACCGGTGGCCTTTTGGGAGCGGTTCCATTTGCCCTCGTCAGCACATCGCAGTAGATATTGGCCGAGGTCGTCCAGTTTGACAATTCCAGCAACCAGACCGTATACACCGATAGTCATCATGATGGCAACGGCGACCAAAACCAGTGTTTGTTTTAACAGGCTGGCTTCCGCGACCGCTCCCATTGAGATAACGATGATTTCTGCGGAGAGAATAAAGTCGGTTCGAATGGCGCCACGAATCTTTGTGCGTTCCACTTGGACCACATCGATTGCCGGATCGGCCAACGCGTGTAGGTGCTGTTGATGCTGCTGAGTTTCGGAGTCTAAAGCTTGCTTCCCATGCAGGTATTTGTGCACAATCTTTTCAAAGCCCTCGAAACAGAGAAACAAACCGCCGATCATCAGCAGCGGCAGTAGTGCCCAGGGCGCAAACGCGCTAATGGCAATCGCTCCAGGGACCAAGATCGCTTTATTGACCAACGAGCCTTTGGCCACAGCCCATACCACGGGCAATTCTCGGTCCGCTTTGACCCCTGATACCTGTTGAGCATTGAGCGCCAAGTCATCTCCCAAGACACCGGCCGTGTTCTTAACCGCAATTTTGCTCATAGTCGCGACGTCATCTAAGATCGTCGCAATATCATCAAGTAGCATTAACAGACTACCACCAGCCATTCGCTTGTTTCCCGTTCAGAGGTATCGAAAGTGAGGGCAAGTATAAGCTCGCCAAGTCGCAAAAAGGTCCACTTAGCTTGTATTTAAGCCATTACTTTTAGACGAAGGCGACCATGTTGGAAATCGTAACCAACAATTTTGGCCTGTCCTGACCATGCTTGTTTTTCCTGCAAGTCAATGGCTTGGCCGCTGGCGGGAGGGAAATAAAGCGTCAACAACAAATCACTCTGCGCATCTTCTGCAAAAGCAGTTCGTCCTTGTGGGTAGGAGTAATTTCTATCCTCCACTCCCGCATAGAGCACAAACCGCTCAATGATGACTGATAAGGTAAATTCGAGTCCTAGTACAGCCTCAATTAAAGTGTCGATCTGCTCGTGATCCCCTTGCGCGGCGAGCAAGAAGTTAGCGGTCTCTGCAAATGAGATATTTGTCTCATCCGCAACCTTATCTTCGCTCTTTACCGAAGTTGCCGTAACCTTAACCGTATCGAACTCTGTTTTTCGATCCGCCATAGTAGCCATTTGGACGGTCAGTTTTTCGGCGTGCTTGAAATCAGGCCACTTGGGAATATCGACTCTCAGCAAGAAATCCCATTTGATGTTGTTGTCGGGCAATTCCATGGTCGGTGGACCGTCCGCAGGAAATGGAATCGAGAATGGATAATCCTTTGGCCCGGGTGTGAGGACTCCTCCGTCGGCTAAGGGAATGACTGTTTCTAGTAAACGATGCGTGTGTGTCTTGCGATTGGAACCGCTGCCAGAAATACACTCTTCCCTGGCAGTAATTGTGACGCTGATGCCATTGATTTGGACTGCCTTGTTGGGATGCACATGCAAGTTGCCCGTGAGTACTTCGCCCAGCCGGATTTTTTTTCGATCCACCCTGCATTCCACTTTGCCTAATTTTTTCTTTGGCAAGTACGACCCGAAGAACCAAATCGCGCCGAAGATGGCAAGGATGATTGGAGCGACAAGGATTAAGGCAGGTACCAGAAAAACAAAAATCACAAGAAACAACAAGCAACCGAAACCCAGTCCCATCAGGATGGGCTTTGAGGGTGTGGCGGCGGTCGCAGCGTTATCTTTGCTGTCGCCATCGTTTTGCGAAAGCAATTGTGATGCAAGTAGGGTGATTGATTGAGTTTGTTTGACGTCGAAGGCCCACGGGATTGAAACACACGCTTCTATGAAATGATCGACATTGAGGTAGTGCCCATGGTAAGTGGGTGGCCAATCCAGCGTGTTAATCGTAAAGTCATACTTTTGATGATCTCCACTATTAAATTTGCCACTAAACAAGTTTGCGGGGATACCTTCGCCGCTCGTCACATTTCCCTTTCCATGTGTCGCCCACTTGTGACGAACATAGAGCGCATCGCACTTAATATCCTCATTGGCTCGGACCGTCAGCGTACCGCGAATGACGTCACCGGCAAAAAATTGTTGCCGACCCTCTTCAAGTTCAATGATCAAATCGCATTTCGTCATTTGCGTCTCCTGTGAGCTGTTGAAAGTGCTCGTAAAGGTAATCTTCCATTGCTCGAATGTCGTCGCCGTACCGTCGAATTAGTTCTTTTGCATGAGCAAGAGTCAGTCTAGGGGAAGCGCCTGATGTTGTTTCCGACGCCACGATACGTTGATTGAGGATTGCTAACAATCGATCTGCGCAACCTCGGATAGCAACATCAATGGTCAGCACACGCCGGCCGCGCCTGGCAAAGCCTCGCTGCAGACTCCGATGAACTGCTATGGCATGTACGCGACGATTAGCAAAGAGTTTCTTCCGCATCATCCAGGGAAGGCGATCCGCTTCATCGATAACTAGGGGCACACCATCTGGGAAAACAGGATAGGGACCCGTTGGCGGCACATAGACGTAGGCCGCATCGGCAAACTGTTTTTTGAACGCATGAAGGTGTGTCGATTTGCCATGTCCACAAGGTGCAATAAACTCTACGACGCATTCACCAAGTGATTGTGACTGGGCGAGCCAACGTGTTGCTTCCGACAGATCACAAACGGCCAGTACGCTTCGTTCCTCTCGGGTCAGCTCGCCAAACGGATTGCGCCAAAGGTGCAATTCGGGAAAACGAATCGGGGTGATCTGTCCATTGATAGTGAAGCGTCCGTTTTTTAATTGACAATTATTCTCGCGATGCGGGAGTCACATCAATCTCAAGTCGATCTTCGCCTCTCAAGACTACGATCTTGATCGTCTCTCCAATCTTCAGTGCTTCGATCGCATAGGTGTAATCATAGATGTTTTCGATCTTTCCGCCTGCTAGTTCCACAATAACATCGCCAGCCTTAAGCCCCGCTTTTTCCGCTGGACCATTTTTGCCGACGCCCGACAGTTTGACTCCTTTGAGTTCGGCACCAGCATAATCGGGAATGGTTCCTAAGAAGGCCGTTAGTTGAGCGCGGCGTGCTTCTTGCTCTCCCGACTCTCCTTCATTCAACACGAACGGCAGTGGCTCAGCATCGGTCAGCAAACCACGTCCAATCAAGGCGAACAGTCGTGCGATCTTAGCAGCCCCTTCGTAGTTCAGTTTATCGGCGGTGTCACGCGGAGTATGATAGTCTTCATGCGCGCCGGTAAAAGCGGCCAAGCTGGGAACTTGGCGACCTACAAATACGGCCGCATCGGTGGGTAAGCTTCTGCTGGTTTTGTCCAATTGAATCGCCAATCCCACAGGAACGTTACGTTGTTGCACGGTTGCCTCCCAAGCGGGCGAGGAGCCAATGCCTTGTACCGTAAGTTTTTCTCTCAGTCGACCGACCATATCGAGATTTAAATATCCGGCAATTGCGGGATACAAGCTGGGTGCATCGGCGCTGGAACCATGTCCGCCAATCGGTCCCAATGAAAGTCCCGCATGAGGATCTTGTTCGTCGCTGGGTTCATTGGATTCCGTCTGGCCAAGGGTTTTCTTGGCATTGGGATAGAGCTTTAAATAGTCATTGACAAAGGCCTGCGAACCAAACAAACCCAACTCTTCACCCGACCAACCAGCCACAATTAAATCTCGCCGCATTGCTAGTTTGCCGCTTCGCTTTTGGGCCGCCAAGTATTGCGCAATTTCGAGCATAGCGGCCACGCCGCTGGCATTATCATCAGCGCCAAAATGTATTTGTGAGCCTTCGTCCTCGCGAGCCAGACTGCTACTGCTTTGACCCATTCCCAAGTGATCTACGTGTGCACCGACGATCATAACTTGATCACTCAGTTCTTCACCGGCTCGCAAGCGGGCAATGACGTTACGGCCCGTACCTTTACGATATTCGATGTGGATGTCGGCAGCGATGTTGACACCCTCGATGTCATACCCCATTGCCATATCCCCATTGTCGAGCGACTTTTGTTCGCTCTCCATATCGACTTTGCCGATCTTCATCCATTTTGCGGCAACATCATTGGTTACAGAAAGAACTGGGATGCTCGTGCCACCTGCCGATGCATCGCTTTCAAAGCGAATGAGTTGGTTATTCACTTTGCTTGTAGGGCCAGCAACGAAGATTACTCCATAAGCACCATGATCGCGAGCGACCATTGCCTTGCGTCGAGCCGACGAGAAACGGGCTAGGGTTTGACGCAACTCAGGTTTGATATCTTGGGGCAAGTCGCGAAACATTAAGACCCATTTGTCGGTGACATCTAAATGCACGTAGCTGTCGTAGCCCATGAAGCCTTCCGATTCGGGTACTTCAAGGCCGTATCCCGCAAACACTAGACCACGTGTTTCAAATGAGCCGCTTCCAGAGAAGGAGAGCGGGCGCCAGTCTTTGTCGACTGTCAAGCTCTCGTCGCCAACAACTAGCTTATTATCTGCGGTGAGCGATGCGCCCGCTGGGAATTCAAACTCATGATAAAAAGTGCCGTTTTCCCCGGCCGGTTCAAATCCCAGGCTCTCTAAGTAGGCCGCAACATAAGCGGTTGCTCGTCGTTCGCCATCAGTACCCGTTAATCGACCAGCCAACTCAGGACGCGTCAAATAATCAACGTGACGGCCGACGTCTACCGGAGAGAAGCCATCTTGTGTGGCTGATGCCGCCTGCAATCCAGCAGCGCGATCCACAGATGTGGCTTCCAAATCTTCGATTTGTTTGAGGCCCAGAAGTTCTCGCGCGTGCGAGTCGTTCCACTCGGCGATAAAGATCTGACTCTTTTTCTCAGCGGTTCGATTCGTCGTCCAAGCAAGTTGTTGTCCATCGGGTGTAAAGACTGGAAGTCCATCAAAGCCTTCGGTATAGGTAACTCGAACTGGAACACCTTCACCATCGGCGCGAACCAGATAGAGTTCGAAATTCGCGAAGCCATGAATGTTTGTCGTGAAGACTAAATAATCACCTGATGGATGAAAATAAGGAGCCCAACTCATGGCGCCCAAACTGGTCAAACGTCGGACGTCGCTGCCGTCCGTCTTCATCGTAAAGATCTCGGCGGTTGCCCCGTCTTCATTAAATCGACGCCAACAAATCCGTTGTCCATCAGCCGAGAAAAAAGGTCCGCCGTCGTATCCAAGCGTATCTGTCAAACGCTTAACATTGGTTCCATCAGCGTTCATGATGTAAAGATCCACCATCGAAGCTGGATCCATTTCAAACAGAGTCTTCTCGCGATCACTCAGGGGGCGACTGTAGGCTGCTCGATTGGACGCGAATACAATTTGTTTTCCATCGGGACTGAACGATGCCTCTGCATCGTATCCAACGGCATCAGTAATTTGGCTGTACGATTTTTCCTCGCGATCCCAAACGTACAAGTCATAAGCTTGATCGTAGTCCCAAGCGTAACGGCGTTGCTTGTTCATTGCTCGCAGGTTTAACTCTTCCGCTTGCTTGTCTTGAGCTGCCACATCCTCGTGTGTGCTAGAAAACAGAATCTGCTGGCCATCGGGATGAATCCAAGCGCATGTCGTTTTTCCGATGCCGGGAGACACCAATTCCACATCGCCGGTTTCGCGATCCATGACAAAAATTTGATAGAACGGATTTGCCGGGTCTCGTTCACTTTGAAAAACAATCTGCGTACCATCTGCGCTGAAATAACCCTCGCCGGCTCGGAGGCCGCCAAACGTCAATTGTCGCACATCTTGAACCAATTGAGTTTCAAGTGTCGCGTCAATAGTGGGGGCTTCTTGGCAATGAACAGGTTGGCTTTGCAATAAACCGCCAACGAAAAACAAAGTTGCCAGGACTCGAGGAGTTCGCATTTCAATCGCCGATGCAGGTACAGAAGTGAGTGCTATGCCTAGATTATAGCCCACCACCTCAAGTCGACGAGTCAGGGTCGTTCAGCAAGCCTCGCTTCGGCCGCCGGAATTATCCTTAAGAACTCGCCATCAAGAAACATCGGCACATCTCTGCCGGTATTTTCCGAACTGCGAACGATGGATGCCATACTTTCAGGGTGTATGCGTTCGTTCCCTAGTGTACTGTTGGTTGTTATCCAGGATTCGGGATGAACTCGCCCTTGCGAGTAAAAAACCCAGGAGGGTTCCGTTGAGCCCGTGACTATCCAATGGGTGGTTGGGGCTTGTGAGAACTCGGCCTGTAGTCGATCGAGATCAGTTCGTCCTTGGTCGAGAATAGCCGGACCAAAACAAATCAGCGTAATGGAAAGGCAAACCGATCCGACGACAAAGGATCGCATGGCAATATCGCTGCGGAGTCGCGTTGCAAATGCGACACCCAGCAGCGAAGCAACTGCGAGAAATAATCCTCCGATAGCCAGAGGGCGAATTCCAGGAATGCGTTCCTCCAGCGGTCCACCGAAGGCGCAGAAAATTCCTAGTCCGATCGCAGCACCAAAGCTTAAGCCAGCCGTTATCCAGCCGCGGGACACGCTCGAACTGTGGAGAACATTGGCGATAAACAGGCCAACTAACAGAGCGATGCCCGGATGGCATGGTGTGACATAGCTGGGTAGTTTGGTCGAGACTAGTGAAAAACATCCGACATAAACAATGATCCAGGCCATTCCTAACGCAATGATTGGTCGTTTTGCCTCGTCACTTTGCCAGGTCTTGTATGCGACAATTCCGATAGGAATGGAAAAGCAGGACCATGGAAATGTGCCGAACAACAACGCTCCGACATAGAACAGCACAGGAGGTCCGGAATGGCCTTCCATTGGCACCATAGCGCGGCCGACATTGTGTTGTAGAAAAAATTCTCGTAGCCAAACGCCGTTCGTTTGCCAACCCACGGCTAGATACCAAGGGCCAGCTATGATTGCGACCATTGCTAACGCGGTGAAGGGTCGCATTCGCCAGCCATGCGATATGAAACGCAATAGGCCATCTTTGACTTGTTGCACGCGTCGAAGATTGCTCCCCGAGCGACGTGGCATGAGCAATGTTGTCAGTCCGATTACTGCCATTGGAAGCACGACCCCGACCGGTCCTTTGGCCAACATCCCCAGACCCGAAGCGGAATAGATGATGACCCACTGATGGAACTCTGGCCAACGGAAGTCTAACCCGGTCGCACTAGAGGTAAATGCGTAATGAACAAAGAGGGTGATCGTCAATGTTGTGGTAAAAATCAGTAGGGAGTCCGGTGTCGCTGCACGAGTTGCCATGGCGAATAACAACATTGTTGACAAGCTAATTGCAGACCAAGTTGCCACGCTGGGGCCCGCAAGTTTTCGTGAAATGGAATAGGCACACAGTGAGGTAAGCACACCAGCAATAGCTGAAGGTAACCGTGCACCCCATTCATTGACCCCAAACAACTTGTAGCAAACGATCTGGCACCAGTACAACAAAATGGGTTTGTGCGTTCTTAGTTCACCATCAAAGGTGGGCACAATCCAATTGTCAGCGACGAGCATCTCGCGGGCACATTCGGCGTTTCTGGGTTCATCACGATCCCAAAGCCGCGCGCTTCCCAATTGGGTAAACGCCATGACACATGCAATAATGGTAGCTACCCAAAATCCTGGTCGCATGTTGCAGAGCCATCCGTGGCGTGAAAAAAATTACTTGGAAAATAGGGAGATTGATTCAAGGCTGGCAACTCTTACCAAAAATCAGCTGCGTCTAGAAGATCGATTCGTCAACGGCATGCTGCTTAATATCCCCCATGCGTCATGCAGTTATTCACCAAGAGGGATGTCTCCGGACATTAACCGCCACCGTTTTACATATCCAATCAGGTCTCTCATCGCAGTGGGATCCAATTGATTTTCAAAACCTTCGGGCATCATTGAGACACCCGTGGCTCGAAGCTCTTCGACTTGCTCCCGCAAAACAGTACGCTTCACCCCCTCTTGTGCTTTCAGAGTGACGCTAGTGGTGTTGCTCTCTTCGAGCAGTCCCTCGATCACCTGGCCGTCGACCGTCAGCAGCACATAACGAAAAAAGTTGGCGTCAATCGCGCGATTGGGATCCAGAATTGAGTTCAGTAGTTGCTGCGGGGACTGGGTGCGCATATCCGAGATATCTGGACCTACGACGAACCCTTCCTCGGCAAGCCGATGGCAGCTAGCGCATTGCTTTGCGAAAATTTGTTTTCCGGCTGTTAGATTGGGAGGCTCCAACAAGGTCGTCGCATAACGCTGCAGTACCTCTTCTTTGCTCACTGCTTTGCGGCCGGCCAATAGACGCTTGACGCGAGCACCAATTTCCTCGTGTGAGCTTCGTTCCAGGCGTCCCATCGACGTCGGATCGATCAAGCCCAAGGGAATGGAATCTGCTTCAATTGCATCCAGTAACCGCACAGCCCATAGAGGATTATCGATCAGTGCATTGAGGGCGGCGAGAGTGGACCGTGGAGGCAATTCATGAATTCGTTCCAACAAGCGAACATCAAGATCCATGTCCTGAGATTGTTTTAAAATCTGCAATGATTCAATGAACAAGTCGTCATGCTGGGTGGCGACGAAGTCTCGACATAGTTCCAGAGTTTCTGGTGATCGATCCAGGCCAATGCGTTGCAAGGCAGCGAGTCGATCAGCGATGGTCGCTGTTTCATCGACGATCACTTCTCTCTCGCTGTTTACAAATCCGTCAATCCTCTCCGCAGCCGCCGGTCGCAATTCAGGAGGAATTTCGGCAAGCACTGCGTCCCAGGTTCGGTCCTGCAAAACCATTCCGTCAGCGAATGCTTGGAGCCGTTTTGTGATTGTGTCGGCGGAGGTTTGCGATGCAATTAGTGTCGATAAAACACTTGACGAACCTTCGAATCCCAGTCGGTTTAGCAATGGCTGCAGTGTCACAAACGATATCTCTAAGCGTTGCTGATCTATGCTTCGCAGAAAGTCGTTGGCCGTAGTCGTATTTAGGAGCGATAACGCCTTGGAAATCCAAAGCATATCACCGGCAGAATCGGTTTCACGCTGTAACACAGCAGCGATGATTCTATCGGTCTTAGTGCTCTCGATTTCTGGAGCGAACTCCAAGAGCCACTGATAACGCACTAACGGACTAATGTCGTCAGTGAACATAGTATCGAAATCGTGTTGGCCGCGCCACTGGTTTTTATGTAGAGCCAGCAGACGAACCACTTGGAATCGGACGTGCGCATCGTGGGACTGCAAGGCTCGCTTGAGATCATCGGGAGTAAGTTCGTTTGCGTCTTGTAACAACCATAGGGCCAGAGATAAACCAGGACAATGCTCTGAAGACAATTGAGACGAACTTGATTGGTGGACATAGTCGCGCAACGATTGTACGACAGCAAGGCTTGGCTCGACGTGCATCGCTTCAGCGATTTTCCGCTGCGCGGTGACTCTCGCCCAGCGATTGGGACTCGACAACACGGCGACCCACTGAGTTGGCGTCGTGGCAGCGAAATCGAAGGGGAGGCGAAGGGCTTTTGGTTGATGCGAGGAAGTGATGCGATAGATTCTCCCTGCTGAATTTCCCCAGCGAAGATCTTCACGTGCTTGCAGTTCCGTAGGCATCCAGGCTGGATGTTCGATGACCGCGCGGTGCATATCGACGACATACATGGCTCCGTCTGGCCCGTCTGTTAAATCGACGGGGCGAAACCAAGGATCACGCGAAGCGAGAAATTCGATATCTTCTCTGCCTCGCTCTGCCCTCGGCACGATCCCGTCCGACACCTGACGATAGCGTTGGACCAAAGAGCCCGTTGGTTCACAGGCGAAATAATCGTTATGCAATGTTCCTGACAACAGATCACTTTGGTATCGAAACACACCGCACGCAGCCGTGAATTGTCCGGCATGAAGATTGCTTGTCGTCCAGGCGTTGACCAAAGGAAAAACCTTGCTACTCTCCGCCGCAGGCATCACGTTTGCGGACCACAGATTAATCGGCAAAAGTGGGTTGCTTTGGACTTGCAATGCATCAGCAACAAGCAGGTCACAAGGGTTTCGATTGCTGCACACGAAACTCCTGCCCGCGTCATCTTGAAAATAGCCATATTGTGAATTGCCGGCGACCGCTTGCCAATTGCCTCCAAACGGTGAGAACGAGAAGTCACGAGCGGCTAGAGAGACGGGCCGATCCAGCGGTACCCAATGCGCTTGATGTGATTGAATTTCTCCACCACGCAGGCCGCTGGCCACATGGATTTGATTCTCTAGTGTCCATGTTGGATGATTGGCGCGTAACTGTTCATTCTCTTTGCTGAATCCGCTGAACCAAGTAACTATTTTATCGCACTGATAGTCTCCGTCGGTGTCCTCCAAGTAGGCAACTTCGCCCGCTAGCGTAACGATCACGCCATCCCTATAGGGTTGCAACCCGGTAGGAAAGACGAGCGAATCGGCAAATAGGTGAGAGGTTTCAAAGTAACCGTCACGGTCGTGATCGATCAGAACTTTGATGCGGCCTTGAAAAAGCTGGTCTTGCTCAGGTCCGGTAGGGTAGTCTCGCATCTCAACGACCCACATCTGGCCCTTGTGATCGAAACGAACAGTTACCGGATCCACGACCTGAGGTTCGCTGGCGGCCAGCTCTATCCGCAAATCGGGTAGCAATTCAAATTGTTGTAACGCGTCGGCGGGCGCAAGAGGGAGGCTCCTTGGAGAAGCAGCCGGTACTTGGGCTATGGCTACGATAGACCACTGGGTTGTCAACACAAGAATCAGTAAAAGCGAGCTCACCTCGAATGCTTTTGGCCAACTGCCAGACCACGGAATACAAGGGGCCTGCAGACAACGCGCTCGAATGTCGAAAATTCGCATGATAGACGGGAGGGGTTTGCGAAAGGGATGCGGATAATGGTTAAGATACTCGAAGTCGCGCTTGGACAGTGCTCTAGGCGGTCGTCTGAAAGTCAATTCCCTCCTGCAGGATCCCGCCGATGGTTGTCTACATTCCGCCAGCAATGTTCGTGCGTTGTTTTGTGGTGCGTTGTTTTGCCCTAGTGTTAACAGTTCTTTTCGGACTCGAAAAAGTTGGTGGAGGTGAACTAGGATTTCGCGCGGGAAGCGCCATTGTCGATGTGAGTCCTACTGTATTTCCCATAGCAGTAAATGGGGGTATGACCAGTCAGACCGCAGATCAAATTCACTCTCCCTTACAGGCACGCGCTATTGTGTTGGAGAAGGGAGATGAGAAATTGGCGATAGTCGTCGTCGATAGTTGTATGATGTCGCGGGTTCTGTTGGATGATATCAAAGCAATGGCCTCGTCACGGACTGGCATTGCTGCCGACCACATGTTGATTTCAGCGACCCATACACACTCAGCCGCCGCATCGATGTCCTGTTTAGGAACCGATGCGGATTCTATTTATCAGAGCTATCTTCGCATTAAGGTTACCGAAGCGATCGAAGTTGCGCAAAGCAACCTCGAACCTGCCACGGTTGGCTGGGGTTCGATCGATGCATCAAACTATATGGCCATTCGAAGATGGATTCGCCGTCCCGATCGCATGGGCGATGATCCTTTTGGAAACCGAACCGTGCGCGCCAATATGCATGCCGGCCGCATTTGGGACGACGTCACCGGGACCTCGGGGCCGGAAGACCCGGAGCTGTCCCTGATCGGATTCAAGACGATAGCGGGTGAGACGATTGCGGTACTTGGCAATTTGTCGATGCATTATTTTAGTGGCGTTCAGCCGATTAGCGCAGACTATTTCGGGCTGTATTGCGACGCCTTGCAGCAGAAGCTCATGGAGCAAAATGTTCAGGGGCATCCCGTGGTTGGAATCATGTCTCACGTATGCAGCGGTGATGTATGGCGAATGGATTACACAAAACAAACGCCAGTGGCGTTTGAAACTATCTCCATCGACAAGTACACAGAGGGACTGGTTGATTTGACGATGGAGGCTATGGAGTCGATGGAATTTAGTCACCCCGAATCACTCGGGATGAAAGAGACGCGTTTGCCTCTCAAGTATCGCATACCGAATGCCCAATTGTTGCAATGGTCGCAGCAAATTGTCGATCGCATGGGAGCACGTCTCCCCAGCACCACGGAGGAGGTTTACGCGCGCGAACAAATCTATTTGCATGAAGCACAGGAAACGGAAGTTGTTATACAAGCGATTCAAATGGGCCAGATCGGCATTGTCACAACGCCGACAGAAACTTATGCGTTGAGTGGCATGAAGCTTAAATATCAGAGTCCATTGCCCCATACTATGGTCATTGAACTTGCTGGAGGTGGCGACGGATACATTCCTCCACCGGAGCAACATGTGTTGGGAGGATATAACACGTGGCCGGCGCGTTCCGCGGGTCTGGAAACGACCGCTGAGCCTAAAATAATTGAGGCGGGCATGGTGTTACTTGAAACACTTGCCGATGCGCCGCGCGTGCCTTACGGCATTCCACAGACTCCCGATGCGGTGCGCGAATGCTGTAATAATGCGTTAGCATATTGGCGTTTCGATGATTTACAGGGTCCGAGAGCACGCGATTCTTCGCCACATTGCCACGATGGTATCTACGAGCCGGGGGTGGTTTTCTTTTTGGAGGGAACGAAGGCTAGTGATTTTTCTAAACCCGCTTTTCCCAATCGAGCAGCCCATTTTGCCGGTGGAAGGATGCAAGCACGTATTGGTGTGCTGCCTGATAATTATGAGCTATCGCTGTGGATCTGGAACGGTATGCCCAGCGATGCACGAGAGATTACCGGATGGTTTTATTCTCGCGGCACCGACTACGGACGTCCCGTAAATACAGAACAGCTTGGCATGGGTGGCACCGCGGGACACGCAGGCAAGTTAATATTGCAATTGGGGAATGATGAACTAGTTGCTGGTGTAACGGAGATAGAACGTTGGAGCTGGAACCACATACGCATGGTTCGAACGCAGGAATCCATCAAAGTATTCCTCAATGACGCCGCAGCGCCCGAAATTGATTGTGTCTTACGGGGAGCCGCCCCTGGCTGGGCGGACGTATTATTTTTTGGCGGTTCGAGCGATGGTAAATTTCTCTGGGAAGGTCGGCTAGACGAAGCGTCGATCATGTCGATTGATTAGTAACCTGCGGAAAGCAAATTCTAACTCCGTTTCAAGATCGCTCCTCTGACCAGCAGTCATCGAGAACGGCTCGAACGGTGTTTGCAGACGATTTGAAATGTTCCGCTTCCAACGGCGAGAGAGGTGGATTTAGAACTCGCAAAACGCCCCCCGCACCCACAACGGCCGGCACGCTCAGGCAGAGACCGCGAACTCCTTGGAAACCAGTGATCAAGGTGCTGACTGGCAGCGTCCTACGGCTGTCGCGGATTACCGATTCGATAATCATAGCTGTTGCCATAGCGATCCCATAATTCGTATATCCCTTGCGCCGATAGACTTCCAGACCCGCGGCACGCGTGCGCTCAAACATCGCTTCAATAATAGGATCCTTGTCGATCGCGCTGCCTCCCGTAACGGCCACGCTAAGCGCTGGAAATTGTGTGTCGCCGTGTTCTCCCAAAATGTAGGCTCGAATGTCTTCGGGATGAATTTGTAGATGTTCACTGAGCAGGGAACGGAAGCGAGCGCTATCGATCAGGGTGCCCGTTCCAATAACGCGATTGTACGGAAAGCCACTCAATTGCCACGTCACATAGGTCATCACGTCGACCGGATTGGTGACGACGACCATTACTGCATTCGGGCTGGCTTGTGCAAGGAGTGGGATCCAATGTCGAAAAAGCTGGACGTTACCCACAGCCAGGCTGGAACGGCTATGGTCACCTTTGTTCAGTGGAACACTTAAAGTTAAAACGACGATATCGCTGCCGCGAGTATCTTCAATCTCGCCAGCCCGCACACGTATTGAGCGACCTACAAAGGCGGCAGCGTGAGCGAGATCGGCCGCCTCTCCCTCCGCTTTTTCTCGAGTTCGATTGACGAGCACAATATTGTCCACGAGTTCGCGAATAATAGCCGCATAGGCAGTGGTCGCCCCAACATGTCCGGCGCCGATGATGGATAGCTTTGTTGCCACAGGGTCCATCCCTAAGGTAGAAGAGGCAAGGAGAAGTGAACGAATGTGTTTCGATCCGCCGGTTTCGAAACCTCAATCGTATTTTGTGAGTATGATCGTCAGAGTCTATTGCATGCCTTACCGTTTTCTCAGTGAGCATTGAGCTTCTGTGTTGGATAAATCGAAAAAGAAGAAGAGTTGGCGTCGACGGCTTGTCCGTTGGGGGGTTGTGTCGTTGGTTTTAGGGGCCCTAGGTGCCGGCGCTGCCGTGGCCTATCAACCGGCGCTTAAATATCTTGCTGACCGAAATCGACAAGAGTTTCGGACAGTGTCGACCAGCATCGGGGATATCGTGGCCGTGGTAAATTCCACAGGCACCGTTAAACCGGTGTCGCAAGTGACCATCGGGTCCTTTGTTTCAGGTCCTATTGAAGCGTTGTTTGTCGAATTCAATCAGGAAGTGAAGAAAGGGGATATTTTAGCCACGATCGATTCTCGTCTTTACGCAGCGAATGTCTCGCGCGACGAGGCGAACCTCGCCACAAGAAGAGCCGAGGTAGAACGAACGCAGGCGGAATTGTCTCAGGCAGAGGATCAAGAAAAGCGAATGAAACGCCTCGTAGGTCAAACCAATGCTTACGCTTCGGAGTCTGAAATTGAAAAAGTCTATTACGCCAGACTATCACTACAGGCACAGTTGAAGATCGCCGAGGCGTCGATTAAAGAAGCACAAGCGAACTTACAAAACTCAATGGCGAACCTGGAGTACTGTTCGATTCGTGCACCGATAGATGGAATGGTAATCGATCGCAAAATTGACCCAGGCCAAACACTTGCTTCGCAATTTCAGACGCCCGAACTGTTTGTAATAGCGCCCGATATGCAAAAGGAAATGCACGTGTTTGCCTCCGTAGATGAGGCAGATATCGGTTTTATCAAAGCTGCCTCGGAAGCCGGGGAGAAAGTCGAGTTTACGGTCGACGCCTATCCCGGAGACCTGTTTGAAGGAAAGATTTCCCAAGTACGACAAAGTAGCGCCGTAGCGCAAAACGTTGTGACCTATCCGGTCGTGGTTGCCGCTCCCAATCCGGATTTGAAATTGATGCCAGGTATGACTGCGAATCTCTCTTTCCGCATTGATACACGTACAAAGGTGATGCGTGTTCCCAATGCGGCATTAAGGTTTTACCCAGATCGAGCGATGGTGCATCCAGACGACCAAAAAGTGCTGGATGGCGAAGATCTGGGTACTCAACAAGATAACGCAGCGGAAGAATTGCCTGCCGGTGAAAAAGTCTCAGCGAAAATGAAAAGCACGCGGCGGCATGTTTGGTTTGATGAACTTGGTAAACTACGTGCGATCGAAGTGCAGACTGGCATCAGTGATTATAAATTTACCGAAGTTGTTTCAGGTAAGTTGATCGAAGGTCAAAAGTTAGTCATTGGATTGGCTCCTAAAAAGTAGGCGACTGTGACGTTCTGGATTTCTATTCGTATTGCAATACGCTCCTTGGCCGGAAACAAACTACGCGCCAGCCTCACCGTTCTCGGTATTGTGATCGGGATCGCTGCTGTGACCGCGATGGTCTCAATCGGGCAGAGTGCCACACAGCTTGTTCAGGTCCAGTTCGATGCGTTGGGTACCAACGTAATTGTCATATTTCCTGAAGCCATCGAGTCGGCGGGAGTGCGGCGTGGACCTGCGCTAACCCTGACCTCTAGCGATGCAGAGGCAATGGTTTCAGAATGCCCCAGTGTCTTAGCCGCCTCGCCGCTTGTTGGTGCGGGTGGTCAAATGATTTATGGCAACAGCAATTGGAGCCCCAAAGAAATGGTGGGCGTCGGGCCTACCTACTTGACCGTGCGAAACTGGCCCATACGACAAGGAGGGTACTTTACTCAACGCGACGTGGATAGCGCGGCGAAGGTTTGTGTGATTGGGCGTACCGTGGTGGCGAAGCTCTTCCAAACAACCAATCCCATTGGCGAGTCCATTCGTGTGAATAACATCCCAATCCGGGTCATCGGAGTGTTGGAAACAAAGGGTGCCAATCTATTTGGTGAAGATCAGGATGATGTGGTTTTACTCCCCTACACCACGGTTCGCAAACGATTGCAGGGGTCGGGATTTGAAAACGTGGATGCCATTCTCGCCTCAGCGCGGTCTAGCGACCGGATGGTTGAAGCGACTGAAGCAATTCGGCAATTGCTGAGCGAGCGTCATCAAATCGGCCCCGGCGAAAAGTCGGATTTTAATGTTCAAAATACCACTGAAATTGCGGCAGTTCTGGGTATTATTACCGGGACACTAACCCTCATGCTGGCGTCTATTGCTGGAATATCGCTGATGGTGGGTGGAGTAGGGATCATGAATATCATGTTGGTCTCTGTCACGGAACGGACAAAGGAAATAGGTATTCGGATGGCGCTCGGTGCGCGGTCCAGGGATATCCTGCGGCAGTTCTTGATTGAATCAGCACTTCTGAGCGCAGTCGGGGGGGCCATAGGTTTTGGCTTGGGAGTGTCCGGTTCGGTCGTAGCAACTTTGCTGATCAATCACTTCAGTTCAGGAACCGATTGGCCCATTGTGGTCTCGCTCCCGGCAGCCCTGTTAGCAATCGTCTTTGCGAGTTGCGTTGGGGTGTTTTTTGGATACTACCCAGCCCGTAGGGCTAGTCGTATGAATCCGATTGATGCACTGCGCCATGAGTGAATTTTTTGTCGCGCTGGATTACCATGTAAGAACTGCTTTAGGAAGTTCGATCCACCAGCGAGTCCTGTCATGTCAATTTTTCGACTATCGACGCTAATCCTTGTGATTGCTGCTCCAACTGCCGCGCAAGCCCAAATTGTTCGTTTTGGCGTGGGGGGTGGTGTTAGTGTTCGAGCTCCCTTTGTGCAAGTCGACGTTAGTCCCTACGGCGGGACGCATGTACGAGCTCCGTTTACTTCGGTGGATACTTATGGCCCGCGATATCGAGGTGCCATTCCGTATGGCAATCCGTTACCCGGCGGATATTCTGCCTATCGCGCGGCGCCCTACAGTGTGGGTCCGTCGTATCGCGCCTATTACTCTGATCATCGAGCCCTAGTGGTGGTACCCGAGTCGGTTCCGCCGCTTCCTGTCGCTCCGTTGGTTCCGCCACCGCGTTATGACATTCCTTCCTATTCCGAGGTTTTTCCTCCCAACGCTTCCGCTTCTTTATCGCCATCGCGACTGGTAAACCTCGCCGACCGGCTTGCCGACTCTGCAGCGAAACTTCGTCGCTCTTTAGCTCGTTCGCGAGAAGAATCTACCTGGGTTGGCTACTTGCAGCCCGGCGCTATTGAGAGCTTGGCGGATCGACTACACAACGGACGCGGATTCAGTGACATTGCGACAGGTGAAGTCCGCGGGCTGATTGCTAATTTTGATGGAGTCTCTGCGAATCCCGATTTAAATTGGCTGAGTCGATCGCCTGGCTTCCATGAGTCCCGGACCGCACTGGCTGAACTTCTGTCCGTGCTGGGCGAAGAGCCCGCAGAAGAATTTACGGCTGAACCAGGACTAAAAAATGCTGTCGAGAAAACCACGGTACAACCGCGCGTGCAAAGCCAGCCCACTGAAAAACCGAAGTCGAATACGAAGGAACCCATGGAGGAGTTGCCAGCGCCTGTTCCTGATGGAGTGCCCGCCGTGCGTCCCGTATCCGTCTATCGCGGTGAAGCATAGTCGCCTTTCGCTCCGCGAAAGTAGCGTTGAATAGTTGCCTTTCGCTCCGCGAAAGTAGCGTTAAATAGTAAATACCTTTAACGCTACTTTCGCGGAGCGAAAGGCGACTATCCCTCAGACTCTAACATCGATGAACAACGGGCCGATGGAAAACGCACTCTCTCGTCGTCGTATTCTCGGATACCTAGCAGGACTAGGTATCATGTCTCCAACTTTGTCGCGAGCACTTGCGGTGGAGATCGAACGGAGTCCATTGACGGCTGAATCGATTGGTCAAGCGGAGTGGATTAGTGGAGTTACATTGAGCGATGAACAGCGTTCTTCGCTGGTACGAAGCGTGGAGCGAATGCAGAGTCAACTCGAACAGATTCGTGCGGTGCAGCTTGATTCGGACGTTGCACCTGCACTTCACTTTTCCACTTGGAGCGATGCCTACGACGATCACTTTCAGCCCTTGCATTATGAAGGTCAAAGGCTGGTTCGTGCCAGTGTTGTCGCTGCCAATACTTTACCCGTTAGTGAAGTAGATATTGCTTATGCGCCTATTGCGGTGCTCGCAGCCATGTTGCGTGAACGGGAGATTTCCTCTCTGCAGCTCACGCAACTTTTTCTAGAGCGATTGGAACGTCTGGGTCCAAAATTGAATTGCGTTGTTTCGTTGACACCAGAATTGGCCATTCGACAAGCCAAGCGTGCGGACCGAGAGTTCGCGGCCGGTCGGGATGCCGGTCCATTGCAAGGAATTCCTTGGGGTGCAAAAGATTTGATCGCCGTCAAAGGCTATCCGACGACCTGGGGCGCCGATGCGTTTCGCGATCAGCAACGCGAATTGGACGCAACGGTAGTACGACGATTGGAGGGCATGGGAGCAGTGCTCATCGCCAAGTTGACGTTAGGTGCATACGCGATGGGTGATGAGTGGTTTGGCGGACGTACTTTAAATCCTTGGAATTTGGAGCAAGGATCGAGCGGATCCTCGGCCGGGTCAGCGGCTGCGGCAGCTGCCGGGCTTGTACCTTTTGCCTTGGGAAGCGAAACACTTGGTTCGATTGTGTCGCCGTCAACGCGATGTGGAGCCACCGGACTTCGACCTACATTTGGACGCGTTTCACGCGCCGGATGTATGCCGCTAGCTTGGTCGTTTGACAAACTGGGGCCCATCGCCCGATGCGTTGAGGACTGTGCCATCGTGTTCGGTGCGATTCATGGAGCTGATGGTTTAGATGCTACCGCCGTGTCGCGTCCTTTCCATTGGCCATATGCGCAAGACCTGAAAACGCTGCGCGTTGGATATACCGGCGAGCCAATGAATCGCCCCGAATTAGAAGTGCTTCGGTCTTTGGGCGTGACTCTAGTGCCAATAACATTGCCGAGCGAACTCCCTATTGGTGCATTGACCATGATGATCGATGTTGAATCTGCCAGCATGTTTTACGACCAATGGAAATCAGGAAACGAGGAAGGCCTTTATCGTTGGTCGCGCACATGGCAGTCCGCCGCGTTCATTCCTGCAATTGACTACGTGCGGGCTGCACGCGTGCGTTCCCTATTGATGAAACAGATGGAAGAAGCCATTGCCGACATCGATCTTTATGTGGGTGGCAATGATTTAGTTTTAACGAATTTGACCGGACATCCTTCCGTTGTAATGCCCTATCGAGAAAATGCAGAATCGAAATCCGGTCAACCAGCAGCAATAACATTCACTGGCCATTTGCATGGTGAAACTGCATTGATGGCCGTGTCACAAGCATTTCAACAGGCAACCCAAGATCATATTCCGCGTCCGCCGGAATTCTCATGACCTGCTAGTTGACCTTGGCTAAATCGACAAAGACGATGATGGAAGGATTTCCAACGGCAGCATATTGCTCAGTGAAGATCAGGGTCCCATGTTCTTTATTGACCTTGAAGATTGCCACATTGTCTGCCCGTTGATTGCAACAGTAGAGATAATTGCCAGAGGGATCGAAATTGAAACTGCGAGGATAATTTCCTCGAGTCCATTCGTCAGCAACATGGGTCAGCTCTCCAGTGGGACCGACTGCGAATATGCCAATGCTGTCGTGAAGTCGATTTCCAGCATAGACAAAGCGACCGTCATTCGAAACGAGGATCTCAGAACAGAAATTGCTTCCTTTGAATGCGGGCGGTAGGGTCGAGATCGTCTGTCGTGGTTTCAATGTCCCTGCTTCGCCGTCGAAATCGAAAAGGACAATCGTTGAGCCTTCTTCTTGTATGCAATAGAACCAATCGCCGTTGGGATGGAAGTGAAAGTGACGAGGTCCATCGCCAGGGGGCAACGCGACCGTATGGGGTGAATTGGGTATAAGCTTGCCATTTTGGGAATCAAAACGCCAGATGATGATCTGATCGAGGGCCAAGTCGACATGAAAGACAAACTGACCTGTGGAGTCTGCTTGGATCATATGGGCATGAGTGCGATCATGGCCACTGAAGGCAAAGCTGCCAACTGGCGCATGTTGAGCACGCGTTGGTCCAATGGTCCCTACGTCGTCCTGCACGTCACTCGGTTCGCCCAACGTCCCATCGGCGAGGATGGGTAGAACTGCAACGGACCCACCGAAGTAGTTCGCTACCAACAAATATTTTTCTGATGGGTGCAAACTGACGTAAGTTGGTCCGGCACCGCCGGAGCGCACGGTGTTGAGCAATTGCAGTTGGCCATCCGTTTTGTTGATTTTGAACGAACTGACCGTTCCTTGTTTTGATTCACCTGTTCGATCCGTTTCGTTGGCAGAATAGAGCCGAGATTGAGACTTATTCACTGCGAGACAACTCGGGCTCGTTCCTAGGGGAAATTCGCCTGCTTCCGTCAATCCACCTGACTCTCGATCCACTTGAAAAAGGTGTATCCCCCGACCGTTACCCGGTGGTAAATCGACCTGAGTTGGCAAGACATCGCCAAGGGGCGAACTAAATGTGCCTACGTAAGCCATTAGAGGCGCGTTCGCCATTGCGGCTTGGGCATTGTCGGGTCGAGCGAGCATGGAGGCAGACCCGGCTAAAGCGATGGACGTTGTTAAAAATGTGCGGCGAGATTTCTGGTGAGGTAACATGGCGTCTAATCAGTGATGGAAGAGTTAGGTGGGTTTTGGTGGAGGGAAAACGCAATTGTAGCAAACGCCACTGGCGTAGGTGAAAAGGATCGGTGCCCGTTCGTAGGACGTCGGTGGGAGGCAATTGACAGAGCCGAGGAATGGCAACTACAAATCTCTTCTTTGCAAAGTCGCATTTCCCGCGACCGTATCGAAACATTTGCCCTTCGTCCATGGGCTTGGGTGCTTACTCCAATCGGTAACTGAGAATTATGCAGAGTTCGCTAACTCGTATTGGAATGGCTTCGCGATATTCAGAGGCGGCTATTTATCACGGCGTGGTCTATCTTGCCGGGCAAGTGCCAGAGGAAACCATCTGTGAAGGAATTGAAGAACAAACGGCCGAAGTTCTGGGGTTGATTGATCGCTTGTTACATCAAGCAAACAGCGATAAGAGTCGTATCCTGATGTGCCAGATCTTCATTGCCGACCTAGCAGATTTTGACGGGATGAATCGCGTGTGGGATCAATGGGTCTCTCAAGGGCATGCTCCACCACGAGCCACTGTGGAAACGCGGCTCGCCAATCCACGTTATCGAGTGGAAATTGTGGTGACTGCCGCCCAGCATGCATCTTGAGTTCGTTCGCACTCGCTGCTATGCATCCATGTTGAATGTTGCCACCGAGAGACTGAAATGAAAGCCGCTGTATTCACCCAGTTTCGTTCGCCATTGTCAGTAGTCGACTTGGAGGAACCTATTGCTCACGACGACGCAGTTGTGATCAACGTACGAGCGTGTGGCGTATGTCGCAGTGATTGGCATGCCTGGATGGGACATGACAGCGAGGTGCAACTACCTCATGTTCCAGGGCATGAATTGTCGGGCACGGTAGGGAAGGTTGGCGCGCTGGTGACGCGGTGGAAACTAGGAGATCGCGTTACCGTTCCGTTTTGTTGTGGATGCGGCGTATGCGTCGAATGTCGGACGGGACATCCCCATATCTGCGATGCCTATACCCAACCTGGATTCACGCAATGGGGTGCCTTTGCAGAGATGGTAGAAATTCGTCATGCGGATATCAATCTCGTGGCGCTTCCTGAGGCGGTCGATTTTTCTACTGCTGCCAGTTTAGGCTGTCGATTCGCAACCTCATTTCGCGCTATCGTTCATCAAGGACGGGTAGCGGCAGGAGATTGGGTTGCCATCCACGGATGTGGCGGAGTAGGTCTCTCCGCAGTGATGATTGCCAACGCGGTGGGAGGACAAGTGATTGCGATCGACATTCATCCGGCCCGCTTGGCTATGGCTCGCCAGTTGGGCGCGAGGGAAGTTATCGACGGCTCGAAGTGCGACGTGTTGAAGCGGATTAAAGAGATTACGGGACGTGGAGCAAATGTATCCATTGATGCACTGGGGAATCACACCACTTGCTGGAATTCGATCGAGTGCTTGGCAAAGCGAGGACGCCACATACAAGTCGGATTAATGTTGGGAGAACAAGCGAATCCTCCCATTCCCATGTCAGCCGTGATTGCGAAAGAGCTAGAGATTTACGGCAGCCATGGAATGCAGCCTAGCGAGTATCAAAAAATGTTCCGCATGATTCAATGCGGCCAACTGCGTCCACAGCAATTAATCAGTGATACTGTCAGTTTGGAGCAAGGAGCGAAACTGCTAACCCGTATGGACGAGTTTCCGAATGCTGGCATCACTGTGATTGAATTATGATGAACTACGATGTGGTCACCCTTGGCGAAACAATGTTGCGTCTGAGTGCGCCGGGCATGTGCCGCATCTCGCAAGCGACTCAATTCGATGTGCTCGTCGGGGGGAGCGAATCCAATACGGCAGTAGGCTTGTCGAGGTTAGGATTGAAAGTTGCTTGGTTATCCAGATTGACCAACAATCCGATGGGACACATGATTGTCGAAGGAATATCAGCGCACGGAGTGGATACATCGCACGTTGTTTGGACGGAAAATGACCGGGTGGGAACGTACTATTGGGAACGTGGCACCAAGCCGCGCGGTTCTCGCGTCATTTACGATCGCAAGGGTTCAGCGATTAGTCGAATGCAAGCCGCCGAGTTACCAACAGAACTTTTCTCGCCTGGTAAGTCGCGATTGTTCCATACGACGGGGATTACTGTCGGTATTTCCCAGACAGCAGCCGAGACTGCGATTGTTGCAGCGACCCTGGCGAGGAACGCAGGTTGGCTTGTAAGTTTCGATCTAAACTATCGATCGAAGCTTTGGGATCCGGCGGAGGCCAGATTGGGATGCGAACCGTTGATGCGAGTAGCAAATTTAATATTTATGCCTCAACGAGACGCGATTAGCATTTGGGGCTGCGCTGAATTGGTACCCGAAAAACAACTCAAAGAATTGGCACAGATTTTTCCCAACGCGACGATTATTTTAACGATGGGAGCGCAGGGGGCGGCCGTACGAGGCTCAGCAGGAGAGTACGCCCACGAGTGTGCGTTTGAATTGGAGGAAGTAGAAAGACTGGGAGGGGGTGACGCTTTTTCTGCAGGCTTTTTGTATGGGTATTTGGCTACACAAGACTTGGCGATCGCCTTGCGTTGGGGAAATGCAACCGCTGCGTTGAAATATACTATCCCGTCTGAATTTCCACTCATAGTTCGCCATGAAGTAGAACAGTTGGTACAAGGCCATATCCATTCTACAGTGAAGCGATGATAGTCGCCTTTCGCTCCGCGAAAGTAGCGTTGGATTGGGCTTTTTTTACGCTACTTTCGCGGAGCGAAAGGCGACTATCTTTAATTGCCTATTCTTTTAACTCTGCGCTAAAATCCAGTTTGCAATTTCTTTCTCTGGAGCCTCTCCAGTTGGCAAGAATTGCAGCGTCGCAGATGCGGCTTGATAAGTTGCCGTAGCCACTGATGCACTTTCGGGAGTCTCGCCAGCAACGGCCAACTTCAGTGGCGCGCATAGAGCAAGTATTGCGGGAACGTCACCATATTTGACTGCCCCGGGCAAAAGATTGGGATCGCGATAGTTGGTGATTGAAGCAAATCGATAACCCTCTGTATCGACGGCAACCGACGTGATCACGCTCCTAGCCATTGCGGCCGCTGCGGCAGCCACAGGCCCTGCACCATTGACACCGACTAAGTGAACTTGCTGGGGCTTGCGTTCATGGTAGACGATTGAGGACATCGCAGTTAAGACATCGTGAACACGCTGGGCAAACAAGGGATGGTTGTATCCCAGGGTGTAGCCGACAAACTCGCGTGGGTTTTTTACAATCGGCATTTGGGAGACTGGTTCACCATCTGGAGTGAAATCGCCTGTCAAATACAGATCGAAGCTGGCAATTGCGTACCCCTGACTAAGCAACTCGGAAATGTCGGTGTTGGGTTTGCCCTCTGGAGACAGGAGGTGGTCTTTTCCATGTCCGTCCATCCACACGACTACCTTGCTATTCCAGTCGTTAGGCAGCAGGAACAATGCGGGTAATTCTTCTTTCTCATTTGTTAGCACAAGCTTTCCAACGAATATTTTGAATCCTTCACTATCCTTTTCATAGTTGAGTTCAAATTGTGTTGATCCCTCCTCAGGTAGATTGCGTCCTATCATGACTTCCCAAGCGCCGCCGATGATTTTTCTGAATTCTGCGAGGCCAGAGGGACCGTGAGGAGTCAGTGCTGAGATTTGCTTGTTGGAGGCTTTGTCAATGGATCGTAAAATTGCCAATTCATTCGTTTCATTCTTTAATGGGGCCGGGTGCTCTGAACTGAATACCGTTGCCTCTTCTATGGACAATGGTGTGAAAGGGCGCTCGGTGATTTCTTTGATGCCCAATTGAAGCGTTCGATTGAAAAAATCATACATCATCATCCTACTAGGAAGATTGTAGTTATGAGGGAACGTGCGATATTTGGCATGAACGTTGTCTGGCACACCGAGCATTGCATAATGCTGTTTCAGTTCTGGTAGCCCTTTGGTTTCAATATCAACGGTCCAGTCGTCGGCACCCGTCATGGCAATAGGTCTTGGGGCGATCATTGCAGCGAATTCAATATTGCCAGTGTTGACTCGCAGATAAGAGGCGTTTTCGCAGGTGCAGCCACCTTGCATTGCCGTTGACACCATAACTGCGGGGAATGCAGCGGTTACTCGTGGATCGATCGCGGCAAGAATAAATGTTTGAGTACCACCACCACTAGCGCCCGTCACGCCAATTCTTGAAGTATCACAATCGGAACGTGACATGATCCAATCCAACGCGCGGATGGAATTCCACGTTTGCAGTCCCATTCCACTAATGCAACGTAGTTCAGATTGAGCGCTAAACAATCCCCATTGATCGGGTGAACTCAGGTGGGGACGTTGTTTGCCGAAGCCATGAATCAATTCTTGAGTAAAGGAGCCACCGTCGGCGTATCCGAGCATGTCATAGAGGAATACCATGCATCCCATACGGGCCAATTGTACTGATCGAGCCTGCAATGGATGACGACCTGTTACTGGATCTTGCTCGCCGCCCGATTCCAATTGACGTTTCAGTTCGTCAGGGCCATGATCATGAAACCGACCGTTTGCCCAGTGACCATGGGGGCAGAGCACGGTGGGTAATTTTCTTGAGGCTCCTTTCGGTAAATAAAGGCTTCCGGTGACCAACAGGCCCGGACTGCTCTCAAAAAAGACTCGGTCAACGGTGTAGTCTTCTCGCTCGACTCGACCATGAACGGTTGCTTGGATCTGTGGGCGTTCTGGCATGGGCCACAATCCACAGGCAACCTTGATTTGACGATCAACAAACTCGCGACGCTTGTTCCAATCGTCAACATTTGCTGAGGGTGTAAAGGGGAAATAGCCATCTAAGTCCTTGAGACCGTTGATCCGTGAATCCAATGGTGCGACCGGTTCTTCGTTCGCCGACGCCATGGCAGCACGAGAGTCTGTCGAGTGAAGAAGTGCCGCGGCTGTCGTTGCGGACGCGGTGAATCGGAGCATCGTACGTCGGTCGATTTGATGGTTAGACATGTTGGCTCGCAAGGAATTTGGCAGGAAAGGGACTAGAGAATTGGCTAAAGGTGAGAGAATGCATTGAGGTCTATGACCCCCGCAGTATATCTTGCCGCGCATCGCCAGTCTCCCTCAAAGACCGAACGGCATTGGCGCGAGCCACCCGCCTTAGCATCTACCACAGAATGAGCGGTTTTGGCGCTAGCCACCGGCCTCGCTCCCTCTTGGCATCTACCACAGAACGAACGGTTTTGGCGCTAGCCACCGGCCTTAACTCCCTCTTGGCATCTACCACAGAACGAACGGTTATGGCGCTAGCCACCGGCCTTAACTCCCTCCTGGCATCTACCACAGAATGAGCGGTTTTGGCGCTAGCCACCGGCCTTAACTCCCTCTTGGCATTTACCACAGAATGAGCGGTTTTGGCGCTAGCCACCGGTCTTACTCTGGCTTAAGACGGTTTAAAACTAAGGTGTGGATAACGATGAATTCGCAGGCTGTTCGCAAAGAGTTGTAAATACTATCCTGCAGGCACTCGGTAAACTCCTACTCACCATTCCTTCTAACGGTATCGGATCTGACGCCATGCGGATGATTGCTATAAAGATGCTGACCGGGAGTACGGGCAGGTTTCTTGCCATTGTGATGGGAGTTACATTTGCATCCTTATTAATTGCCCAGCAAGCCTCCATTTTTTGCGGTTTGATGCGTCAGACGAGCAATCAGGTTCGCGATATCCACGACGCGCCGATTTGGGTCATGGATCCCAGTGTCCAGTTTATCGACGACGTGAAGCCGATGTCTTCCACGATGGTACAGCGGGTACGTGGTGTAAGTAGTGTTGCTTGGGCGGTCCCTTTGTCCAAGGGCATCGTTCGCGCGAAATTGCCAGACGGTCGCTACCAACAAGCCATCCTGTTGGGACTTGATGACGCATCGTATGTCGGTGCACCGGACGTCCGCTCTTTAGATGGGGCAACATTGGACTCGCTTGGTGAACCCGATTCGGTGTGGATTGATCAACGGGGTGCCAAGCAAATATGGCCCAACATCGACAACCCTGTTGGCATGGAAATTTCCATGAACGAGCGTCGAGCCAAGATAGTCGGTCTTTTTAACGCTTCACAAACGTTTCAGACATTTCCCGTTGTACTGACGAGGTATTCAAGAGCGTTAAATTTCCAGCCTCACGAACGGAAAACCGTGACATTCATCTTGGCGGCGAATCGTCAAGAAACGGATCCTGAACAGTGTTGTCTAGACATTCAGGAGGCCACAGGTCTGCTCGCCAAGACAAGTGATCAATTCCAGTGGATGACTATTAATTACTACATGACGCGAACAGGGATTCCCATTAATTTTGGCATCACCGTGGTACTGGGATTCGTTGTTGGTCTGGCTATTTCGGGGCAGACATTTTACTTATTTACCGTCGAAAACTTGCGTTATTACGCTACTTTTAAGGCAATCGGAGCGACAGACGGTCAAGTGGCAAAAATGGTTGTGCGTCAGGCCATCGTAGTCGGTCTCATCGGGCTCGCCTTGGGTTTGGGGCTAGCGACTGCCTTTGGGATCTTTGCAAATACAACAGCAAAGCTGGCTTACTTTATGCCTTGGCAGGTCGTTGCTGTAACGTGCCTCGCCGTCATACTAATGATTCTCTTGGCCAGCCTGCTAAGCTTGCGAAAACTATTTACCTTAGATCCTGCTGACCTATTCCGAGGTGCGGGATGAACGAACAAATTTCGCAACCGGTCATCGTCCGTTGCCAAAATATCACGAAAGATTTTGAAGGTGGAGGTGTCAAGGTTCGAGCACTCCGAGGGATTGATCTTGAAATCCGCAGTGGTCAACTTACTTTGCTTGTGGGTCCCAGTGGATGCGGCAAAACAACTTTGCTCAGCATCATAGCTGGCATTCTGGCTCCCACGTCAGGCATGGTTGAAACGCTCGGCCAATCACTTGCTACATTAAATGCGAATCAGCGAGCAAGGATGCGATTGCATTCGATCGGCTTTGTCTTTCAACAATTCAATTTGGTGCCAACACTTTCCGTCGCCGAAAACGTTGCGTTACCCATGCTCATCGCGGGCTTTTCCAATAGCGAAGCGTTGAAGAGTGCAGAGGAGCATCTCACCAAGGTCGGTTTAGGAGAGTTCGGGCAGCAGTCCCCCTCTCGATTATCTGGCGGCCAACAACAGCGAGTCGCTTTTGCGCGTGCACTCGTGCTCGGCCCCAAGCTGATCGTTTGTGATGAACCGACGAGTGCACTCGATGCCAAAACAGGACACCTTGTTATGCAAACTCTCCGTACTGTCGCTCTGCGCCCCGATCGTGCGGTCGCTGTTGTGACACACGATCCACGCGTCTACGAATTTGCGGATCGAATTGTTACGATGGAAGACGGCAGGGTCATCTCTGACACAACTCATACTCCTGGCAGACCGAGCGAATGAAGCCAACGCTTTTTTCCATCTTAATTGTATTGGCTATTGTCTCTGTTGTGGTAACAGCCGGCTACGTGACATCGCATCAACAAAGAAGTGCGATGCGAGACCCTTTTCGCGAACCTCCCGTTGCCCCTTCTGTGCCGCGAGTCGCTGGTGCTGGAATAGTTGAATCGTCTTCGCAAAATATCCATTTGGGATCATTCGTAACTGGGATAATTTCGAAAGTAGCCGTTGCGCCATCCCAAATGTTGAAATCGGGCGACCTGCTTTTTCAGGTCGACTCACGAACTGCGGAAGCCAACTTGGCGGTACAAGAAGCGGCCGTCCGTGTCGCGCAACAGCAATTGGAAATTCTAAAGTCACAGCCGCGAGCAGAAGACATCCCCATCGCAGAGGCGAAAGTAAAGGCAGCCGAAGCCCGTCGGGCGCAACAGGCTACCAATTTAGATCGACTGACGCTGCTTTCTGAACAAAACGCAATTAGCAACCAGGAATTAGAATCAGCCATAGAGGCGAACACTGTGGCGATTGAGGAATTGAACTCTGCAAAGGCTGAATTGACAAGACTGAATGCTGGTGCCTGGCAACCAGAAATCGACGCGGCCGAAGCAGCCCTCGCACAAGCAATTGCCAGCCGTGATCAAGCACAAGTTATGCTTAGTCAATATTCAGTCCTCGCCCCCATCGACGGCCAAGTGCTGCAGGTGAACGTGCGAGTCGGTGAATACGTCTCAGGATTGGAGGATGTTCTAGTCGTCTTTGGCGATACATCTTCAATGAACGTTCGCGTCGACATTGACGAAGTCGACATACCACGCTTTGAAAACTCACAACAGGCGATCGCGTATCGACGTGGTGACGCGGACCATCCTATTCACTTAGCGCTACTTCGTATTGAGCCGTTGGTCATTCCCAAGCAAACATTGACGGGTGAATCACTCGAACGAATTGATACGCGCGTCTTGCAAGCAATCTTTAAAATTACCGACGAAAAATTTGAACATCCGATTTATGTGGGACAACAATTGGACGTTTTCGCAGCTCAAGATTTGCCACCTCAATGAACCGTTCGTCGGCTATTTTAGGGGGCGGAGATTGCGGGCGGACCGCGCCGCATTGATGTTGGCCAATGCAGAAGGATAATCGCGTAGCAAGCGAATCACTTGACTGGTAGATGTGCGCCACAGCACAGCAACATTCGCCATTTGGTAATCGTGCTGATATATATCGTCCAGCAATATCGTGAGCAGGGTCGCGCATTCCCAGTTGTCGGAGGCGATACGCAACGTAGAACCTCCGTATTTCAAGCGAATGGTATCACGGATCGGCGCCTCGTGAACTGCTTGCAATGGCGAACTTCTCAATCGTATCGCTAGTAATTCTCGCAAACGTCGCAAAGCCACGCGGCGATTGTCTACTTGGCTGCGACGTTCATTCGCTTCCGCTAGTATTCCACTGGCAAGGTGTTTCACAACAATCGCTGTAGAAACTTTGTTGCGATGCTGTCCACCGGGACCACCGCGGCGAAGTTGGCTTACCTCACACGTCGCCAGCAATTGCTCTTCTGTAAGAAAGCAAGGATGATGCGATTCGGTCGGAGGGCCATTCTCTGTTGGCGTCACGAAACATAACCTAGTACTTGTCCTACGAGTACATCCCACAGACAAAAGGATTCTCCTCGAAAAACCCCCTTTGCCTGTGTGTCGGCACGAACTATTTCCGCCACATCTTTTGGCAGTCGACACGAGACAATGAACTCGTCCGAGCTGCTGAGCATACTCTCATGTTCTGTGTGTTGAACCATAGAGATACTGTCGATTGTGCATTGGATAACACTCCCAGTCGACTGCCCTAGAAGTAGTCTCACTTGATCGCCCACTTCAATAAATCGCCTGGCACTAGCATCGCAGTGGAGCAATACGCTCTTGTCATTTTCGTTGCCAATTCGGCACCAGACTTCACCGGGCCGAATCGTTTGTCCGAGCCTGTCTTTCAACCAAAGACCTGATTCTTCCTGGTCCACCTTTTGATTAGATTGCACCATCGACGGTCGCAAAATCGTACCCGATTGAGTTCCCTGCAGAGTCAACGACTGCTTACGCGAGAGTGACTGGCGTTTCTCAAGTTTTGCTCCGTCCAGTGATTTCTTGTGGCTAGCAAGTTGTTCCCGCAGATCGCCGTTTGTTACGGACCGCTGTGACAATGACTCCCAGCGCGCGCTGAGTTGGGCTGCAATTGCTTGGCTTCGAACAATATCAACATTGATACTCGGTTCGTTCAATTCTGCAATTGCCTCACCTTCTTCAACAGAATCACCAAATTCAAGATATACATTTTTCACCGTTGCGAATTCAGGAGCATAGACGGTCATGGAATTGGCGTAGTCGACCCATCCGTCGGCTGCAATTCGTCTATCCACTGGAATGAACAGCATACCGATCAAAGTGGCAACTACCGCAGTGGCAATCGTCCAGCGGCGTAGTTTTGACACAGTTCGCCAGCCTCCTTTTCCCGCAGTGATTTCAAGTAGTGGACGAGTCATGGAGATCACCGAGGCAACTACAACAACAGCAATTAAAGTGCGTCCCAGGGGTTCAATTCCCGCACGAATAGATACCATTAAGACCCATCCGCTAATCGCGCCGGCGACTACAAAAGAATAGACGTACGACGCGGCATAGTAGCAACTCAATATGCAATTCCTCATCCAAGATCGCGTGATGCTCGGCGCAGTGTAGGACATTCCAACGAGCTTGCGAACCACGGTCGATTCCCACGCTTCTGCCGCTCTTTGGCGCAAGTTATTCACTTGGAGCATGTCAGAGAGAACGTAGTATCCATCGTATCGCATCAGCGGATTGATATTAAACACAAACGTGCTGACACCACATACCAACAGTACATGAAATCCAATTAAGCTCCATAAGGGGTCTTCTGCAAGCAGCCAAACCCAAGCAGCAACTGAGGCCAAAATCCATTCAACGTAAATACCAGCGAGCATAACCGCAGCGCGATTTACTGGAGAAGAAATCCTCCAGCTATCTGATACATCGCAATAGAGACACGGAGTGCCAAAGAGGAGCAATGCGCCCAGTTCTTTACAGCGAGCGCCCATTCTTCGACAAACCGCTGCATGAGCAAGTTCATGAATAACTTTGGTGGCGGCCAGAATGGAGATTGCCAGCAACCAATGCTGCGATTGAAAAGTAAGCAGTCCGTCAATGGATTGCCTGAGTCGATCTGCGTGAATTCCAATCGCAATCGCAGTAATGGCGAACACTACACTCCAGCAGCAAACCGCCAGTCGTGAAAAGAATAGTCCCGATCGTGCCGCTAGAAAGCTCGCAAGTCGGTCTGCAGGAACGCCTGGCAATTTAACGTAGAGTGGATTGTGGTACCATCGCGGTTGGACTGGCCTTCCTGGTCGAATATTAGCGAGCAACCCATGCTGACCCGCCTGTGCAAAAATAGCTTCCCTGACGCCGCCCAATTCGTTGCCTCGCCATTGGGAAAACTCGGCGGTCCGGCTCATGATTTGGAAATCTGCTTCAGAGATTCTTACAACCTTTCCACTGATCGGATTAGCAATCCATCTTTCTCGTTTGCCCGATCGTACACGAGGGATCACCTCAAGATCGGCTCGCATGTGAACGGGTAACTGGGCGTCGCCGCTATTCACCGCTTCATTCCTTGAGCATTGGAGGTGTTTGTTGCAGTTGCCGAAGAATCCACTGCCGGATTCGCTTCTGCTTGGTAAATGACCATTGTTACGGACCGTCCAGGTGTCAGTTTCCAACCACCGACAACCTGGTGATTTTCAATCATCACATTGATTCGATAGGTAGAATCGCTAAACATCTGGGGTTCCACCGAAGTGATGCGCCCGCGAAGAGTACGCTTGACATCACCCTCGTTCCATATCACATCAACTGGCACTCCCACAGCACGACGCGGTGACAACAGTCGTTCCGAAACGAAGGCCGAGACCTTCAATTGATCCATTCGGGCGATCGTTGCTATAGGATCTCCCTTGTCGACCCACTCACCGAGACTACGAAATCGCTTTAACACCACTCCTGAGAGTGGACTTCGAACATGTAACTTCTCCAATTGTAAATCGAATTGCTTTAGCTCCAGATCTTGGATTCCTATGCTTACTGAAATATCCGCATACTGTCGTGCCAAACGGTCGATTTCAAGTTGCGCGCGTTCGACGCCAAGCCTTGATTCCGCCAGATCATTTTGAGAAATGGACCCAGGCGTTCGATCGATTTGTCGTTTGTAGGATTCATACGTACGTACTGCTTCAGCATGAACGGTTTCCGCGTATCGCATTTCCGATTTGTCAGCCAGTTTTGCAGCCAATTGAGCTCGTTTTGCTTCAGCCGCGATGCGTTGATTCTGCAAGACAGAAGAATCTAGCTCGGCAACCAATTGATCTGCAGCAATGGCTTGATTTTCTTCAATGCCAATCTTCGTGATAGGCCCTGAGTCCAGTGCAGGCACGTCGACTTTTTCTGCAAAAGTCACATTGCATTCACTGATCTGGATGTCCTGCGGTTGCTGGGCCACTGCAATCTGGAGTTGCGAGAGCAGAACGGCAACAACTAGGCTGACGATCGATTTCACTCGGTAGGCCCTCGATCGTTGTGAAGCGATTTGGCTCATGAGCACATCCTTGATTCCGTTTGATTTTTTTCGAATAGCCATTGGGGAGACTCGATTGCCCGATTACCAGTAGAGGCTAGCGGTTCCCGACATCATGCGCACTAGATCTTGGCAGGCGATATAGGCGAGCGGTTTCTTGCCACAATTGATCGAGAGTTTTACGGGAGCGCCCGATTGTTTGGCAGGTAGACTATTGGCATCTACTGAAAAGAGAACAACGCCCTGAGGTTCACTCTGGTCACGTCGCTGAATCAAAGGCCCCATATCCAAGAACTGGCCTTGCAACGACAGATCGGGAAACGCATGCACGACCACTTTGGCATTTACGGGTGCGACGGAATTCGCCTCGATCACGTGCTCCAAGCGATTCTGCGGAACATCGGCCTCCACGATCCAACTTCCCTCAGGCGGCACAATCCGCAGCAGACTTTGCCCGCGTGGCACAGGGCGGTCTTTCAGCCGTTGTCGAATTTGCCAAGCATCCACGATGCCATCGCATTGGCTTCGCAGCAACATGTTTTCTCTCGTGACAACCATGATGGCAAGCTCAGCGCTAGTTCCAACCAACTCTTCTTCACTTGTGCGAATATCCAAGAGCAAGGATTCGGCGTCCTCAGGATCCTTCGACACTTGCTTACTGCGTTGTCGTTTTAGTTCTTGTATTCGCTGTTCTATGACCGCACGTTTGCCTTCCAGAGTTGCAATATTTCGATTCAAACTGAAATCAACTAATTGCAAAACGGGATCGCCCGTTTTGACAACCGCGCCATGCTCCACCAATATCTCGGTTACGATTCCATCATGTGGTGCGTAGATTGTCTGTGATTCCAGAGGTTGCAAGCGCCCTTCGACAGCAACGGTCAGCGGAAAGGGAAAGAGCATTGCCATTACAATCGCAGCAGCGATTCCGAGTGGAACTGCCATTCTGCGAGTCCAATGAACTCGAGTTGCCTTAGCTGAGGAAAAAAACTGCGAAACACGACTACGCTTGTACGCAATTCCGCGACCCACTGCGTCGATCTGAGCTAGTAACATTTCCCAGCGAATGGGTAGGTCCGTTCCGGAAGCTTCACCAGGTCGATCCTCGACAACTAGCCGACGACTACCAATAGTGTCGAATACTGCAATGCCACGAAGCACAAGCGCGCCGGTTGGGCTGATAATATCATTCCCTTCGACAGAGCTTTCGTTGTCGACATGTACTGCGTCAAACCATCCCATTTGGCAAGGTGCGTCGCTGGCACATTCGACAATAGCTCTGATCGTTGCCGAGTAGTCGTCAAGGGACTCAACACCGCTAACTGCTTCGACTCGATATTTCCCCTTTCGTTGTTCTACAAAACTGACGCGCTCGGCTCTCAACGTAAGGGCGAGTTCATCGACCATCGTTTGCGCAAAGAGTTCGTAACTCTCTTGCTGGGCCAGCTTAGCCAGAAGTCTCTGGATTCGCTCTTGATGGTCGAGTTGGGACCGCAGCAATCGCAATCGTTCGGAACGCAAATATTCGGCGGCCAGATCAGCCATTTGAGCGATGAAACGCAGGTATCCTCGCTGAGTCGCCGGTCCGCCACCGACAGGCAGAAACAACTCGATTATCCATTGCACAGACTCATCCGGGTCCACCGCAATCGGAACGACCGCAGCCAAATCCAAACTTGGATTGCCTGGCTGTGATGAATTCCAATCAGCGCCTGCAGGCACCATCACGGGTCCAGCCGAATTTCCAACTTCGCAAATCATCTGCTGATGGCAATTGGATTCCTGTCCGGGCAATTCTGCTGTACGGGCAATGTCTAGAAGTCGACGATCTAATGCGCCCATATGCGAGCGGGCCAGCCAGTTGTTTGCTTCGCGTTGCCAAATGATGCCGCCATTGGCTGCGATGGCAGTACCGACCAGAGAGAGGAATTTCCCCCAGTATCGATCGCCCGAGATCCGCGACTGACTCAGCGTCGCTACTTCCTGGACAATTCGGCGTATTTCTTGCCGTGTTTCGCGAAGCAATGAGTCACCCCCTGCGGAGGCGACTTGTCCGCTCTCCATCGAGTTGGCGACATCCACTGAAAAACGGAATGGTTCGGTAATACTTGATACGTCCATAAGAATGGACGGATTACCAAATTCAATGAGTCGGAGGAAAGACTGGATTAGAAATGAAAAACCCCAGGGATGAAATTCCCTGGGGCCTCATTGGGTTAGTGAGTGCTTTAAATTCAGTTGTCGTTAACGGACGAGACTACTCTGTCGATTAAAGCGTATTCCACGGATTCTGCCGCAGACATGAAACGATCGCGATCGGTGTCTTGTTCGATCTTTTCCAGAGTATGTCCAGTATGACGAATCATGATTTCGTTCATCTTCCGCTTGACACGTCGCAATTCTTCGACATGAATTTCGATTTCCTGAGCGGTACCCTGCATACCGGCCAGCGGTTGGTGAATCATGATTCTCGCACTGGGCAAGGCAAATCTCTTGCCTTTTGCGCCGGCTGTCAGAAGCACGGCACCCATGGAGGCAGCTTGACCAATGCAATAGGTCGCCACATCGCAGGATACATACTGCATCGTGTCATAAATCGCCAACCCAGCTGTGATGCTGCCGCCCGGCGAATTGATGTAAAGATGGATATCTGCTTTGGGATCTTCACTTTGCAAAAAGAGCATTTGCGCGACAAGTGAATTACTGATCTCATCATTGACCTGTTGACCCAGGAACATGATGCGGTCTTTGAGTAGCCGACTATAAATGTCGTAGACGCGTTCTTCACGTCCGCTCTTCTCGACAACGTAGGGAATCAGAGGCATCGCGTAGAAACCTGAAACGGGTGAAATGTGCTGTGAGGTAACATGACAACAATGAAACGAACAAATTCCGCTACTTCTTGTCGTCTTCTTCCGCATTCGGATCAACGGGCGGCTTTGTCAAAATATCGTCAACCAAACCATATTCTTTCGCTTCCTCAGGGGAAAGGAAGAAGTCACGGTCGGTATCTTTGGCGATCCGCTCGACAGGTTGACCGGTGTGGTGCGAGATAATTTTGTTCAGCACATCTCGATAGCGAAGAATTTCTTTCGCTTGAATTTCGATATCGCTGACTTGGCCACCAACACCGCCAAGGGGTTGGTGCACCATGACGCGGCTATTGGGTAACGCAAATCGTTTCCCCTTTGAGCCGCCTGCCAGCAAAACGGCAGCACCGCTGGCAGCTTCGCCTACGCAATATGTTGCCACGGGACACGATAACATCTGCATCGTGTCGTAAATCGCCAGTGTGGCCGTGACCGACCCGCCTGGCGAATTCAGGTAGAAGTGAATGTCTTTGCGGCGGTTCTCGCTTTGCAAATACAACAACTTCATAACGACTTCATTAGCATTGCCGGTGTAAATCTCGCCTTGCAAGAAGACAATTCGATTTTCCAGCAATAGATCACCAAGCGTCATTTGACGTTGGCGTTGATAACTCTGATAAGAGTAGCTGTTTGACAGCTCGTGGTTCATCTCGCGCGCCTTACCGGGGTCCATACGAAAGGTACGGACGTAAGTGTTCGCGAAATGCTCTATTCTGGCAAGACGGGAATGGACAAGAACTGCCCCGAATTCTGTCTAACCGTTCCACCACCAACGAATTCCCTTGTCTTCACCAGCAGTTTCCCGCAGATTCACAAGCGATGGATCCAATTCTTGTTTTTCAATCACTGCGAAAGGATTTATGTCCACTCCTCCCGATGCAGTGACTGTCCACCCCGAACGGCCATGAATAAAGCTGCATTCTGGGCTAACCGCTTTGGGTATCTCATACGATACCAGTGGAATTTCCTCCGCCGAGCCCATTAAGACGCCCAAGTCACACCCCGAAGTTTGGTCGAGCCCTTCTTGCATGACCAATGTGGCCACCACGCTCAAGTCCATTAGATTCCGCAAGTCGCCAAAAACAGTTGTCTTTTCCGCTAGTGCATCAAATCGCTCGGTCATCAATTCGGCCCATTTCTTTGCCGTATCGCCCTGACGCCCCGTTTGCACGGCATTTCCGTCGTTGGTGAAAGCATCTTGTTCGGTTAGCGTTTTGACCCCTTGCCCACTGAGCCGCCAAGCAAGCTTATCCGCGTCATGCTTCAGGGCGTTGTAATTGCAGGCCATCCACCAACGTGGGTTCTCATTGCCAGCGTGCTTTTCGTTACGAGCCATTTCTAGATAGCTTGGCAAACCGTCCACTGGCGCTTGATCCAAGGCCATGGCTAGTCGCTTCATTTGATAATCGGCGGCGAGCAAAACGCGAGCGAAGTGGCTTGTTTCACTGATGTTCGATAGTTTTACCGTTTGAGGCCCGAAGGCTTCTCGTAAAGTTGGCTCTAAATTCCGTGGATCCTGGCCTGCTTGCAAGCGTACGCGGCTGAGAACGCGGTTCAGTTTTTGTCGACCCTCAGCTGTGGGCTCAATGGAGACGCTAATTCCACCATTTCGCGACGCATCGACACTACGAAAAGCAGTTACCAAATCGCTCAGCAAGAGAACTGGACGTCCCGTTGTTTTGCCAACCACCGACGCATCGTCTCGCACCACCCAAGCTTCCGCAGGTCCTGCCAAAACAATGTCGTTTTGCTCAGGATAGACAAAAACATATTCGACGCGTTGCAATCCGGCCAGCATTTGAACGTCAGCAGACAGGCCTTTGCCACTACGCAGAGATTCTTGAATGGCACTCTGCAATTTACGCAAAGAGACCATCCGCATTTCCGTCGCGTCCGCCATTTCACCTTGGGGTTCAGCAACATTATTGCGTAAATCCCGAAGCATTTCGGCGCGTTCGTCGAGTGTTGCCGACCGCACCAGACCGGATGCATCGATCATCACACCCCCAACGGCATTGTTTCCAAAGCCTCCTAATCCGGCGATTGCCGGTGGCAAGGCAAACGCAGCACCAATCAAGGCAGCAGCGACGCTAAGGCGGATCAACCAGCTTGTTTTGCGACTAGCTGTGGGGCAACGTTTCATCGAACGGCTCCGGGTATCCCGCCGGATAAACTCAATGCGGGAGTGATAATGTGGACGGGAAAAGAGACTGATATCATTCACCATTGTGCACAGCAACTCAATACTGTGGCTCATCATTGTGAAATGCGGTGCAACGGTACCATTCGTCGTACAATAGCTACCAAACGACCCCTTTTCAACCAAATTGACCCTAACTGAACATTTTGACGTTGGCAAATACCTCTGAAGTTAACGATGGTGCTGCTTACCTGGTAATTCGCCAGGGGGGACGGTGGACCGATGTCTTTCGCTTAACTGCTGGAAAAGACATCGTGATCGGGAGATCTTCCCAGGCGCAAATTGTTATTCGCAGCGACCAATGCAGCCGCGCGCATGCAAGAATCTCCAAGCTTGCGCAGGGTTGGTCCGTCACCGACCTGGGCAGCCGTAACGGTACGCATGTCAATGGAATCGTAATAAAGTCTGCAGAATCCCTAAATGAGGGAGATGTGGTGAGTGTCGCGGGCTGCCATATGACGTTTGTGCACAGCATCGCCACTGCCTTCGCTGCCGACTCGGGGATTGGTCGGGCGGCCAATTCCACAACAGAAGAGGCCGACTCCAAAACGGTTGATCAGATCGATCCCACCGTGATCACCGAGCGACGCCAACGGACATCATTGCTAGACAGTCCTTCCTCCGCCGGCTCCTTGGCGGCCCCAGCCAGCGTTTTGGAAACGACGCTATTTCGCACCGCATTTGAATTGGCACGCAGCCAGACGCCAGAGCAGGCCGCTACAACGGCACTCGAAGCAGTGACCGCAGCAACTCAGGTTGGCTCGGGGGCAATTTTAGTCCTCGGGAAGAGCAAAGGCGGACCCGGTGAAGGTGCTTCAGCTGCTGGTATGACTGCACTGGCGATGGTCTGCCGCAGCGAACGATCCTATCGCCGTGTGACCGATAAAATTGCAACCACGGTGCTGAAAGGGGGCGAGGCGATCCTGGCAAGAAACATTGTTGATGACATGGCCCTCGCAAGCCCCGACAGTCGCGGACAATGGAGCACCACCAGCACGTTATGTGCGCCGATCCGTGTGAACGAAAAGGTGATTGGTATCTTGCACGTGTATTCCTTTGACGATGAACCAGAACTGCGAGGTGAGCATTTAGAAATTGCGCTCGCCGTGGCAGCGAATCTTGGATTGGCACTGGAACACCTGTGGCACAAACGACAACTGACAACTCACCTGCGACGCTCTCAACAACAAGTTGCTCAATTGCGCGAGCAATTGGGTAGCCGAGTCCAAATGGTCGGTCAGAGCCCAGCCATCACGGCGATCGAATCACAAGTAGCTCGTGTCGCTCCCACCGGCTCAACGGTTCTGATCCGTGGAGAAAGCGGTGTAGGTAAAGAACTGATTGCCGCAGCGATTCACTATGCGAGTCCGCGGCGCGAAGGGCCTTTCATTTGCTTGAACTGCGCTGCGCTTTCTCCAAGTCTGTTAGAGAGCGAGCTTTTTGGTCACGAAAAGGGTTCGTTCACGGGCGCTACGGAACGCAAGATTGGAAAGTTCGAAGCGGCCGATGGTGGTACGCTAATGCTCGACGAAATTGGCGAAATGAGCCCCGATATTCAAGCCAAATTTCTGCGCGTCTTGGAGGGACAAACCTTTGAACGCGTAGGAGGAAATACTCCTATTCGAACCGACGTTCGTGTTGTGGCGGCAACCAATCGCAACCTCGAAGAAGCGGTCCAAGAGGGGAAATTCCGCAGTGATCTTTTCTTCCGCTTGGCGGTGCTCGAACTACGAATTCCCCCGTTGAGACAACGTGGACACGATATCCTTTTATTGGCTGAGCATTTCTTGGATCGATTCAATCAAGAAATGGGAAGACGCCTAGAAGGTCTCACCCCATCGGCGAGCCAGAAATTGCTTGCCTATGACTGGCCTGGTAATATTCGCGAACTGAAAAATACCATGGAGCGCGCGGTCGTTTTATCTGCAGGCCCCTTGATTGATGATGCAGACATTTGGTTATCTGAACTCAGGCTTCCTGGGAATGGCCAGGAAAGTGATCCCAATTCAGGCCGCCAGTCCCATCGTAATTCTGCTCCATCGCCACACGACACCAACCTTTTGATGAGTTTGGCTGAGTTGGAACAAAAACATATTGAATCGGTCATGCGTTACACCGACGGCAACAAGAGCCATGCAGCGAAGATATTAGGAATTGAGCGAAGCACGCTTGATCGAAAACTAAAACGCGCAGATGCTTAAAGATTGTTAGCCAGCCTCGCTGAAATCAGACGCGATAGAACTCTCCCACCCAAAAATCCCCCTGCCTAGGTTTGTTAATATGCCCTCAGTTCTCGCAATTGCCGCACACCCGGACGATATCGAATTTGTGATGGCAGGCACGATGCTCCGGCTCGCGGCATGCGGATGGGAATTGCATTACATGAATATTGCTGATGGATGCCGCGGTAGCGCCACGATGGATCGACCTACGTGCGCGGCCACGCGACTGAGCGAAGCGATTTCCGCAGCAGAGGTCTTGGGTGCGAAATTCTATCCACCTATTTGTGCCGATTTCGAAATCGACTATTCGCAGTCATTGCTTGCACGAGTCGCAGCCGTAGTTCGCACCGCCCGTCCATCCATCGTTCTGACCCACGCTCCGATCGATTATATGGAGGATCACGAGTATGCGTGCCGGTTGGCCGTTTCAGCCGTTTTCGCCCACGGCATGCCTAACTTCGAAACGATTCCAGCGGCAGAGCCGTATTTCGATCCCGTCACCATTTATCATGCTCAACCACATGGCAATCGTACGCCCCTGGGTGAACCCGTCCGCCCAGACTTTATTGTTGACACCACAGGGGTGATGGACCAGAAAGTCAAATCACTGGAATGCCACGCATGCCAAAAGGAATGGCTTGATCAAAGTCAGGGCATGGACTCGTACGTTCAAACCATGCGCGATCTCACGGGCGAAGTTGGCCAAATGTCTGGACGTTTTCAATTCGGTGAAGGCTGGCGAAGGAGGCAGCATTGGGGCTTCTGCAATGCGACCGATGATCCATTGAGAGTAGCCCTCAAAGAGTATATTGCCCTGCCGCAACCAAAATAGCATGCAGATAGTCGCCTTTCGATCCGCGAAAGTAGCGTCTCTATATTGTGATTTTTACGCTACTTTCGCGGAGCGAAAGGCGACTATCTGCAACTATCTGCGACTATCGGCGATTCACATTTAGCCTGCGGTCTTTAGAAAACACTCGAGCTTGTCCGCACGATTGGGGCTTTGCAACTTCTTCACTGCTTTGGCCTCGATTTGTCGAACACGCTCGCGAGTCACTTTGAAGATTCGCCCCACTTCTTCCAATGTGTAGCTGTAGCCATCGACCAAGCCGTAACGCAAGCGAATGATCTCGCGCTCGCGGAAGGTTAGGGTCTTCAGCATGTCATCGATTCGTTGTCGCAACAATCCATTGCTCGCGCTTCGAACAGGATTGTCACTATCGTTGTCTTCGATGAATTCTCCAAAACTGCTGTCCTCGCCTTCACCTACAGGACGATCCAAGCTTACCGGATGTCGTCCAATGTCGAGCACGCGACGCACTTCTTCGACAGGTACCTCTGAACGGCTCGAAATTTCTTCAAACGATGGTTCACGGCGTAGTTCTTGGGTGAGCTTCTTCTGGATCTGTCGCAACTTGCTCAACACATCGATCATATGAACGGGAATTCGAATGGTGCGAGCTTGATCAGCGATCGCTCGCGTAATGGCTTGACGAATCCACCAAGTTGCATAGGTGCTGAATTTGAAACCGCGGCGGTATTCGTACTTGTCCACAGCCCGCATAAGGCCGGTATTGCCCTCTTGAATGAGATCCAAGAAAGAGAGTCCTCGATTGCGATATTTCTTAGCGATCGACACCACAAGTCGCAGGTTGCCGCTGCTCAATTTTCGTTTGACGGATTCGTGCGCGGCAAAATAACGCTTGAATCGCTTAACTCGACTTCGCAGGCTGCTGGGGCTCTCTTGTGTCATGGTAATCAGTTCACGCAATTCTTGCTTGAGATCAGCTCGCTCATCTTCGCTGACTGCATCATTTCCCAAGCTATCCAGTCGAGACTTGATAAAGTCCATTCGCCTGGAAATGTTTTCCAGTTGCTTCATCAAGGGTTGAACTCGACGACTGCGCAACGACATTTCTTCTACCAACTGCAACGCCTTGCGACGTCGACGCAAGAAACGCTTTCGCGCTGAGGCGCGTTCTGTCTCACTGGTGCTGCGACGAACCAGCATTTCGAAGTCAAACTTGTTTTGCTGAAGCAATACATCGACGGTGCGCAAGTTGTGTGGCATCCGTCCACTAATCTGCTCTTTCGTTAAACGCTCAGTTAACGAGACTTTGATCGTTCGATCGAAGGGGAGTTCACCATGATGGACTTTTGTTAGCACATCAACAGTGGCCCGCATTGCAAAGTCGTTTTCTAGAATCGAGCGACGAAACTGACGTCTAGTTACTTCGATTTTTTTAGCGAGCGATATTTCTTCTTCACGGGAGAGTAAAGGAATGTCGGCCATTTGGCTCAAGTACATTCGAATGGGATCATCGCTGGGGCGGGGCGAATCGCTCGATGAAATCTCGTGTGTGTCGATGGGCCGCATCGGTGTAACATGGCCGATGGCTGATAAAGGTGCGTCCTCCACCAGTTCGATTCCACGCGATTCAATCGCTTGCAATAAATCATCCAGCTTTTCAGGGCTGACATCTTCATTGGGCAGGTAAGCGTTGACTTCGTCATAAGTCAAATAGCCACGCTTTGCACCACTTGCAATCAACAGCTCGAGATCTTGTGCCATCGGGTCCATGACAAACATCCTTTTTTGTCACCTACAATAGTAATGGTACTTCCATACATTGTAGGCGTGGGGGGCCAATTAATGTATGTGACTCGGTTGCGCCTTGCGGAAAGCGCGGGAGTAAACCTTATCACACGTCAAATCCATTCTCTGTGTAAACACTCCGAGTAAACACTCCGAGTAAACATGGTTCGCTGAGAACCAGACTCTAAGCAACAGTCTATCCTTTCCTTTGAAGACGTTACTTCTGTCGAATTAGTTTTCTTCGCGTCCTAACGAACTGCTTGCATTCCCATGTCGAGCACGCTGAGCAGCAAATAATTCCGATATGAGTTCGGTTGCCTGGTCGTCTGAAACCATTCCTTGTTCCAATTGTGAAAGCCGGCGTTCTGTATCCGCACGATTTTCAATATCACGGTAACGATTCAAGATAGATTCCAATCGGATCTCCGGTGATTGCACAGCCGAAGACGCTTTGTCTTGAACTCGTTCATCCATGGCAACTAACTGATTTTTTAACGATTCATTTTCAATCGTCAATATGCAATCCCGTACATCGCATGCTAATCCATGCAATTCAAGATTCTGATAGGCCTTTAAAAGTTCGCGCGCACTGGCGCTTGAGAGCCACGATTCGTGGACAACTTCGACCACCTGACCAATCAAATCAGGACGCTCGATGATTATTTCAAATAAATTTCTATCCAGTCCAATAATCGCATCATCCGCGCGCTTGGTGGTGGCGACTGGGGAAGTCGCCGTAGAGAAATCGTTTAGTTCCGGTTCATAATCGTTGTCCTCATCGGCTCCGTTCCAACCTGCGGGAATCCTCAGCTCTGTTCCACTTGGTTGCTTATTTTGCACGACTTCCGATGGTGCCTTTGCGATGCGAGCGCCGCGACTCGCGGCACTTTGACGCTTTCTTCTCAGCTCGACGAATCGCTTCTCAATATGTGGCAAAGGGATCATAAATGTACGACTTAATCGTACTAAAGTTTGCTGCAGTCGAAGGTCGGCAATATCGATGGGCGATTGAGCAAGGATACCCAACATGGTTTCCATGGCAGTTGCCGCTCGATGCGTATCGTGAGCTACATCGATTCCCTCAGTCAATCTCTGCAGCTTGTGATCAATGGCGTCGGGTGCACTGGCAACCAAAGCTTCGAAAGCTTCGAAAGCTTCGGCTCCCTGCAAACGCAAATAGTCGGCGGGATCCTGTTGATCGGGCAAGGTTAACACCCGGAGATCCACGTTTGCCCCTACAAAAAGTTCTAGCACTTCATCAGCGCGCTTTTGTCCCGCGGCGTCTCCATCCAAGACCAACACGACGGTTTCCGCAAAACGCTTAAGGATTTGAATATGGGATTCACCAAGGGCCGTCCCTAGTACAGCCACAATGGGTTCAATTGCTGCTTGCCTCGCTGCAATCACATCCGTGTATCCTTCCATCACCATGACGCGATTTTGACGGACGATACTATCGCGCGCTAAGCTGAGTCCGTAGAGCTGACGTGATTTGGAGAATAAACGCGTTTCGGGTCCATTGATGTACTTGCCCCCTTTGTCTTCACCCCCGGGCAAGACGCGACCTCCCACAGAAATGGGTCGACCTTGCAAATCAAAAATTGGAAAAATCAAGCGATCACGAAACATATCGTAAAAGCCGGACCCGGTTTTTCGCGGCACGGCCAATCCACAGGCGTGCATGACGTCGCCGCTGAAGCCAGCTTTCATGGCCCGCGACAATAACCAATCCCAGCTCTCTGGCGCATAGCCCAGTCGAAATAACTGCCGACTCTCTGCCGTGATTCCACGCGATACCATGTAATCGCGTGCGGTCTCCGCCTCAGGTGATTCTTGAAGACAGGCATAGAATTGATCCACGGCCCAACGGACCGCTGACATCAATGTTGATTTATCATCTTTGCTGCCCGGCTCGGCCGGTTTTCCCTGGTGCATGTCCTCTAGTGGCACACGCCCCATTTCTGCCAGAAATTGCATCGCTTCTGGAAATGAAACACCGTCTCGTTTCATAACATAGCTAAAGACGTCGCCACCGACATTGCAAACCCAGCATCGCCAAGTCTGACGTTCTTCATTGATCATCATGCTGGGACGACGATCATCATGCCACGGACAAAGGGCGACATAATTGCGTCCTTGGCGACGCAATTGCAATTGCTGGCCAACCACATCAACCAAGTTGACGGCCGACCGCACTCGCTCTTTTAGATCAAAATCCGCGGTAAAAGACACCCACAACTCCTTCATGGAATTCCTGCTCGGAAGGAATTCCCCTTTCATCTTCAATGCACCCTCTGGTACATCGTCGCAATCAAAGTTGAATGACTTCCAAACTCGCCAACCATCCGCTACGAAAAGCGGCTGATTGCAGCACATCCTGCGCACCGCCGAAAAGTGTCAGCCAATTGCCAAAATTGGTCAAGTCCGATTTCGCAGCGACATTATAGCAAATCGCTGAATCGTCGAAAAAGTTTTTTGGAATCTACGAGATGCGTAACATTCCGTCCAGTAGTTCGTAGCAGGTATCTAACTGTTCCGCCAACGTTTGGCTGTGCGTCACCACGACCAAAATCGCCTCATCTTCGTGTTGTAACTCGCGCAACAGCTCCGTTATTTGCTGTGCGCTGTGCCGATCAAGGTTACCTGTGGGCTCATCGGCCAAGATCAGCGTAGGCTTGTTCAATAGTGCACGAGCCACCGCTACACGCTCTTTCTGCCCCCCAGAGAGCTCTCCGGGTACATGGGTTAGCCGATCGCTCAGGCCAACACGTTCTAACAAGAATTTGGCTCGCGCCAATGCTTGTGGACCGGGGCGACCGCTCGCCAATGCCGGTACCAAAACATTCTCCAAGACCGTCAATTGAGGCAACAGATGATGATCCTGGAAGATAAAACCGATGTGCTCGTTGCGAAATCGCGCTAACGCTCCCTCGCTCAATTGCTGCGGATTTGTCCCAGCTAACTCGAAGGATCCCGATGTGGGGTGATCAAGCGTACCGAGAAGATTCAGCAGCGTACTCTTACCACTTCCACTTGGACCCACAATGGCGACACTCTGCCCTCGTTCCAAGCTTAAAGAGACATCCCGCAGGACCTCCAACGGCTCAGTTGGAGTCGGATAACTCTTAGCGAGATGCTGAGCCAATAACTCGGGCATGTTGGCAAGCTTCGGATTGCGCGAAAGGTAAACACGTTTCAATGAGCCATGATTGTTGCCGAAGCGCCATGAGAATGCGACCCACCCTCAATGCAGGTTCGTTAGATAGCCCTCCGCCTTTAACGTTTTACAATCGGCCGATCCGATCGAACTTCCATAAGACCGACTCGTGTAACGACAACAGCGCGAGTGCGGCACAAAAACCGACGTAGGCAATGCTTTCCGTTCCCATGGGACGCAATATCAATCCAACCAATCCGGGAACGACTGCTACTCCTAGCGTGGCGGCTGCAATCTGGTAGCCAATCGCATACGAGGCGACCTTTGCTCCGAGACGCTCAGGGGTTCGAGACATCAACGATGGAAATATTGCCGCGAGGCTCAGGCCAATGAAGGGAAAGGCAATGCAGCTAACCCAAGGGTTTGGCACGATGAATAACAAGCCCGTACCCAACACTGCTCCTATCGTTGAACATCGAATCATGCGATTGAGTCCCACTCGAACCACTATAAATCCGCTGACAATGCGTCCGAGTCCAATGCCAAGAAAATAAGCACTTACCCAGAAAGCGGCCCAACCTTCAGTGATCGAGCGTGATTGTGTCAACAATGTATAACCCCACTGCCCAAGCAACGCTTCTAAGCCTGTGTAGACAAAAAACAAAAGTACCTGAAGCCAAACGATGGGCAAGCGAAAGAGCTGTCCAATAGAGACTCTGTCCGATTGCTGCAGCTCCTTGGGGCGTTCCTCCTGCGGTGTCTTCCACAGCCTTTGCGTGGTTAAGAACAGCGTCATCATGACGAGCATCGCCACCGATACCGACGCATACCCCCAGCGCCAAGAATGCAAATGAACGATCGCTGATGACATTACCAGCGGACCCAATGATGCGCCTAAACTGTAGCACGCGTGCAACCAACTCATGTGACGGGTAGGTAGATGATTTGCCGCGTACGCATTAAGCGCCGAGTCAATACCGCCGGACCCCAGCCCCCACAGCAATCCATAAACTACGAACAGAGTTGCATGTTGGGAGAGCGAGTTCCCCGCCATCGCCAAAGCGACACAACAACAACTCGCCGACAGCAATCCACCAATCCCAAGTTCACTTTGCAAGCGACCCGCAAGCATGCCCGATGTAAAATAACCGCAGCACAATCCCAACAAAATCCAACCAAAAAAACTGGGCTCCAAACCAAAATCTTGTTGTAGACTCGGCCAAGCTACTCCGGTGACCGCGTCAGGAAGCCCTAAGCTCACGAACGCACCGTAGGCAATCACCAGCAACAAAAGTCGCCGCTCCATTGGCTGCTTTTCCATTCGAATCGTATCCATCTCGCGCATGCACTCGCTCACAGGCCTCAAATACTTGATTAATCATGCCTCGAATATCCCACTTAACGAGCGTGCAGGGATAGCCCCAGCGAAAAGTGCATCGCAACGGCCTGGTGTTTGCGGACTTGCTTGTAACCGGATGTTGAAGGAAAATGAGTAGCATTATCCAGACCTGCCTTCCAGTTCCGACGTCCCACCCTTAGTGTCCTTATGCATCTCCGGAACACTCCATCTTTGCGTTGTTACGTTGCACCTCCGACGTTTGCCTGGTCATTCTTCGGGATAGTGCTGATGTGTTGTGTCACGCAGTCGTGGGTAACTTGCAGCCTTCATGCTGATGAATTACCACCTCTCAGCTACAACAAAGACATTCGGCCGATCCTTTCGGAGAACTGTTTTTACTGTCATGGCTTCGACGAAAAACACCGCCAAGCCGACCTTCGCTTGGACGTTAGCACTGCGGCATTCGCCGATCGAGACGGATATTTTGCGATCGTGCCCAATGATCCTCAAGCAAGCCAAGTGATTGCCAGAATAGAAGCTGACGATCCTGATCTTTTGATGCCACCACCCACCTCACATCGAGTGTTGTCCGCACAACAGCGTCAATTGATCCATGAGTGGATTGCACAGGGTGCAAAGTACGACAGCCATTGGGCGTTTCAAGCCCCTGTGAAAATTGACTTGAGCACCACTGCGGATGCTGCAGAGGCTACCACCACAGACACCCTCAGTGATCCACCACGAGCGCTATCTAGCACCAACCCGATCGACCAATTGCTGCAAAGAGATTGGCTGGCCAGAGGCGTCACACCTGCGGATCGAACCAGTCCAGAAAAATGGCTTCGTCGCATGAGTTTAGATGTGACCGGACTCGCCCCATCGCCAGCGGAGTTGGAAGAATTTCGTCAACAAGTGGAGGCCAATGGTGAAGTAGCCTTTGATGAAGCTGTTGATCGCGCTCTCGCTTCTCCTCGGTACGGCGAAAGGATGGCGCAAGATTGGTTGGATGTGGCACGATATGCCGATACTCACGGATTCAATAACGACTCGACGCGGTCCATGTGGCGTTGGCGTGATTGGGTGATCGACGCCTACAACAACAATTTGCCCTACGATCAGTTCATCACGAAGCAACTAGCCGGGGACTTGCTTCCCAATCCAACTCTTGATGACCTCATCGCTACCGGATTTTGCCGCAATCATGGCATCAACTCGGAGGGAGGAATTATCGGCGAAGAGTATCGAGTGGAGTACGTTGTCGATCGAGTTCGCACTTTGGGCACCGGAATTCTTGGCCTCACACTGGAATGTGCGAAGTGTCACGACCATAAGTTTGATCCTGTCACTCAAAAAGACTTCTATAGCCTCTTTGCATTCTTCAATCAGGTCGACGAAGTGGGAGAAGATGGACGAGACAAAAATGCCTTCCCACTTGTTCAAACGCCCACGCAATCTCAATTGCAATCCATTGCAGAAATGGATCGCAGCATCGCATTGGCATCTGAGCGACTTGTTGCAATCGAAGCCGATGTGCTGCCAACGTCAGCGGAGTTGCTCAACAAGCCTTTGACCTCTATCGCTGTATCACCGGATGCCAGTTCTAACCTTACACCTGCCGAGGATAGCATTCCTCTACGCATCCAAGGCGCGGTGCTTGTCAACGACACTCCCTATGGCAAGTCGTTTGCCTTGCAAGACGCTGAATCGAGTATCGAGTGGGAACTTGTTGATGCAATAGCTACGCCGAGCAAGGCGTGGACTTTTACAACATGGATGCGGTGGAACGGTGCCCCTGCCATCGTTGTCTCGTCGATGAACCGAACGGATGACCCTTCGTCCTCTGGATACGGCCGAGGCTTAGCGATCGAGGTTACGGAAAATGGAAATGTGACAGTGCAATTGGGGTCGCGATGGCCAGCTTATGCCATGCAAGCTCAGTCCCTTTCCGCCATGGAAGCCGATCAATGGTGTCACCTGCTTGTCAGCTTCGATGGCTCGGGCAGTGCGCTCGGGCTGACGGTGGCAATCAACGGTGAACAAGCACTGATGCGGACCTTGATCGACGGATTTAACTCGCGAGATTCTATTCGTCACCCCGCTCCTCCGCGACTCGCCAGCGAACAGGGCCCCGATTCGCGATGGAGCAATATTCCCTTCGCAAATCCTCGCTGGTATGCAGCCGCGGTCGATGCATCGCAACTTGTAGACTCCATCGATCAACAGCGAATGGCCGGGCTAATGCAATTGTCTGAGGATTCTCCTGTTCGAATAAGAAACGCGGTGCAACTGCATCTTCGTTCGAATTCCAGCCCCTTGGCAAACGCCGAGTATCAACAAGTTTGGCAGACTCGCGAGGCACTGGTACGCGACAAGGCCGCGCTGATGCGAAACGTGCCCACAACGATGGTCATGCAAGATAACGCAACATCACGAGAGACTTTTGTATTGCTCCGCGGCCAGTATCAATCTCCGCAAGAAAAGGTAACACCTGATGTTCCCGCTGCGATCTCATTGCCGTGGCCCGACAATGCTCCTAGAAATCGTCTTGGCTTGGCTCAATGGCTCACGCAACCCAATCATCCGCTCACTTCGCGCGTAGCCGTCAATCGTGTCTGGCAACAGTTATTTGGCACGGGGCTGGTCAAATCGTCCGAGGACCTTGGATATCAAGGAGAGTACCCAGCCCATCCCGAATTGCTGGATTGGCTAGCCTGTGAATTTGTGGAATCGGGTTGGGATACTAAAAAACTAATCAAACAAATTGTACTCTCTGAGACGTATCGTCAACGCAGCGACAACCATGGCGAGTTGACCACGCTGGACCCTGAGAATCGCATGCTGGCAAGAGGTCCGCGCTATCGTTTGCCGGCAGAATCCCTGCGTGACCATTTGCTAAATGTGGGAGGTTTGCTCCGCCATAGGACAGGTGGTCCAAGCGTCTACCCTTGGCAACCTGAGGATCTCTATCGTGGAATCGTAGTCGACGCTCCTTATGAAGGAACGAAGTGGGGAACCAGTGAAGGAGACGATCTCTTTCGGCGAAGCGTCTACACATTTTGGAAACGGACCGTTCCATTCCCGGTGCTTAACATCTTTGATGCGCCGGATCGTGAGTTTTGTGTGGCGAGACGTGTCATTACCAATACTCCCCTGCAATCGCTGGTGCTTATGAATGAACCCGCGATGCTGGAAGCAGCACGCGGGTTGGCGGAACGAATGATGCAGGCTGGCAGCAGTGATCAAGGACCCGATTCTTCGCTCGCATTGCAATATGGATTTGTGGCAGCGACTGGCCGAAAAGCAACGTCAGAAGAATTGCTAGTACTAGAAGAATCTCACCGAGCACTAACAGAGAGCTTCATCGAAGAACCTGAGCAAGCATGTCAATTGCTCAAAGAACAAGTTCCCACGATTGACTCTGCCACTCGTGCAGCCTGGGTCGCTGTAGCAAGCATGATCATGAACCTCGACGAAACGATGACCAAGGACTAGTAAAATGAATCGTATATCCATGAACCCGTCCGAATGCCATCGTTTTCATCAACCCACAACACGTCGTGAATTGTTGTCGCGACTCGCTTTTGGCATTGGTGCCATAGCTGCAAGCGAACTAACTACTTCAACCTATTTACGTGCTGAAAATAAAGATTCCAGTGTCGCGCAAGCAACGTTAGCCGCGCTACCCCATTTTGCCCCACGAGCGAAGCGAGTTATCTTTCTGTTTCAATCGGGAGGACCGTCGCACCTTGACTTGCTCGATCCAAAGCCCGGCCTGGATGCGATGTTCGATGCCGACCTTCCTGACTCCGTGCGTCAGGGACAGCGCATTACTGGCATGGTCTCGGGACAAGCAAGACTAGCCATTCAACCTTCCAAATTTGGTTTTTCGCAATGTGGTGAAAGTGGCCAATGGATTGGAGACTTGTTACCGCACACACAAAAAATTGCCGACGATATTTGTGTGGTTCGCTCAATGGTTACCGAAGCCATTAACCATGACCCGGCGATCACTCTGTTTCAAACAGGGAATCAAATTCCTGGGCGACCCAGCATTGGTGCCTGGATAGATTATGGGCTCGGCAGCATGAATGAAAATCTGCCAGCCTTTATGGTGATGAACTCGGTTCCCAGCGAAGGAGGGCCTGACCAGGGGTTGCTCAGTCGACTTTGGGGTTCTGGATTTTTACCGAGTAAGCACCAGGGAGTCCTGATGAGAGGAGGAAGCCAGCCGGTACTCTATTTGTCAGACCCCGACGGTATTTCGCGCGCGAGACGACGGCTGATGCTGGATGGTATTCGGAAATTGAATGAAGCCCAATTGGCGGTTGCCGGTGACCCTGAAATCGAATCGCGAATTGCACAATACGAGATGGCGTTTCGCATGCAGACTGCTGTACCGGAGCTTGTTGATCTCTCCAGTGAAAGTGAAGAGACCTTTTCCATGTATGGGGAATCGTCGAAGACGCCTGGCAGCTTTGCCCGCAACTGTATTCTGGCGAGAAGAATGGCTGAGAAAGACGTTCGATTCATCCAGCTTTATCACCGTGGCTGGGATCATCACGGTGGTCTCGATTCACGGTTGCCGATCCTCTGTCGAGATGTTGATCAAGCTTCCGCTGCCCTGGTAGCCGATCTTAAACAGCGTGGAATGCTGGACGATACACTCGTTATTTGGGGCGGAGAATTTGGACGCACCGTCTATGCGCAAGGTGGTGCCAATCGCAACAACTACGGCCGCGACCATCATGGAAAAGCGTTCAGCCTTTGGATGGCGGGTGGCGGAATTCGTGGAGGTATGTCGTGGGGTGCCACCGATGATTTCGGTTTCAATGTCGTCGAACAGGCAACTTCGATTCGCGATTTTCACGCGACCCTGCTGCATCTACTAGGAATTGATCACGAACGATTCTCTGCAAAAATGCAGGGACTCGACGCCCGCTTGACTGGCGTCGAGCCCAGTAGAGTACTGCACGAAATCATTACCTAAGGTACTCGTTCTTACAAATCGAGATCTCTCATGTACCGGTGGCTTTGAACGATCGAGTCGAGCGGCGCGGGTGATTGATCTTGTTCGACATGGCATTGATCCACGCCCAGCTCTTCAGCCAACTTGAGTAACTCTCTAAAGTCGATGGATCCATCACCAACTTCCTGAAATGCGTTTTCGGGAACCATGCCCTCGTCGTAGATAGTGCCCGTTCCCGGCTTTACATCTTTCAAATGCAATTGTGTGACGCGATCGCCTAATCGCCGCAATGTCTCGATTGGGCTCCATCCACCCACTGCCGCCCAAAATACATCGAGCTCAAAAGAAACGAACTTCGGATCAAAGCGCTCTTGCAGGACCTCGTATCCATTCGTCTCTGGAGTCAATGGTTGAAATTCGAAGGAATGATTGTGGTAGCACAATTTCATACCAGCCGCTGTAACTTTTTCGCCGACAGTGTTTGCTCGTTCTGCAATGTTCTGGAAATGCTCCATGGTCTCACGGTGGCCTTTGCCAACATAGCCAAAGACTAAGTACTTCAAGCCAATTTCTTTCGCATCTTCAATTACTTCGTCGAGTGGCGGCACACCATCCTCGTTTGGCGTCACCACCGTTCGCCAGTCAAGAAATGCACTCGTCACGGCAAGGCCATGTTCTTTGGCTAAGTTGGCAATCTCCTGTCCCTGAAAAGCATCCATTAATTCCACTTGGTAGTAACCGGCTGCAGCAACCTTGGCGATAGTACCCGCGCGGTCTTCAGTCAATTGGTTACGCAATGTGTACAACTGCAAGCCCAACTGCTTTCGATAGCGATGATTTTCAGGTAACCAGGCAAATGAACGAGATGCTAGGCACGTCGTTGCTGCCAAGGTGGACCACTGCAAGAACTGTCGTCGATGTACCATCAGCTCGATCTCCCGTCCTCGATAAGAAAACTAAACAAGACCCATCGTTTGGGCTGCTTCGATTTTAGTTCAGTTCAGCCAAGGACTCATCGATCTGCGCTAGAATTTTCGCGGAAAGTGGTCGGCTCGATGCGGTTTCCTCAATCTGTGGCGGGCGTTTTGCACCGATCAGTGCCGCTGTGACACCCGGTTGAGAAAGGGCCCAGCCAATGGACATTTGAGCTACCGTCATTCCGCACTCCACACCAATTTGCTGAAGTCGCTCGACCAAACGATGGGTCTTTTGTCTCAGTTCCCCCTGATATACATCGTATTTTGGACGTGAATCGCCTGTTGGAAATTGATGGTTGGGTCCGATGGACCCTGCCAAAATGCCCTTCATTAATACCCAATAAACGTGCACATCGACCTGGTGCTGAAGGGCCCAAGGTATTAATTCCCTAAGGCTATCTTGCTGCAACAAGTTCAGCGGAAGCTGTACAGCGCGAGGCACTATGACCTCAACAAAACGGTCTAGCTCTTCAATGCTGTTGGTGCACACTCCTACCTGACGAACCCATCCTCTACGCTGCATTTCTACCAATGCTTCTGCAGAACGACGCACGTCCACGGCAGGGTCCACACTGTGCAGCATCATCAAATCCACGTAGTCAGTGTTCAGCCTGCGTAAGCTCACTTCAGCATCAGCCAACATCGTTGCCGGTGATGAATCAACAACCCGTTGCCGGTCGCTATTCCATCGCTGGCCAACCTTGCTGATCACTTGAAATTGCGATCGGCGAGCACTGATCAGCTCCGACAGTAGGCGATCGCTTTCGCCGTCATATCCATAGCTAAAAGCGGTATCAAATGTGGTTACCCCCCTCGCGTACGCAGACTCCATCGTCAGCCGACTTTGCATGGGATCGGTATCCACCGTGGTTATCCCAGCAATTGGCCAAAGCCCCAAAATTACCGGAGAAAACGAGAGGCTAGACGGCTGGATGGGATCGTTCAAATCAGCGCTCTTGGGAATGGAATCAAACTGAACTTGTAGGATGCGGTCCGTGTAAAACTTTCTCCATGACAAATCGATCCAACGATGACTCACCTATATGAACCGTCTCTCTTTGAACGACCGAGAATCCCATCGCCGCGAATGCAGGCTGCGCCATCAAGCTGGCATGCACCCAAAGCAATGTCACACGCGACTCGATCGCTGTCGACTCGATCGCATCATACAACTTGCGAAACAGACCAGTGCCGCGCGCAGAGGGTCGAATGTAGGCAAAATCAATGTAGCCTTTGGATGCCAGGCTTATGAAACCTAATACCTCTTGCCCCGTCTCACCTAGGAAAATGATTTGATTTTGCAGCCTAGCGTTCCACTCGGAACCGACACGGGGCATTGGCACCCATGCGGCTCGCTCCGCATCGGAATACAGACTGGAACCATTGCGAACGGAATCGTACATGACTCGACCAAGTTCTTCATAGTCACTTGGATTGGCTCGACGCACTGAAAGTATCTTGGCCATCCAAATACTCCGTGTTTAAAGCGCGAACGTAATGTCACGTTAATAGAAACCCGCCAGCCGCGGGTTTTAGAAGAAGAAAAATAGGGCTGACAGGAATCGAACCTGCACACCTTACGGTACTAGATCCTAAGTCTAGCGCGTCTGCCAGTTCCGCCACAGCCCCGGGCAAGTTTTTGCGAAGTGAGTCAACTAGCCAGCGGTTGCAGTGGGAACAACCCAGACTTTCAAGTCAGCTTCTACTTCGCTGTGCAAATGAATGCGAACGGTATAGAGTCCCAATTCTTTCAGAGGACCTTGAAGCCGAACTTGATCCTGCATCAAAGTGATGCCTTGTTGACGCAAGGAATCAACGATTTCATGAGCTCCCACGCTACCGTAGAGGTGCCCTTCGTCGTTGGCATTTGCTTCAATGGTGATCGATTGTTTGCCGATTTCATCAGCTTGCAAGCGATATTGTTTGAGGCGTTCGAGTTCAACCAAGCGAAGTTTCTCGCGGTGTTTCTCGATCATGCGGCGATGGTGATCGGTAGCAACAGTTGCGAGCCCTTGAGGGAGTAGGTAGTTGAGCGCGTAGCCGCGCTTGACTTCAACCAATTCCCCTTGTTTGCCAAGGTGTTCGACATTGTGAATCAGCAGCAATTGAACGCCACCTTGCTTGCCACGTGGCAAACGCTTGTGGGCACGTTGATGCTTACTGGAGGTAGTAGCGGATTGGGTCATGGAATGAGCTTCGTAATCGACTGTCAGTGAAACAATATTAGGCAAAAATGGCTTTACGAGTTAGAACGGAATATCTTCATCGTCATAACCTGCTCCACCACCGGTTGGCTGTGCTTCTCGGCGTGCGGGAGGAGGAAGGGGATTGTAATCATCGACATTTTCGTGAGCGATGGCAGCGCCACGACCGGGGCTAGGCCTGCTTTGCGAGCCGCCTCCTCCGTCATTTGCATCACCACCAGCAGGAGCTCCCTCACGTCCACCGACGAATTGCATCCGATCACAAACGACTCGCAATTTCGAGCGTTTTTGACCTTCCGATTCCCATGTGTCTAACTTGAGGCGTCCTTCTACCAACAAAGGTGACCCTTTGCCAAGGTATTCACCGGCAAGTTCCGCGGTTCTCCCCCAAAGGGTGACATCGACAAACGTCGTTTCATCGACCCACTCGCCTTGAGAGTTTTTTCTTCGATCATTGACCGCGAGCGTAATATCCGTAACGGGAGTACCACCAGCGGTATACTTCAGCTCGACATCCCGGGTCATATTGCCCATGAGGATAACGCGGTTGTAGCTGGCCATGGGTAATACTCCGCTCTACGAATCAATTACTCAGCTTCAGTTACTGCAACTTCGGCTGTTTCAACGGCTTCGGTCGCTTCGTCCCCTTCGGAGACGATGGGCTGAACGGCTTCACCACGAGCGTGAGAGACCATGGCCTCTACCAATCGCGGATCAATCTTCAGAACCATTTGCCGGACTACGGCATCGTTCAAATGGCAGGCACGATCGAGTTCAGTCAACCGTGTGCTTTCAATTTCAAAGTAGGTCAACCAATAGGTGCCCTTGATATGGCCATCGATAGGGTAGGCCAATTTTTGTTCGTTCCAAAGCCGGTTGGCAAGGATAGTGCCGTCCAGCGCTTCGATCATCTCGGGGATCGTACCGCTGACGCCACCCGGATCGCGCGCGTATCGGTTACTGTCAAGGATGAACAAGCATTCATAAACATTCCGCGCCACGTTTTCCGTACTCCTGAATTGATCGCTACTTCGTAGGTTTCTTGACGTTGTGATGATTCATGCAAACAGTAATCCCTTGAGTGGCCCACAAAATGGCCGCATATGCGGCGTCCTCTGTCGACCGTTCCAGTTCATCCTGTTCGCTTCTCTTAAACTTGCTCAGCACGTAATCGGCCACATCCCAACCGGGAGGAGCGGGATCGATACCAATTCTCAATCGGGGCACATCTTCAGTACCCAGAAGTCGAATAATATCGGCCAAGCCTTTCTGACCGCCACTGGAACCTTTGCCTCGAATACGAAGTTGGCCCAATGGTAAATTTAAGTCGTCGCAAATTACCAGCACTTCAGCCGGTGATATTTTATAGTAATCCAGAGCCTGGCGTACGCTTTGGCCACTGGCATTCATAAACGTTCCAGGACAAAGAATCGCAACCCTTTGCCCGCTAACAATCCCTTCTGCAAGCTCACCGCTGAACTTTGTTTTCGCCCCACTGGCGCCAACCATTTTCAGCAACTTGCTTGCCACCATGAATCCGACGTTATGTCGAGTTTCCGCATAACGAGTTCCTGGATTCCCCAGGCCAACCACTAACTTCATGGCATCAATTCACAGAACTCATTAGGCCTCTTGTTCGTCTTTTGCACGTTTCCCAATGACTTCTGGTTCCCCTGCAACGGCTGTCGCATCCGCATCCGCACCCTTAGGCACTTCGATGTGGACCAAAACGGTGTCCGCAGGTGTTACTAATTCCATACCCTCAGGCAATTCCAACTGCGAAGCGGTCGCACTTTGACCCACTTCCAGTCCCGAAACTTGTAGCCCGATTGATTCAGGAATCGAGTTAGCCAGACATCGCACGACAACTTCGTGCACGTTTTCTAACAGAATTCCGCCCTGACGCAAACCGGCCGCTTCACCGTGAATATGAATAGGAAGGGTGACCGTGACTTTCTCTTGCAAATTGACCCGAACCAAATCTAAATGCAATACTTCAATGCCCAATGGGTCGAACTGAAGCTCATTGATCAGTGCGTGATCATTCGATGCACCATCCAGCTGGACGGTCTTGCCATGATGCCGCAACAAGGTCGCAACTTCCGTAGTGGCAACGGATAGGTGGAGATTGCCCTCGCCGTGACCGTACAGCACTACAGGCGTACGCCCAGCTTTGCGGAGACGTTGGGTGGCGGCAGTTCCAGTCTGCTCACGCAGCTCCACGTGTAGCACGTCGGTCATCGGATCCTCAAAATTCTCAAAACGTTGAAATGAAACTGCGTTCAGGTAAAAGACGCCTGTTAAAAGCGTATCATAGTGAACGCGCAGCACTTGGTGGGGAAAACCGGCTAGTATGCCAGTATTCGCTGCTTACGCAAGCCCAACATGGGAACATTTCTCTCCGCCCCCCCTTGCCGCACGAATCGTTCCCTGGCTAGCCTTCACGCCAAAGAGTGCTCGCGACGAATTTTTGACTTCCGTCATGCCAGTACATTTTACCTACGCCTGTTATCCCAATTATCGCAATCGGCAAATGGCAAAAAAATCAGTTCCCAATGAATACGTCGAGCCCATCGGTGCTCGCGTTTTGGTGCGCAAGGACGAACCCAAACGGGAAACACGAGGGGGGATTGCCCTCCCAGACGCGGCCGAGATACCAACGATCACCGGACGTATAGTCACTATCAGTGTCGAAGTTGAAAACGACGAAGATGTTCCGCTCCGACAATACGACAAAATTCTTTTTCACCCCAAGAACGCAATTCCAGTTGACTTGGAACACGACAACCAGCTCTTCGTGGTGCCAGTGGAAGACGTCGTTGCAGTCTTCCGCCGGCACGAAAAGGATGCTTGATTTCACGACAACCAACTAGTCTTCCTCGTTGCGGAGTCGCGCCAGCACGCTAAAGTCTTCTAGCGTCGAGGTGTCTCCCGAGGCATCGCGACCAGCGGCAATATCGCGAAGCAGTCGCCGCATGATTTTTCCACTGCGAGTTTTTGGCAGGCTTGTCGTGAATCTCACATCATCGGGTTGCGCCAGCGCTCCGATTTCTTTTCGCACGTGTTTTCGTAGCGCATCCCGCAGTGCCTCGTTCGGTTCCGCATCGCGAATGGTCACGAACGCTGTAATGCCTTGACCCTTAATGTCATGAGGCCGACCCACCACGGCAGCTTCACAGACCGCCGGATGGCTAACGAGTGCGCTTTCCACTTCAATCGTGCTGAGCCGGTGCCCAGCCACGTTGATCACATCGTCGATCCGGCCCATGATCCAGTAATAACCATCCGGGTCACAGCGCGCGTTATCGCCAGTCAAATACATGCCCGGAATGGTCGTCCAGTATTGCTCGACATAACGTTGTTCATCTCCCCAAATGCCTCGCAACATGCCAGGCCACGGTTTGCTGATACAAAGCATGCCACCTTCGTCGACACCCATGAAATGGCTCTCGTCATCAACCACTGCGGGAATAACTCCCGGCAGCGGCCGCGTACAAGAACCTGGTTTGGTCGGAGTGATCCCCGGCAAGGGGCTCATCATGATGCCCCCGGTCTCCGTTTGCCACCAAGTATCCACAATGGGACAACGGCCACCACCAATCTTGTTGTGGTACCAAATCCAAGCTTCTGGATTGATCCCCTCACCTACAGATCCGAGTAACCGTAGCGAGCTCAAGTCATGCTTGTCGACATGCTCGTCGCCCCATTTAATAAATGCGCGAATGGCCGTGGGAGCCGTGTAGAGAATGGTGACTTTATGCCTTTCAATAATGTCCCAAAAGCGATCTTGCTGCGGAAAATCAGGTGCTCCCTCGTAGACCATGCAGGTAGCGCCTGCGGCTAGCGGCCCATACACCACATAGCTGTGCCCAGTAATCCAACCACAATCGGCAGTGCACCAATAAACGTCGTCGTCTCGATGATCAAATACCCATTGAAACGTTCTCTTCGCCCACAGTTGATAACCGGCCGTAGTGTGCCGAATTCCTTTCGGTTTGCCCGTGCTACCGGAGGTATAAAGAATGAACAGGCTCGTTTCGCTATCCAGCGGTTTCGCGGGGAAATGATCGGGCTGGGCATCAACTAATTCATGCCACCAATGATCTCGCCCCTCCGTCATGGGTGTCGCAATATCTTTGACTCGTTCCAGTACCAAGCACTTTGTCACCGTAGTCGATTTTAATAAGGCTTCGTCAACCGTTTGCTTGAGCGGTAACACTTTGCCGCGGCGATAAAGACCATTGGCCGTGATGACTAGTTTGGCTTTTGCATCGTTATTTCTCTCCGATATGGCTTCGGCGCTGAAGCCTGCGAAAATGACAGAGTGCACTGCCCCAATTCGGGCGCAAGCCAAGATCGAGATGATTAATTCGGGCGTCATTGGCATGTAGATACTGACTACATCGCCAACGCCAATTCCCAGCTCCTGCAGCGCACCGGCAGCTCGGCAGACTTCTTGCAATAATTCGTTGTAGGTCAGTGTCCGTTGATCACCCGGTTCGCCTTCCCAAACGATAGCGCGTCGATCCCCCAGCCCGGCAGCGACGTTTCGATCCAAACAGTTGTAGCTGGCATTTGTCTTGCCACCGACAAACCATTGCGCGTGTGGCATCTCCCACTGACAGACTTTTTCAAACGGTTCGAACCAGTGCAAATGCTCAGCGCCTTCTTGCCCCCAAAATGCGTCTGGGTCCGAAGCGGCGCGCTGATACAGGTCTTCGTACTGTTCTTGGCTTTGTATCACGGCGCGGGAGGTAAACTCGGCCGAAGGGGGAAAGCGACGGACTTCGTTGAGGACGTGGTCGAGATGCCCGTGGGCGGACTGCGACATTCTGAGGTTTCCCTTCGCTGAGGACGGACTGAATGCGTTATGGAGCAACAAAACGCTGGGCACAGCATCATAATCGCCATGCCCAGCAGCCGGATTGTAAGAATCCTTGCTCTAAAACGTCAACGAAGGGAATTCAAAGCGGTATAAAGCTACGAGATTAGTAGTCCACCCGAATGGCCCTCATCTCGCTCTTCCCAGGCCCTGCGAATTTCCCGCAACCCATAGGCACAGAGATCGAATTGATCGCTGAGTCGCCGCAAAAGCTCGCCAGGGGGGCGTTTTTCGTCACCCTCAATGTCGGCAGCAATCGCGTAAGCACGCTTACCTTGACGACAATAATCCATAAACGCATCGCTCAATTCGTCGCCATGGGTCCGCCTCAAGCTCTCTGGATAGACTCCCGACCAGAAAAGCGTGAAGTCGCCAATGTGGCGATGAACGTCGCGTCGGGCCAAACCAATGCGTTTTTGGCCTTCCAGCAACATCTCATAGACTTCCGTCGCTGGAACGCCACTGCTGCGGCGAACGCGATGAACTCCATCGAGCCGTACAAAACGGAGCAATAGGTCGCTGAGATAATCTACCAGTTGCACGTCGACTACTCCCAGTCGACTATGAAACACCGACTCCGAGATTCCGGTTAGGAACCGATCCAGAACTGATCGCTTTGAGCAACCAGCATCCAAGGGTGCATCTTCAGGCATCGCAGCCTCCAGCGGGCAAGAAAGCCAAACGAGAGGGAAATTCAAACCGCCTGAATTCTACGTCTAATTCGAATTGAGTGACGGGTCAAGAGCGAGTTGCTTAAGATGCTTTAGAAATTGGCCCGCGAGGTGTCTTTAAATTAAATAATCCAAAAATTTCGTCTCGCGTTAGACCATTGGACTTGGGAGCATCGGCGGCTGAAAATACCGCGTCGAACATCTGCCGCTTCATATCCAACACTTCGGCAATTCGCTGTTCAATGGTATTGATGGCCAACATCCGGGTCACTGTTACAGGACCTGCTGCACCGATGCGATGCGCTCGATTGATGGCTTGGTCCTCAATTGCAGGGTTCCACCAACGGTCAAATAGGAAGACATACTGGCAGAACTGCAAATTAAGTCCTACGCTCCCCGCACCGTAGCTCATCAGAATGATGCTGCACTTCGGATCCTGTTTGAATTGCTCAATGACGCCATCCCGTTTTTTGTGAGGTATGCGGCCGTGATACTCGACCGGATTAAAACGCTCCAGCGCGGGTCGCATCTGATCGATGCTATTGACCCATTGGCTAAACAAGATCGCCTTATGACCGCTGGCTGAAATCTCTTCCATGTCGGCGACCAAACGTTCCAATTTGCTGCTTGCTCCCGTCAGCGGATCAAAGTTGCAGATCTGTTTCAAACGCAGCACCAATTCGAACACATGTTGAATTGTCAGATCTTCTTCCATCTCCTGCAAACGAATCACCCCTTCCTGTTCGGCCATCGCGTAAGTGGCCCATTGCTCTTGAGTCAGATCGATATCCGCATCGCGGAACATTTTGGGAGGCATATCCTCCAAAACCATGTCTTTGGTTCTCCGCAAAATGTAATCTCCGGCCGCCTGAGCCATCGCTTTCAATCCCATTTCACTGGTCAAATAGCCGGGCGAAAGAAATTCAAAGATGCCCACGAGGTCTTCCGGGCTGTTCTCAATCGGTGTACCCGTCAAAGCCCACGACCGAGTCCGCGGAATTGCACAGGCGATTTCGCTGGTGGTGCTGTTGCGATTCTTAATTCGCTGCGCTTCATCAAGCGCAACAAGGTCGAAATGAAGGCCACCCTCCAATACCAATTCACGATCTCGCATCAACAGTTCATAATTGGCAATCTTGATGGGCGCCGATGGATTGCGCCACAACCATTGCCGGCGATTGGCGTCCCCCTCGATGATCGCTACGGGAATCTCCGGTGCCCACACACGCAGCTCGCGCATCCAGTTCGTGACCAGAGGCTTAGGGCATACCAGTAATACGTTCCGCACTTCTCCGCTGCACAACAACATTCGCATGGTGCTGATCGCCTGCATGGTCTTTCCCAGACCCATCTCGTCGGCTAGCACAGCCGCATAACGGGGAAACAAAAAGGCAATTCCATCAAACTGATAAGGAAATGGCTCAAACGGAAAGGACAATTCATCCGTGCCCAGAATCTGTTCAAGCGGCGGCTGCAATAAGTAATAAAGTCGGTCCTGTAATTTGACGATGTCCCGCGGCGGTTGGATGCGCGTCAATTTTTTCTTGGCAATCGACGTCGGCAATTTGCTCTTATCAATTCCCAGCGAATTTCCCGCTTCGCCGCCCACCGCTTGCTTGCTCTTTGCAGGATCCGCGACGTTGCTACTGAGTCGTCCCCAACCAGGAGATTCGGGAAATTGAAAGCCTGTCGTCTTGACTGGAATGTTTTTTAGACGGATCGGAATGGACTTCAATTCAGCAAATCGCACGTCCATGTCGATGACGTCAACATGCCCCAGCAATGCATCTTCGTTTGCGATCCAAGTATGACCGACCGCTGGTGCAATCAGCTTGGCAATCGATGCTTGATTCGGCTGAGTGCTCGCATCCATCTTTCGAATCCTAATCCTGCATGAGCTACATCAACGATCCGCATGGCATGCAGACCGGCCGACTTTGGCGACTATCGCCGATAGGCTATGAATTTATTAATCGAAGGCAATAATAGTCGCCTTTCGCTCCGCGAAAGTTCTGAGAAAGCAGCGAATACCGACGCTACTTT